>JADLGE010000069.1 GCA_020849475.1 Gammaproteobacteria bacterium
AGGGCGCCGGCGCCGATCTTGGTCAGGCCCAGCGTCGCCAGGCCGTCGCTGATGCCGTTGACCTTCATCACGCCGGCGGCGTTCGAGACGCTGACAGTGGCGTCGTTGGCGAGCGCGACATTGGTCAGCGTGATGCTGCCGGTCAAAGTCAGGGTATTGCCGGCGGAATGGATCAAGGCCGCGCCTGCCGCGGCGCCATTGCCCTCGAAGCTGAGGTTCTCGGTCACCGTGGCACTGCCGCCGAGCGCGAATTCGAGCACCGCATCGTTGGCGATGGTGGTGCCGCCCAAGGCGTCACCAAGTGCGCCGGCGTCGGTCACTTTGATGGCGCCGGCATTGATAGTGATGGTGCCGGTGGCGCTGACGAAGGACGCGCTGTTGTCGGCGGCCAGGATCAGTGTGCCGCTGCCGGTCTTGGTCAGGGCGCGCGCGCCATCGTTATCGAGCACGGTCAACAAGGTCAGCGTGCCGCCGCCGCCGATGGTCGCATCGGCGCCCATCAGCAAGGTATTGCTGGCGGCAATGGACGAGGTGCCAGTGGCGGTCAAGGCGCCAATATTGCCGATGCCACTGCCGGAAATTTCGATGGCCTCAAGGCTGGCCAAGCTCAGGTTGTTGAGGTTGAGCGTGCCGTTGCCTTCAACCACGGTGCCCTTGGCGGCTTCGCCAAGGCCGTTGGCGGTGGTGATGCTGAGCGTGCCATCGTCAATGGTGAGATCGCCGGCAAAAGTCGCCGCACCGATGCTGAAGGTCTGGGCGCCGGCGCCGGTCTTCACCACCGAGATATCGTCGGCGGTGTTGTCGAAGAACGTGCCGCTGAAAGTCTGACCACCGCCACCGTCGATGGTGAGGGTCACCAGGTTGGCGCCCGGCTCATCGTTGCTGACCACACCGTTGCCGGCGAGTCCGGCAATGCGCTGATTGGTGGTCTCCATCTCGAAGCGCGCGGTGGCGCCGGCGATGTTGAGCACGCTGTTGGCAAACACATTGTCGACACCAGCGATGATGCTGCCGTCGGTGATGATGGTGGTGCCGGAATAGGAACTCGCGTCATTGAGCGTCAGCAGGCCGGCGCTCTTCTTTTCGATGCCGAAACCGACGCCGCTGATCACGCCGTTCAACACCAGTTCCGCGCCGGTCACGTCGATGATGCTGTTGGCGGTCAGCGCGATGTCGCTGTCGACACTCGGTGCGACGCCGCTGCCGCGCAAGGTGCCACCGGCCAGCCGTATCGGTTCGGCGGCGATGGCGACATTGTTGATTTCAAGCACACCGCCACTGTTGACCGTGGTGCCACTGGCGCCGCCCGAGCCGCCGAGCGCATCGGCCAGGGTCACCGCCAGCACACCGTTGTTGATGGTGGTGGCGCCAACGTAGCTGTTGGACTGGTCGAGCGTCAGCGTACCGAGGCCGGCCTTGATCAGCGAAGTCGAACCCTGCAGCGTGGTCGCGGCGCGTTGGCTCGCGGACTTGCCGCTGGCGATATCGACCGTCAACGCCGCGCCGCCGGTCTTGATGTTGCCGAACACCAGGTTGCCGGCGGAGTTGAAATTCAGCGCACCGTTGCCACCAGAGACGGTGGTGTCGAAGTTGCCGAGCGTCATGCCGCCGACGAGGGTGTTAAAGGTCACCGCGCCGCCGCTGGTCTTGAGCGTGTCGGTGGTGGTGTTGAACAGAATGTTGCCCAGGGTCGAAGTGACGGTCAGCGTGCCGCCGGCCGCGAGCGTCAGGGTGGTCGTGCCACCGGACATGTTCTCGATGGTGATGTCGTTGGTGGCGGTCAACACCACCTGCGCGGTCGGGCCGAGCGCATTGATGGCGGACCAGGAGACGGAGTCGACCTGGCCTGCGCCGGCGCTGTCATCAACCTCGTCGACCGAGGGCAGGAAACCGTCTTCCTGACCGGCGCCGCCGGTGTCGCGAATGTGCAGTACGGTCGGGTCGAGCAGCAGCGTGCCGAGCGTGCCGAAAGGCGCGCTGGTATCGGCCGCGCCGGCAAACAACAGGTGCTGCTTGCCCGACACTTCGACCATGCCGCCGTTGCCACCCTGCGCGCCGCCGCGCGCGGAAATGCTGCCGTGAAAGCGCGTGATGTCATCGGACCACACCACCACCTTGCCGCCTTCGCCCTTGGCGGTGGCGTCGGCCTTGATGTCGACATTGCTGGCGACGAACACCTGTTGGGCGTTGCGCATGGCGGGATTGGCGCCGTGCAGGTCACCGCCGAGCAGCGCTTCGCCACCGCCTTTGCCACCCGACACGTCGACCGCTGCGTCGAAATTGAAAGCGAGTTGTGCGGCGCTGGCCTTGACGCGTCCACCTTTGCCGCGGCTACTGGTGGCGGATACCTCGCTGCCCTGGTTGAACGTGGCCTTGGACTCGGCGGTGACCTCGATGCTGCCGCCCTGTCCCTGGCGGGCGTCGGCCGTCAACGCGCCGCGATTTTCGATGGCATCGCCGCGCACTTTGATGCTGCCGCCGTCGTCGCTGACGCGCGCGGCGGAAGCGTCGATGCTGCCGGTGTTCAACACCGACGAGGTCGGGCCGACGCCGGTCAGCAGGATGCGGCCACCGCTTTTTTCGATGCGGCCGGCTTTGATGACACCGGAATTGTTGATGGACTTGTCGAACACGTCGGCGGCGGCGCGCGCGGTGATCATGATCTGGCCGCCGTCGGCGCTGATCTGTCCGCTGTTGGCGACCTGGTCTTCGAGCTTGGCGGCGTTGTCGAGCACCGCCTTGTCGACTTTGAAACGCAGCAGGCCGTCGCCGTCGAAATCGACCGTGGTCTGCTCTCCGGCCAGCAGGCTGACGCGGCCGGCGGTAGCCATGATCACGCCTTCGTTGGCCACCGACTTGCCGACCAGCGCGATCTCGCCGCCCTCGGCGGCGGTGAGCGTGCCCTGGTTGACGACGCGGCCATCGCTGCCGTCCTGGGCCTGCAATTTGTAACGGCCGCTCATGAACTCATCGACACCGACGCGCATCGCGCCGGCAATCAAGCCACCGACATTCACTTGCGCACCGGGGCGGAAGAACACGCCGTTGGGGTTCAGCAATACAACCTGGCCATTGGCCTTGACCTGACCAAAGATCTCGCTCGGCTTCTGATCGAAAATGCGGTTGAGCGCAACCGCCTTGGCATTGGGCTGCTTGAAGCGCACCTGCTCGCCCTTGGCGACGTTGAAGCTCTGCCAGTCGATGGCGGTGCGCGCGCTGCGCTGCTTGACGGTGGTGACGCCATGGGCGGCATCGTGGGAGATCTGCGCACTGCCGGCACGCACCTGGCCGCCGGTCGGCGCGGCCGCGACATCGGCACTGACGAGACCCGCCACCAACGTTGGCAGCAGCGCCACTTGCACGGCCTGGGTCAGCGGTTTGAGACGAAATGGCGAGCGGGCCGCGGTCATGTCGGCGTTGTCTTTGCGCATGTTCATGCGGTCGCTCCCTCCGCGGCATTCGTGATCGAATGTCCGTGGCCCGCGTTGCAGCGCCGGCCGTGTTGTAGATATTGATCAATCGCGTCGCGCGCCGCCGGTCCGGCACGCCAGCCATTGTGCGCAGTGCAGCGCCGTGAATCCGTTACATATTCCCGCATCGCGCCCGACCCCGACGTGCATTCCTTGCGCATCTCATCAATACCTTGGTCGTCCTGACGCCGCACGCCCCGCTCCGTTTAAAAGAACAGGTTGAAGTCCAGCCAGTACTTCGGTCCCCAGCCGGTATCCTCCGGGCGCGGGCTGCCGCCCACGGGGGCTGCGATGGTGAGCTTGGAGGAGAACGCCTTGGGATTGTTGAACGAGAACGCCATGCCGACGGAATTGAAATTCTCGGCCTTGCGCTCGGTCGGCGTCAGCGCGCTGTTGAGATAGCCCGAGGCGACGTCGTAGAAGAATGAGACCTGCACCAGTTCACCCCAGGTGCGATTGCCGAAGGCCGGCACGTCGGACACGAATGGCGCATTGATAATCCACTCCACCGAGCCGAACACCGCGCGGTCGAACAGCTTTTCGGTCGGGCGGTAGCCGCGCACGTTGTCGGGACCGCCGACATCGTACTGCTCGAGCGGCACCAGCAGATCGGGCGACCACATGAGTTCGGTGGTGAACAAGAGGTTGTGATTCTTGAGCTTGTCCCACAGCGGCGTCAGCGCCTGGAAGCGCGACAGGCGCAGCATGACCTTGTTGAAATCGCCTTCCGCGAACTTGCCGTTGCCGCCCTGGCGGGTCGGCGGCACGAAGGCCGGGTTGCTGCCCATCGCGCCAAACAAATCGTTGAAGCCGTGGGAGATCTCGAGGCTGGCGGTGTTCAAGCCGCCGAAACGCGCATCGACGTTGTCGAAATTGAACTCGCCCGAGGCCACCACCAGGCTGTCGATGTTCTGCTTGCGGCCATCGGACTTGGTGCCGCTGCGCTTCTTGGCGAGACGCGTGGTGGCGCTGAAATTCATGAGCCGGCTGCGCACGAAATTCTTGGTCAGGGAGATGTTGTAGTTGCGGATGTCGCTATGGATGTTGGCGTCGCGGAAATCACCGCCGACATCGAACTGGTTACGATCAACGCCGATGCCGAACATCGTGTCGTACAGGCGCACCACGGGGATCTGGTAGTCCAGCGCGTAAAACCAGGTGTTGCGCGGCGCTACCGTGCGCTGGATGGTGGTGGTGAAACGGTCGCCTACACCGAGCGGATCGTTGACCGTGAAGCGCCCGAGTTCGCGATTCAGGCCGGTCTCGCGGATGCCATGGTTGTCCCAGCGCAGGGCCGACTCGAAACGCTTCTCGTCCTGCACCTTGAGCATGATGTCGGCGGTGCCGACACGGGTGCCGGGCTGGAACACACCGAAAGACGACAGGCCGGGATTGTCCGACACCGTCAGCAGGGCTGATTCGATGGACTCCTTGGTGACCGGCTGGCCGATGAGCTTGGTGAACGGTTGCGACAGCACCTTGGGCTTGTACATCTTGTTGCCCTCGGTCACGACATTGCCGAGCAGACCTTCCATGATCTGAATCTTGACCGCGCCGCCATCGACCGACTGCACCGGCACGAAGGCCTGGGCCAGGATCAGACCACGGTCGCGGTAGTACTTGGTGACCGCGTCGGCGACTTCCTGCAGCCGCCCGACCGTGAAGCCGTCCGGCCGCTCGGCAAGCTTGGCATCAACCAAGGCCTGCAGGTCGGCCACCGCAATCCCGTGCTGAGGTCGGTCGATGGCGCCATCGAGTACGAATTGCTTGACCGCGAGCTTCTCGCCGTCGTCGATTTCGAGTGGCCGGTCGACCAGCGCCGGCACTTTGAAACTGCTTTCAGGCGGCGGCGCTTGCGGCGCTTCGCGCGGCTTGTCGCCAGGACGCATGGCGCCGGGCTTGGCGGCGTCCGGCAGGTCCACCGTCGCGGCCAGGGAATTTTCGTTGGGCGCCATGGCCGCCGCCAGGGTGGCTGGCGCAGGCTCCGAGGCGGCCAGGTTTTGTGTCTGTTCGAGTGCCGCGGGCGCGGCGACTGCAGGCGCATCGAAGCTCGGGCGCACCGCGCCGGGACGGCCATCGGCGGCGCTGTCGTTCAGCGCCCCCGGCGCGGCGGACACGAGGCCGGCACGCGCCACGACACCCGCTACGCACAGCGCGTGCAGGCAACGTAACGCCATCCCTCGCCTCGACTTGCCCACTAGATGCATAAGACCTTTCAATAAGCCCGCTAACGCACTGAATCTCTGGGCCAAGTTCCGAGCCCACGGGACCGCGCGAGTATAACAACCTCCTTTCAGGCGCAGCAACGACCGGCCAGCGGGCGCCCGGCCTCGGCCGCAGGTCAGGGCTTGTCGGGCGGCGGCGGCGCGCTGGCGGCGGGCGGCGTGGCCTGTTTCAGCAATTCCCGGCGCCAGGTTTCCAGCGCCTCGGCGGCCGGCGTTTCGACCGGGTACTCCTTCTCAATCTTTTCGATGGCGGCCTGGCGCACCTTGGCCATCGCCTCCTGCACCATGCGTTGACGCAGCTGCTCGCGCACGCGCTCGAACTCCAGCATCTCGGCGCCGACCACCGCACCGCGTTTGAGGATATGCAGGCCGGTCTCGGAGGCTATCGGTTCGCTGACCTGGCCCGCCTTCAGTTTTTTGATGGCCTCGGCGATGGGCGGCAGGAGGTCGGAGGATTTCAGCAAGCCCATGTAGCCGTCGTTGACGCGGCTCGCCTCGTGCGCCGAGTACTGCCTGGCGAGTGCGCCGAAGTCACCCTTGTTGTTGCGCAGCTCATCGGACACACGGTTGGCGCGCGCCCACGCCGCTTTGACCTGCTTGTCGTCGGCGTTCGCTTCAAGGGGGATGAAGATCTGCCACAGATGGACGCGCTCCGGCACGCGGAAGGTGTCGGGGTTCTTGTCATACGCCTCGCGCACCTGGGCGTCGCTCGGGAACTTGGCGTCGAGGTTCACGCGCACCACCTGGTTCAGGTAGGACTCGACCAGCACGCGCTGGCCGGCGCGCTCCATGACGGTCCTGATCTGCGGGTTGTCGTCGGCCTTGTTGGCGTAGGCGGCCTTCAGCACCGCCTGGTTGAGCGCCTCCTGGTGCACGAACTGCTTGAAGACGTCGGCGGAATTCAGGATTTCGCCGCGCCGCGGCGCGTCGATGATGGCCAGCACCTCGCCGAGCAATTTGCCGTCCAGGGCGGCGCCGGTGGACTTGGCCGCCGCCGGCGTCGCCGCGGGCCCGTGCGCGTCCGCCGATGACGGCGCGCCGGGCGCGGCGCCGAGCAGGTAGCGCTGGCCGAGGCCGCCGGCCAGCACCAACAAAGCGCCGAGCAACAGCGCGGCAGGGGTCGACAAGTTTTTCAATGCGCTCGCTCCCATAGGCGGACGGTGACAGAACGGGGCTGGATTCTAGCCGGCAAATCGTACCCGGGCGAAGCGCGCGACGGTGCTTGCCCGAAACAGAAATTTTGTTGATGCTGAGTGGCTTATTACATAAACTTCGGCGCACCCTCAACCAGCGCAAGCGTGCGCGGTTGGTGCTCAAACGTGCCCTCAACAAGGATTCAAGGCCCGACGGCAACCACAACGAATGGCGCCCAAAACCACCAACCTGACCATCATGTTTGCCGACATCAGCGGCAGTACGCGGCTCTACGAGCTGCTGGGTGATGGTCCGGCGCGCGCCAAGGTGGCGAGCTGCCTGGAAATGCTGACGGACGTCACCGAGAGACATCGCGGCACGGTCATCAAGACCATCGGCGATGAAATCATGTGCACCTTCCCCACCCCCGAAAGGGCGGTCAGTGCGGCCTGCGAAATGCACGAGCTGCTAGAAGACGAAATCACCGTACAGACCCACCAGGGCCGCATGTCGCTGGCGGTGCGTATCGGCCTGCACCACGGCCCGACCATCCTCGATGCCGGCGACGTGTTCGGCGATGCCGTCAACGTCGCGGCGCGCATGGCCTCGATGTCCAAGGGTGGGCAGATCATCACCACCCAGACCACCGTCGATGAATTGCCGCCGATCTTGAAGGCCAGCACACGCTTCATCGACCGCGCCCCGGTCAAGGGCAAGAAAGAGACCATGGACATCTACGAGGTGCTGTGGCAACAGGACGACGTCACGCGCATGTCGACCGGCGTGATTCCCGAACCGATGCAGCGCGCCTGCCTCAATCTTCACTATCACGATCTCGATGTGGTGATGAACGACGAGCGCCCGCAGGTGGTGCTCGGGCGCAGCAAGACCGCCGATATTCCGGTCGCCGAAGCGCTGGCCTCGCGTCAGCATGTGCGTCTCGAATTCCGGCGCGGCAAATTCTTCATCATCGACCAGAGCACCAACGGCACCTACGTGTGGAGCGGCGATACCGAAGCGTTCCTGCGTCGTGAAGAAATGCCCTTGAGCGGCAGCGGCAAGATCAGCCTGGGACGGTCATTCTCCGAAAACCCCCAGGAAGTCGTGCACTTCAAGTCCGACGAGTGAGCACGCGAGCCGAGCGTGCGCGTCCGCCGTCATCCCTTCCCCTTCGCGTTCCTGCGCGCCGCGCGGTATCGAGCGCAGCGCCATGACTGACAGCTTCCGCTGGCAATCGTCGGCCCTGACCGACGTCGGCAAAGTGCGCAAACTCAACGAGGATTCCATCCTCGATCGCGGCGACGTCGGCCTGTGGGTGGTGGCCGATGGCATGGGTGGGCACTCAGCCGGCGATCTCGCCAGTCAACTCATCGTCAACTCGCTGGCCAAGCTCGACACCGGCAGCACGCTGCCGGATTTCGTCGAGAGCGTCGAAGTCGCGGTGCAGGACGTCAATGATCGGCTGTTCGCGGTCGCTAACGCCCATAACCAGACCAGCGGCAGCACGGTGGTGATGTTGCTCACCCATGGTCGACATGCAGTGGTCATCTGGGCCGGCGACAGTCGCTGCTATCTGCTGCGCAAAGGACACCTGCGCCAGGTCACGACCGATCACACCCAGATAGAGCTGTTCATCGCCAAGGGCCTTTTGACGCGCGCCGAGGCTGCCGGCCACCCGTCCGGCAACATGGTGACGCGCGCCGTCGGCGTGACCGACAGTCTGCTGCTGGAAATGGATCTGCTCGAACTTGAAGACGGTGACCGCTTTCTGTTGTGTTCCGACGGCTTGGACAAGCACCTCAAGGACGAAGAGATCGCGCAACACCTGGCGGGCGAAGATCCGCAAGCCGTGGCGCGCGTGCTGATAGATCAGACGCTGGCGCGAGGCGCCATGGATAACGTCAGCGTGTGTGTGGTCAAGGTCACCCAAAATTGATGCGTGGCATGGCGGCAGCGATGTCGCCTGCGCCGCCAGCCCTGGAAACGTGAGCGCATGAATTCACTGTCCGATTTGCCTGTCCTGTGCGTGCCTGGAGAACGCGGCGATGGCTGACTTCAAGACCACCCTTGAGCGCCTCGCGCGCGGCGAAATCGATTTTGATGCGGTCGCGAAAAACATCGACAAGCTGCTGGCCAAGCGCCCGCAGGCGGTGGTCGCGATCATGGACCAGCTCAAGCAGGCGGTGGTCGACGGCATCATCGACGCCGACACCTACGCGGCGTTGAAGAGTCGCGTGACGGCCGGCATCGAGGCCGCGCCGCTCAATGCCCACGACGATGCCACGCGAGTCGCCCACGATGACGACGCGACGCGCCTCGGCAGCGACGAGAGCACCCGCTTCGGCGGCCACGAAGTCACCGAAATGGTGGCGCGTACGCGCGAGACTTTCGGCGACGCCACCGAAATCCTCGACATCACCAGCGGCGAAATCACCGGCCAGAGCCAGCCCTCCACCACCGGCATCGATTTCGATCCGACCGGCAACACCGGCTCCGAAACCTCGGCCTCGTGGCCGACCGGCGACAGCCAGACCGGCGGCACCGGTGGCGACTGGTCGGCCCCGAGCGCGGCGCGCGGGCCGACCAGGATAGAACCGGGCGCGGTGCTGCGCGGCCGCTTCAAACTCGATTCAGTGCTGGGCGTGGGCGGCATGGGCTCGGTGTTCCTGGGCAGCGATCTCATCAAGGTGCGCGCCAAGGACAAGCAGCCGCGCGTCGCCTTGAAAGTGCTGAATGAAGACTTCAAGCAGCACCCCGATTCCTTCATCGCCCTGCAGCGCGAAGCGAGCCGCCAGCAGAAACTCGCGCATCCCAACATCGCCACGGTCTACGACTTCGACCAGACCGAGGACGGCCTCGCGTTCCTGGTCATGGAATTGCTGGAAGGCCAGCCGCTCAACGAATTCATCAAGAAAGTGGTGCGCCCCAAGGGCGGCCTGCCGTTCAGCGAAGCCCTGCCGATGGTGCAGGGCCTGGGCGCGGCGCTGGTGTATGCCCATGAGCGCAACATCGTCCATTCCGATTTCAAACCGGGCAACTGCTTCCTGACCAAGGAAGGCCAGATGAAAGTGCTCGACTTCGGCATCGCGCGCGCGGTCAAGAACCCCGGCGCGGCGGAAGGCGAAACGACGATTTTCGATCCAGGCAAACTCGGCGCGCTGACGCCGGCCTATGCCAGCACCGAGATGCTGGAAGGTGAAGAGCCCGATCCGCGTGACGATATCTACGCGCTGGCCTGCGTGGCCTATGAGCTTTTGACCGGCAAGCATCCGTTCAACAAGATTCCGGCCAACAAGGCCCGCGACAGCGGCCTCGCGCCAGAGCCGATCAAGGGCCTGACGCGCAAACAGTGGCGCGGCCTCGAACACGGCCTCGCCTTCACGCGCGACAAGCGCAGCCAGACCACCGCGCAGTTCCTGATCGAATTCGAAGGCGCGACTTCGCCGTGGAAGAACCCGCTCATCATGGTGCCGGCGGCGGCGGTGCTGCTGGCGGCGGTCGGCGTCGTGCCGATGATGAACATGCTCGACAAGCGCGACACCGACGCGCGCATCGAGCTGGCCAAGAGCGGCAATGCCGCCAACATCGAACAGGTGCTGGCCGGCGTCGACGCGCAGGACTTCGATTCCGGCAAGCGCGATCGCATTCTCACCGAAGCCAAGGAAGCGATCCTCGCCTACTTCGAAAACGGCGTGCGTTCGCACATCGACGTGGCGGCCGGCAAATACGATTTCATCGGCGCGCGCAAGATTCTCGACAAGGCGCAGAGCTACAGCGTCTATCACGACTCCTCCAGCTTGAAGCAGTTGCAGGACCAGATAGATGAAGCTGAAAACCGCGTGCTCGCCGAGCAGTTCGACAAGTTCAACACTGCGCTCGAAAACGGCGAACTGCTGCCGAATGACAACGGCGACGACATTTACGACGCGATGGCGGTGGTTGCGAAAATCGATCCCAGGCATCCGATGTTGAAAGACCGGCGTCTGCCCGGCGCCTTCGCCAACGCCATCAACAAGGCGCTGGCCGACAACCAGTTCGACTATGGCGAGTCCTTGAGCGATCAGAGTCGCAAGTTGCTGGGTCTCGACAACAAGTATCTGAACGATCTGGCCGACAAAATTGGCGGCGCGCGCGAACGCGCCGAAACCACCGCGCGTCTCTTGAGTGCGGTCGATGCGGTGCAGAAGGCACTGGACAGCAAGCGCGGCCTGCCGGCCTATCTTGCCGTGCAGGGCGAAGTGGTGGATCTCGCGCGTCTCGATCCGGGCAACGAATTGCTGGACAAGCTGCGCAAGGACATCGAACCGCGCGCGACGCGCGATCTCGCGCAGCTGGAAAGTTCGCGCAACTGGAACGCCAGCGACCTCATGCTCGGCGACTACAGCGGCATGCTGCGGGTGCTCGGCATGCGCGAGCTCAATGACCGCATCGGTACGCTCGCCAGTGAATTCAACGCCCAGTTGACCACCTTGCGCGATGGCATCACCCAGGCGGTTGCCGCCCACAAGCTCAGTCCCGATGGCGACGATCAGCTCAAGCAGTTGCATGACATCGCCGCGCGTCATGCGACCACCGCCCAGGCCCGCGATCAGCTGGCACTGGCGCGTTTGAACGAGGCGCGCAGCCTGCGCGACAAGGGCCAGCTCGACGCCGCCGCCAGCGCCCTCGGCGCCGCGCGTGCCTATCAGCCCGGAGCGCGGGTCGCGCCTTTGCTCGACGCCGAAGCAACGCTGGCCGATGACTTGCGCAATGTCGATGACGCCGCGCGCGCCGATGCACTGGCCAAGCGCCACGGACGCTTCGACGCCGCACTGCCGGCTTTCAGCAAGTTGCTGACAGGCCTCGGCAAGGATGCACAGGGCTTCGAGCAAGCCTATGCCGCGCTCGATGCGCTGCGCGCCGATGGCCCCGACGATGCACGCAGCGTCGAAGCTGCGAACCAGCTCGCGACCGTCGTCGACAAGACCGCCGAGCAATGGGCCGGCGCCGGTCGCTGGGATGAGGCGGTGGCCTTGACCCAGAACGCGCTGGTCGACCTGCCGCAGGCAGCAACGCTGCTGACCAAGCTCGACAGCCTCGAAAGCAAGCGCAAGCAGGCCATGGCCGAGGTCGAGAAGCAGCAGGTGGCCGACGCCAAGGCCGCCATCGAAAAACTGCTGGGTGAAAGCGAAGCCGATCGCGCGTGGCGTGCGAGCGTGCGCAAGCACATGGGCGACATCGCCGCTTTCGGCGATCCGAATGATCCCTGGATCAAGGATGTCGGCACCAAGATTGCCGCCAAGCTCGTCGAGCGCGCCGGCCAGATGCGCCTGCAGGAACGTCTCGCGGAAGGCAGCAACCTGGTCGCCGATGCCGCGCGCTACGCGCCCGACGCGCCGGGTCTTGCCGAAGAACGGGATGCCTTGAAAGAAGCGACCAGCGCCTTCGAACAGGAGCAGCAAGAGCAGGCGCGCCTCGCGCGCATCGATGGCTTGAAACAGACTTTCGAGTCGCAGGCCAAGGCCAATGACGTTGCCAATGCCGCCAAGACCCTCGACGCGCTGCGCAAGGAAACCGAGAAGACGCCCGACCCCTACGTGAACGAAGATGCGCCGCGCCTGCTGGCCAGCGCTTACTTGAAGCTCGCCACGCAGCAGGTGCCGAAGAATGATTACGCTGCGGCCTTGCGTTTCGCCAAGGCTTGCGCCGACCTGCAACCGCAGCGCCAGGACTGCAAGCTCGCGGTGCGCGATTACACCGTCGAGGGCAACAAGCAGGAACTGGCCAGGATGCTCAAACGGCCCGACTTCGACATCGGCGAAGCGCTCGCCAAGGTGTCGGAAGTGCAGATTCTCGATCCGGGTGAATTCAGCAAGGCCGAAAGCGGCTGGGCACAGAACATCGCGACCCGCATCGAGGCGCTCAAGAAGAGCGCAGGCTTGGGCGCCAACGATGTCATCAAGCAGGCCAAGGACCTGTTCCCCGGCAACCAACCGATAGCGTCGATCGAACCGGTCAAACTCGCTGCGCCGACCTCGAAGTACGCGCCGGACATCAAGAAGGCGCTCGACAAGGCCATGCTGTCGGTGGCCAAAGATCTGCTGCTCAAAGCGACCCGGGAAGAAGCCGAGAATCCCGAGATCGTGGTCTTGAAGGGCGCATTCAATGCGCGCGTCAAACAGGTCAAGGAAATCGTCGGCAAGTTCGATGCGCGCTTCAACGAGGGCAAGGCCGGCGTCGCGCAGTGGCAGGCCGATCGCGACGATGCGAGCAAGGACAAGGCCTCGAGCGTGCTGGTCGCGGCGCGCGGCGAACTCGACAACGCGTTCGCGGTGTGGGCGGACAATGCCGCGCTCAAGCAACGCAAGCTCAAGCTCGATCAGGAACTGGCGAAACTCGCCGGCGGCGTCGCACCGCTGGAACCGCCGCCGCCACCGACCAACCCCTGCGAGTCGAAACTGGCCGGCCATGGCAAGCGCAAGGCCGGCACCTGTTTCTATTTCGTGGCGGCGCGCGAACCCGGTCCCTACATGGTGGTGGTGCCGGCCGGTGACGGCATCGCCAAACCGTTCGCGGTCGGCAAATTCGAAGTGAGCGTCGCGGACTTCAATCGCTACTGCAAGATGAGCGGCAAATGCCAGCCGCTGCCGGGTCAGGATGCGGTCCTGCCGGTCACCGGTATCAGCCTCGCGCAGGCGCAGGAATACGTGAAGTGGTTGTCGGAACGCACCGGACAGAAATTCCGACTGCCGACCAACCAGGAATGGACCTATGCCGCCAATGCCGGCGGCGATCAGCCGAAGAAGGATTACAACTGTCGCGTCGAACAGGCCGGCCAGTTGTTGAAAGGCCAGGGCACGATGGGCGTCAACACCGGCAAGGCCAACGGCTGGGGTCTGTACAACTACGTCGGCAACGCCCAGGAATGGGTGGTCGATGGCGGCACCGTCGAAGCGCGCGGCGGCGCCTTCGAAGACATGTTCAGCAAGTGCGACATCGCGCTCGAGAAACCCCATGACGGCAATGCCGACAAGGCGACGGGTTTCCGCGTGGTGCTGGACTTGGGCTCCTGACGGCGCGCCGCCCGCATGCACGGCACGACTCTGCGCGATTTATCGCGCGCCTACGCAGCGGGCGCGCTCGATCGCGAAACCTACCGACGCCGGCGCCATGAGTTGCTGAGCCGTATCGAAGCCGGACAAATCGCGGTCGAAGCGTTTCAGGCGCCAGAGCCCGATCAGCGCACGGTGTTTCCCTACGACGATGACGAGGGCGACACCACGCAGGAGATCCTGGCGCCGCTGCCGTCGACGCGCGCGCCGCCTGTGCCGCGCAAAAATCGCACGCCCTTGTTCGTCGCGCTGGTCCTGCTCGCGGCCGGCGGCGCGGCGGCCTGGTACTGGTCGCAGCACGCCGAACCCGCGGCGCCGGCACCCGCAGCCGCCAGCGCCGCGTCTACGACGGTCGATCCGCTGAGCGAATTCCTCGCTGCCAACCAATGGGACGGCCCACAGTTGCTGGCGCTCGGCGCCCGCTGGGATCGGCTGGATGATGCGACACATGCGTCCTTGCGCGATTCAGCCAGCCTGCGGCGTCTGACCGACAAGGCGCTCGAACAGATCCAGGCCGAAAACGCCCTCATCACCCTGGGCGACGCCGAGGAAGCGCTCGCCACGCAGCAGCAGTTGCTGGACCTCATGGAACATCTCGGCGCCGAGGACACGCGCCTGCGTCGCGCGCGCCAGGCGTGGCGCCAGGCCAGCGCCGACTTCGCGCATCAACGCGTCGCCGCGGCCGCAGCCGCGCAGCAAGCCACCGCCGCAGCCCCATCGTCCACGCCAGCGCCGCCGGCCGACGCGCCAGCGCCAGTCGAAGCCGCGGCGCCGGCCAGCGCCGCCCCGCCACCATCGCCCGTCACGCCCAGCGCTGTGGACGCGCCACCCGCGCCGGCACAGAAGCCCGCGACGCCGGCGGCCAGCACAGCGCCCGACAGCGTGCCCGTCGCCGCCAGCCAACCCGCGGCCACCAAGAGCGCGCGCGGCGCCTGCACGGCAAGCCTCGCCAAGACCCGCAAACCCTATTGCCAGGACACACTGGCCAACTTCGGCAAAGGTCCAGCGCTGGTGGTGTTGCCCGCCGGCCAGTTTGAAATGGGCGGTGAGGCCGCCGCCGAACAGCCGCGTCACGGCGTGACCTTGAGCCGTTCTTTCGCCATCGGTCTTTTCGAGGTGAGCGCCGCGGAGTTCGCCAAGTTCTGCAAAGCCACCCACACCACCTGCCCGGCGCAGCCGTGGAGTGATGCGAGCCTGCCGGTAGTGAACGTGTCGTGGGCCGCCGCCCATGCCTACGTGCAATGGCTGAGCGAAACCACCGGCGCCGACTATCGCCTGCCGAGCGAAGCGCAATGGGAATACGCGGCGCGCGCCGGCAGCACCACGCCCTATCCTTTCGGCAATGAGCTGCTGCCGACCCACGCCCGCTACAGTTTCAAGGCGAGTGTCAGCACGCCACTGCCGGCTGGTGACCGCAGCGTCAATCGTAACGAGTTCAAGCTTTATCACATGCTCGGCAACGTGCGCGAATGGGTGGCCGACGGCTGGCGCGCGAACTACGACAATGCCGGCGCCGACGGCAGCGCACAGAACGGCGACGACGGACGCCACGTAGTGCGCGGTGGCTCGTACGCCGACCGCGCCGCCGCGCTGCGCAGCGCGGCACGTGTGCCGCTGGACGGCAATGGCGATCAGTACACAGGCTTTCGCGTGGTGCGGATGGTCGAGTAGTTTGCGCGTGTCGTGGCGACACGCAGCATCGAGTCCACCGCTCGGCCATGTCGCCGTGGCTCGAAGCAGGATTGAATGTCAGACTGAAGTCTGACCCACAGGAAGAACACGCTGTTTGTGGGGCGGAATTCAGGAAGCTCCAATTAAGCGACGAAGCTGCTCGGGCACGCCGTCGCGTGCCCTCTCGCTACGCTTAGTCAGAGCTTCCTGACGTCTGCACCACAGAAGGGACACGCTGCTAGTGGGGCAGACGTCAGTCTGACATTCGGGCCTGTGCGCATGAATTCGCACCTAACAATGCACTATGACGACCAATCTCAATCCCGACGAACGCGACAAGTTCTCCGCCCTCGCCGCCCACTGGTGGGACGCGCACGGTCCGTGTCGCACCCTGCATGACATCAATCCCTGTCGTTACGATTACGTCGCCGCGCAGGTGAGCTTGCAGGGCGCGAGGGTCGCCGACATCGGCTGTGGCGGCGGCATTTTCAGCGAGGCCCTGGCGCGCGGTGGCGCCCATGTGACGGCCATCGATGCGTCGTCGGAGCTCATCGAGGTGGCGCGCCACCACGCGCTCACGCAAGGCCTGCCGGTGCATTACGAAGCGCTCACCGCCGAACAGCTCGCCCACGACAAGGGCGCGCATTTCGATGTCGTCACCTGCCTCGAACTCATAGAACACGTGCCCGATGCGCAGTCACTGATCGCGGCCTGCGCACAGTTGTTGAAGCCTGGCGGTGTGCTGGTGATGTCGACCTTGAACCGCAACGCGACGTCTTATGCCTTGGGCGTGGTGATGGCCGAATACGTGCTGCGCCTGGTGCCGCGCGGCACCCATGACTACATGCAGTTCATCCGCCCTTCGGAGTTGGCCGCCATGGCGCGCGCCGCCGGCCTCGACACACGCGACATTCGCGGTATGGATTACACCCCGTGGACGCATCACGCGCGGCTGACTGCGCATCCGACGATCAACTATCTCGCCACCTTTGCGCGGCCCGCGGCTTGAGCGTGACTACGCGAAGCGCGCCCCGCGCGGTGCTGTTCGATCTCGACGGCACGCTGCTCGACACCGCACCGGATTTCGTCATCGCCTTGAATGCCCAGCGCGAAGAGGAAGGGCTGCCAGTCTTGCCAGCCGCGGCGATTCGCGCCCATGTCTCCCACGGCAGCCCGGCCATGGTCAGGCTCGGCTTTGGTGGTGATGCCGCCGAGGCGGAATTCGAACGTCGACGGGTACGTTTTCTCGAGCTGTACGCGGCTGTGCTCGGACAGGGCACGGTGCTGTTCGAGGGCATGGCCGAGGTGCTGGCCACGCTCGAAGCGCGCGGCATGGCATGGGGCGTCGTCACCAACAAACCAGGCTGGTTGACCACGCCGCTGCTGGCCACACTGGGGCTCGACCGACGCGCTGCCTGCGTGATCTCCGGCGATACCACGGCGCGCGCCAAACCCTTTCCCGATCCCCTTTTGGCTGGCGCGCGCGAACTGCGGCTTGCCGCGCACGAGTGTCTGTACGTCGGCGATGCCGAGCGTGACATCGAAGCGGCACGCGCCGCCGGCATGAGCGCGCTGGTCGCGCTGTACGGCTATCTCGGCGCCGATGATCGGCCCGAGCTATGGGGCAGCGACGGCAGCATTGCCTGCGCACGGGATCTGCTGGCGTGGATTTGAGCCGCGACGAACATGCACCGCGCGACGAACGCGCGGTCGCGCCGCCCGACGATTTCTACTACGCGAGTCTTTACATGGCACCGCCGCGGCGCCGCGCGCTGCGGGTGTTCGAAGCGCTGCGGCGCGCCATCACCGACATTCCCGGCAGTTGCTCCGATCGCGGCGTGGCGCATCTCAAACTCACCTGGTGGCAGACCGAGTTGCAGCAACTGGCCGCCGGCCATGCGCGTCATCCGCTGGCGCACGCGCTGCTGCCGCTGCTCGACACCAAGCCGACATTACTCGCCGTGCTGGAGGCCCTGCTCGACGCCACCATCCGCGGACTCAACGTTGCCACACTGGGCGATCAGGCCGCCCTCGTGCAGTGGCTCGTGCAGCAACAGGGCGGGGTCTTCGACTACTACATCGACGCCAGTGCGCCGCTCAACGCCGAGCAGCGCCAGGCGCTCATCGACATCGGTGCGCTGCTCGAACTCACCTATGCGCTGCGCGGCCTGCGCCAGCAGCGCCGCGCGCTGCCCTTGCTGCTGCCTGAAAGTGCATTACGCGCCGCTGGCCTCAGCGCCGACAGCGTGCGCACGGCGAGCGACTCGCGACCGCTGGCGGCGGTATTGATGCCTCACGCCGCGCAGCTGCGAAGCGAGCTCTCGGCGCGATGCGCGGCGCTGCCGCGCGCGGTGCGACGCCAACAACGCCTGCTGGTGACGCTCGCGGCCTGTGCCGGTGAAGCGCTCGCGCTCACCGAGGCCGATGCCTGCCGCGTGCTCGAGCGGCGCATCGAAATGCTGCCGGTGCGCAAGCTGTGGCTGGCATGGCGGATTGCCCGCTGGGGCTGAGCAGCGCGCCTCAGTCGGCGGCGCACGACGACATGCGACGCACGCGCACCCGCAGGCGACGAAACGCGTCGTCATCGACCATGTCGGGCAGCAACACCAGCTGGCGCCGCACGCCGTCGGCACAGGCCAGCACCAGGGTGGTGAAGTGCGGCGACAGCCATGGCGCCGCTGTCAGCCGCGCGTCGAGCCAACGACCGTCGCAAAACAGGACACGCCAGTGTTGGCCGGCATCGAGTTCGATACGCACGATACTCCGCGCGCGCGCCGCGTTGAGACTCCAGGGAAGATGCGCAACGACCGCCAGGATCAGCAGATTGCGCGGCAAACTCGACGGATAAGCGAGCAGCAGCGCGCCGCACACCAAGGCATGCACGCCCAGCAGCGCATGGCGCAGCCAATACGAGGGGCGCAGGTCCAGCGCCAACGGTCCATCGAATCCATTCATCCTGCCCATAAGCATAAGGCGACCTGCCTCAGCTTGAAATTAGGCGGTCATGAAAAGATACTAGGGCGGCTCCGCCGAGGGCATTCCACTCAATAGAACACCAGGCATCATGGTCACTGACGACGCCACCACTCCGCCGGCCGCGCCACCCGTTGCGCAACCGAGCGACAAGGAGCCCGCCACACCGCCGGTCAGCGAACGGCCGCGTGAATACGGCGGTCCTGCCGGTCTGGAACCCACCCGCTACGGTGATTGGGAACGCAAGGGAAGATGCGTTGATTTTTGAGTAATTGATCGACGCCCTGGCGCGTCGACCACCGCCGCTAACCAGCAAAGTGAAAAGAGCCATGGCCGGAAACCCGCTATCACCGCACTTGCAAATCTATCGCCCGCAGCTGACCTCGGGCATGTCGATCATGCATCGCATCACCGGCATCGCGCTGTCGGTCGGCACCCTGGTGCTGCTCTACTGGCTGGTCGCCGCGGCGCAGGGCATGGAGAGCTACGAAGCGGCGCAGCGCTGCATCGGCTCACTGCCCATGCAACTGCTGCTGGTCGGCTGGACCTTCGCGTTCTATTACCACCTGTGCAACGGTGTGCGACACCTGCTGTGGGACACCGGCTGGGGCTTCGACCTGACCACCGCCTACAAGACCGGCTACATCGCCATCGGCGCGGCGGTCACCATGACCGTCCTCACCTGGGCCTGCGTCATCGCACAAGGAGCCGCGGCATGAAACTGCAAAGCGATCTGTCCCGCGTACTGGGTCTGGGCTCGGCCCGCTCCGGCGCCCATCACTGGTTGCATCAACGCCTGACGGCGATTGCCATACTGCCGCTCAGCCTGTGGTTCGTCACCGCCCTTTTGACCCACATGCACGATGACGTGGTCGATCTCACCAACTGGATCCGCTCGCCGTTCGTGACCGTATTACTGGTGAGTCTCATCGCTGCGATGTTCTATCACGCCAAACTCGGCCTGCAGGTCGTGATTGAAGATTACTTCCACTCGGATGTGGCCAAGGTTGCGCTGCTGATCACGATGAAACTTGGCTGTGCCTTTGGTGCGCTGCTCGGCATCGTCTCGGTGCTCAAGATCTCTTTCGGAATGACCTGACGGAACACCCCATGCCTGCTGCATACCCAATTACCGAACACAAATACGACGTGGTCGTGGTCGGCGCCGGCGGCGCGGGCCTGCGCGCCACTTTCGGCATGGCGGAAGCCGGTCTCGCCACCGCCTGCCTCACGAAAGTCTTTCCGACCCGCAGCCACACCGTGGCGGCGCAGGGCGGCATGAGCGCGGCGCTGGGCAACATGGGCCCGGACGACTGGCGCTGGCACATGTACGACACCATCAAGGGCTCCGACTGGCTCGGCGACCAGGATGCGATTGAATACATGTGCCGCGAGGCGATCCCGGCCGTCATCGAACTCGAACACTACGGCGTGCCGTTCTCGCGCACCGAAGCCGGCAAGATTTATCAGCGCCCGTTTGGCGGCATGACCACCAACTTCGGCGAAGGCATTGCGCAGCGCACCTGCGCGGCGGCGGATCGCACCGGTCACGCCATCCTGCACACGCTCTACCAGCAGTCCCTGAAGCACAAGGCTGAGTTCCTCATCGAGTACTTCGCGATTGATCTCGTGATGGACGCCGAAGGCGTGTGCCGCGGCGTGCTGGCCTGGGATCTCGCCGACGGCAGCCTGCATCTGTTCCGCGCCCACCAGGTGGTGCTCGCGACTGGCGGCTACGGCCGCAGCTATTTCTCCTGCACCTCCGCCCACACCTGCACCGGTGACGGCAACGGCATGGTGCTGCGCGCGGGCCTGCCGCTGCAGGACATGGAATTCACCCAGTTCCATCCTACCGGCATCTACGGCGCCGGCTGCCTCATCACCGAAGGCGTGCGCGGCGAAGGCGGTTATCTCACTAACTCCAAGGGTGAGCGCTTCATGGAACGCTACGCGCCGAACGCCAAGGACCTGGCCTCCCGCGACGTGGTCTCACGCTCCATGACCATCGAGATCCGCGAAGGCCGCGGTGTCGGCGCGGACGCCGATCACATCCATCTGCATCTCGAACATCTCGGCGCCGACGTCATCAATTCGCGCCTGCCCGGCATCGCCGAATCGGCCGAGATCTTCGCTGGCGTCGATGTCACGCGCGAACCGATTCCGGTGCTGCCGACCGTGCACTACAACATGGGTGGCATCCCGACCAACATCCATGGCGAAGTGGTCAACATCAAGGACGGCAATCCCGATTCCGTGATCCCGGGACTCATGTCCATCGGCGAAGCGGCCTGCGTGTCGGTGCATGGCGCCAACCGCCTGGGCTCCAACTCGCTGCTCGATCTCGTGGTTTTCGGTCGCGCCGCCGCCAAGCGCTGCGCCGCCACCATCAAGCCTGGCATGAACCACGCGCCGCTGGCCAAGGGCGCGGTCGACGGCCTGCTCTCGCACTTCGATGCGCTGCGCCACGCCAACGGCAGTGAGTCGACCGCCAAGCTGCGTCTCGACATGCAGCGCACCATGCAGAACTACGCGGCGGTGTTCCGCACCGGCGATGTGCTGGAAGAAGGCATCGTCAAGCTCAAGGAAACTTTCGAAGGCTTCAAGCATGTGAAGGTGTCGGACCGCTCGATGAAGTGGAACACCGATCTGGTCGAAACCCTCGAATTGGAAAACCTGCTCGGCTGCGCGATGGTGTCGATCGCCGCCGCCGCCAATCGCAAGGAGAGCCGCGGCGCCCATGCGCGCGAGGACTATCCCGAGAGAGATGACGAGAACTGGCACAAGCACACCCTGACTTCGCTGACCGACACGGGCGAAGTGGTGTTCGATTACCGCCCGGTGCACATGTACACGCTGACCGACGAGGTTGACGTGGTGCCGCCGAAGAAACGTACTTACTGAGCACGGATACCGTCATGGCTGAGTTCAAGCTGCCCGCCAATTCCCGTATCACCGAGGGCAAGACCTACGGTCAAGTCAGCGGCGCCAAGCGCGCCAAGACCTTCCAGATCTACCGTTGGGATCCGGACAGCGGCGAGAACCCGCGCACCGACACCTACGTCATCGACCTCGACAAGTGCGGGCCGATGGTGCTGGACGCGATTCTCTACATCAAGAATGAAATCGACCCGACCCTGACCTTCCGCCGCTCCTGCCGCGAAGGCATCTGCGGTTCGTGCGCGATGAACATCGACGGCACCAACACCCTGGCCTGCACCAAGGCCACCACCTCGGTGAATGGCACGGTCAAGATCTATCCCTTGCCGCACATGCCGGTGCTGAAGGATCTGGTGCCCGACTTGAGCCACTTCTACGCGCAGTACGCGTCCATCAAGCCGTGGCTGCAGACCAAGTCACCCGCGCCGCCGGACAAGGAGCGCCTGCAGTCGGTCGAGGATCGCGAGAAGATCGACGGCCTCTACGAATGCATCCTGTGCGCGTGCTGCTCGACCAGTTGCCCGAGCTACTGGTGGAACGGCGAACGCTACCTCGGCCCGGCCGTGCTGCTGCAGGCCTATCGCTGGCTGGTCGACAGCCGCGACGAAGCCACCGGTGAACGCCTCGATGAACTCGAGGATCCGTTCCGTCTCTATCGTTGCCACACCATCATGAACTGCGCGAAGACCTGTCCCAAGGGTTTGAACCCGGCCAAGGCCATCTCGGAGATCAAGAAGATGATGGTGCAGCGCACGCTGTAAGCGGCGCGGTGGATCTCGCCCATAAGAGCAAGCTGCGCTGGCGTTGCCGGCGCGGCATGCGGGAACTGGATCTTCTGCTGGCCGGTCATCTCGACCGCCATGGCGACACTCTCGCCGGCCAGCCCCTCGAAATCTTCGAACGACTGCTCGCCGCCAACGACATGGACCTCTACGCCTGGTTCACCGGCCGCGAGACTTCCGACGACACCGAACTCGCCGCGCTGGTCGCGACCATCGTGCGCGAGGCGCCACCGGGACGCAGCGGCACACGCACATGATATCCAGCAATCCCTTTGTCGATGACACCATTGCCGATGCACCAGGCGCGCCGCTGATGGCGCCGTGCAAAGCGGCGCGCAGGGAGCTGGCGGTCGTGCGCATCAGCGGCGATGAAGCGCGCGATTTCCTGCACGGGCAACTGAGCGCCGATCTGCGCGCGCTCATCGTCGGCGGTACGCTCGTGACGGCGTGGTTGAGCCCCAAGGGCCGCGTGTTGTTCATGCCGCGCCTGCTGCGCCGTGGCGAACAGGACTTCTTCGCGCTGCTGCCCGTCGAACAGGCCGCGGCCTTCTGTAAACGTCTGCGCATGTTCGTGCTGCGCGCCAAGGTCGTCGTCGAGGACTTGAGCGCCAGCCACGGCGTGCTGGTGCTCGATGGCGCCGCGCAGATGCTCATTGATTCCTTGCCCGCCGACGATGAACGGCTGACGGCGCGCGATGGCGAGCGGCACTGGCTGCTCGCGCCACGCGCGCTGCTTGCAACCGTGTGGGATGCCCTGCCACTGCCGGCGCAGAGCGCGAGCGGCGCAGGCCTGGCGGATATTGCCCGTGGCGACATCACGCTGGCGGCCACGCTCAGCGACGAATTCCTGCCGCAGGAATTGAATCTCGATGTTCGCGATGGCGTGAGCTTCAACAAGGGTTGCTATCCAGGCCAGGAGATCGTCGCGCGCGTGAAATTCCGCGGCTCGGTCAAACGCCGCGTGCAACGTCTTGCGCTCGATAACGCGACCGCGCCGCCGCCTGGCACACGCCTCGTCGGCGCTGACGGCGCGCCGCATGCGACGGTGATCATGAGTGCGGTGCGCGATGACGCCCACAGCGAAGTACTCGCGGTGGTCGATGTCGACAGCGGCCCCTTGCGCCTCGCGGACGCGCCCCACGCACTCATCGAACCCTTGCCCCTGCCCTACCCCGCGCCCGGTGCCTGACACGGCGCATGGCCGCGTCGTGCCGGCGCGCGGCTATGTGCCCGCGCGCTGGTTGCCGGGGCCTCATCTGCCGACGCTGTGGGCGTCACTGTGCCGCCCGCTCAAAGCGCCACCGCTCAGTCATGAACGACTGGAACTCGCCGACGGTGATTTCCTCGACCTCACCTGGACGCCTGACCACGGCGGCCCGCTGGTGCTGTTGCTGCACGGTCTGGAAGGCAGTCATCGTTCATCCTATGCGCGCGCCATGCTCGCGGCGCTCAGCGCGGCGGGCTACCGCGGCGTGCTGATGCATTTTCGCGGCTGCAGCGGCCAGCCCAATCGTCTGCCGCGCAGCTATCACTCGGGAGATACCGGCGATGCCGCCAGCGTCGTCGCGCACCTCACCGCCCGTCATGGCCAGCCACCCTATGCCGCCATCGGCTATTCGCTGGGCGGCAACGTGCTGTTGAAATGGCTGGGGGAATGCGGCGCCCATGCGCCATTCAAAACCGCGGTGGCGGTGTCGGTGCCCTTCGATCTCGCGGCCTGCGCCGAGCGCCTCACGCAGGGCGGCTCGCGTTTATATCAATGGCATCTGCTGCGCAGTTTGAAAGCGCGCTTCGCGGCCAAGTTCGGCACGGGCGACAATCCGCTCGGCATCTCCGAGCTCGGCGCGCTCGACACCTTCTGGCGCTTCGACGACGCCATCACCGCGCCACTGCATGGCTTTCGCGATGTGCACGACTACTACGCGCGCGCCAGCTGTCGACCGTTGCTGGCGGGCATCCGTATCCCGACCCTCATCGTGCATGCAGAAGACGATCCCTTCGTACCGGCCCATGCCATCCCCACGGCGGCGGAACTTGGACCGCAGGTCAGTCTCGAACTGGCAGCCCATGGCGGGCATGTCGGCTTCATCACTGGCCCGCTGCCGGGCGTCGCCCGCTATTGGCTCGAACAGCGCATCGTCGCCCATCTCGACGAGATGCGGACTGCTTTGGCGCACAGCGTTGCGGGCTACAATACGGGCGAGCCTTAATCCGGGGTGTGTTGTGTCGAATCTGAATCCGCGTTTTCTGTTTGCACTGACGGCCGTGGGCTGCGCTGCCTTGCTGGGCTTCGGCTACTACCTGCAGTTCGTGGAGCATCTCGAGCCCTGCCCGATGTGCATCTTCCAGCGCCTGTGTTACGCGGCCATCGTCATCATCACTCTGCTCGCCGCCGTGCACGGCCCACGCCGCGGCGGCGTGTACGGCTACGGCGTACTGACCGTGATCGCGGCGGGCATCGGCGCCGGCATCGCCGGGCGCCAGACCTGGCTGCAACACCTGCCGGAAGATCAGGTGCCGGCCTGCGGCCCCGGTCTCGAATACATGCTGGAACAGTTTCCGCTCGCGCAAGTCATCAAGCAGGCCCTGCGCGGCACCGGTGAATGCGCGGCGGTCGACTGGACCTTCCTGTCGCTGTCGATCGCCGAATGGTCGCTGATCTGCTTCAGCGCCATCATCATCACCTACGTAGCGTTCATGTGGTCGCGCGCGACCGCCCAGCCGCGCTTGTTCTGAAGGAGTTTCACGATGTTCCTGCCTACCACTTCAGGGCTTCGCCCGGCGCTGCTGCTGCTCATGGCGATGTGCGGCCTGGCGGCCTTTCCGCTCCACGCTGAAGAATTCGCCGCCAATGCCCTGCGCGGCATGCAGCGCGTGAATGTCGCGGTGGATGGCGTGAATGCCGATTTCGAGCGCTACGGTTTGAGCGCCGCAGAGCTACGCCGACATGTGGAAGAACGTCTGTCGGCCGCCGGTCTCGAAACCGCCGATGACAGCCGCGCGCAAAGCGATGCCAGTGTCGGGCAACTGCGTGTGAAGCTGACAGCGGTCGAAAGCAGCTACGGCTACTACTCCTACGCCGTTGCACTGCAGGCGCGGCGCAAGATCCCACTGTCAGCGGAAGGCGGCTTCGTATCGCAGAACGTGTGGCAGAACGGCCAGAGCGGCATCAGCAACCCCAGCGACCTGCGCAAAATTTACGGTGTGGTCGATGAGTTGCTGACGGGTTTTCTGAGCGTGCACGGCAGCGACAACGTCGCCAAAGCCGCGCACTGACCGCCGCCGCGCGAGCACTCAGTCTTCGTAGAAAGTCAGCTTCATCGGCGCCTGCGCCTGACGCGCGTGCATCTGCGTACGCGTCTGCACATCGTCGTACACGCCGCTCAGCCAGCGCCTCTCGCTCATCGGCCATGTACTGAAGGAGCGTTCCGCCGCTGCGACCTCGCTGCCGGTCAGCGGCTTCTCCAGCACTATCACCACGCAACGGATGGCATCCTTGGGATCGAGTGAGATCTCGCGAATGCGATAGGCCGTGCCCACAAGGCCGGTGTCGAGCAGCATGGCGCTGATACGCGCACCGGTCTGGTTATGGCCGATAGCCGCGGTTCGATTGCCTTCGAACTGAAACAGGAACAAGCCGCCGGGCGCCAGCACGCGCAGGGCCTCGCGGATGTAATTGACAACCACGGCGCCATCGGTGATGTGCTGAAACACACCGGCAGATACGCAATAGTCGACGCTGTTGTCGGGTAGCGGAATGGATGCGCCGTCGTTGAGCACGGTGGTGATATTGGGCAGGCCCGCGCAATAGCGCCGTGCCCGCGACAGCATCACGCGCGAGATATCGATGCCGGTGACGTGTTTGAAGCGACAGGCCAGCGGACGCATGAAGCGCCCGACCCCACAACCGATTTCGAGCAGCTGCGCGCGACTCGCTTCGACTCGACCATACTCATCGAAGCGTTCGATCATCCGTTCGACGAAACGCACTCCGGTCAGGTGGAACTCCGCCGGGTCCCAGCGATGGCCACGCTCGAGATGCGAGTTGAAACCAAAGCGACTCTTGAGGCTGAGCACATTCCACAACCAGCGCATGCCGGCGACGTTGTGCTTGCTATCCATTGCTGTCTCCCCCAGATCGAAAAAATGCCCGCTCTCATGCAGGTCATGACTTCAGTCTGACCCACAATAGTGGAGCGGGCCTATCAGCCGCGCGGTGCCATCAACTGCGCGTCGACCACCGCCAACGCACTCATGTTCTGCACACGCCTGACCGTCGCCGATGGCGTGAGGATGTGCGCCGGGTAGCGACAGCCGAGCAGTATCGGGCCGACCGATACGCCCTCGCCCATCACCGTCAAGAGATTGAGCGCAATGTTGGCGGCGTCCATGCTCGGCATCATGAGCAGATTGGCCTGTCCATCCAGCGTGGAGTCCGCCAACGCCTTGTGGCGAATGTTCGGCACCAGCGCCGCGTCGGCCTGCATTTCGCCGTCGACTTCGAGCTCCGGCGCCTGCGCATGGATGAGCGCCAGCGCTTCACGCATGCGCAGCGCACTGTCGGTGTCGCGCGTGCCGAAATTGGAATGGGACAACAGTGCAATCTTGGGCGGCAGGCCGAAGCGTCGCACCTGTTCGGCGGCGAGGATGGTGCTCTCGGCAATCTGCGCGGCGCTGGGCTCGGCATGCACATAGGTGTCGCACAGGAACAGCGTGCCCTTGCGCAGCACCAGCACGTTCATGGCCGCCATGTCGTTGACGCCGGCGCGGGTGCCGAGCAAGTCGCGCACGTGGCGCAGATGTTCGTGATATTCACCGGCGAGACCACACAGCATGGCGTCGGCCGCCCCCTTGCGCACCAAGAGAGCGGCAATGACGGTGGTGTTGCTGCGTAATACATCACGCGCGTCCTGCAAGGTCACACCGCGGCGCTTCATGACCGCGTGGTATTCGTCGACGTATTCGCGATAGCGCTCGTCCGATTCCGGATTCACCACCTCGAAGTCGCGCTCGGCCTGCATGCGCAAACCAAGATCGGCAATCCGCTTGGCTATCACCTGTGGGCGCCCGACCAGCACCGGCCGGGCGATGCCGTCATCGACCACCGATTGCACCGCGCGCAACACGGTGCCCGCTTCACCGTCGGCATAGGCGATGCGCTTCTTGTCCTGGCGCGCGCGCTCGAACAAAGGCTTCATCAACAGCACCGACTGGAACACGAACTTGCTGAGCTGATCGCGATAGTCCTTCAAACTCGCGAGCGGCCGCGTCGCCACGCCGCTCTGCATGGCGGCCTGCGCCACCGCCGGCGCGAGTTCGGTGATGAGGCGCGGGTCGAAAGGCTTGGGAATGAGATAGTCCGGACCAAAGCTCATGCCATCGCCACCATAGGCCGCGACCACCACTTCGGACGCTTCCTGGCGCGTGAGTCGCGCCAGCGCATGCACGCAGGCGAGCTTCATTTCCTCGGTGATGGTGGTGGCGCCGACATCGAGCGCGCCGCGAAATAGATAGGGAAAACACAGCACGTTGTTGACCTGGTTCGGATAGTCCGAACGGCCGGTGGCAATCAAGGCATCAGGCCGCGCGGCGCGCGCGACTTCGGGCAGGATCTCGGGCGTGGGATTGGCCAGCGCCAGGATCAGGGGTTGCGGCGCCATGCTCTTGACCATCTCGGCGTTCAATACGCCGGGGCCCGACAGGCCAAGAAAAATATCGGCGCCGACGATGGCCTCGGCCAGCGTGCGATGCGCGGTCTTGCGCGCGAAGAAGGCCTTGTGCTCGTCCATCTGCTCGTCGCGACCTTCGTAAATCACGCCCGCGCGGTCGGTGACGAGAATGTTCTCGCGCGGCAGGCCGAGCGAATACAGAAGTCGCAGACAGGCAATCGCCGCCGCGCCGGCGCCGGACGCGACGAGCTTCACTTCGGCGATGTTCTTGCCGACCACTTCCAGCGCATTGATGATGGCCGCCGCCGAGATGATCGCGGTGCCGTGCTGGTCGTCGTGGAAGACCGGGATCTTGATGCGGTCCTTGAGTTTCTGTTCGACGAAGAAACACTCGGGCGCCTTGATGTCCTCGAGATTGATGCCGCCGAAAGTCGGCTCGAGACTGGCGATGATGTCGACCAGCTTGTCCGGGTCGGTCTCGTTGATTTCGATGTCGAACACATCGATGCCGGCGAATTTCTTGAACAACACGCCCTTGCCTTCCATGACCGGCTTGGCGGCCAGGGGCCCGATGGGTCCCAGGCCCAGCACCGCCGTGCCATTGGTGATGACCGCCACCAGGTTGCCGCGCGCGGTATACAGGGAAGCAGCATTGGGGTCGGCAACGATGGCTTCGCAGGGCGCGGCCACGCCGGGTGAATAGGCCAGCGCAAGATCGTTCTGATTGGCGAGCGGCTTGGTCGGGGCAATCTCGATTTTGCCGGGCCGCGGATTGAGGTGGTATTCGAGGGCGCGCGCGTAGAGGTCGTCGTCTTTGCGTGTCGTCACAGTGCTGAGCTCCGTTCAGGTGGATGCCGGCGGCGACGATGATGCTTAATCGTCCCAGCGGTCGCTGCGGAGCACTGCCCTCATTGCATGGGGAAGCCGGGCGGCATCTGCCCGCGCATTCCACGCATGAGATTCTTCAGCGCTCCCTTCTTGGTCATCTTCTTCATCATCTTCTGCATCTGCAGAAACTGCTTGAGCAGCTTGTTGACGTCCTGCACCTGGGTGCCGGAGCCATTGGCGATGCGCACCTTGCGCGAGGCCTTGATGATGGCCGGGAACTCGCGTTCCTGCGGCGTCATGGAATCGATGATAGCGGCGAGCTTGGTCAATTCCTTGTCATTGACCTGGTTCTTGACCTTCTCCGGCAGGTCGCCCATGCCCGGCAGCTTGCCGAGCAGCGCCTGCATGCCGCCCATATTGCGCATCTGGTCGATTTGATCGCGGAAGTCCTGCAGATCAAAGCCCTTACCCTTCTTGAGCTTCTCGGCGACCTTCATCGCCTTTTCCTGGTCGACCTTCTGCTCGACTTCCTCGATCAGCGACAAGACGTCGCCCATGCCTAAGATGCGCGAAGCGACGCGGTCGGGATGGAAGGGTTCGAGACCGTCGGTCTTCTCGCCGGTGCCGAGAAACTTGATGGGCTTGCCGGTCACGCGCCGCACCGACAGCGCCGCGCCGCCGCGCGCATCGCCGTCGGTCTTGGTCAGCACCACGCCGGTCAGGGGCAGCGCCTCGTTGAAGGCGCGCGCGGTCGCGACCGCGTCCTGGCCCATCATCGAGTCGATGACGAACAGCGTTTCATGGGGACCGACGGCGCCATGGATGCGCTTGATCTCGTCCATCATCGCTTCGTCGATGGCGAGGCGGCCGGCGGTATCGACGATGAGCACATCGCAGAAATCGCGCTTGGCGGCGTCGATGGCGGCCAGCGCAATATTCTCGGGACGGGTATTGGCGGGACTCGGATAGCAGTGCGCACCGACCTCCTTGGCCAGCACCGCGAGCTGTTCGATGGCGGCCGGGCGGTAGATGTCGCAACTCACCATGCCGACGCGCTTCTTCTCGCTTTCAATGAGACGCCGCGCGAGCTTGGCCGAGGTGGTGGTCTTGCCTGAGCCCTGCAGGCCCGCCATCAGCACCACCACCGGCGGCGTGGCGGCGAGATCGAGGGCGCGGTTCTCGTCGCCCATGAGGCGGGTCAGTTCATCGCGCACCACGCGAATCAGGGCCTGGCCCGGCGTCAGCGTGCCGATCACTTCCTCGCCGACGGCGCGCGCACGGACCTCGGCAATGAAGTCGCGGACCACCTCCAGACCGACGTCGGCCTCGAGCAGGGCGATGCGCACGTCGCGCAGCGCTTCCTCGATGTTTTCTTCCGACAGGCGCGCGCGCCCGGACAGATTCTTGACGACGGCGCTTAAGCGACCGGTGAGGTTATTGAACATGCGAGTGGTGGGTAATGGCTGGTTTTGGGGGCCGGAGCCAAGCTCCGGGTGCGCTTCATTAGCGGTCCTGATTATGCCATCATCGGTGCCCGGTAGCCCTCATCCCACGCCCATGAATGTATTTATTTTCGGGCTCGCGGCCATCGCCCTGTACCTGACGGTGGCGGTCAAGACGTCCGAAATCGCACGCGCCGCGCCGAGCTCCTACGCGCCGCGGCCCACCACCGCCGCCCTTGCGTTTGCCGCCCTGGTTGCGCACGCGCTGGCGCTGTATCCAATGATGATCACCAGCGACGGAATCAACCTCGGCATCTTCAGCGCCGCCTCGCTGGTCGCATGGTTGATCGCGGGCATCACCATCATCGCCACGCTGCGCGCACCGGTGGCAAGCCTGGCGGTGGTCATTCTGCCGTTCACCGCCGTCATCGTCGGGGTGTCGCTGCTGTTCACCGATCAACGCCTGCTGCAGCACTTGCCGGCTGGCCTCGCCCTGCACATCGGCCTGTCACTGATTGCCTACAGCCTGTTCGCCATCGCCGCGCTGCAGGCCCTGTATCTCAACTTCGCACAGCGACGCCTGAAAACCCACACGCCGGTGCTGCGCTTCCTGCCGCCGCTCGCCACCATGGAACAACTGCTGTTCCAGCTGACCGGCATCGCCTTCGCGCTGTTGAGTCTGGGCCTGGTGGTCGGCGTGCCCTACATCCAGGACATCCGCGCCCAGCATCTCGGCCACAAGATAGTGTTCTCGGCGCTGGCGTGGGCGACCTTCGCGGTGCTGCTCGTCGGCCGCTATCGCTGGCATTGGCGCGGCCGCCGCGCAGTGAAATTCCTGATGGTCGGTTTCGTGCTGCTGGCGCTCGGCTTCTTTGGTAGCAAATTCGTGCTGGAACTCGTTCTGCATCGTCCCTGATGGAAGGCGTGCAGCTCACCGACATGGGCGGTCAGCCGATGGTCATGCTGGCCATCGTGCTGGTAGTGCTGATCCTGGTCTCGGCATTCTTCTCGAGCTCCGAGACAGCGATGATGACGCTCAACCGTTATCGTCTGAAACATCTTGCCGAGCGTGGCCACCGCGCCGCGCAGTCCGCCCAGAAACTGCTCGAACGTCCGGACCGCCTGATCAGCCTGCTGCTGTTCGGCAACAACTTCATCAACATCCTGATCGCGCAGATTGCCACCGTCGTGACCCTGGAACTGTGGGGCGAGCACGCCCTCATCGCATCGAGTGCGGTGCTGACGGCGGTGGTGCTGGTGTTCGCCGAAGTGGTGCCCAAGACCCTCGCCGCCATCCACCCCGAACGCATCGCCTTCCCCGCCGCATTCGTGCTGCGGCCTTTGCAGTTCGTGCTGTGGCCTTTCGTGTGGACCTTGAACTGGATCTCGAACGGCGTGCTGGCGCTGCTCGGCGTGCGCGAGCTGAAACGCGCGCGTGAGTCGCTGTCGCGCGAAGAGCTGCGCACGGTGGTCAAGGAAGCGGGCGCCATGATTCCGCAGCAGCATCAGCAGATGCTGTTCGGCATTCTCGATCTGGAAACCGCCACGGTCGAAGACATCATGGTGCCGCGTGGCGACATCTACGGCATCGATCTCGATGATGAATGGCCGGACGTGCTGGAACAGCTCATGAACTGCCGGCACACCCGCGTGCCGTGCTACTCGGGCAATATCGACAACATCGAGGGCCTGTTGCATCTGCGGCGTCTGGCCAAAACGCTGCGTTCAGGCGACGACTTCACGGTGACCGATCTGCGCGCGCTGCTGGTCGAGCCCTACTACGTGCCGATGACGACCGATCTCTACGTGCAGCTGCTCAACTTCCAGAAGCAGAAACAGCGCATTGCGTTCGTGGTGGATGAATACGGCGACATCGAAGGCCTGGTGACGCTCGAAGATCTGCTGGAAGAAGTGGTCGGCGAATTCACCACCGACCCGCAGATTCACGCGCGCGATGTCTATCCGCAGGAAGACGGCAGCTTTCTGGTCGACGGCAGCGCCAACATCCGCGCCATCAATCGCGTCTATGGCTTTGGTCTGCCGACCGCCGGTCCCAAGACCGTCAACGGCCTCATCCTCGAAACGCTGGAAGACATCCCCATCACCGGCACCGCCTTCCGGCTCGGTCACATCACGGTGGAAATCGTGCAGACCGCCGAACGCGCGGTGAAGACCGCACGCCTGACCTTGGCCGGTTCCGCGCCCCAGCGCAGCGCGGCGCAGGACTTTCATCACGACGGTGACGGTTAGGCAAGCTCTGAAGAACCGTAGCGAGCGAAGGTGGGGCGTGCGCGCCCGGAGCGCAGCAGGTTCTTCAGAGCTTTCTTGGCCCGCGCTCAGTGATCGAAGGTCTTGGCGACCTGTAATGCTTCTTCGAGTCGTGTCACCACATGCACTTCCATGTCGGCAGGCATGGGCTTGGGCGCATTGCCCTTGGGCACGATGGCGCGCTTGAAGCCGTGCTTGGCCGCTTCGCGCAGACGCTCGGGGCCGCCGGTGACAGGGCGTATTTCGCCGGCGAGTCCGATCTCGCCAAACGCCACGAGGTCCATCGGCAGCGGCTTGTTGCGCAGGCTCGACAACACCGCCAGCACGATGGCGAGATCGGCGCCGGTCTCGGTCACGCGGACACCGCCGACGATGTTGGCGTAGACGTCCATGCCGGCGGTCGACACGCCACCGTGACGGTTCAACACCGCGAGCAGCATCGACAGTCGATTCTGATCGATGCCGACCGTCACGCGCCGCGCGTTGCCGAGTTGCGATTCATCGACCAGCGCCTGCACCTCCACCAGCAAGGGCCGCGTGCCTTCGCGCGTGATCATGACCACCGAGCCCGGCACCGGCTCACCGTGGCGCGAAAGCAGAATGGCGCTGGGGTTGCTGACTTCACGCAGACCGCCGTCACTCATGGCGAACACGCCGAGTTCATTGACCGCGCCGAAGCGGTTCTTGATGGCGCGAATCATGCGGTAGCGGCCATCGGGGTCGCCTTCGAAATAAAGCGTGGCGTCGACCATGTGTTCGAGCACGCGCGGACCGGCGATGGAACCGTCCTTGGTCACGTGGCCGATGAGATAAACCGCGGTGCCACTCGATTTGGCGAAGCTCACCAGGCGACCGGCGCATTCGCGCACCTGCGCGACGCTGCCGGGCGGCGACTGCAGGCTTTCACTGAACACGGTCTGGATGGAGTCGATGGCCATCACCGCCGGCTTCAAGCGCGCCGCTTCTTCCAGCACGCGATCGATGTCGGTCTCGGTCAGGAGCAGCAGATCGGCGCTCGGCAGTTTCAGTCTTTCGGCGCGCAGCGCAATCTGCGAAGCCGATTCCTCGCCGCTGACGTAGAGCGCGGTGACTTTCGCCAGGTGTTTGACCGCCGCCAGGCTCTGCAGCAGCAAGGTGGTCTTGCCGATGCCGGGGTCGCCGCCAAGCAGCACCACCGAGCCTGTCACCAGTCCACCGCCGAGCACGCGATCGAGTTCCGTCAAACCGGTGGCCAGGCGCGGCGTTTCCTCGCGCTCGACCTCGGACAGCGCATGCACGCGCGCCGGCGCAGCGCTCATGCGCCCACGCCTTTCGCTGCCGCCCGTCACCACCGTCTCAACGATGGAATTCCATTCGTTGCAATCGGTGCACTGGCCGGTCCATTTGCTGAACACCGCGCCACAGCGCTGACATTGAAACTGCTTTTTCGCTTTCACGCTGGCCGCTTCACGGTTCGCCTTCTTCGTACTGCGCGCGCATGCGCACGCGGCACAGAAGCTCATAGGGAATGGTGCCGGACGCGCGCGCGACTTCTTCTATCGGCAGGCCTTCGCCCCACAAGGTCACGACGTCGCCAAAACGCGCGTCGGGCACGGGGCGCAGGTCGACCGTCATCATGTCCATCGAGCAATGCCCGATGACCTGCGTGCGTATGCCGCGCACCAGTATCGGCGTGCCGGTCTGCGCATGACGCGGATAGCCGTCGCCATAGCCATAGGCCAGCACACCGACCGGCATGTCTTGCGGACACACATAGGCGCCACCGTAACCGACCGCTTCGCCGGCGCGCACCTGGCGCACCGAGATCAGGCGCGAGCGCAGGGTCATGACCGGCAGGAGACCGAGATCCGCGCCGACTTCGTGATCAAACGGCGAGACGCCGTAGAGCATGAGGCCCGGCCGCACCCAGTCACCATGCGCACGCTGATAGCCGAGCACCGCGCCGGAATTGGCGAGGCTGCGTTCACCCGCCTCGCACGCGAGCAATTGCTCGAAGCGGTCCATCTGCGCATGCACGCTGGCATCGCCGCGGTGGTGGGTATTGGCGAAGTGAGTCATGAATCGCAGCGGAATGTCGAGCGCGCGCGCCCGCGCGATGGCTTCCTTGGCATGTTCGAGCGCAAAGCCCAGGCGATGCATGCCGGTGTCGAACTTCAACCACAGCACGCGCGGCTTGGGCGCGCCGACCAGCATGTCGAGCTGCTCGTGGTTGTGCACCACCACTTCGAGATCCAGGGCATGGACGAGTTCGAGCTCGGCCGCTTCGAACGGTCCTTCCAGCAGCACGATAGGTTTGTCGATGCCGGCTTCGCGGATCGTCACCGCTTCTTCGATCGCGGCCACGGCGAAGGCATCGGCGGCGTCGAAGATGCGCGCCATGCGCGCGATGCCGTGGCCGTAGCCGTCGGCCTTGATCACGGCCATCACCCGCGCGCCGCGCGCGTGACGACGCACCCATTCGAGATTATGGCGGGCCGCTCGTGGGTTGATGATGACCCGCGCGGGTCGCGTCATTCGCGCGACTCGTGCACGTAGTCGTGGGCGAGATTCTCGAAGCTGGTGTATTCGCCGAAGAAGCGCAGCTTGCGCGAACCGATGGGACCGTTACGCTGTTTGCCGATGATGATCTCGGCGATGCCCTTGTCGACCGTGTCTTCGTTGTAGACCTCGTCGCGATAGATGAACATGATGACGTCGGCGTCCTGCTCGATAGCACCAGACTCACGCAGATCCGACATCACCGGCCGCTTGTCCTGGCGGTTTTCCAGACTCCGGTTCAACTGCGACAGCGCGATCACCGGGCAGGTCAATTCCTTGGCCAGTGCTTTCAGCGAGCGCGAGATTTCCGAGATCTCGGTGGCGCGATTTTCCTTCGAACCCGGCACCTGCATGAGCTGCAGGTAATCGATGACGATGAGGCCGATGCCGTGCTCACGAGCGAGGCGCCGGCAGCGCGCGCGCAGATCGCTGGGCGTCAGCGCCGGCGTATCGTCGATGAACATCTTAGCTTCCGAGAGGATGCCAACCGAGTGGGTGAGGCGCGGCCAATCGTCATCGGCCAGACGACCCGTGCGCATCTTGTGCTGATCGATACGCCCGAGCGACGACATCATACGCATGGCGAGCTGCTCGCTCGGCATTTCCATACTGAACACCGCCACCGGCAGCTCTTCCTTGATGGCGGCATGCTGGGCGATGTTGATGGCAAACGCGGTTTTACCCATGGACGGGCGGCCGGCGATGATCACGAGATCGGACTTCTGCAGGCCCGAGGTCATGTTGTCGAGTTCGAAGAAGCCGGTGGCGACACCGGTGATGGGGTTGTCGCGCTGGAACAGCATGTCGATGCGATCGAGTGCATCGACCAGCAGATCCTTCAGCGGACGAAAGCCACGGCGGCCCTTCGATTCGCGCTCGGCGATTTCGAACACCAGGCTTTCGGCCAGATCGAGCAGCTCGTCGGGATTGCGACCTTCGGTGCGGAATGCGCTTTCGGCTATCTGCGTGCCGGCGCTGATCAAGCCGCGCAGTATCGAACGCTGGCGCACGATGTCGGCATAGGCGGCGATGTTGGCCGCGCTCGGCGTGTTCTCGGCGAGCTGGCCGAGGTAGGCCATGCCGCCGACGTCGGACAATTGCTCATGGCTGCGCAGCCACTCGGCGAGCGTGACGACGTCGAATGGTTTGCTGTCATTGGCCAGCATCTCGACCGCGCGGAAAATGCTGGCGTGATCGCGACGGTAGAAGTCGTCGCTGTTCAGACGCTCGACAACGTTGGGCCATGCCTCGTTGTCGAGCATGAGACCGCCGAGCACGGCCTGCTCGGCTTCTATGGAATGAGGTGGAACTTTAAGTGCGTCCAGCTCAGGGTCGAACGCCATCGCTACACCTCACTGGGCGGCGAGTGCCGCCAGTCTCCAGGCAGAGGCGGCGCGATTACGCCGCGCTGACCCCGTCTTCCGACACGATCTTGACCTTGACCGTGGCGTTGACATCGGGATGCAGATGAATCTCGACGTCGAATTCGCCGATCTCACGCAGCGGCCCCTCAGGCAGGCGCACTTCGCGCTTCTCGCACTCGGCACCCTGAGCGACGATTGCCTCGGCGATATCGAGCGTGCCGACCGAACCGAACAGCTTGCCTTCGGCGCCGGCCTTGGCGGCGATGGTCAGCATCATGTCGGTCAGTTGCGTGGCGCGCGCCTGGGCGCGGCCCAGGGCATCGGCCTGCACGCGCTCGAGTTCAGCGCGCTGCTCCTCGAACCTGGCAACGTTGGCGGCGGTGGCCGGCACTGCCTTGCGGTTGGGGATCAGGAAATTGCGACCGTAACCCGGTGCCACATTGACCTTGTCGCCCAGGTTGCCGAGCCGGTGAATCTTTTCCAGCAGGATAACTTCCATCACATCGTCCTCACTCGAATCTTCGCTAGCGTGAGCCGGCGCGGCGTATTGCCCGCGTTACGGCTGTCGACCTGATCGTAAACGACGCAAGTCGACGATGTTGTCCGCGAGTCCCGTGGTGGCCAGTATCGGCCCGGCCACCTGCGGCACCAGCACAAGCATTACGTAAAGGGTGGCCAGCCAGGCGCCGGCCAGACCTCTCACGCGTGCCAGGAAGTGGATGACTGCAAGCCCCTGCAGGGCAAACAGTACCACCAGTAATACACAGGCGTCACCGACGAGGCCGAGCATTGCTCCCCCCTCCTCGCTGAACGCATAGGCCAGCGCCGAAACGCCTGCCACGCCGGTCATGCCACGCGGCAGACTGAGTTCACGAAACTCGGAGCCGAAGCCTCCCGGGTTGTACAACTCGGCCTGCCACCAGCGTGCCAGCAGTATCGTGCCGGCCAGCACCACGAACATCGCGACCCTGGTCCAGCCATGCATCTGGCCGGCGATGAAATCCATCTGCTCGGCCGAGAAACGCGCGCCCGCGTCCTTGCTCATCAACTCAAAAAACGGCTTGAGCGTCTTGCGCCAGAAGGCCGTAACGTCGCCCACCGACAGTCGCATCAGAGCGGTGCCGGTCAACACCATCAGCGCCGCCAGCATCAACGGCCAGTCCTGCGCGCGCCGCAGGCGCAGTACATTGGCCAGCAGCCACGCCGGCGCCCAGGCGACGGCCGCCAGGGCCAGGGAATGGGACAGACTCTGTCCCAGTCCCAAACGCACCACCACCAGCAAACCGGTGGCCAGGGCGGCAATCTTGAAGCCCTCGCGCGCGCCGAAACGCAGCGTGGTCAGGGCGATGATGGCGCCGGCTGGTATCAGCAGCGCGCCGAACACCATCGAGGCCAGGGCCATTGCCACGGCACAGGCCGCCGCAAAGGTCGGCCCGCGCATCGCCAACCGTGCGAGACCGCGCACGGTGTGCTGTCCTTAAATCAACCCGTGAATCGGCTGATTAATGCGCGTCGCAGTAAGGCAGCAGCGCCAGGAAGCGCGCACGCTTGACCGCAATCGCGAGCTGGCGCTGGTAGCGCACCTTGGTGCCCGAGATGCGGCTCGGCACTATTTTGCCGTTTTCAGTGATGTAGGCCTTGAGGGTGGCGAGATCCTTGTAGTCGATCTCGGTCACGCCATCGGCGGTGAATTTGCAGTAGCGCTTGCGGCGGAAAAATTTGGCCATGGTGTGTGCTCCCGGCGTCAGGCGTCTTGCGACTCGTTGGTCGCATTCGCTTCGTTGTCTGCATCATCGTTGTCAGCCTGCTGCGAATCGCGCGGCGGACGGCCTTCACGGGAACGGCGGCCACGCTCGTCATCGCGCTCCGACTGTTCGTCCTTGGCCTGGGCTATCGGCGAGGGGCCGGTGATGGCCTCGTCACGCACGATGATGAGATTGCGCAGCACCGCATCGTTGAAGCGGAACGCGCTGTTCAGTTCTTCCAGGGTCGGCGCATCGCACTGCACGTTCATGAGAACGTAGTGGGCTTTGTGGACCTTGTTGATGGGATAGGCCAGCTGACGGCGGCCCCAGTCTTCGAGGCGGTGAATCTGACCACCGCTGGACTCGATCATGGAACGATAGCGGTCGACCATGGCGCCGACCTGCTCACTCTGGTCAGGGTGGACCAGAAACACAATCTCATAATGACGCATATTGCGCTCCTCATGGATGAAGCTTCCCGACCTGGCGGTGAAGCAAGGAGTTGGCCTCGCCGGAGCGAGGGGCGCGTATTGTAGGCGGAGCGCGCTGCCCGGTGCAAAAGATATTTACCCGTCGACGCCTTTCGCCGCGCGCTGACGTCGTGCCTCGAACAGACAAACGGCCGCCGCGGTCGCCACGTTGAGACTGCTGACCTGGCCATGCATGGGGATGGTGACCAGCTGGTCGCAGCGCTCGCGGGTCAGACGCCTCAAGCCCTCCCCTTCATTGCCCAGCACCAGCGCACTCGGCAAGGTGAGATCGGCCTGGTAGATGGGAATGGCGCCGTCATGGGCCGCGCCCAGCGTCCATACGCCGGCTTCGGCCAACAGGCGCAGGGCACTGGCCAGATTGGCCACCGCCACCAGCGGCACGCTGTCGAGCGCGCCGCTGGCGGTCTTGGCCACCACGCTGCTGATACCGGCGGCGCGATCACGGGTGAAGATCACGGCATCGACGCCGGCGCCGTCAGCGGCGCGCAGGCAGGCGCCGAAGTTGCGCGGGTCCTGCACGTTGTCCAATACCAGCAGCAGCGCGGCATGACCGGCCGCCGCCGCGCGCGCCAGCACGGTCTTGAGGTCGACGGTCGGCGGGGGACGGCGCCGCAACACCACGCCCTGGTGATGGTCATCGCCATAGAGGCGGTTCAAGGTCGGCAGGTCGACGCGCTGCACCGACACCCCGAGCGCCCGTGCCTGCGCTTCGAGTTCGCGCGGCCCCTCCCCTTCGTGATCGCGGCGCAGCCACAGTTCAAGCACGTCGCCGCCGGCCCGCTCGAAGGCCATGCGCGCGGCGTGCAGGCCGCCGATGATGAGATCGCGCGCGGCCATCAACGTCGCTTCCGACGCGCGCGGCGCGGTTCGCCGCGGCCGTCGTCGACCAGCCGGAAATCAATCTTGCGCTCATCGAGATTGACGCGCGTGACACGCACCTCGACGGTCTGACCAATGCTGAATTCACGACCGCTGGCGCGACCACGCAGCGCATGACGCGCGGCGTCGTACTGGTAGTAGTCGCCCGGCAACTCGGTGACATGCACCAGTCCTTCGACAAAGATCTGGTCGAGTTCAACGAATACGCCGAACTCGGCCACGCCCGACACAATGCCGGCGAATTGCTCACCGACCTTGTCCTGCATGAATTCGCATTTCAGCCACGACACCGCATCGCGCGTCGCTTCGTCGGCGCGCCTCTCGGTCATCGAACACTGGCTGGCGACCTCGGCCATGCGCTGCTGCGCATCGTCCGCTATCGGCGCTTCGAGCAGGGCCGCCTTGATGGCGCGATGCACGGTCAGATCGGGATAGCGCCGAATCGGCGAGGTGAAATGGGTATAGGCCTCGAGCGCGAGACCGAAGTGGCCATGGTTCTCTTCGCTGTACACGGCGAGCTTCAAGCTGCGCAGCACCACGGTGTCGATCAAGCGCTTGTCGATGCGCGTGCGAGCGGCGGCGAGGATGGCGGCAAAGTCGCCCGGCTCGGGGTCGCTGTCCATGGTGAAGTGCAGCCCGAGCTCGCGCAGGAACTGGCCCAAGGCTTCAATCTTTTCACCAGCCGGCGGCTCGTGCACACGATACATGCCGGGCTGCTTGCGCTTCAGCAGGAACTTGGCCGCCGCGACGTTGGCCGCGATCATGCATTCCTCGATGAGCTTGTGCGCGTCGCAACGCGTGCGCGCCTCGACGCGGTCTATCTTGCCGTTCACGCCGTAGATGAAACGTGGCTCGACGGTGTCGATGTCGAGCGCGCCGCGCTCTTCTCGCCGCTGACGTAACACGTCATAGAGTTCGTACAGACACACCACGCTGGCCGCAACCTGTGGCGAATCGGCGAGCGGTTGCTCCTGCGTGCCCCGATACCAGTCCTCCACCCGCTCGTAAATGAGACGCGCATGGGAACGAAACACCGCCGGATAGAACTGTGCGCGCCGCACCTCGCCATTCGGATCGATGTTGATCTCACACACCATGGCGAGACGCTCGACGTCGGGGTTGAGCGAGCAGATACCGTTGGAAAGCTTCTCCGGCAGCATCGGGATGACGCGGTCGGGGAAATACACCGAGGTGCCACGATGCAGGGCTTCACGGTCGAGCGCCGAACCGGGTTGCACGTAATGGGAGACATCGGCGATGGCGACGTACAGCACGAAACCTTTGGCGGTGCGTCGCGCAAATACCGCGTCGTCGAAATCGCGCGCGTCGGCGCCGTCGATGGTGACCAGTGGCAGCTCACGCAGATCGCGGCGCTCGCCATGCTCGGCGGCACCCACTTGCGATGGAATCGCCGCCGCTTCGTCCAGCACCTCCTGCGGCCATTCTGCCGGCAGGCCGTAACTGCGGATGGCGATTTCAATCTCCATGCCCGGCGCCATGTGTTCGCCCAGCACTTCGGAAACGCGGCCTATGGGCTGGCTGCGCTGGTTGGGCTGTTGCTCGATGGTCGCGACCACAATCTGACCATCGCGCGCGCCAAGGCTGGCGCCTTCGGGGATCAGTACGTCCTGGTTGATGTGCTTGTTGTCCGGCACCACCACGCCGATGCCGCGGTCATGGAAATAGCGGCCGACGATGACGGTGTTGGCGCGTTCCAGCACTTCGACCAGGTTGCCGTAGGGGCGACCACGCTGATCGAAGCCGGCCAGGCGCACCAGCACCTTGTCGCCGTGCAGGGTGCGGCGCGCCTCGCGCTCGGCGAGATAGAGATCGTCGCCGCCCTTGTCCGGCCGCACGAAGGCGAAGCCGTCGCGATGGGACAGCACGCGTCCGGCAATCAAGTCCATGCGACTGGCGAGACCGAAACATTCCGCGCGGTTCTGGATCAGTTGGCCATCGCGGGTCATGGCCAGCAGGCGACGTTCGAGGGCGTCGTAGGCAGCGCGGCCATCGACACCGAGATGAGCGGCGATTTCGTCGAGGCGGCGTGGAGTGGCCAATTCCTCCAGCGCTTGCATGATCGCGACCCGCGTTGGCAGGTCTGCGACGTGTTGATGGAGGGGTTCGCGTTCGTGGGACGAACGTGAAGATTTATTTTTAGTTGGAGAACTTGCTCTACGACGCATTGACTCGCTCAGGTGGGTTCGATTAGATTGCGCACCTCTTGCCGAGGTGGCGGAATTGGTAGACGCGCTGGTTTCAGGTACCAGTGGGGGAAACCCCGTGGAGGTTCAAGTCCTCTCCTCGGCACCAACGACGGGTATCTTCTCACACCCGTCGGATTCGCCCTAGAACGATTCGCCCCAGAACGCCGAGTTCCCTGCGCTCACGCCCGCGATAGCGACGCCCGGCGTCGTTTCCGTTTGCTTACACGAGCGCCGGCGGGCATTCACCCGCATGCCGCGGGTGAATGCGCCGATCATGATCTCGTCGCTGACAGGCTCAGGCCTGACCGGTCTGGCTGGCCCACAGGCCTTGCGCCTGTTCCCACCCCACCACCGCGCGCGGACTGCCATCGGCGTTGATGAACTGCAGCGGGCCCAGGAAAGTCATGTAGAACTCGCTCGGCACCGGGAAATAGGTCTTGTCGTGGCGCGCACCGCAGGACTCGTAGCCATAGCCCAGAGCCAGCGCCGTCGCGCCGCCCTCTTCGGAACCACCGCGCACTTCCATCTTGCCCTTGGTCAACAGGTATTCACCGGGCCCGACGTGGATGTGGCTGGCGAAGGACGAACCGGTGGGGCAATCGAAAATTGCGGTCCAGGCGCCCAATTCCGGCGACACGTGCAGGAGCTTCCAGCGTATGCCGCCTTCCGAGAAGGCCTCGGGAAAGGGCTGCCATTCGAGATTCTGGATTTGGACGTATTCTTGCGGAACTAACGGTTTCATTGGTCTCCCCCTTGAAATGAAGGCCGGAGTATAGACCCGCGCATCGTCACTACGACAGACGCCGCCCGCAATGGCGGCCACGGTTTCCTCACCGCCGGCCATTGGCTACCATGCGCCGGGTCCAAGCGCCCGTCAGGAAACAACATGGCATCATCCGGCTCCGGCAGCCTGACCCTCTCCCCCGTCACCGACAAACAAACTCTCAACGATTTTGTGAACGTGCCATGGACGGTGTTCGCTGGCGACCCGAGTTGGGTGCCGCCATTGAAAATGGAACGCAAAGACGCCCTCGCGCCCAAGCATCCGGTCTTCAAGCATCTCCAATGGCAGGGCTTCGTCGCCTACCGCGACGGTAAACCCGTTGGCCGCATCTCGGCCCAGGTCGACCGCCTGCATCTCGAGCGTTACCAGGACGCCACCGGCTTTTTCGGCTTTCTCGACGCACTCGATGACGAGGCCGTGTTCGATGCCCTGTTCGAACACGCCGAGCAGTGGCTGCGCGATCGCGGCATGCGCCGCGCACGCGGCCCCTTCAGTCTCAACATCAACCAGGAAGTCGGTCTGCTGGTCGAAGGTTTCGAGACCCGGCCGTATTTCATGATGGGCCATGCGCGGCCCTACTACGGCGCCCACGTCGAACGCCAGGGCTATGCCAAGGCCGTCGATGTGTTCGCCTATCTCATCAGTTCCCACTTCCAGCCGCCGCCGGTGATGGCGGCCTTGTTCGAACGCTTGAAGCGGCGCGTCATCATTCGGCCGCTGGACACCAAGCGCAAGGACGCCGAGCTCGACACCGTGTGCGACATCTTCAACGACGCGTGGGCCGACAACTGGGGCTTCGTACCGTTCACCCACGATGAATTCCGCACCATCGGCCACGAGATGCTGATGCTCATTCCGCCGAACTTCATCCAGATCGCCGAGATGGATGGCGAGGCGGTGGCGTTCATCGTGCTGCTGCCGAATATCAACGAAGTGATCGCCGACTTGAACGGCGAATTGTTTCCTTTCGGCTGGGCCAAACTCATCAAGCGTCTGAAATTCGGTTATCCCCACACCGCGCGCATTCCGCTGATGGGCGTGCGGCGCAAGCTGCATCACACACGCTTTGGCCCGGGCCTCGCGCTGTCGGTGGTCGAAGCCCTGCGCGAACCCGGCAAGTCCAAGGGTGTGAAAGAAGTCGAGATGTCGTGGATTCTCGAAAGCAACGATGCAATGAAAAACATCATCGACATCCTCGGCGGCCGCCAATCCAAACGCTATCGAATCTATGAGAAAGCGCTCGGGTGAGTCGCGGCGAGCGCAATGACACGCAGTCGTGGTTGCCGCGCGCCGGCGCCCGCGATCCCTCGCTGCCATGGCCGGCGGTGGTGCTGGCCGGTGAGCGGCCGGGCGGCAACGCCCTCGCCCGCGAACACCAGTTGCCCGCCAGCGTGCTGGTGCCGGTGGGCGGCAAAGCCTGCCTGGCGCGCGTCATCACCACCCTGCGCGCCAGCCACAATGTCGACGGGGGCCTGTTGGTCGGCCCGTCACCGGACATCGTCAAAGACAACGACGTGCTGCGTGAACTGCTCGCCATCGGCGACTTCCGCTGGCTCGAACCGATGCGCGGTCCATCGGCCAGCGCGCTGCGCGCCGCCAGTGCGCTGGGCAAATATCCCTTGCTGCTGACCACCGGCGATCACGCGCTGCTCGAAGCGGGGGTGGTGGACCGCTTCTGCGCCGCCGCCGCCGCCAGCGGCGCCGACTTCGTGGTCGGCCTGGTGCCGTATGCGGTCGTGCGGCATCGTTTTCCGGACTCGAAACGCACCGTGCTGCGCTTCAGCGACAGTGCCTGGTGCGGCTCCAATCTGTTCGTGCTGCGCACCCATGCCGGTCGCCACGCACTTGAGCTATGGCAAGCGCTGGAAGCAGATCGTAAGCGACCATGGCGCATGGCGAGCCGCCTGGGCGTGGGCATGCTGCTGAAATATCTGTGCGGCGGCCTGAGCCTGAACAATGCGCTTGCCACCTTGTCGGCGCGTGCCGGCTGTCGCATCGCCCACGTGGTGGTGGACAATGCGCGCGCTGCGGTCGATGTGGATTCGAGCGCCGATCTCGCGCTCGCCGAAGAGGTATTGAGCAGTGAATGACACCGTCGCGCCCGGCGCGCATCGCAAAACCTGGGCGCGAGCCCTGGTGCATAAACTCGGCAAGGCCTTCCTGCGCTCGGTGACGGAATTCCAGGGCCGCCATTCGCTGATCCCGGCAACCCCGGTGCTGCCCAACGAAACCTTCGACTGGTTGCCGCGCCTCGCGGCCGGCACCGACAACATCCGCGCCGAGTTCGACGCGGTGTGGCGGCATCCCGAGGACATCCCGTCGTTCCACCAGATCGCACCCGACCAGGCGCGCATCTCCAAGGGCACCCACTGGAAGACCTACGCGCTGTACATTTTTGGCCAGCCGGTCGCCGACAACTGCCAGGCCTGCCCGCAAACCGCCGCGCTGCTGGCCAGCATTCCCGGCCTGCTCAACGCGTGGTTCTCGATTCTCGCACCGGGCTACCACATTCCGCCGCACAAGGGTCCGACCCGTGCGCTGGTGCGCTGCCACCTCGGTCTGCGCGTTCCGCAAGATTACAAAAACTGCTGGATCAGGGTCGACCAGGAGATCCTCAACTGGCGCGAAGGCGAACTCATGCTGTTCGACGACACCTACGAGCACGAGGTGCAAAACAACACCAATGAGTTCCGCGCGGTGCTGTTCATCGACATCGACCGGCCGATGGACACCGTCGGCACCTGGTTCAATGCCTTCGTGCTGCGGCTCATGCAGGCCACCCATTACGTCAAGGATCCGCTGCGCAACCTCGCCGACTGGAACCGCCGCGTGGCGGCCAAACGCGGCGCGCCGTGACGGCGCTTCAGGTCGAACGACCATCCCATTCATGCTAGAGTCGCGCGGCCTCGGCGAGGCCGTCGAAATTTCCGGAAAACCAGTCAAATGAAAGCGATCATTCTGAGCGCGGGCCAGGGCCGGCGGCTGTTGCCGCTGACCGCCGACAAACCGAAATCGGCGCTGCCCGTCGGCGATCGCTCGGTGCTCGAGTGGCAGTTGCACGAGATCTCCCAGTGCGATGTCGACGAAGTGGTGGTGGTGACCGGCTTCGCCGCCGATGTCATCGACGACATCGTCGCGCGCCAGACCTCGGTCCCGACCCGCACGCTCTACAACCCGTTCTTCGCACAATGCGACAACCTCGGCACCTGCTGGGTGGCCAAGCCGGAAATGCAGGGCGAGTTCATCATCATCAACGGCGACACCCTGTTCGAAGCCGCCATCCTGCGTCGCCTGCTGGCCAATGACGTCGGCGCGGCCGTGACGCTCGTCACCGACAGCAAGGCCAGCTATGACGACGACGACATGAAGGTCATCGTCAGCGACGGCCGCCTGCGGCGCGTCGGCAAACAGCTCGATCGAGCGAACGTCAACGGCGAATCCATCGGCATGATGGCCTTTCGTCGCGAAGGACCGGCGCGCTTCGCCGCGCAGCTCGATTACATGATGCGCCACGGCACCGGCCTCAAGCAGTGGTACTTGGCGGCGGTCGATCAACTGGCCGATCACGGCCTCGTGGCGACCTGTCCCATCGACGGTTTGTCGTGGTGTGAAATCGACGACCAGTCCGATCTTGAGCGCGCGGCCTCGGTCATCGCCACCTGGTATCCGTCGCCCGCCGCCAGCGCGGGCAAGGCGGGATGAGCGCCGTGAACGCCACCATGAGCAAGTTCGGCTACCCGGCGTCGCTGGTCGCGGACTATGCGCACTGGGTGGTGCTGCTGCGGCCGCAGCAGGTGACGCTGGGCGCGCTGGTGCTGGTGTGTAAAGAAGCGGTGACGAGCTTTGGCGCGCTGTCACCGGCGGCCGGCGCCGAACTGGTGGCGGTAGGCAAGGACATCGAACAGGCGCTCCGCGCCGCCTTCAATCACGACAAAATCAACTATCTCATGCTGATGATGGTCGACCCTGACGTGCACTTTCATGTGCTGCCGCGCTATGCGGACACACGCACCTGCGCCGGCCAGGCATTCACTGACGTCGCCTGGCCCGGGCCGCCGCGCCTCAACGAATTCAATGCCACCGACGCCGCGGCCAATGACGCCATCCGCGCTGCCGTGCGCGCGCACTGGCCCACGCCTTGAGGGAATAGCTATTTCTTCTTGCTGTGGGGTGCGGTCACGACCTTGACCCGCCCATGGGTGCCGGCCTCGAAAGTCTTGCGATCAAGTGAATAGCGAATTGATTCGCTGCTGATGGATTCCTTGCCTTTGACTATCGTGGCCGCGCCTTCGAGGCGCATGAGCTTGGCTTTGGGATCGAAATCGAGATGGGTGCTACGCCCTTCCAGCGGTTCACTGAAATCGTCGCCGGTGACGATGATGCGCGCCGGTGCGCCGTCCACCACCACCCGCGTGGGGTCGCCGAGTTTGCCTTCGACGCGCGCCGTATCGGCCTGGATGCGCCAATGCGAGCCGCGCAGCTGCAGATCACCGCGGATGAACATGACATCGCCATTGTCCGTCTCCCAGGCCTCGTCGGCGCGGGCGATGACGGTGGCCTGCAGGTCATGGGCGTCATCTGCTTGCGCATCGACGCCCACGGCCATGAGCCACAGCAGGGCAATGACGCCTTGCACGCCCCGCCCGCGCTGCCCATGATACCGGCTGCCGCCGACCCAGACGCCGTTCAAACTCGTTGACCTGACCATCGTGGTGCTCGATCGCTACCTGTTACGTGAAATCGGCGCGAGCTTCGCGGCGGTCGCGGCTGCGCTGACGGTGGTGTTCCTGGCCTATAGCCTGACCCGCTTTCTGACCGACGCCGCGGGTGGTTTGTTGCGTGCCGACGAAGTGGCGCTGCTGACGCTGTACAAATCCATCATCGCGCTCGAAGTGCTGCTGCCGCTGGCGCTCTATTTCGGCCTCATTGTCGGCTTCAGCCGCCTCAACAGTCACGCCGAACTGACCGCCATGCAGGCCTGCGGCTATGGGCGGCGGCGCCTGCAGCGGCCCTTGTTCCTGTGCAGCCTGCTGCTCGCGACCGCGGTCGGCGCGTTTTCCTTCACGGTCAGGCCGTGGGCCTACTCTGCGATGTTCGAACTCAAGGCGCAAGCCGATGCATCATCGGAGCTCGATCGCATCAAGGCCCATCGCTTCTATCTCTACGACGCCAACAATCGCGCGGTCTATGTCGAACACATCAGTCGCGACGGGCGCTCACTGTCGGGCGTGTTCATTCGTGAACGGCGTGGCGATGGCGTGGTGGTGATGTCGGCGCCGAGCGGCACCCTGACGCCGTTCGCCACGCCCGACCGGCACCGCCTCAGCCTGTCGGACGCGAGCATCTACAAGAACGTCGCCGGCGGCTCGGATTTCTACGGCAACTTCGCCACCCTGACACTCTCGATCAAGGCTGCACGCGCTTTGGCGCGCGAATACCGCACCAAGTCCGAGCCCACCGCCGCGCTGCTGCTGTCGAACGATGCGGAGGATCGCGCTGAACTGCAATGGCGTCTGTCGACGGCGGTCTCGACCTTGTTGCTGGCTCTGGTGGCGCTCGCACTTGCGGAAACGCGTCCGCGTCAGTCGCGCTTTACGCGCCTGCCAATCGCCATCGGCGTTTACGCTGTCTATTACAACTTGCTCGGTCTCGGCCGTACCTGGGTCGAACACCAATGGGCGCCGAGCATCTGGTGGGTGCCGGCGCTGCTGGCCGCGGCGCTGGTGGTGCTCTGGAACGCCACGCCGTTCGCGCGCGCTCGTTGACCGACACCATGCTTTACACTCGACGTCATGACCCTCATCGACCGCTACATCGCCATCAACTTTCTTAAAGCGGCGGCGGTGGTGCTGGTGCTGCTCCTGGTGCTGTTCAGCTTTCTGGCCTTGACCGATGAACTGGACGATGTCGGCCAGGGCAGCTTCACCACGGTCGATGCCATCGCGGTCGTGATCCTGACCTTGCCGACGCGCATCATCGACCTGTTGCCGGTCACGGCCTTGCTGGCGTCGGTATTGGGCCTCGGCGCGCTCGCCAACCATGGCGAGCTGCTGGCCCTGCGCGCCGCCGGCATGTCTCCGTGGCGCATCGCGCGCGGCCTGCTCTTGCTCATGACGGTGGTGGTGGTCACCACCATGGTCGCGCGCGCAACGCTCATTCCCCAGGTTGAACGCCAGGCGCAGGAGTATCGCTCCAAGACACTGCCGCAGACGGCGCTCGGCGGCGCCGAGTTCTGGAGTCGCCACGAGAACCGTTTCATTCGCGTCGGTGGTGTTGATTTCGGCCGCATCCCGCGTGATATCGAAATCTATGAGCTCGGTGTGCGGGGTCGCCTGCAACGCCTGCTGCAGGCCCACAAGGCTGACATCGTCGATGACAGGAAATGGCTGCTGCACGACGTGGAAGAGCGGGTGCTGGGGGAAGACTCGGTGCAGCACAAGCGCATGGCGACCTTGAGCTGGCAAAGTTTTCTGACGCCCGAACAGATGGCAACGCTGATCGCGCCAGCCCATGCGCTGTCGGTGTTCGATCTGTACGCCTACATCCACGAGATGGAAGGCTCGGGTGTCGACACTCGTCAGTATCAGGCCATGCTGTGGCAGCAGTTGTCGCTGCCGACCGCATTGTTCGCCATGACCTTGCTGGGCTTGCCCTTCGTGCTGGCGAGCATGAACAGCCGCACGCCGGGCTTTCGCGTGCTGCTCGGCGGCGTGGCGGGTATCGGCTTTTATCTTTTCGATCAGATCACGAGCCATCTCTCTACGCTGCTCGATCTGCCGCCGGCGCCGACCGCGCTGGCGCCATCGGCGGTTTTGCTGTTGCTGGCGGTGATTGGCATTAGCCGCACCGCCTGAGCGCTACACGGCGACTGGCACCGACCAGCTGTCGCGCTGGTGCAACGAGATGGCGCCGGCCGCGTCTGCGCATTTCAGCAGACACTCAACCTGCCAGCGCCCACCATCGCGGCGCACATCGAACACGCGATAGGAGGCCGGATTGCGCGCCACCGCGCTCGACGCGGGCGCCGAGACGATCACGCGCAGACGATCATCGATGACATGCATGGCGTTGTGATGAAGGTGGCCGTGCAGCACCAGTTCGACCTTGTGCTGGCGCAACAGCGCGGTGAGTTCCACGGCATCGGCGAGATCCTTGCGCGCCGGCGCCTGGCCGGGCAGCGGCGCGTGATGCAGCATCACGCAGCGAAAGCTGCCGGCACAGCGCGTCAACAGTTGCGCGAGCTCGCCCAGTTGCGCGGCGCCGAGGCGTCCGCCCGCCGACCACCACGGCATCGGCTCAGCCGATGACAGGGCGATGATCGATACATCGCCGCGTTGCACGAGACGCGGAAAATGCGCGCCGTCCTCACCATAGAGATGCGCCGGCCATTGCTGCGCGATGCCCAGCACCGTATCGGCGCGATAGCAATCATGATTGCCCGGCGCCAGCACCACCGGCACGCTGGCGGCAAGGGTATCGAGCCAGGCGCGCGCTTCGAGCAGTTCCGAGGGCAGGCCGATGTGCACCAGGTCGCCCGTCACCAGCGCCAGGTCGGCGCCTTCAGCGCAAGCGGCGCGGGTCACGTGCGTGAGGGTCTCGGCACGCAGATGATGGCGACGCTTGCTCCACCACGATAGAAATCCAAGACAGCGCTTGCCGCGCAGGGACCACGGCGAAACAGCGCTGAGAGAACTCAGGTGCGGGTCGGTAAGATGCAGCAGTCGAACGCTCACAACCCTTTACCGAGGATCTCTGAAATTTCTATAATTCAAGGATTTACTCAACGAAAATCGAGGGCGCAGTATATCCCATGGCCAGCATTGCCTGCATACTCGGTGACCACCCGCTGCGCCTGTGGGGTTTGTCGTCGAAAGAACGTCTGCGACGTCAGCTCAGCGCCGCCGGCTTCACGAACGTCGTCACCGACATCGGCGCCGTCAGCGCCAGCGACACCGTCGTGCTGGTGCACGCCGCCTACCTGTTCGAACAACGCACCATCACCGCCCTCGCCAAGCAGCACAACGCCTTGCTTGAATGTCCGCAGGATGGCGGGCTAGCCGGCGGCATATGCAGCGGTGCGCGCGCAGCTGAATTCGCCGCCGCCTTGACCGACAACACCGCGCCGCGTCCGGGCAGTGCAAGCGTGATGCGTCCCGACGAGCTTGAACACTATGACGATCATCTGCGTCGTGTCGAACCACCGCTGCTCGAGCCGATGCGCGAAGAGCAACGCCATGCGCTCGAAAGCCTGCTTTACGGCAACGCCTACAAGGGCATCACCGATCTCGTCACCAAGTGGCTGTGGCCGCGACCGGCGCGACATGTAGTGGGCTGGTGCGCGAGCGCTGGCATCACGCCCAACATGGTGACCATCACGGGCCTGTTGCTGGTGCTCGCCGCGACCTGGCTGTTTGCGCATGGCGCCTTTGCCAGCGGTCTCGCGTGCGGCTGGGTGATGACCTTGCTCGACACGGTTGACGGCAAGCTGGCGCGCGTCACCGTGCAGTCGAGCAAGCTCGGCCATTGGCTGGACCATGGCATGGACATCGTCCACCCTCCGTTCTGGTACGTGCTGTGGGGCACCGGACTCGGCGCCAGCGTCGCGCCGGACACTGCGCAACTGATGGTGCAATTGATCGTCGGCGGCTATATCGCCGGACGCGCGCTCGAAGCGCTGTTCCACGCGCTCGGCACCTGCAGCATGTTCGCGTGGCGGCCCTTCGACGCCTATTTCCGCCTGGTCACCGCGCGCCGCAACCCCTGCCTCATCATCATGACCACCTGCATGCTGTTCGGCCGCGCGGACTGGGCGTTCTACGGTGTGGCTGTGTGGACCGCCGGCAGCAGCGCGCTGATGGCCGTGCGCCTGATTTACGCCGCGCTGGAACGCATGCGCCACGGCCCCCTGCAATCGTGGCTGACTGACCCGGCCGCTTCGACATTGCATGCCCAGGCCTATCGCACTTTCGCCGGCACCCGCGGTGCCTATGGTTGACGCGAACGCCGCTGCCATCGTGGACAAGGATGCGACGCTCGCGGCTTTCGTCGAGCACTTCGCGAGCCGCTTTGGCGCGCACCTGCTCGCGGTGCTCGCCTATGGCTCCTACCTGCGCGGCAAACGTGACACCGTGCTCGACTTCTACGTCGTGCTCGACAGCTACAGTGCCTTGCCGCGACTCGCAGGCCTCGCCAATCGGCTGCTGCCACCCAATGTCTATCACGTGACCTTGGGCAGCGGCGACGCGCGCCAGGCAGCCAAGTTCGCGACCGTCACGCTCGAACATTTCAAGCATTCCATCGAAACGGATTTCCATTGCTATTTCTGGGCGCGCTTCGCGCAACCCTTCGTGGTGCTGTTTGCGCGCGACGAGTCGCTGCGCAGGCAAATCGAACAGCTTGGCCTGGCAGCCGCAAGACGTGTACTGGCCAGCAGCCTGGCCGCTCTGCCCGAGACTTTCGACAGCGAAACGGCCTGGCGCCACGCCTTCACGCTGAGCTACGGCGCCGAGCTGCGCGCTGAAGATGCGGCCGGCGCGGCGCGCCTGGTCGAGCACTACGGAGAGACTCTGAACGCGCATCTCGAGGCGCTGGCCAGCGAGTTCAATCTCACGCCCGTGGCGCCACGGCGTTGGCGCCACACGCCTTCCGCCCTCGCCGCCACGCGCCTCGACCATGAATGGAAAAGGCGCCGCCGGCTCGGCAAATTCCTGTCCATAGCGCGTCTGTTGAAAGCGGCGTTCACGTTCAATGACCCGCTCGACTACGTGGTGTGGAAAGTCGCGCGCCACTCGGGCGTGGTCGAAGAACCAACGCCCTTGCAACGTCGACACCCTCTGCTATTCGGTTGGGGCGTGCTGTGGCGGCTGTATCGCCGCGGCGGATTCCGCTGATGTTCGGCGACTGGTTGCGCATACCGGCACTTAAGCGCGTCCTGCAGAACTTCATGGTGCTGGCCGGCGGGCGCGCCGCCGGTGGCGTGCTGGGTTTCATCTCGACGCTGCTCAGCGCGCGCGCCCTGGGCCCTGAAGATTTCGGCGTGGTCGCGATGATCAGCGCCTATGTGCTGGTGGTGCGCGGCTTCTGCAATATCAAACCTTTCGAAGCCATCGTGCGCTACGGCGTGGCGCTGGCGGACGACCATGACCTGGACGGCCTCGCGCGCCTGTTGCGTGTATCGCTGGTGCTGGATGCCGTGAGCGCGCTGTCCGGCACCGTGTTGGCGGTGCTGGTTGCGTGGTTGGCCGGCCCGCTCATGGATTGGTCGGCCAGCACCACCACGACAGCGATGTGGTTCAGCCTCATCCTGCTCGGCTCTGGCACGGCGACCGCCAGCGGTTCGTTGCGCATCTTCGACCGCTTCGACGCCATCAGTCGCGTACAGGTAATCTCCAGCGTGTGGCGTCTGGCCGGTGTGGTGCTGGTCACGCAGCTCGGCATGGCCAGCGTCGGCACCATTGCCGCGGTGTGGGCCAGCGCCCAGTTCGCGCAGTACGTCGGCACACTGTGGTACGGCGCTGAGGTGGTGTTCGCACGCCTGCCGTGGAAACGTTTGCGCGGTCCGCTCGATCTTGGCGAAATGGGCCGTAGCCATCCCGGCATCTGGAGTTTCCTCAATGTCATTTATTGGCAGGCGACTTTGGATCTCGTGCCCAAATCACTCGGCACCCTGTATGCAGGCGCCCTGCTCGGCCCCCATGGCGCGGCCATGTTCCGCATCGCGCGCGAGTTCGCCAACGTCGTCGCCAAGCCGGCGCTGCTGGTGCGTCAGGCCATTTATCCCGATCTGGCGCGGCTGCGCCATCGTCGCGACGCCGCTTTCAACAAGGTGGTGGTGAGCATGGCGGCGATGATGGGCATTCCCGCGCTGCTGCTGGCGATTGCCTCGCTGTGGCTGGGCGCGCCGCTGCTGAAACTGGCGGTCGGTGAGAATTACGTGCCGGCGGCGGGGCTGCTGACCTGGCTGATTGCGGCGGCCACCTTGGAAATGGCGGCCTCACCGCTGCGCCCGGCGGGCTATGCGCTCGGCTGCGCGAAGGCGATGCTGGGCGTGCAGGTCGTGGCGTCCGTGGTATTCATCGCGGCCTTTCAAGGGCTGACCCCGACCTTGGGCGTGACCGGTCCGGGTGTCGCGACGGTGGCCATGTCGCTGGTCACCTTGCTCGGCATGAGTATCGCGGTGCGCCGCGCACTCGCGACGACGGATTGATCAGCGAGCGGCGTAGCGCCCGACGCGCAGCTCGCGGCATACGCCGTCAAAGGCGGCGATGATGGCGTCTATCTGCGCGGTGCTATGGGCGGCGGTCACGCTGCATCGAATCAGGCTGCCGCCATCGGGCGCCGCCGGCGGCAGGATGAGATTGGTATAGACGCCGGCGTTGAACAGACCCTGCCAACAGCCAAACGCAGTCTCACGTTCGCGGAACGAAATACCGACCACCGGGCTGACGTGGGGGCCGAGTTCGAGTCCGAGCGCGGCCAGCGCGCCGTAGAGGTGATGGGCGTTGGCCCATACTTTGTCGCGCAGCTCGGGCCGCGTGCTCAACTGGCGCAAGGCCACGCGCGTGGTTGCGATCACCGACGGGCACGGCGAGGCCGTAAAAATATAGGGGCGGCTCGCGTAGCGGAACAGCGCCAGTTCGGGGTGCTTGCTGACGCAGAAACCACCGATGGATCCGAGGCTCTTGCTGAACGTGCCGACGATGAAATCGGTGTCGGCCTCCACGCCTTCCTGCTCGACCAGGCCGCGGCCGTGCGCGCCGTAGAGACCGAGCGAATGCGCCTCATCGACTAACAGAACGGCGCCAAACTCGCGCTTGACCGCGGCAAACTCCGCCAGCGGCGCGCAATCGCCGCGGATGCTGTACAGCCCCTCGGCAACGATCAACGCCGAACTCGCGCGCTCGCCGAGGCGACGCAGGCGACTGGCGAGACTGTCAGCATCGTTATGCTTGAAGCGAAAAATGTCGGCGCCGCTCAGGCGGCACCCATCGAACAGGCTGGCATGCGCTTCGGAATCGAGCAGCACCGGGTCGCCAGGCGCCAGCAGCGCGGCAAGCGAACCCAGGTTCGCCGCGTAGCCGGTGGAAAAAACCATTGCGTAGGGCGTGTCGAAAAACGCCGCCAGCTCGGCTTCCAGATTCAGGTGATCGCGATACGTGCCGTTGGCCATGCGCGAGCCGGTGGTGCCGGTGCCGCAAGCCGCCAACGCCGCCTGACCCGCCGCGATTGCTTCGCTGTCAAAGGTCAGGCCAAGGTAGTTGTTGGTGCCGGCCATGATGGTGTGACGGCCGTGAATCATCGCCTCGGTGGCGCTCACCACCTCGTCTATCACCACATCGGTGGGATTGAGCGGCAGTGCGCAGAGGGTGTCGCGGGTTTGCCGCGCGGCGTCGAATTTGTCCAGCAACCCCATCGGGCTCAGCTCCTCTGGAGGTTCTTGATGACGCAGGCGAGATCCGCGATGGTCTGCACGTCGGCAAGCTTGCCCTCGTCGATCGCAAGATCGAAATGATCTTCGACCTCGCACAGATACTCGATGACTTGGATCGATTCCAGGCCGAGATCACCCACCAGGTTGGTCTGTGGAGACAGCGCCGTACCGGCATCCAGGCTCTTGCTCAGCAAGGCCATCAATTGCTCTTCGACCGTTTTGTCAGTCATCACATCGTGCATCCCAGGGGAATCAATTCAGGCTCGGCCAAACAAGCGTGTGATGCCGGTGCGCAAGGACACCTGTGGCACCCAGCCAGTGGCCGCGCGCAGGCCGGAATTATCGCAGAGCCAGCTAGGCTCCGAAAGCTCGCGCACCTTGCCGGGCGTAAGCATGGGCGCATAGCGAAATACACGAGACAGGCCGAGGTTGATGTGCGCAATGAGGTTCAAGACCGCGCGCGGTATCGTCAGTTGCACCACCGGCATCGCGCCGCGCGCGGCGTCAACGATATCAGTCCAACCATAGCCGTCGGCGCGTTCGTCGTCGGGTTCGAAAATCTTGCCGGCGCACTGTTCCCGGTGCGCAAGGCAAGCGAGCACCGCGCGCGCCAGATCTTCTACATGCAACAGCGACAGACGCTGCGCGCGCGGTCCGACGATGAGCGCGATACCACTTCGAATGGCGCGAAACAGCGGCAGCATCTCGCGGTCCCCCGGCCCATAGACCGCCGGCGGACGCAGCACGGTCCAGGGCAATGCAGTCGCGCGCAGCACCTGCTCGCCTTCGAACTTGCTGCGTGCGTAATCCGAGAGGTGCGGGCGGGTCGCGGCGAGGGAGGAGATCAGCAGGATGTGCGGGGGCGTCGGCAACTGGGAGGCAGCGCGACACAGATGACGTAAGCCATCTATGTTGGCGCCGGCGAAGTCGGCAGGCCCGGCGCCGCGTACCGAGCCGGCACAATAGACGACGGTGGCGACATCTTGCAGTGCGGCGGCCAGAGCGCGCTCATCGTCGAGCGCTACCTGGTGGCGTTCCACAGCGGGCAGAAGGTGGCTGGCGTGACGTGTGTTCGGCCGCACCAGTGCGCGTACCGGCATCCCGGCCGCGCACAACTGGCGCTGCAATTCGCGGCCGATGAATCCCGTCGCCCCGGTCAGGGCAATGGCAGATTTCAGCCGACGGTCTTCATCCATGCGCACCCGCGGCGGCCGCACCTATCACGTTCTGCGAGCGCGCCAGGAAGTCCTGCTTGGCCTTGGAACGGGACAGCTTGCCGGACGAAGTGCGCGGCAGCGTGCGCGGTGGCACCAGATCGATGTGGCAGGTGATGCCGAAATGGGTGTTGATCAGCGAGCGCAACTCGTCGATCAGGCTGCGCATCTTGGCCGGGTTGGTTTCGCGGGACTCAACCACGATCACGACCTGGTCAGTGCCCGCGTCGTCGGCGAACGAGAACGCCGAGACGTTGCCGAAACGCACGCCCGGCAGACTTTCTGCCACGTATTCAAGATCGTGCGGCCATATGTTGCGGCCATTGACGATGATGACGTCCTTGCGGCGCGCCGTCACCACCACGTGCGAGCCGACCCGATAACCGATATCGCCGGTATCCAGCCAACCGTCTTCCGACAGCACCTCGGCGGTGGCTGTGGGATTGAGGAAGTAGCCCTGCATGACACTCGGGCCACGCAGGCAGATGCGTCCGCATTGGTAGTCCGGCAGGTCGTTGCCGGCATCATCGCGAATCGCCATTTCAAAACTGGGCAGAATCTCGCCGCAGTCGACGAAGGTCAGGGTTTCTTCCGGCTTGTCAGCCTTGTCTGCGGACGGGATCTGAACCCGGCCTTCAGTGGCCATGATTTCCTTGTCGACCTTGATCGAACTGATGCCGACATTGAGCTCGGCGAAGCTGATTGCGAGTGCGCATTCGGCCATGCCGTAGCAGGCGACGAACGCACGCGGGTCGAACTTGGCGGGCGCGAGGACGTGCGCGAACTGACGCAGCGGCTCGGGATGAATACGCTCGGCGCCGACGCAGGCCACACGCCAGGAACTCAGATCGTAGCGATCCTGGTCAGTCAAACGCAGGCGCTTGGCGCACAACGCATAACCGAAGGGCGGGCTGGAAGAAATGGTGCCGCGGTTCTGGGAAATGACTTTCAACCACAGACGCGGGCGCATGGCGAACGTACGCGGGCTCAAGTAATCCGCCGACAGCTGACTGCCGAGCGGCAGCAGCACAAAGCCGACCAAGCCCATGTCGTGATAGAGCGGCAGCCATGCCACCATGCGGTCCTGGCGGGTGATTTTGAGACCATGCACGGCGATGTCGCGCAGGTTGGTCATCACGCAATGCTGAGAAATCTCGACACCACGCGGGAAACGGGTGCTGCCCGAGGTGTACTGCAGGTAGGCGGTCTCGTCTGCGCGTAGCGGCTCGAGCTCACAATCGAGTTCCGGCAGCAGGTCGAATTCGTCCGGGGTGCCGGCTTTGACGAGGTTCAGACGTTCGACGGCCTGACGCAGGAAACCGACATGGGACTCGGGAGCGACGGCGATATCGGCGCCGCAGCTGTCGAGCATGCGTTCGAGTTGCTCGACGTAGGCCTTGCGCGCGCCAAGCTGGAAGCCGGCGGGCAGCGCGACGGGGATGTATCCGGCGTACTGACAGGCAAAGAAAAACCGATGAAACATCGGTTCGGTCTCCGCCACGATGGCGACGCGTGCGCCACGTTTGCAGCCCAGTCCGCGCAGACGTCGCGCCAGGGCCTTGGCCTGGATGCGCAGCTCGGCGTAGCTCAGAACGGCAAACAGCTCACCACGTCCATCGTAGAAGTTGTATCCAGCCTCGCCTTGAGCGGCATATTCGAGCGCATCGACCAGGGTCGCGAAGTCGGCGTTGCGCAGCGGCAATATGTTGTTGATTATCGTGGCTTTCATCATGATTCGAGTTGAATTGTACGGACTGAATCGACAAACCCGGGCGATACTGGGTTGCCCCCCCTGACGCAGCGGCAGAGATTATAACCGGTTCGTAACATTAGTGAGATAGTTAATTTAAACCCGCAATATCTAGGTGTGATGGCGCTGTACGGCATCGTCCTCCCCAGAACGATCCGTGGGGCAAAGTCTTTGGTGCGGCTGATGTTGCGCCCCCCATTGCGGGGCGATTTTGCCCCCTAGTTAGCACTTCGTGCAATGCGTTTGTCATGGTTGGGGGCTGAATGGGGGTCGCGGAGCGAGGTCGGGAACAATGAAAACGGGCTATGGCCCGCCTCCTCCACAGCACCTGCTGGCGCTGTGAGAGGGCATGATCGAAGGGGTGTGATGCAGTGCGATGCGGCGTTGCGAGCTCACTCAAATACGCCGTGCAGCCGCCAACGTTGTTCGCCATCGAGTTCCTTATAGACCCAAAGCCGGCTGCCACGGGTGGTTCTGGCAATGAAATAGTCGCGTGCCAGGCCGCGCTCGTCCCACCATCCGGTGTCGATACGTTCACGCGCGGGAACCAGGCGCAACGGGCCGTCGAATTGGGGTATGCCGTGGTGAGTGGCCAAGGTGACGGGCTCCTTGACCAACCATACAGGACGTGTGTTCAACCCATCGGAAAAAAGGGTTTTAGTCCCCCCCCTGCGCGCCGGCTCATCGTTGTCCCGCCAACGCCAGGCACCTTCGGGGCGGTGGTCTGGCTGCAATTCCATGGCTCGCAGAGCTTCTGAACCGCAACGCGAGCGCAGACGATCGATGAAATTCGCATAGGCCTCGCCCTGCGCCTGGTGCCGGACGCCGAAAAGGTCGGCGCCAACCGGCGGGGAGCCCGACACCAGTTCGTCGACTTTCAACTCCAGCGCCGTCACCGGCTGCTTGAGCGTCATGCGCATGAGCGTCTCGCGCAGCAGCAACAACATGTGGTCATGGTCGCGCGTCGGGTGGGTAAGGTTGATATCGAAGCGCTCCTCGTAGCGTGCGCCATTGGCAAGCCGCCAGCGCAGACGGCGGGTCATGGCGGTGCGGGCGCGCAGATAGCCCTGTAATTGCAGCAGCAGCCGTTCACCGGCGGTCACCAGCGCTTGCGCATTGCGCACTTCCCAGGGCAATTCGACGCCGGCTTCGAACGACTCCGGGGCCACCATGGCCACACGCGGGTCGCGGGTCTGTCCGTAGAGGCGGTCGAAAGTATCGAGCAGTGCCGGTGACAGGCGTCGTGCCAGGTCGGCGCGCGACAGGCGTCGGCACTCGCCGAGGGTGCGCACGCCGATACTCTCGAGGGCGTCCTCCTCGGCAGGCGCCAGGCGCAGCACCGCCAACGGCAAACCGCCGAGATGACGTCCCAGTTCATGCTCATCCTGGACCACGCTGCGACTGGTGCCACGCGCCAGCAGGGTGGCTGCCAAGGGCGTCGGCGCGACCGCGTACTGCGCCCGGTAACCAAGTTGCTTGAGACCCTGTCGCAGACGCGCCAGCAAACCGTCGAGCCCTTGAAACAACCCCAGGCTGCCACGCACTTCGAGCAGCACGCCATCGGGTGGCACCAGACTCACCTGCGGCGTCATGTGCATCGCCCACACACCGAGGCTTTCGAGGGCCTGTTGCTCGGCCCGTTCATTGCGCTCGAACTCGACGATTTCACCCAAGGCATGGGCAGCGCCCAAGGGCATGCCGGCACGGACGCCTAAGGTCGCGGCGCGGGTATTGGCCATCAACACCTTACGACGGCCGCCCTGCCCCTGTACCAGCACGCAGGCTCGATGCTGCGCCATGCCACGCGTCAGCACTTCGAGTGGCAATTGTGGCAGATGGATATGCAGCCACAGCGCGCTCGCGGGCAACGCCCTGGCGGACGGACGCATATCGCCCACGGCGCGAATTGCAGCCGGCATGGCGGCGGCATGGGGAGTCATCGACGGCAGTAAACGGGGCATGGTTCATTTCCTTTTTTTATAGTTCCAGTTGGCAGTGCATACCGCTCTGGGCGCCACGCGCCTTGCGCAATTTCACGCGCACGCTCGTGGCACTGGACAAGACGCCGGGCAGCGACTCGGCCAGGGCTTCGATTTCGAGTCTCAAGGGGGCGGGCGATGGCTGGCCCGCACGTTGCGCGGGGCGAAACACCAGGCCCCAGGTGGAGCCGGCTTCGGCCGCCAGCTGCAAGCGGCGCAGACGCAGATTGGAAAGGGTATCCAGCCATAACAAGGCGGCGCCGCAATCATCGAAACGCAGCGCCTGCTCATAAGCCCAGATCGCCTGCACGCGGGTGCTGGCGTCGTCCGCCGGCAGATCGACCACCAGTACGCGGGTCAGATCCAGGCCATGGCCCGACAGCGCCGGCGAGTAAGGCACGTGGGGCGGCGCCACCCAGATAATCCAGCGCCCTTCGTGACTCAGGCGAGCGAGCGCCGGCAGCACCAGTCGCAAGGCGCCGATACCGGTATCGGAGGACAGAATCTCGGTCAGTCCACGACGCGGCCAGCCGCCGCCCGGCAGCAATGCATCGAGGGCCGCATGCCCACTGGGCATGCCGGCAGCCGTCGGCGCCACGCTCCGCGCGCGCCACACACAGGCCCGTCTCAAGAGCTCGTCGAGGCTCATTGCCAATGGGTTCTCAACACGCCGACGCCCAGCCCTTCGATGACGAAATCGCGGGCGCCAGCCTCTATCTCGATGGGCGCGAAATCAGGATTCTCGGGCAACAGGGTGATGCGGCTGCCGCGCTGTCGAAAGCGCTTCACGGTCACTTCGTCATCGATGCGCGCGACCACCAGTTGCCCGTTGCGCGCCGTGCGCGCCGCGTGCACGGCCAACAGGTCGCCATCGAGAATGCCGGCGTCACGCATGCTCATGCCGCTGACGCGCAGCAGGTAATCGGCACGCGGCTTGAACAGCTCGGGCGCGACCGCGCAATGATCTTCAATGTGCTCGAGGGCGAGCAACGGTTGGCCGGCCGCGACCCGCCCGATGATGGGCAAGCCCTGCGCGGCGCTGGCGGCGTCACCGGCGATGCGTATGCCGCGTGAGGAGCCGGGCAGAAGTTCGATCACGCCCTTGCGCGCCAGGGCGCGCAGATGCTCTTCAGCGGCATTGGCGGAACGGAAGCCGAGCTCGGCGGCAATTTCCTGGCGTGTCGGCGGCATGCCGGTCTGCTGCACGCTGCGACGGATGAGGGCAAGAATTTCCGCCTGGCGGGCTGTGAGTCCTGTGACCATGACGAAACCTGTATATAAAAACAGCTGTCAGTATATACAGGCAACTCTGCGGTGCAAGCCCCGCGCACGGCTCACCTGCTGTCGGCATCGCCATGCGCTGTGGCTATACTGCCGCCTGCCACACGCCGAGCCCCAGCACGCGCCCATGCCCATCGTCCATTCCGTTTCGTGCGCCACGCTCGGCGTTCACCCGCACTCGACGGCTTCACACCACGCCACCCCATGAGCCACACCCGCCACAGTCTTCAGCGCATGCTGCGCGCCTGCGGCAATTCATTGCGTGGCCTGGTGCTGGGCTGGCGTTTCGAAACCGCCTTTCGTGAAGAGGTGCTGCTCGGCGCGGTGCTATTGCCGCTCAGCTTCTGGGTCGGACGCGATGCGCTGGATTACGCTCTGTTGATTGGCAGTGTGCTGATGCTGATGGTCACCGAGTTGTTCAACTCCGCCATCGAGGCGTTGACCGACAGGGTCAGCACCGATTACCACGAGCTGTCAGGACGGGCCAAGGACTACGCCGCGGCGGCGGTGTTCCTCGCCTTCCTGGTGATGGTGGCGGTGTGGGGGGCGATTGCCTGGCTGCGCTTCGCCGGCGCCTGACGGTCGGCCGAGGCCGCGTCAGACCCTACTCAGCGCAGCGCGCGGGCGAGCGCCTTGCTGGTCGCCTGCAGGCGCTCTATCAGCACTTCCTGGAAAGCACGGTTCAAGCGCACCTGGCCGGGCAATGACGCCCATTCCTTGAAGTCACGGTCGACCTTGATGATGGTCGCGTCGCGATTGGCGACCACGCTCGCGGTGCGGCCGGTGTTGGATAAATACTCCATCTCGCCAAAGCACTCGCCGGCATCGAGATCGCGGATGCGCGTGCCGTTGATCGAGACCGACACCGAACCTTCGGCCAGCACGTAGAACGCGCGCTCCTTGTCGCCCTCGGAGAACACCGCTTCGCCGCCGATGTAGTTGCGCCAGGTCGCTACCTTGCACACTTCCTTGAGCTCATTCCTGGAAAAGGCCGAGAAAAACGCCAGATCCTTCATCCTGGCAATCTTTTCGTCCTCGCTGAGCATGACCGGCGAGCGCTCGAGCGCCTCGAGCAGCTTGTCGAGATCCTGCACGATCTCATGGCCGGTCTTGTAGCGGCCAGCGAGATCCTTGGTCAGCATCTTCTTGACCACCCGCCACACGATGTCGGGGACCTCGGGGCACACCTCGGTCAGGGGCGGCGGTTCTTCGCACACCACTTTCTGGATGAGGCTCGACAGGCCCTTGGCCGCGAACGGCGGCGTGCCGGCCAGCATTTCGTAGAACACCGAGCCCAGCGAGAACAGGTCCGACTGCGGCGTCAGTTCCTTGTCCTGCGCCTGCTCGGGCGACATGTACAAGGGCGAGCCGAACCAGCCGATGATCTGGGTCTGGTCGACGCCCATGCGCCGCGCGATACCGAAATCGCCGAGCTTGGCCACGCCCGACTCGGTCAACATGATGTTGGCGGGCTTGATGTCCCGATGCAGCACGCCCTGGGAATGGGCGTAATCGAGCGCGTCGGCCGACTGGCGGATGAGCTTCACCACGGTCTTCAGCGGCAGCCGCGTCTCGGGCTTGCAATAGGTGCGCAGGGTGTCGCCGCCGTTGATGAACTCCATCACCATGTAGGGCGTGCCCTGCACCTCACCGGCCTCGTAGACCTTGAGGATGTTGGGATGATCGAGCCGGCCCGCCGAGCGCGCTTCGTTGACGAACATGCGCTTGGCCATGCTCTCGCCATCGTCCTCGGCGTCGGTGTTGGTGGCAACCTTGATCGCGACCGCGCGATCGACATAGGCGTCGTGGCCCTTGTAGACCAGCCCCATCGAGCCCTTGCCGAGCACGTCGACAATGTCGTACTTGCCAATCTTCGCTGGAATGTTGTCCTGGTTCATGACAGTCCTTGGGCTCAGGGCGCGAGCTGCGCCTGCTCATTCAGGTCGTACAGAAAATCGACGCCGATCTCGCGCATGGTCGGCGCAAGATCGAGGCCCCGCTCCTGCTTGGCCATGGTCTTCTTGCCCATGAAATGCACCAGTTCATTGATCGATTTGGCCATCGCGAAGTCTTTCGGGTTCTTCTGCGCGTCGCTCACGAAGGACGACTTGATGGTGACGTAATCGACTTCCAGCCGCTTGAGGTAATCGTAGTTGTCGTGCCCGCTGCCGAATTCATCGAGCACGAAGCGACAGCCGAATTCACGCAAGGTCGTGATCAGATCGCCAGCCTCGGCGAGATTCGCCACCACGTCGCGATCTGGGATCTCGAAACAGATCTTGCCGGGCGGCACCGGCGTTTCCATGAATTCGGTCATGATCTGCTGAGGCAGGCTTTCGTTCTTCATCGACGCCGACGAGAGCGGCACGATGACCACCGCATAGCGCTCGAGCTCGTCCTCGTGCGTCTGCATCCAGGCCAGGGTCTGACGGAAGCTCCACAGGTCAATCTCCGCCGCGCCCGTGGCGCGCGCCAGCGCCGGCGCGAACAACTGCGCGGGAATCGACTTGTCGGCCCGATCACGGGCGCTCACGGTCACATGCAGAGCCGGTGGCACGCTGCTGTCGGTGAGGCTCACCACGCTCTGCGCGAGCAGCACCAGGCGATCACGCTCCAGCGCCTTGTTGGCGTATGCCACCATCTGCTCGAGTGCGCGGCGTTGTTCAGACTCATTGCCCGCCACGAACAGCGAGCCCGGGCCGTTAACGCGCGCCGTCTCGCAGGCTTCACGCGCGGCGCCCAGCAGGTCGTCCGCCTGCACCAGCGCGTCGTCGCTGCCGCTCAAGCCGATCACCACTTCCGCGCGGATGGCGCTGACGACTGTCTCGGCGCTGGACAGCGATTGCTCGCTGAGTTCGACGGTCTTGTCACCGTCATCGGGCACGCTGTCGTCCAGCACCAGCGACACCGCTTTCAAGGCCTCGTTGGCCAGCAGCAGTTTCTTGTGCGCGGTCTGCACGCCGCCGGTTGGCCAATAGACGCCCAGTTCCGAGCCGCTCAAGCGGCCATAGACGAGGCTCTTCACACGCAGCGACTGTTGCAGCGCATCGGCCACTGCTTTCAGCAGGCCATCGCCGGTCTCGACGCCAAACTCGTCGTTGACCTGTTTGAGGTTCTCAATCGAGATGTGGCAGCAGGCGGCATGCTTGGAGCCCGTGCCATCGCCGCCCGCGAGGGCCGCTTCGATGGCCTCGGAATAAAAGCGCCGTAACAGGAAACCTGTGAGCGGATCGCGCGTCGCCTGTTCTTCCACCTGGCTGTGCAACTGGTCGACCACGCCGAGCATGGCGCGCTCCAGCGGCGCGCTCTCGATTTCGCTTTCAACAATGCGCAGGATGCCGCGTCGCAAATACATCGCCACCTGCTGCAAGGTCAGGGTGCTGGCCTTGTTACCAACCTCGTCGACGAACACGAACAGATGATTGCGCGGCTCTTTCCACACCAGGCTGACGAGGGTCGGATTGGCGGAGTTGGCGTTCATCATCGCCTGCTGGCCGATCTCGAGCTGACGGGAGCGGTCCAGCCAGCGATTCCACTCCTCGGGCAGATTGGCCCGCTCGAGGGAGGCATCAGTGGTCTCCAGAGACTGGCCGCGGCGCTCTTCGAGCACGCGCTGCTGCTGCTCGCAGGACGCCACCACGCTCTGCACGTTCTGCTCGTACTCGGCGCGTTGCTCGCCGAGGATGCCATCGAGTTCCGCCACCAGCGGCGCGATCACGGCGACGTCGTCATGGAAATTGCGATTGGCGCGGACCACCAGTTCCTCGACCTGCTGCTGGCGGCGTTGGAAGCCTTCGCCCTTGCCGTCGCGCACCTGCGAAATGCGATCGACCATCTGTCGCACCGGATGCTGGGTCGAGGCAAAGAATTCCTGGTCGAGCATCGCGGCGCGATGCACTGCCGGCTGCAGGCGCGTGAGATGGCCTTTGGCGCCCTTGGCGATGAAGGCGTCGTGCAACAGTGCACTGAAGAGATTGGCTACCACTTCGATGGCATCAGCGGCGTCGCCGCCGATGAGTTTTTGCGGCGCGCCGTCGCCGATCAGGGCTTCGGTGATGCGCCGTTTCAGCGCCGGCACGTCGAGCAAGGCGGGCGCATCGGTGGCGGCGTAGGCTTCCTGCAGATCTGACAGTCCATCGAGGATCTGCGTGCGGCTGTAATCGCCGCGCATGCGCATCGATTCAGACAGTTCGCTGCCGCCATCGGCCACCAACTGGCGGCGCAGCGCCAGTTGCGCCTGGGCGGTCGAATAGCCCTGCTGCATGCTCGGTGCCGCGTAGCGCATGCCGCTGGTCACCCAGCCGGCGGGCAGTTCGCCCGTGCCGCCATAGGTGCCGGCATTAACGCCGCTCCCATCGGTGCCGATGGATGCTCCGCCAGCGCCGACAACGACACCGGGCTCACCGGTCTGGGCGCCGCCCGCTGTGATCATCCCGCCGTCGGCTCCGGCCGGCAGTGTCGGCGCCGCGCCCTGCACCACATAGCCGCCGGCAGGCACGCTCGGCGCCGCGCCCTGCACCACGTAACCACCGGCAGGCACGCTCGG
>JADLGE010000070.1 GCA_020849475.1 Gammaproteobacteria bacterium
TGCGCCCCTTCTGTGAGCGACTCAAGGCGCGGGGAATGAACGGCAAGGCGATTGTCTGCGCGGCGATGCGCAAACTGCTGCACATCGCCTTCGGCGTCCTTAAATCCAACCGTCCCTTCGACCCAAAAATCAACCTTGCATGAGCGGAGCCAAGACGGTATCTACGATTTGATACCCACCAGTTCGTTGAGCAGCTCGAGCAGGGTGTGGCTGGCGGTTTCGATTTCGCGCACGAACTCGCGCTGTTCGCCGACCAGGCTGTCGTCGAGCGCGAGTATCTGTGCGAAGCCCAGGATGGCGGTCATCGGTGTGCGCAGCTTGTGGCTGAGATTGGCGAGGAACATGCGTCGCTCACGCGCTTGTTGTTCGCCCAGTTCATCGAGGCGTGCCTGAAGGTGCTGGCACAGCAGCAGATGGGTCAGGAGGGTCGCCACCGCGCTTGCCATCTGCCCGTCGCGTGCGCTGGCCGGGTGTGCGGCGTCACGACGCTCGAAGGCCAGCACGCCGACACGCACGTCGCGCAGGCGCAGGCTCACCGCCCAGCGCGCCGGCGCGTGGCCAGTGCTCAACCACACGCTGCGTTGAGCAAGCGCGTCCTGCCACCACGCGGGCGCCGGCTCGGCGGGTGACGGTGGCCAGTCGAGGTTCTGCTCGACCAAGGGCGATTCGACCCGCAGCGCCGCGCGGCTCGCACGCAGCAGCCTGGCGCTGTGGGCCAGCACCGCCGCAACATCGCCGGCCAGGCTGGCATCGACCACGGCCGTGACGGTCGCGCAGTCGGCGTCGGCCGCGGCGCGCTCGAGGCGCGTCCGGCGCTGCGCGCGCAGCGCCCACACCAGCCACGCAATACTGACCAGCGCGGCCAGCAAGGTCGCGCCCCCAAGGGCGCTGCCGCGCGCCGCGAAGGCCACGCCTGCCCACAGCAGCATCGACGCCACACCGAGCAGGCCGTGGCCGCGCGCGACCGTGATCGAGGGGCGGTCAATCGCGTTAGGCAAGGGTGAAGTCATGGTCAGCGGGCAACGGCCTCAAGGTCGTAAGCGATTGTGCCGAAAGATATAAGACTAGGATTGTACACTTGCCGTCGACGGCGCGAGGTCTGACACTTGCCGCGCGCCGTGCGCCGGCGGCGCGCAGCTTCGCTCTTTCATTCCGCGCCGGGCGCGCCAGGGAATTCGACGACATGACACAGGACTCCGCCCCCTCCGCGGACGCTTTGGCCCATCCCCGCACACTCGGTTGGGTCGGCACCACCGCCCTCGCCATGGGCGGCAGCAATCAGAGCCTGTTTCTCATCACCGCGCTGTTCATCGGCCAGGGCGCCATCGCCGGCCAGGGCAGTGCCGCCGTGCCTCTACTGATGCTGGGCCTGTTGCTGGGCTACATGGCGATGCCGGGCTGGCTGGAACTGGTGCTGATGTGGCCGAACCGCGTTGGTGGTATCGCCGCGACCTGCGGCGAAGCGTTCCAACCCTATGCGCCGGTGCTCGGCAATCTCGCCGGGACTTGCTACTGGTGGGGCTGGATCCCGACCTGCGGTCTGACCGCGATCCTCTCGGCGTCGGCCATCCACGCCTGGTATCTGCCGCAGGTGCCCATCCATTTCATGGCTGCCGGCCTCGTGCTGTTCTACGCGGGCGTCAACATCAGCGGCGTCAAATGGGTGGCGCGGCTCATCATTCCGATCGCGTTCTGCTCGGCGCTGCTGGCGTTTCTGTCGGGGCTGTTGCCGATCTATGCCGGCACCATGGATTGGCGGCAGGCTTTCGATTTCCATCTGACCACGCCCTTCGACGGTATGTTCGGCGCGCTCACCAGTTGCATGGCGGGGCTCTATCTCATCGGTTTCGCGGCGCCGGCCTTTGAAGCCTTTGCCTGCCACGTCGGTGAAACCGTCGACCCCAATCGCAATGTGCCGCGCGCGATGTGGGCCTCGGCGGGCATGGCGGCGGTGTATTTCGTACTGTTGCCGCCGGTGTGGCTGGGTACGCTCGGCGCCGAGCCTCTCGGTCAGGATCTGGCGCTGGTGCTGGGGCCGACCTTCGCACCGCTGTTCGGCGCGGGCGCCAAGGCCGCCGCCATCTGGTTCATGATGTTGAACATGTTCCATGGCACGGTGCAGCCCCTGGCCGGCGCCTCGCGCACCTTGGCGCAACTCGCCGAAGACGGCCTCTTGCCCTTGGTCTTTGCGCGCCGCGCGCGCACTGATGCGCCGTGGGTGGCAACGCTGTTCACAGCCGGCATGGCCATCGCCTTCCTGCTGCTGGGCGATCCTATATGGCTCATCGCCGCGGCCAATTTCACTTATCTCATCAGCATCTGTCTGCCGAGCGTGGCGGTGTGGCTGCTGCGCCGCGATGCGCCGCACATGACGCGCCCCTGGCGCGCGCCGCGCGGCACCATCGGTCTCGGCCTGGTGGCGGCGGTCGTGTGGGCGTTTTCGGCGCTGCTCGGCTTTCAGCAGTTCGGCCTGCCGACGGTACTGTTCGGCCTGGTGTTCGCGTTCTCCGGCACCGCGCTGTATGCCGTGCGCCTGTACACCGACAGACGCCGTAGCGGCCTGCCCGGCATCAAGCGTTCGCTGCATATCAAGCTCACCGGCGCGATGCTGGCGGTGCTGGTGCTGGACGGCGCCGGTTACCTGCTGGCGGTGTCGCAGTTGCCGGCCCACACCAACCCGGCATTGGTCACCATTCTCGAAGACATCTTCGTCGCGGTCGCGATGTTGACCATCACCGTTGGCCTGGTGTTGCCGGGCATGATTGCCCATTCGGCGGTGTCGGTGTCGAAAGCCGCCAAGAGCCTGAGCCAGGGCACCGCCGCCGATTTCACCCGCGCCATGCTGGCGCTGGGACGGGGCGATCTCGATGCCGCCTACGCGCGCGTCGACGTGGTGCCGGTCAAGGTGCATTCGCAGGACGAGCTGGCGGAAATGGCGGACAACTTCAATTCTCTGCAGATGGAGATCACCAAAGCGGCCCATGGTCTGGACAGCGCCCGTGAAGGCTTGCGCAACGCGCGCGCTGATCTGACCACCAGCAACGAAGTGCTGGAACAACGCGTGCGTGAACTCGATGAATCCATCGCCAAGCAACGCGACACCGAAGACGAACTGCGCGCCGCCAAATCAGCGGCCGAAGAGGCCAATATTTCCAAGTCGCAGTTCCTGGCCAACATGAGCCACGAGATTCGCACGCCCATCAACGGCATGCTTGGCATGACCGACCTGCTGCTCGATTCCAGGCTCGATGGCGCGCAGCGTCACTACGCCGAGACCGTGCGCCAGTCGGGCCAGGTGCTGCTCGGCCTCATCAACGACATTCTCGATTTTTCCAAGATTGAAGCGGGCAAGCTCGACGTCGAATCCATCGCCGCGCGAGCGGCGGACATCCTGCGCGAAGTGGTGGACATGCTCGATCCGCGCGCGCGCGCCAAGGGCCTCGAACTGTCCAGCAGCGTCGAGCATTCGGTGCCGGAGTGGGTGGAGCTTGATCCACTACGTTTGCGCCAGGTGCTGATTAACCTGGTCAGCAACGCCATCAAGTTCACCACCCGCGGCCATGTTTCCATCGCGCTGCGTGCGGTCAGCAGCGCGCCGCTGCGTCTGCGCTTTGAAATTTCCGACAGCGGCATTGGCATCGACCCGGCAACCGCCGAGCGCTTGTTCCTGCCTTTCACCCAGGCCGATGGCTCGACCACGCGCAAGTTCGGCGGCACCGGCCTCGGGCTCGCCATCACGCGCCAACTGGTCGAACTCATGCAGGGCGAGATCGGCGTCAACAGTGTGCCGCGGCTCGGTTCGATGTTCTGGTTCGAACTGCCGGTCAAGCTCGCTGCCGCGCCACCGGCCAGCGTGGCTCGCGTCACGCCACGGGCGGCGGTGGCGGACACCGCCGCCAGCGTGCTGCTGGTGGAAGACAACCCGGTCAATCGCGAGGTCGCGCTGATCAATCTGCGCGCGCTCGGCGTCGAGACCGAGGCGGTGGCCGACGGGCGCGCCGCACTCGCGGCCGTGCGGCGCAAGCACTACGGCCTCATCCTCATGGACTGCCAGATGCCGGAAATGGATGGCTTCGAAGCGACCGCGCACATACGCGCATTCGAAGCATCGCCCGAAGGCGGCGCCGGTGCGCACCACGTGCCCATCGTCGCGCTCACCGCCAATGCCATGGTCGGCGATCGCGAACGCTGCCTGGCGGCCGGCATGGACGACTACGTGTGCAAACCGTTCTCCGCGGCCGATCTGTCGACCGTGCTGACGCGCTGGCTGGTGGCGGGCCACAGCCCGTCGTCGAGCGCGGCGGCCGACGCGGCGCCCCGCGTGAGCGTCGCGTCCGCCGAACTGCCAGCGCTGGACAAAGACGCGCTGGAAAGTCTGCGTGTGCTCGAGGAACAGGGTGATGACGCCGCCGTGCAGCGCGTGGTCACGATGTTCTGTGACGATGCGCCGCGGCTGCTGGCGGTGCTGCGCAGCGCCGATTATCCCGACCGGCAACGCGCCACCCACGCGCTGAAATCCAGCGCCGCGCAAATCGGCGCGCTACGTTTGTCCAATCTGTGCGCCGCGACCGACACCTTGTTGCGACAAGGCGATTATGCGCGCGCCCTGGAACGCGTGCCGCTGATAGAAACGGAGTTCAATACCGTGCGCGCAGCGCTGGCCACCGCCGGTTACGAAGTTGCCAACGGTGACGGCGCACGCATTTCGGCCGCCGCCGAAGCTCGACGCGGAGCGTAGAATGCCGGCCCGGAATCTATTTGCCCGGAACGATTTATTTATTCAGGAAGCTCACCAGACATGAATCTCGATCGCGTCGATTCCGGGCGCATGCCGCCCGACGAATTCAACGTCATCATCGAAATCCCGATGAATGCCGACCCGGTCAAATATGAAGTGGACAAGGCCACCGGCGCCCTGTTCGTCGACCGCTTCATGCTGACCGCCATGCACTACCCCTGCAACTACGGCTACATTCCCCACACCATCGCCGACGACGGCGACCCGGTGGATGTGCTGGTGGTGACGCCGTTCGCGGTCACCACCGGCGCCGTCATCCGCTGTCGGCCGATAGGCGTGCTGATGATGGACGATGAAGCGGGCGGTGACGCCAAGCTGCTGGCGGTGCCCATCGATCGCATCCTGCCGATATACAAGCACTGGCAGCGCCCCGAGGATCTGCAGCCCGAACGCCTCATGCAGATTCAGCACTTCTTCGAGCACTACAAGGATCTCGAAGTCGGCAAATGGGTGAAGGTGCGCGGCTGGGAAGGCCCGGAATCGGCGAAGCGCGAAGTGGTGGATGGGCTCGAGCGTTATCGCAGCGCCGACGTCAAACCGCAGTTCTGACACCGCTTCTACGCCTAAGATTATTCGGCGCCGGCCACCGCCAGCCGGCGCAGCATCGCGCGTTTCTTGTGCTGATGGTCCTGCATGCGGCGTAGCACGGCGTCGAGAAACGTCACCGCTTCGACCATGTAAGGACCCTTGTTCAGCATCACGCATTCGGCACGCACGCCCATCGCCGCATCGGTGACCTCGGCGCGCGAGGGCGCGCCGCTCTTGGCCAGGGTTTCCAGCACCTGGGTCGCCCAGATCACCGGCACATGGGCCGCTTCGCACAGCCACAGGATTTCTTCCTGCACTTCCGCCAGCCGTTCGAAACCGATTTCGGCGGCCAGATCGCCGCGCGCGATCATGATGCCTACCGGCGGTGAGCGCAGTGACGCGAGCAGGATCTCCGGCAGCGCCTCGAAGCCCTGGCGCGTTTCAATTTTCAACACCACGCCCAGATGCTGACCGTCGCGGCGTGTGAGTTCGTCTTCCAGCAGCAACACATCCTCGGCGCTGCGCACGAAGGACAGACCGACCATGTCGCAATGGCGCACGGCGAAATCAAGATGCTCGAGATCGGCCGCCGACAGGCTGTCGAGACGCAGCTTGCTGTCCGGCAGGTTGATGCCCTTGTCGGCGCGCAGACGCGCGCCACCGGGCGGTGTGTGGGTGATGCGCACTTCGAGCGCGTGACCGTCGTTGGCGAGCACCTCGCCGCCAATCTTGCCGTCGTCGAAGAGAATGCGGTGGCCGGCCGCGATATCGTCGAAGGCCGCCCCCAAGGTGCTGCCGACCTGCGCCGCGCGGGTCACGCTGCCGTCGGCGGCGACTTGCGCCGCGCAGCCGGCCGCCACGTCACGGCACACGCGCAGATGGTCGCCGACTTTCAAGCGCAGCGGCCGCTCTTGCGTCACGAGGCCGCGCAGCACGCCATGGGCAATGAAGCGCCCGCGCCGCCGCAGGCGCACGGCCGCGCCGTCTTCGACATAGATGCGTTTGACGGCCTGTGCCAGCCAGCCGCCGTCGCGCGCTTCAGTGAGCCGCACTTTGCGATGGCGCCAGCGACAGTCCTGAATCTCGAGCGCGTCGCCGCTGGCGGCTTCGCGCAGCACGTCACCGACCATGGGCAATACCCAATCGACCGCGACCGGCGGCGCACAGGGTGCATCGGCACCGGTCAGCCATACCAGGGCGGGACGCAGCACCGCGCCCGCTTCGTCTCGCTCGGGGCCGAAGCGCGCCACCCGTTGACCGCCGTGCAGTGCGCCGGTGCGCAGTTTGGGGCCGGCCAGATCGAGCTGCACCTTGCAGCGTCGGCCGCTGTCTTTTTCGGCCGCGCGCAGGCGTGTGACCATCGCTTGCCAGGCCTCGACATCATCGTGCGCGGCATTGATGCGCATGATGTCCATGCCGGCCGCGAGCAGCGCCGGTATGAGCGCTTCATCGTGTGCCGCCGAGCCCGGCATGGTGACCATGATGCGCACCCCACGCGTGCCTGGCGGCGGGCCAAGCAAGGCGGCGGTGTGCGCGTCCAGCAATTGCTGACCACGTAGATGGCCGCGCGGGACTGTCGGCGCGGCGCCTGGCGCAGCGGCTATCTGGCCGAGGCGCTCAACGACGCCGAGCAGGGTGTCGAGCGCCGCCATCACCTGTGCTTCGCTACGCCCCAGGGACGACAGGCCGAGTTCAACCAGCGTCTCCTGCAGCGGTCGCAGATCGTGTCGACGCAGGCACAGGTAATGAAGCAGGTTGGCGGCGCTGGCCTGATAGCCGTCACCGGCGGCGCTGACCGCCGCGTCGTGCTGCGCGGCGTGGGCCAGCGCCGTGGCGCGCAAGCCTGACAGCTCGGCGTGCAGGCGCTCGAGCAGGGCGGGGTCGGCCGCGGCGCTCATGGATGACGGTGGTGGCAACGCGCTCAAACGCTCACACCGCCGAGTAGCCGCCGTCGACCGCCACCACCGCGCCGTTCATGAACGACGCTTCGTCGGAGGCCAGGAACAGCACCAGGTAGATGACTTCCTCGGGGCGTCCGAGGCGCCCGGTCAGATGAGCCTGCTCCATGGCCTTCCACACGCCCTCGCGGTCGTCGAATTTTTCGATGTACTTGCGCGGCATCGGCGTGTCGATACCGCCCGGCGCGACGGCATTGACGCGTATGCCCCAGGCGCGCAGATCGTTAGCCATCGAGCGTGCCAGCTGCGCGACGCCGGCCTTGGAGGCGCCATAGGCCGCCATGTCCGGAAAGCCGACCACGCCGCCGATGGAGGCGTTATGGATGATCGAGCCGCCGCCGCCCTGCGCCACCATCTGGCGCGCGACGCGCTGCGAGAGCAGGAAGGAGGCGCGCACGTTGATGTCCAGCACCTGGTCGAGCTGCGTCTCGGTGGTATCCAGAAACGGGCTGCCGACCATCACGCCGTGGTTGTTGAACAGCACATCGACGCGACCAAAGTGCTCGACCGCGGCCTTGACGATGGCGTCGAGATCCGCGCCGCGGGTGACGTCGCCCGCCACGTAGTGCACCCGCCCCGGGTGGTCGGCCGCAACCTTGGCGATGCGTGCGCTGGCCTCGGGCTTGAGATCCGAGGCGAGGATGCGCGCGCCCTCGCGCGCGAACAATTCCACCGCCACTTCGCCCTGGCCGCCGGCCGCGCCGGTGATGATGCAGACTTTGTCGTTCAAACGTCCCATGAAATCGTCCTCGTCACTGATCTTGGCGCTACCGCGAGCTGCGGCAGCCGTGCCGCATTCTCGCATCCACGCCGCCGCGGGTCATGACCTCAAGTTCAAGCTCCACTCGCCGCAAACATGCTCGGAGCCACCTGCGACCATGCACGAACTAAGCGTTCTCCAACACATCACCCTGACCCTCACCAGTCAACTCGACAGCCAGGCGCTGGCGCGGGCTCTGATCGAGGTGCTGGATCACAGTGGTTGGGCGGCCGGCGCAACCTTGCTGGAAACCCATTACCAGGAGGGGATGGACGCTGCGCCGGCGGTGCGTCTGTTCGACGTGGAGCTCGGTATCGCCCATCGCTCCGCCCCGGATTTGCGCGGCGTGGAACAGGCGCTGCGCAGCGCAGGCCCGGTGGTATTGCGCGAGACCGCGCAGGAGCCTGCGCGCATCGTGCTGCCGATCCCGGGGCACACTGCGCCGCATCGTCTGCTGGTGCTCGACTCGCCGTCGCCCGAGCCGATGCTGCGTATGCAGATCATGCACCTGGTCGATCTTTTCGCGAACCAGCTGCGTCTGATCGAAGCGCGCGAGCGCGATCAGTTGACCGGCCTTCTGAACCGCCAGGCCTTCACCCAGACTTTCCTGCAATTGGCCAGCGGCGCCGCCGAGCAGCTCGGTCACGAGCTGTGGCTGGCGATCCTCGATATCGATCATTTCAAGCGCGTCAACGACACCTATGGTCATCTGCTGGGTGACGAAGTGCTGCTGCGTTTTGCGCGCGTGATGGAGAAATCGTTTCGTTTCAACGACCGCCTGTTCCGCTTCGGCGGCGAGGAATTCCTGGTCTTGATGCGCACCGACGAAACGGGCGCCGGTATTGCGCTGGAACGCTTTCGCGCGGCCTGCGAGGCCTATGAATTTCCGGTGGTGGGCAAGGTGACGGTCAGCATCGGCTATGCGCGGGCTAATCCCGGCACGCTCGCGCCGGACCTGGTCGACCTCGCCGACCAGGCGCTTTACCAGGCCAAGCACGAAGGCCGTAACCGCATTCAACTCGCCAACCAGGCGCCCGTCGCCGAGTCGCGCGAAGCGGGCGACGTCGAACTGTTCTGAAGCTTCCGCTCAGCGCGCAGCCTTGGCCGCCGCTTCGCGCGCCGCGCGCACCTTGTCATTGGTCTGGTTGAACAGCAGCGCGCGCCGCGTTTTTTCCTGTTCTTCGGTCAGCGGTCGCTCGGCCCATTCCTTGTAGAGATTGCGGCCCTTCTGCACCGCCGGCCGCGCGCCGACTTCATCGACCCAGCGCTTGAGATGGCGAAAATTGCTGTTGACGCTCGGGTCTATCAGGCGCTCCAGCAGGCAGGCCCACGGCCAGCTCATGATGTCGGCGATGCTGTACTCGTCGCCGGCGAGGTAGCGGTGCGCGCCGAGCTCGGCATCCATCACGCCGCACAGTCGATCGACTTCACCGACGAAGCGCTTGATGCCGTATTCGAGCTGCGCCGGATCGCTGGTCAGATTCTTGGCGTAGTTCTTGAAGTGATTGGCGTTGCCCATCATCGGGCCGAGATTGGCCATCTGCCAGTACACCCATTGCAGCACGCGGTAGCGCTCCGCACTGCCGGGCGCGGCGAGAAACCGGCCGGCCTTGTCCGCCAGGTATTCGACGATGGCGCCGGACTCGAACAGCGCCAGCGGTTTGCCGCCGCCGACGGGCGCGTGGTCGATGATGGCCGGCATGCGGTTGTTGGGACAGATGCGCAGGAATTCGGGCTTGAACTGATCACCACCGCCGATATCGACGGCGATGGTCTGGTAATCGATTCCGCACTCTTCGAGCATGATGCTGACTTTCCAGCCATTGGGCGTCGGCCAGTAGTAGAGATCGATCATGAGATTTTCTCCGGCAGCGGGGGGCTGCCGGCATCCTAGCATCGAACGCCGGGTGCGGAACCCGGCGCGAAGGCGGCCTCAGACGAAGCCGGCGACGTTGATCACCACTTTGCCCTTGCTGATCTTGGCCGGCAGTTTGACCAGCGCGCGCTTGGCTTTCTGGTTGGCCAGCACCTTGCCGGCCTTGTCGAACTTGGCGCCGTGCTTGGGGCATTTGAATGCGTAGTTGGTGTGGCCGGGCGCAAGGTTGACGGTGTGTACTTCATGGGTGCACACCGCGAGCAGCGCCTGGAAACTGGTGGCCGAGAGCTTGGTGACGAACACCGGCACCCGGCCGCTGGCGACCTTGAGGAACTTGGGTTTGCCGACCGCGAAGGTCGAGGGCGCGCCGGCCGAGGTCCATTTGCCGGCGACCGCGGCCTCGGCTTCCGGAATGCCGAGGAACTGGCTCACGCTCAGCGCCAATGCGCAGCCGAGCATGGCGCGTCGACCGGGGCAGGGCAGTTGTTCAGTCGCCGCGTCGCTGTCGGCGGCGTGGGTATCGGTATCGGGATGGGAGTCGTCGTGTGTCATACAAACCTCAATTCCATAGGCGAAGGCAGGTCGGCGCCGCACCAGAGGAATCGGGCACAGTCACCGCTTGTTGCCGCTTCGACATCTTAGCGCCGCTTGGTTCGCGAGCAGGTGCCGGGACTGGGCGTCGATTCACAATTCCACGATCTGAATCGGGCTTGCTGGTCGCCCATGCATAATCACGGCTGTCAGCAACAGCCTCAATTTCCGAAGGAGCAACAGCATGAGTGACAGTCAATTCGAAGCCGGCTTGAAGATGCGCAAGGCCGTGTTGGGCGAGGCGTATGTCGAGCGCGCCATGGCCGGCCTCGACGATTTCAATCGCGAGTTCCAGGAAAAAGTCGTGACCGACTACACCTGGGGTTTCATCTGGGGTGATGACACCTTGCCGCCCAAGACCCGCAGCATTTTGAATCTCGGCATGCTGGCCGCGCTCGGCAGATCGGAAGAATTCGAGCTGCATTTCCGTGGCGCGCTGAACAACGGCCTGTCGCGCGATGAACTGAAAGCGGTGCTGCACCAGGTGGCGATGTATTGCGGCGTGCCGGCGGGCGTCACCTCGTTCCGCATTGCGCGCAAGGTGCTGGCCGAAATCGACGCGTCCTGACCGTCACGGCCGTCGTTGCCGTAGCGGCGCCGCGAGATTACCCGGGCGGCGACCGGCCATTCGTGCTTAGATGCGGTACTGCGTTCGTGCAGGAGCGAAGCTGGCGCACTCCCCAGCGGAGATGGTCAGCCCATGGCTCTTGAGATATTCCTGCGTCTGGACGGTGTCATTGGCGGGGCACGCAATTACTACCACCCGGGGAGCGCCGACGTGATGTCGTGGCAGTGGTGTCTGTCCGGCACCGACTCGGCGTCGCCCGCCGATGAATTGCATATCGTCAAGCGCGTCGGCATCGAAAGCCCGACGCTCATGCGGCTGTGGGCCGAGCGTGCGTTGGTGCCCGCCGGCGAGATCAGCATCGTGCCGGTGGTAGGCAAACGCGACGCGCAGCAGAAGTTCATCTGCGTGAAGCTCGAGAACATACGCGTGCTCTCGATGGAAGTCGGCGGTAGCGTGGACGACAACCACGCCACCGAAAAGCTGAGGCTCAAATTCGAGCTGCTGCGATTCGAATTTCATCATTACATCGATGCCACGCCAGACTCCCCGGGCGGCACCGCGCAGAGCGTGGCCTTCGATTGGCACGCACCGGAGGCGTGAACGTCGCCGGCACGCGCGCTCAGGCCGCGCGCGTCTCGTTCATGGCGTAGTGGGCGACCAGCGACGTCAGTTCGCTGGCGGTGCCATCGACGGTCTCGGAGGTATGACCGAGATGATCGAAGGCGCGGCTGTTGCCGTCGGCGAGCGAATTGATGCGCTCGACCGCGCCGCCGAGTTCGGTCGCTGAACTGGCCTGTTCCAGCATCGCCCGCGCGTTGCCTTCGGCCAACTGCAGGATGTCGTGACTGGCGCGTGTGACCTGCTCCAGCGCCGCGCCCACCACCTGGATGTCGTCGGCATTGCGCGTCACGCCTTCGCGCGTCGAATGCATGGTCGACAGTGCTCGGCGCGTGGCGTCGGTGATCTGCTCGATGATCTCGGTGATCTTGTCGGTGCTGGCGGCCGTGCGGGTGGCGAGCGCCCGCACTTCGTCGGCCACCACCGCGAAGCCGCGACCTTGTTCGCCGGCGCGCGCGGCCTCGATGGCGGCGTTCAAGGCCAGCAGGTTGGTCTGCGCGGCGATGTCGCGGATCTCATTGGACGCCTGACCCACCAGTTTGACCGCGCTGTGCAGCTCATCGATGCGTGCCGATGATTCGGCGACCGCCGACATGATGGCATTGCTGGTTGTCACTTCATTGCGCACCGACAGGTTGACCTCGGTGACGATGGCATCGGCGTCGCGCGCATGGGTGGCGGTGTCGCGGATGCGCGCCGTCACTTCCTCGACCGTCGCGCCCATTTCCTCGACCGCCACGGCGGCGGCATTCATGCGGCCGTTCTGCTCGCCGAGGCGGGTTTTGAGGCCTTTGATCTCGGTGTCCATCTGCGCGGTCTCGCCCTTCAGGCGGCGCGCGGTCTGTTGAATTTCGAGCACCATGGCCGCGAGGCGCAGGCGCATGGTCTCGGCCGCTTCCAGAAGCTCCGGGAATTCCTCGCCGCGCACCATTGCCACGCGCCGGCCGAGGCGGCCTTCGGCCAGGGCCAGCAGGGTTTCCTGCACGCGCGCCAGCGGTCGATGCACGCGGGTGATGTTCCACCAGCAGGTGGCGCCGGCGATCAGCGCGCCGAGGGCGCCACCAATGAGCGCCAGACGATGATGATCCAGCCAGCCGGCGCTGGCGGTGACGATGAACAGCACGACCAGCGCAAGGCTGGTGAGATTGGCGCGGGTATCGAATGGCAGGCGTTCGACCAGGCTCGGCGCTTCGGTCTTATAGCTGGCGCGGCCAAGTTGGACTTCGCGATGGAAGGCCTCGGCAGCGGCAATCTGCTGGCGCGTGGCCTCCGTGCGTATCGATTGGTAACCGACCAGATGGCCGTGTTCGTGATAGGGCGTGACGAACGCTTCGACCCAGTAATAGTCGCCGTTCTTGCAACGATTCTTGACCATGCCGCGCCACGGTTTACTGGCGCTGACGGTGCGCCACAGATCGGCGAACGCCGCGGCCGGCATGTCGGGATGGCGCACGATGCTGTGCTTGGCGCCCAGCAACTCGTCGCGGGTGTAGCCGCTCAAGTCGATGAAAGCCTGGTTCGCGTAGGTGATGACTCCTTTCAAATCCGTGCGCGAGACCAGTGTCGAACGCGGCGGAAAGGTGCGCTCGACCGAACTGGAAGAGGAACTTGGGTTCATGGAGGACGGCTGCTCGTTGAATCGCAGAGATATTGCGATCCGGATAGCGGCGAGCGGGGCGCGGATCTTGAGCCGCGTGGAGCCGTGGACGAACGCCAGGGCGGCGTCCGTCCGCGGCCTTCTTCAGTGTTGCTGACCGACCGGCGTGCTGCGCTCGTGCGCGGTGGCGTGCTGGTCGGGCGCGGGGCGCAGGCGCGGTTCACGCGGCGGCGTGCTGACCCGCGTCTTGCCGGGCGACGGTGTGCTCATCGGTTCAAAATGACCGCACATCACGCCACCTCGGCCACGCGGTCGGCGCTGATGAATTCGCGCACCAGGGTCGCGAAGGCATCGGGCTGTTCGAGCTCCGCGAGATGGCCGGCGCCCTTGAGCGTGGTCAGCCGCGCACCGGCGATGCGCTGTTGCCAGGCCGCGCCGTGGGCGGCGGGCACCACCGCGTCGCGGCTCGAGGTCGCGACCAGCGTCGGCGCCTTGATGCGCGACAGACGCCGACTGACGCCGGTCTCCATGATCGGCCACAGGAACTTGGCGCTGGCGCGCAGCGCCAGCAGTTCATCGACCAGCGCGTTCATGGGATCACGCCCTTCGAGCAGCATCTGGCGGCGATAGCCGGGCTCGGCGAACAGCACTTCCGAGGGCGCGGCGGGACTCTGCGCGAACGGGTCTTCGCCGACCGCATCTTTGAGCCACATGCCGACCGGATTGACCAGCACCAGCTTGCGCACGCGCGCCGGCGCGATGGCCGCCAGCTCCGCCGCCATCCACGCACCGATGCCGACGCCGACCACGTGCGCGCTGTCCACCTGCAGGGCGTCCAGCACATCCCGCTGGTGGAGGGTCAAATCTAGCGGCCCGACGTTCATGCGCGGCAAGTCGTCCTTGGCCGGGCCCCAGCCCGGCGCGTAGGGCGCGATGACGTCGAAATGTTCGGCGAGCTTGGCCAGGGCCGGCTCGAAATCCACCAGCCCCAAAAAATGATGCAGGTACAGGAGCGGCTCACCCTTGCCCGCGCGGTAGTAGTGCACGGTGAGGCCTTCGGCGCCCGCTTCGATGGTTTGCAGTTTCACGATGGGCTCCTCCTAGGCGCCTGCGGCCGCGAGGCCGGCGGGCTGTTGCGCGTTGAAATTGACCTCGCGCGGTATCGCCCGGTCGTCGCGTGGCATCGGTTTCGGTGACCAGTGATCTTCGTACTCGCTCCATAGCGGACGAATGCGCGGCATGACCTTGCTGGCGAACAGATCGGTCGAGTACTTGCACAGATCCGTCGGCATGTCGCCGATGTGCATGAGGCATACGATGTGACCGAGCTTGAGCGTGGTCGCGACTTTCTCCATCTGCTCGCATACCGAGTCGGGGCTGCCGGCGACGATGTAGCCCTGGTCGATCATTTCGCGCCATGACAAAGACGCCGCCTGGTTCAAGGCCGAGCCCTGACCCGACATCTGGGTGCCGAGACCGGCGCGCAAGGTGGCTTCAGTGCGATAGCCGGGCGCGTCGGCGAAGCCGGGGTGCACGTGCAGACAGCGCGAGAAAAAGTAGCGCACATGCTTTTCGTACAGACGCTGGGCTTCGGCGTCGGTCTCCGCCACCACGATTTGCTGCGCGAAGGCCGCCTGGTAGGGATTGAACTCGCGGCCGAGCTCGGCCATGCGCTTCCAGAACCCCTCCATCAGCTGCGCGCCGCGGATGTAGCCGGTGAAGGACAGATAGCTGTAGTTGTAATTGTGCTGGGCGCAGAAATCCCAGGTCTCCAGCGAGCCGCCGCCCGGGATCCAGATCGGCGGAGGATCCTGTATCGGGCGCGGCCACAGGTTCACGTAGCGCATCTGGTAATGCTGGCCGCTCCAGGTGAAGACATCAGGGTCGGACCACGCGCGGCGGATGAGGTCATGGGCCTCGTAATACTTTTCGCGCAGGGTCGCCGGGTTGGCGGCACAGGCGTAGTTGTCGTCCATCGAAGTGCCGACCGGAAAACCGCAGATCAGGCGTCCGCCCGAGATGCAGTCGAGCATCGCCATTTCCTCCGCCACGCGGGTCGGCGGGTCATAGAGGGCAATGGACTGGCCGAGCAACAGGATGGACGGGTCGCGGGTGCGGCGTGCGAGGGTCGCCGCCATCAGCTGCGGTGACGGCATCAAGCCGTAGGCGTTCTGATGATGCTCGTTGATGCCGAGGCCATCGAAACCGCGGTCGCCGGCGTATTCCAGCAAATCGAGGTAATCGTTGTAGACGCGATTGGCTTTGCGCGCGTCAAACAGGCGCGAATCGACGTCGACCCACACGCTGCGATGCTTCTCGGCGAAATCATCGGGCAGGTAGGGCCACGGCATGAGGTTGAACCAGTGAAACTTCATCGAGTTCTCCTTGATGCGGCAGGGGCGTTGGGGGCAGGCGCCGGTGCACGGCGTCGCTTCGAACCATAGGACCCATGCGCGGCCGAGGCTTGATCTGGATCAGCTCACGCGCCGCCTCGCGCGCCCCTTTCTGCTTCAGGCGTGGGCCGTGACGGCCGCTATCACGGGTCAACGGGTCCGTGGTCTCGGCAGGTGCGGGCCGGGCTCGTCGTCCGCTTTCGCTATTTCGACGTAACTGAACGGTTTCTCAGGGATTTCTGTACTAGATGGACATCATGATTGAAGTGGAGAAGGTCAAGCTCGGCATGTTCGTCGCCAAGCTCGACCGACCCTGGCTCGGCACTCCTTTCCGCTTTCAAGGCTTCTGGGTCAACGATCTCGAAGCCATCGACAACCTGCGACGTGTATGCCGCACGGTGTGGGTGCGCACCGACAAGCGCGGCCGCCCGACCGATGTCGAGGACAACAGCGTGGTCGACTGGAAGGACCGCACGGTCAAGTCCGACCGCGAGACCCAGATCTTCGATTTCATGCCGGCGCGGCCGGTCAACCACATCGACAGCGTGTCGGTCGAGGAGGAGATGGCCGCCGCGCGCGCCGCGCGCAACAAAGTATGCGAGGCGCTCGACGAGGTGGTGGATGACATCCAGCGCGGTCGCAAGATTGCGGTGGTCGGTCTCAAGGATGCGGTGAGCGGCATCACCGAATCGGTGCTGCGCAATCCCGATGCCTGCATGTGGCTGCGGCTGGTCAAGGACCGCGATAGCTACACCTACTATCACCTGCTCGACACCAGCGCCTTGGCCATCGCCTTCGGCCGCCATCTCGGCTTTTCCAAAGTGGAACTGGCCGACATCGGCCTCGGCGCCATGCTCATCGACATCGGCAAGCTCAAACTGCCGGCTGAGCTGGTGCGTAAAGCCACGCCCCTGACCGAAGTCGAACAGCAAGTGGTGCGCAAGCATGTCGATTACAGCGTCGATCTCCTGCATGAAGTGCCGGACATCAGCAAGCGCGTGTTTGAAATCGTGCAAGCCCATCACGAGTGCTTCAACGGCAGCGGATATCCGCGCGCCATCGCCGGCCGCGAAATTCCCGCGTTTGCGCGCATGGTCGCGATCACCGATTTCTTCGATGCCATCACCAGCGACCGTCCCTATGCGATTGCCATCTCGCCGCACGATGCGATGCGCCGCCTCTACGATGAATGCGGCAAGTCCTTTCAGCGCGAACTGGTTGAACAGTTCATTCAATGCCTCGGTATCTATCCCACGGGCACGCTGGTCGAACTCCATTCCGGCGAAGTCGGCATCGTGGTGGGCCAGAACCGGGTGCGGCGTCTGCTGCCACGCCTGATGTTGATTCTGGGCGCCGACAAAAAGCCGCTGGCGAATTTCGTCGATGTCGATCTTGCCAGCCAGGCCAACAAGATGGGTGATGACTATAGCGCCGTGACCATCAAGCGCAGCGTCGAACCCGAGGCCTACGGCATCGACCCCCGACAGTTCTATCTGGCGCAGGGCCGCATGACGCCGGAACTGCTCGAAAACATCACGCGTCTGCTGTGAACGCCATACTTCACGACATGGTTGGCCGCCGGCGCTTCTTGGGCGACCTTGCCGACATGCTCGGCGCCCGGCAGGAGCAGGAGCTGGTCGCGGTGCTGGTGCTGCGCGTGCCGCACATCCATGAAATCAACATCAACTACGGCTACGAGCTGGCCGACCAGGTGATCTCCGAAGTGCAGGCGCGGGTGGCGAATGCGCTGCGCGATTGCGACACCGTCGAAAGACTCGACGAATCCAGCTTCGCGCTGGTGCTGCCGCGTCTGCATGGCGGCGCGCAGGCAGAGTTGGCGGCGGCCAAGATTATCCAGGCCTGCAAGCCACGCTTCATTTTCGGCGAGCATGAACTGTCGGTGCAGCTCGCCATCGGTGTGGCGCTGTATCCCAGCGATGCGCTCGATGCCGCGGCGTTGTTGCGCTGTGCTGAACTGGCGGCGGCCCAGGCCACCGACAATCCGACCGACTATGGCGTCTATTCGCCAGCCCTGGAAAAGCGCGCGCGCAGCATTCACAGCTACGTGCTCGAGCGCGCGCTGCATGAAGCCATCGCCCGTGATGAAATCTATCTGTGCCTGCAACCGAAGATCGATCTGCGCAGTGGCACACTGGTGGGCGCCGAAGCTCTGGCGCGCTGGACGCGTCACAACGGCGAAGTGGTTTCTCCTGACATCTTCATTCCACTGGCCGAACGCTCCAGCCTCATCGTGCAGATCACGATGTGGACGCTGAATGCGGCGCTGCGCTCATGTGGCGATTATTTCGAGCGCTTCCCGGGCTTCTCCGTGGCGGTGAACCTGTCGCCGATAGCCCTGGGCGACCCGGATATCTTCGATTTCGTCAGTCAGGCCGCCAGCATCTGGTGCACCGATAAATGCCAGCTCACGCTCGAGATCACCGAAGGCGCGCTGATTGAAGATCCGGAAGCGGCGATCGCCATCCTCGATAAGTTCCATAGCGAAAGCATCCGCCTGTCCATCGACGACTTCGGCACCGGCTACTCGTCCTTGTCGCAGTTGGGCCGCTTGTCGGTTGGTGAGCTCAAAATCGATAAATCTTTCGTCATGGGCGTGATCGACAGTGAGCGCAACGCCAAGATAGTGCGTTCCGTCATCGACCTCGCGCATAACTTCGGCATGACCGTGGTGGCGGAGGGCATCGAGGATATCGAGACTCTGCAGTTCCTCGCCGGGCTTGGCTGTGACTACGGCCAGGGCTTTTTCATTGGCCGGCCCATGACCTTGGATGTATTTGAGACCTGGGCCGCCGAGCGGGCGGCCGAAATGAGTTCGGCGCCCGCTGTGTGAGCGGCGCTGCGTCGCCAGCGCGACGACGCGCGTGGGTGGCTGCTCAGGGAAACACGATACTCAAACCTTCCGCCACCAGCGCCGGCTGGTCACGGCCTTCGATGTCGATGGTGTTCTCGAAAGTCAGGCGGATGCCGTTGTCCTTGACGTCGTCGGCGGCCAGCAGCTTCTGGCGCAGGCGCACGCGTGAATCGACCGGCACCGGCGCGGTGAAGCGCAGCTTGTTCAGGCCATAGTTCAAACCGCGGCTGCGGTGGGTGATGGACCAGATGGTGGCGCCGAGGCGCGGCACCAGCGACAAGGTCAGAAAACCGTGGGCGATGGTCTTGCCGCCCGGCATTTCCTTCTTGGCGCGTTCGACGTCAACATGTATCCACTGGTGGTCGCCGGTCGCCTCGGCGAACTTGTCGATCATGCCCTGGTCGACGGTGACCCAATCGGACGCGCCAATCTCCTGGCCGACCAAATCTTTCATGTCTTTCGGATATTCAATCACGCGCATGGCTTAATGCCTCTATTGGGATTTGGATGATGCTGTGCGGCGCCGGGCTCAGGAGCCGATGGTGGCGCCGCCGTCGATGACGAAATTCTGGCCGGTGGTGAACGCGCCGGCGCGCGAGGCGAGATACACCGCGATGCCGGCCACTTCCTCCGGCTCGCCGATGCGGCGCAGCGGATCGAACTGCACGCGCCGCGCAAGGGTGTCGGGATCCTCCCACAGCGCCCGCGCGAAATCGGTCTTGATGAGCCCCGGCGAAATGGCATTGACGCGAATGTTGTGCGGGCCGTTCTCGACCGCGAGGTTGCGCACCAGCTGAAGATCGGCGGCCTTGGAAATGCAGTAGGCGCCGAGCACGGGTGAACCTTTCAAGCCACCGATGGACGACACGATGATGATCGAGCCGTCGCGCCGCGCGATCATTTCCGGCAGCACCAGTTGCGCCAGCCAATGATTGGACAGGATGTTGACGCCTAGAATTTTCTCGAAGGCCGAGTCGGGCAAGCCGCTCATGGGGCCGTAATGCGGGTTGACCGCGGCGTTGCACACCAGCACGTCGATGGCGCCGAGCTGCGTGCGGGTTTCGTTGACGAGGCGTTCGAGTTCAGCCTTGTGGCTGATATTGGCGGCAATCGCCACCGCACTCCCGGCCGTGCCCGCGGTCTCGGCATTGATGGCGTCGGCGACTTTCTGGCAGGCGTCGGCCTTGCGGCTCGAGATCACGACCCGCGCGCCATGGCGGGCGAGTTCGGTGGCGATGGCGCGGCCTATGCCCTTGGTCGAGCCCGTCACCAGCGCCACTTTGCCGGTCAAATCAAACAGTGTGCTGGTCATGGACGTCGATACTCCCCTGGGTGATGTTGACCGGCGCACAGGGCGACGGATGCGGGCGGCAAAGATAAATGAAAAGGCGTCGCGCAAAAACGCCCGTAAGAGTAGCCGCGATGCGGGCCGCGACCATGCGATGATTGTCGGACAGACCAACGAGGAGAGGAAAACCATGAGAGTCTCATTGAAACGATGGGCGCACGTCGCGCTGAGCCTGGGCTTGGTGACGGCCGCCATGGGCGCCGCTGCCGACGCGGCGCTCGATGCCGCGCTGGCAGGCGCGCAACGCAGCGAGGCCAATCGCGCCCGCGACGCCTACCGGCACCCGGCCGAGACCCTGGCTTTCTTCGGCATCAAGCCCGACATGACGGTGGTCGAGATCATGCCCGGCGGCGGTTGGTATACCGAGATCCTGGCGCCCTGGCTGCGCGACAAGGGCCGGCTCTATGCCGCGCATTTCCCTCTCGACACCACCAGCGAATACGGCAAGAAAGCGATAGGCGCCTTCACCCA
>JADLGE010000071.1 GCA_020849475.1 Gammaproteobacteria bacterium
GTGACGCAGACGGATGCCCGCTCTGCGCATGCGGCCGCAGCGGGCAAGGATGCATGGGTTCAGCGGTTAAGGAAAGGTGGATGGTGGGGTTGGCAGGGGAGGTTTGAATGTGCGATTGAAATCGCACCTACGAAGGGGCGTTGGCGGGCGCCTGGGTAAGTTTGAATGTCAGACTGAAGTCTGACCCACAATGTCTCAGCTACCCTGAGGCTCGAACTTCAATCTGGCCGTGGAAATAAGAGCGTCCGAAACCGCTGCGGCGGGGCGGCGTCTCCCGCATCGCCCGGCCCGCTACCAGGGCGGGGTCGAGCCACTGTAGCCTTTGCCAGTACCTCACAGCGTTTCGGACGCCGGGAGTTTAACCCTCAGAGGCATTTTTGTAGCTGCGAATTCATTCGCTCATTCGTGGGGCCATTGAGTCGCATAGCCGCGCCTTTGAATGTGCGAATAAATTCGCACCTACAAGGGAGCCCGCTAAAACCCTAAACGTTGAAAAGAAAATGCATCACGTCGCCATCGGCGACCACGTATTCCTTGCCTTCCTTGCGCAGCTTGCCGACTTCCTTGGCCTTGGCCTCACCGCCGCAGGCGATGAAATCGTCGTAGGCAATCACTTCAGCGCGAATGAAACCGCGCTCGAAATCGGTGTGGATGACGCCCGCGGCACCCGGCGCGGTGGTGCCCTGAAGGATGGTCCAGGCACGCACTTCTTTGACGCCGGCGGTGAAATAGCTTTGCAGGCCCAAGAGGTGATAGCCGGCGCGGATCACGCGGTTCAAGCCGGGTTCGTCGAGGCCTAAGTCTTTCAGGAATTCGTTGCGGTCGGCGGCCTCGAGACTCACGAGTTCCGCTTCGATGGCGGCGCAGATCACCACGCACTCAGCGCCGTTCTTGGCGGCGTAGTCGGCGACGCGCTGGCTGTAGTCATTGCCGCCGAGATTGGCTTCATCGACATTGGCGATGAACAGCACGGGCTTGGCGGTGAGCAAGCTCACTTCGCGCAGCAAGGCACGCGCATTGTCATCGAGATCGAGCGAGCGTATCGGGCGGCCTTCGTCCAGCGCAGCGAGAAAAATCTTGTAGGCATCGGCGCGCGCGCGCTGTTCCTTGTCGCCGGACTTGGCGGCTTTCTCGGCGCGGTCCAGGCCCTTGCTGACGGTGTCGAGATCGGCGAGCGCGAGTTCAGTGTCGATGACTTCGATGTCGGCGATGGGGTCGATGCGGCCGGCGACGTGGGTGATGTTGTCGTTCTCGAAGCAGCGCACCACGTGGGCGATGGCATTGGTCTCGCGGATGTGGGCGAGGAATTTGTTGCCGAGGCCTTCACCTTTCGATGCGCCGGCGACCAGACCCGCGATGTCGACGAACTCCATGCTCGACGGCAGCACGCGCTGCGGTTTGACGATTTCGGCCAGCTTATCGAGACGCGGGTCGGGCACCGCGACGATGCCGACGTTGGGCTCGATGGTGCAGAACGGATAGTTCTCCGCCGCGATCGCCGCCGAAGTCAGCGCGTTGAACAGCGATGACTTGCCGACATTGGGCAGGCCGACGATGCCGCATTTGAAACCCATCGTTCTATTCCTTTACCTTGGCCACGCGCTGGTTGAGCGTATTCATGGCGCGGTTGAAACCACCGTTGGTGATGGTCTCGAAGTTGTCCAGTACGGCATTGATGGCGGCGGTTATGGCGTCGCGCTCGGCAGCCGGTGGACGGGATAACACGTAGCCGGCGACATCGCGTCCCACCCCGGGGTGGCCGATGCCGAGACGGATACGCAGGTAATCATTGGTGCCGAGCATCTGCTCGATGCTGCGCAGACCATTGTGACCGCCGTGGCCGCCGCCGCGTTTCAAACGCACCGCACCCACCGGCAAGTCGAGTTCGTCGTGCACCACCAGCACACTGGCGGGCGGCACGCGGAAATAGGCCGCGCAGGGCGCGACCGATTCACCGCTCAAATTCATGTAAGTGGAAGGCTTCAACAGGCGCAGGCCCGAAGCCGCGCGCCCGAGTTCGCCCTTGTAGCGCGACTCGATGCGCATATCGACCTTGAGCGCGGACGCCAGGGCGTCGATGAGCCAGAAGCCGACGTTGTGGCGGTCTTCCGCGTGACCGGCCCCGGGATTGCCGAGGCCGACCACCAATTGCACGGTCTCGGCGCCGGACACGTTCGCGAGCTGCGCTTGCGTATCCGGCGCGAACGGGCGTTATGCGCCCGCTTCGCCTTCGCTACCCTTGGGTGCGTAGACCGTCACCACCGGCAGGTGCTCGTCGCCGCCATGCAGCAGCGCCGTGACCTGCACGCCTTCCGGCAGCTTGAGCTCGCCGACGTGCAGCGTGTCGCCGACGTTCATGTCCTTCAGATCGACTTCGATGTATTCCGGCAGATCCTTCGGCAAGCAGGTGATTTCGACGTCGGCCATCTGGTGCGAGATCACACCACCGCTGACCTTCACGCCCACGCAGGTGTCTTCGTTGATGAAGTGGATCGGCACGCGCATGTTCAGCACTTCGGTTTCCGACACGCGCAACAGATCCATGTGATGGATGCGCGGCTTGTAAACGTGGCGCTGCATGTCCTTGACCACCACGCGCTCGCTCTTGCCGTCGAGGGTCAGGGTCAGGATGTGCGAATAGAACGCTTCATGGGCGGCGTGCAGCAGCACGTCGTTGTGGTCGAGCGTGATGGCGACGGGCTCGGCGTGACCGCCGTACAGCACCGCGGGAAGCTTGCCTTCGCGACGCAGGCGGCGGCTCGCACCCTTACCCCTGTCAGCGCGAGTCACGGCAGTGATCTCGAATTTATTCATTGGTCGATACTCCAGAGTCTCTCAACTACACACAAAACGCCTGCGTGGTTCCGCGACCAGATCCCGACCCAGGCTTTTCACAAAACCATGCCGCTTGCAGGCGGCATGGCGAATTCAAATCAAATCAGTCGACGAACATCGAGCTCAGGGACTGGCCCGAGCAGATGCGGCTGATGCATTCACCGAGCAGGCTCGCGACCGACAGCTGGCGGATTTTGTCGCAACCGGCGGCGGCTTCCGACAAGGGAATGGTGTCGCACACCACCAGTTCATCGAGCGTCGAGTTGTTGATGTTGTCGATGGCCTTGCCCGACAGCACCGGGTGCGTGCAGTAGGCCACCACCTTGCGCGCGCCGTGGTCTTTCAGCGCCTCGGCGGCGCGGCACAGCGTGCCGGCGGTATCGACCATGTCATCGACCATCACGCAGGTGCGGCCGGCGACGTCGCCGATGATGTTCATGACCTGCGATTCGTTGGCGCGCGGACGGCGCTTGTCGATGATCGCGAGATCGGCGTTGTCGAGCTGACGGGCAATGGCGCGCGCGCGCACCACACCGCCGACGTCGGGCGACACCACCATGAGGTTTTCATATTCATGCTTCCAGATGTCACCGAGCAACACCGGCGAGGCGTAGACGTTGTCCATCGGGATGTCGAAAAAGCCCTGGATCTGCTCGGCATGCAGGTCGACCGTCAGCACGCGGGAGGTGCCGACGGAAGTGATCATGTTGGCCACCACCTTGGCCGTGATCGGCACACGCGCCGAACGCGGACGGCGGTCCTGGCGGGCATAGCCCATGTAGGGAATGACGGCGGTGATGCTGTGGGCCGAGGCGCGCCGCAGGGCGTCGATCAGCACCATGAGTTCCATGAAGTTGTCGTTGGCCGGTGCGCAGGTCGATTGGATGACGATGCAGTGGCGACCGCGCACGTTCTCGGCGATTTCGACCGTGATCTCGCCGTCGCTGAAGCGACCGACGGTGGCCTTGCCCAGCGGCATGTGCAGGTGACGGGCAATGGCACGCGCCAACGGCCGGTTGGCATTGCCGGTGAACAGCATCATCGATTCTTCGATCATGTGCGGGGCGCGAGGCCTCTCCCATCGGTGCAAATGCGCCGGGCGTTTAAGCAGGCGCACGGGTTTTCAACGTGCGATTGATATCGCACCTACAGGGCAATGCCCAAGAAAATGGCTGGGGTGCCAGGATTCGAACCTGGGAATGCCGGGATCAAAACCCGGTGCCTTACCGCTTGGCGACACCCCAAAGCTGAATCGTCGCGCGTGCTCAAGGGCACGCAATATACATATCAATGTGTCGAACTCGCGGCGCCTAGGTGACAGCCGCCGCGAGCCTGTCCGCGAGTGGCGATCGATTGACGCGCCGCGCACGGAAGTGACGCCATGCGGGCGGCACCTGGCGCGCCACCGCGTCGGCCGCGGCGTCGCTGTCGAACAGCGCGTAAACGCTGGCGCCGGTGCCGCTCATGCGGGCCGGGGCGCGTTGCGACAACCAATCGAGCGCGCGACCAACGTCCGGATAAAGTCGCCGCGTGACGGGCTCACAATCGTTGCCCGTGCTGGTCCACGAAAAGGCGGGCATTGTGATTGGCGGGGTATCCCGTGTCAATTCAAGGTCGCTGAAGACGACGCGGGTTTCGACGTTGCAATCCGGCGTAATGACCAGCACCGGCCCCTCTTCCGCCGGGCACGGCGTCAGGATCTCACCGACACCTTCTGCCCAAGCCGCCTCGCCGCGCACGAACACCGGTACATCGGCGCCGAGCGCGAGACCGAGATGCGCGAGTTCATCGACCGGCACGGCCGTGCCCCACAGCTGATTGAGCGCGACCAGCACGGTCGCCGCGTCGGAGCTGCCACCGCCGAGGCCGCCGCCCATGGGCAGGCGCTTGTCGACGGTGATGTCGGCGCCGAGCCGGCAGCCGGTCAGGTCTTTGAGCTTGCGCGCGGCGCGCACCACCAGATCCTGCTCGGGGGCGACGCCAGCCAGCGCCGACAGGCGGCGGATATCGCCGTCCTCGCGCACGGTGAAGTGCAGGGTGTCGCCGTAATCGACGAACTGGAACAGGGTCTGCAGCAAATGATAACCGTCCGGCCGGCGGCCGGTGACGTGCAGAAAAAGATTGATCTTGGCCGGTGCCGGCCAGCCCGCGCTCATGTTCAACGTTGCTCCCAGGTCTTGATGGCCATGCGCACTTGCAGCGTGTCGCGGGCCAGGAACAGCCGCTTGGGCAGGTCGCGACCGGCGGCGTGGGTGTATTCGGTGACGCTGACGCGCCAGCCGTCCTGTGAAAAATCGGTCCAGCGGCCGGCGGCGTCGAGCTGTTCGGCGCTGACCGGGCGCGCCGGATCGGGCAGGCCGCGCACCCAGTAGCGAGCGCCTGCTAACGGCAATGCCCAGCCGAGATGCTGCTGCATCAAGGTCTCGGCGTCGGCCGCACTGAAGATGTCGCCCTTGGACGAGACCAGCGACACCGCACTGCCATTGCCCGACAGGGCATAGGTGCCGCCATTCAAGGGCGCCGCCACCCGCAGCGAGAATTCGGCGCCGGCATCGCGCCAGTCGAGGTCGGCGCTGAAGCCCTTGTCCTCGCGCTGCACGGCGATGCGGCCGGCCAGGCGCCAGGGATTAAAGGCGTTAAGCGCCGCGACATGGGCGGCATGGAGGTCAGCCTGCGGCGTGACGGGCGCGGGCGGCGTCGGGGGTTTGAGCGCGGCGCAGCCGCCGAGCAGCACGGCGGCGAGCGCGGCCAGCCAGCGCAGCGCCGCCGGCGCGGCAGGAATCGCGCGCACGGCACTCACGGCTTCAGGCGCTTGATGACTTCCAGGAGCTTCTTGTCGTTGGGCGTATCGCGCAGCGCTGTCTCCCAGGTCTTGGTCGCCGCGGCGCGGTCGCCCTTGACCCACAGCACTTCACCGAGGTGAGCAGCCACTTCCGGATCATTGCGCAGTTCGCGGGCCTTCTCGAGGTATTGAATGGCTTCGTCCAGACGCCCCAAGCGGTACAGCACCCAACCCATGGAATCGAGGATGTAGAAATCCTTGGGGCTCAGTTCCAGGGCGCGGGTGATGAGGGCGAGGGCTTCGTCGTAGCGCTTGGTGCTGTCCGCCAGGGTGTAGCCGAGTGCGTTCAGGGCCTGGGAGTTGTCCGGCTCCTTGGCGAGGATGGCGCGCAGATCCTTTTCCAGCACGTCTATCTTGCCCATGCGCTCGGCGAGCATGGCGCGGGTATAGAGCAGGTCGGAGTGGAATTCGCCGTTGGCCAGCACCGCGTCGTAGACCTTCATCGCTTCTTCGAGGCGGTTCTTGTCGGTCAGGATCTCACCCTTGGCGCGCGCCACGGTGAAGCGCTGCTCGTCGTCCTCGACCGTCAACTTGTCGAGGAAGGCGATCGCTTCGTCGGTCTGACCCTTGACCGCCTTGACCATCGCGGTGCGCATCTGCGCGTTGAAGTAATTACTCCCGCCCTGCACCTGTTTGTATTGGGCGAGGGCCAGCTCCGGCTCCTTGCGCGCCTCGGCTATCTGGCCGAGGTAGAAATGCGCCTCGTCGGTGCGTGCATCGAGCTTCAACAGGCGGGTGAAATTCTTGGCCGCCTCGTCGACGCGGTTGGCCTGCAGGTTGAGCAGGCCCAAGGCGAAGACGATGTCGGAATTGTCCGGCGCCTCGGTCGACAGCATGCCGAACTGCAGGCGGGCTTCCTCGTAGCGGTTGGCGTCGGCCAGCAGGCGTGCATAGATGAGACGCAGGCCGAATTGCTTGGGGTTGGCGGCCAGCACCGAATCCAGCCATTCGATGGCCTGCGGCAGCTTGCCCTGCTTCTGCAGGATGGCGAGATAGGCCATCGCGACGTTGGACGACAGCTCGGTGCGCTTGACGATGCGGTTCATCGCGTCGCGCGCCTTGTCGAGCTGCTCGGCGCGGATGGCGAGCAGCGCGTAGGCCAACAGCGCGTCGCTGTCGTCGCCGTGCTTGGCGACCAGTTTCTCCATCACCGCGAGGGCCGTCTGGCGGTCGTCCTCGTGGCCAAGCAGGTTGGCGACCATGCGCAGGCGGTTGCCGGGCTGGCCGGCATCGTGGGAGACCACGTATTCCAAGTGCTCGAGGGCTGCGTCAGCATTGCCGTGGCGGATGTACATGGCGGCCAGGATCTGGCGGGCATCCATGTCCTTGGGATCGAGTTCGACCCAGGTCCTGGCGGCGCTGAGCGCGCTTTCATCGTCACGCGCGAAGACCGCGATGCGCGTGGCGCGCTCGGCCAGGCCGACGTCGCGCAGGCTGCTGGCGAGCTCGACATAGTTCTTGACCGCCACATCGAGGTGCCCGCGCTGGCCGGCGAACTCGGCCATCAAGAGCCGATAGTAGGGGTCGTTCTCGTATTCGAAAGGCGCCGCCGCAGTGGCGGGCGCGGCGACGGGTGCAGGTGCATTCGCTGTCGCTGGCGCGCTGGGCGCGGCAGTGGCGGCTGGCGGTTTGGGCGCCGGCGGCGTGGCACAGGCCGCAAGTGACAACAGGCCAAGGCCGCTGATCACGCGTGCGAGGGGACGGAGCGTTCGATGCAAGAGGTTCTGCAAGGTATCTGTGCCGGATGCCGGCCGCGCCGGGCGGCATGCCACCCTCGCAGTCTTTAGTGGTTTCACGGATGTTCTGACTTAGACTATAACCCAGTTAACGCACAAGCTTAATTTTGATAGGACCGAAGAGCAGTCGTTCCCGCGCGATGGCGTCCCGACTCGATTCGGACGCCAGGCGGGAACATCTGCCCGCCCGCGCACCATCATGACCCTGTTCATACTCGGACTCAGCCACAAGACCGCGCCGGTAGAGGTGCGCGAGAAGGTCGCGTTCGACCTCGCGCAACTGCCGTCGGCGCTCGGCGCCTTGAATGCCTGTCCGGGCGTGACGGAATCCTTGATCCTGTCGACCTGCAACCGCACCGAGCTCTATTGCGACATCGACCAGGCGGCGCTGCGCGAACCGCTCACCTGGCTGACCCGCTATCGCAATATCGGCGCCGACGACATCACGCCGCATCTTTACCATCTCGACAGCGAACAGGCCGTGCGCCATGCCCTGCGCGTCGCCGCCGGGCTCGATTCGCTGGTGGTCGGCGAGCCGCAGATCTTGGGCCAGTTGAAAGACGCCTACCGTACCGCGGTGGACGCCGGCACCGTCGGCAAGTTCCTCAATCGCCTCATGCAGTTCTCATTTTCGACCGCGAAGATGATTCGCTCCGAGACCGACATCGGCAACACGCCGGTGTCGGTGGCCTATGCGGCGGTCAAGCTCGCGCAGCAGATTCATGGCTCACTGGAACGGCGCTCGGCGCTCCTGATCGGCGCGGGCGACACCATCTCGCTGGTCGCCAATCATCTGGCCGGCGCGCACATCGGCAAGCTGGTGGTGGCCAACCGTTCGCTGGACAACGCGCGGGCGCTGGCCGAGCGCGTCGGTGGCAGCGCCGTCGAGCTGTCGGACATCACCAGCGTCCTGACCCAGGTCGACATCGTCGTCAGCTCGACCGCCAGCCGCCTGCCCATCGTCACGCGCGGCATCATCGATGTCGCCATGAAACAACGCGGCTATGAACCGATGTTCATCGTCGATCTCGCCGTGCCCCGCGATGTGGAAGCCAGCGTCGGCGAACTGGAAGACGTCTATCTCTACACAGTGGACGATCTGGAACACGTGGTCAGCTCCAATTTGAAGCTGCGCCACGAAGCGGCCGCCCAGGCCGAAGAGATGGTGCACCTGCAGGTGCGCGATTACATGGACTGGCTGAAGGTCCAGGGCAGCGGCACCACCATCGCCGAATACCGCGCGCAGGGCGAACGCATGCGCGACGAATTGATGTCCAAAGCGCGCGCGCGCCTCGAGCGCGGCGACAACCCTGCCGCCGTGCTCGAATCACTGGCCAACACCTTGACCAACAAACTCATGCATCACCCGACCGCCAGCCTGCGTCAGAGCGGCGGTAGCGAGGAGTACGTGCGCGTGGCGCGCGAACTGCTCGGCCTCGACGGATCCTGAACCATGCAAGCCTCGCTGTTACGCAAGCTCGAAACCCTGGTCGAGCGACGCACTGAATTGGACGGCATGTTGGCCGTGCCCGAAGTGATCAACGATCAAGACCGCTATCGCACGCTGTCCCGCGAGCACGCCGAGATTAGTCCGGTGGTCGAATGCTTCGACCGTTTTCGCCGCACCCAGGACGCCATCGCCCACGCCGAGGAACTGATGCGCGAAGACGATGCCGAGATGCGCGCCATGGCGCAGGAGGAAGCGCAGGAAGCGCGTGAATCGCTGGTCACGCTGGAAGTCGAACTGCAGAAGCTGCTCATTCCCAAAGACCCGGATGACAACGCCGACGTGTTCCTGGAAATTCGCGCCGGCACCGGCGGTGACGAAGCGGGCCTGTTTGCCGGCGATCTGTTGCGCATGTATCTGCGCTACGCCGAGAACCGCGGCTGGCGCAATGAAGTGATGTCGTCCAACCCGGCCGAGCTCGGCGGCTACAAGGAAGTGATCGTCAAGATCACCGGCCAAGGGGTGTACGAGCGCCTGAAATTCGAATCGGGTGCGCATCGCGTGCAGCGCGTGCCCGATACCGAATCGCAGGGCCGCATTCATACTTCGGCCTGCACGGTGGCGGTGATGCCAGCCGTTGAAGCGATTGAAGACGTCGACATCAACACCAAGGATCTGCGCATCGACACCTTCCGCGCCTCGGGCGCCGGTGGCCAGCACGTCAACAAGACCGATTCGGCGATTCGCATCACGCATATTCCTACCGGCGTGGTGGTGGAGTGCCAGGACGAGCGCTCGCAGCACAAGAACCGCGCACGCGCCATGAGCCTGTTGCGCTCGCGCCTGCTCGCCGCCGAGCGCGGCAAGCAGCAGGCCGAACAGGCGCAGACGCGGCGCAACCTGGTCGGCAGCGGCGATCGTTCCGAGCGCATCCGCACCTACAACTTCCCGCAGGGGCGCGTCACCGATCACCGCATCAATCTGACCGTTTACAAGCTCGCCGAATTGATGGAAGGCGATGTCGACCTGGTCATCGAGCCGCTGTTGACCGAACACCAGGCGGACCTCATGGCGCAGCTCGCGCTGGACACTTGAGCCCGTGAGCGCGCCGCTGACAGTCGCGGCGGCGCTGCGTGAAGCGACGACGCGTCTGGCGGCCAGTGAATCATCGCGGCTCGATGCCGAGGTGCTGCTGGCCCATTGCCTCAACGTCAGTCGTACTTATCTCTACAGCCATCCGGAATTCGAACTCGATGCCGCGTGCCACGCGCGCTTCGATGCGCTGCTCGCGGCGCGCGCGCGGCACACGCCGCTCGCCTATCTCATCGAACGCGCGGAATTCTGGTCGCTGGAATTCGCGGTGACACCGGCGGTGCTGGTGCCGCGTGGCGAGACCGAACTGTTGGTGGAACTTGCCCTCGCGGCATGGCCCACCGACACACCCGGCGTGCTGCTCGATGCCGGCGCCGGCAGCGGCGCGATCGCAGCGGCGCTGGCGCTCGAGCGCCCGGCTTTGACGGTGATCGCAAACGATAGCTCGGCGGCCGCGCTGGCGGTGGCGCGCGGCAATTTTGCGCGCCTCGGGCTTGCGCGCATCGCCTGTGTGCAGGGCCACTGGCTGGAGGCGCTGGCCGATGGCAGCCTCGATGTACTGGTGTCCAATCCACCTTATGTGGGCGACGAAGAAGACGTCGATGCGGCGGTGAACTTCGAACCACGGCAGGCGGTGTTCGCCGCCGACGGCGGCGGTGCGGCGCTGGCGACCATCGTGACGGCGGCGCCGCGCTGTTTGAAACGCGGCGGCTATATCGCACTCGAACACGGCCACCGCCAAGGCGCGCAGGTGCGCGCCTTGCTCGCGGCACAGGGTTTCGCGCGTATCGAGACCGCGCGCGATCTGGCCGGCCGCGAACGCGCGACCTCGGCGTGGCGCGATTGAACATCGACTACGCCTCGGCGACACTCGAATCTGTGTGGTCACAGTCAGCGACACTTGCGGAGAACGACGATGGATGATCAACTGTTGCTGCGCTACAGCCGCCAGATCCTGTTGCCTGAAATCGACATCGAGGGGCAGAACCGCCTGCTGACGAGTTCAGTGATGCTGATTGGTCTCGGCGGACTCGGGTCGCCGATAGCGATGTACCTGGCGGCCGCCGGTGTCGGGCGCCTGGTGCTGGTCGATCACGATCACGTGGAGTTGTCCAACCTGCAGCGTCAGATAGTGCATGGCACGGCGGATCTGAAACGCCGCAAGGTCGAGTCGGCGCGCGATCATCTGCTGGAATTGAATCCCCACACCCGCATCGAGACCATCGACAGGCGTCTGGACCCACAGGATTTCGATCACTACCTGCCGGGTGTCGACGTGGTGGTGAATGCCACCGACAACTTCGAAACACGCTTCATGATCAATGAAGCCTGCGCGCGTCATCGCAAACCGCTGGTATCCGGCGCCGCCATCCGCTTCGAAGGCCAGGTGACGGTGTTCCATCCCGGCACCGAGGCCAGCCCCTGCTATCGCTGCCTTTATAACAACGACGCCACCGGCACCGAGACCTGCACCCAGACCGGCGTGGTGGCGCCCTTGCTCGGCATCATTGGCAGCGTGCAAGCGCTGGAAACGCTGAAGGTATTGATGGGCATCGGCCAGGATCTCAGCGGCCGCTTGCTGCTGCTCGACGCGCTGGCGATGGAATGGCACACCATGCGCTTCCGTCGCGACCCGCGTTGCCCGGTGTGTGCACCGCTGGTCGCGGTCAGCGCCTGAGCTTCAGGTTCCGTCTATGGTCAGACGGCGTACCCCATTGGTCGAAAACTCCGTGCTGTAACGCTCTTCGATGGGCGAGGCGAGCGTCCAGTATTCTTCCGGCGTCGACGGCTCCTTGGTGAGGGTCGGCAGGAGCGCATTCATGTCGCGCTCGATGAGGCGCTCAATCAGCTCTTCCCAGAACGTCTCGGCGTTATAGGCGTCGATGGCGTCGCGCAGGCTGTCCATCTCTTCCAGCTTCGCGGAGGGAACGAAGGCGCGCAGCTCCTTCGAATTTTCAATCAAGGCGTCGCAGCCCATGGCCTTGGCGCTGGCGTAAATCTTCTGACACAAGAGGTAGTGCCGCTCCTTGGCCGGGTCGGGCGCGTCGTCGTGGGCGGTCAACATCCATTCGGCGAGATAAAGCAGTTCAAGCAAGGTGCGGTATTCGGCCTTGGAAAATTCAATCTTCATCGGGTGCGCGCCTCACGCGAAAATACAGATGCGCCATGCTAACGCGGCGGGCGCTGCGCGCCACGCTTGAACTTGAAAAACATGTAAGTGCCGGTCAGTGCGAGGGTCAACAGACACAGCGCGGCGGCATCGACCACCAGCTCACCGACGCGTCCGAACAAACGCCCGGAATGCAGATCGAGCAGCACCCGTTCATAGCTGACGCCGCTGCCGCGATAGACATCGGCCAGCGTGGCCGCGAGCGCGGCCGAGGGTGCGCTGGCCTCGGCCCATTCGATCATGGCCTCTTTGGGCACGGTGCTGGCCACGCCCTTGTCGATGTCGAAATAGAGTGGTCCGTTGGCGGTTTCCAGCACCAGCGCGCGGACATCGTGCCCCACACGCGTGAGCGGCGGCGGCAGGCCATCGAGCGCGGCGTAGTTTTCCACCACTTGACCCTGCGCGTCGTACTGCACGAGGCCGTCGCGATAGGCAACGAGCAGTGTGTCGCCCTGCGCCAGCGCGCCGACCAGGGCCGCATCGTGGGATGCGAGCGTCTGGCCATCGAGATACACCGCCGCGCCGAGCTGCGTGACGAAGCCGCGCGCCGTCGCGTAGCCCATCGGCAGGGCGTTGTCGCTCTGGCGATACAGCTTGTCGACGAGCGCGTTGTGCGGATGGCGGCGCGGCAGATCGAGCGCATCGCCATGATTGAGGGCAAGACCCGTAATCACGGTGATGATGACGATGAGGGTGCTGAAGACGCCGAGCGCGCGATGCCAGCGCGTGGCGGGATGCACGCGCGTGCCGTTGGCGCGCCGCAACGGCAGTGGTTCGGGCTTCATGGCGGCTTAGCTCGCGCGGCTTCATCCAACAGCAGGGCGACCCGCGCCAAGGCGCTGATGGCGTGCACCGACAGGGTCGCGCCGGTGATGCCGTCGATATGTCGGTCCAGCGCGCCATCGCGCTTGAGGGTGGCGCCTTTGAATTGATCGGTGAAGAACGGATGGCGCACTTCGGCGCCACGACTCTCGCGGTAGATGAGGATGGCGGTGCGGGTGATGGCGGCCTGCTCGACCACGTAGCCGGCGGTGATGGGTTTGTCGCGGCCGATGGCTTCCAGAATCCACACCGTGCGCTCGCCCTGACGCCAGTACTTCTGGCGCAGTGGCAGCGCGTTGCCGAGGATGTCCTTGACGCGAGCGTTGAGTTCCGGCGCCACCCACAGTTTCCCGGCCTGCGGCGGCTGGCCGTCGAAAGCCTGGCTGACAAAGGCCGTCGGTTCGAGATAGACCTCGTCGGCCTGCGCCGCCAGCACGTTCACCAGGCAGCAGACGGCACAGGCCGCGCGCAGTAGAAACTGGCGCGGCCTGCACGGCGAGATGCGCTTAGAACTGGTAGCCGAAGCCCAGGTTGAAACCATCAAACTCTCTTTTCACGCGCCCATCGGCGTCTTCGAACTGGCCGTCGATTTTGAACACTACCTGCGGCACTGGCCAGTAATTCAGACCCAGCGACACGCGCTCGTAGTTGCGGAAGCGACCGCCCAGGCCGTCGGCCTGATCCCAGCGCGCATAGCGGCTGAACAATCCGACCTCGCCCGGCACCGGCACCAGGCCCGCCAGCGCGAAGCGATAGGCGGGTTCGACATACCAGCCGCTCAGATGGTCGGCGCCGACGCTGCTGGGGTCGAGACCATGCTTGCGGTCTGAACCCAGTTCCCAACGCGCATACAGCGCACGCAGGCCGAAGCCGCTGGCGTGACGGTAATCGAGGTGGGTCTCAATGAGATAGGCGGCGGCCTCGGCATCATCGCCGGTGCCGGTGTAGTCGGCCTGGTATTGGCCGCTGGCGGCGAGTTCCAGGCCAGCGATGCCGGTGTAGCGCAGGCGGCCGGTGAACGCCACGTCGTGGTCGTCGGCCTCGGCAATCTCGGTGCGGCCTTCGCGCGGCCGGAAGGCGTCGTCGCCGCTGAACGGCATGATGAGGCCGGTATGCATCACCACGTCGTAGTTCAAGCCAGGACGAATCTCGCCACTCATGGCGGCGCCACCTTCCCACCAGGTGCTGGGAATGATCTCGGTTTCGATGGGATTGCGCTCGACGCCGTAGAAGGTGTTCGGCTCGTGAGTGGTGTTGATGATGCCGATAGGCAAGAGGTCGAGACCGGTGCGCAGGCGGTGCTTGTCGTTCAAGTCCATTTCGACCCACGCCTGCTCGACCTCGACCTCGCCCGGGTCTTCGCTGGACGCCACCACGTGCTCGACCTCAAGCTCGGAGCCGAAGCGCATCCAGCTGTTGAATTCGTGGCTCATATAGATGACGAAACGGTGGAAGTCGGTGCGATTCTGGTCGCCGCCGGCCACGCCGTCGTTGTCGAGATGGTTGTAGTGCAGTTCGCCGTAACCGCCGAGGCTGGTGCGGTCCGCCCAACTCGGCGAGGTTGATTTTTCGCCGACACCGGCGCGGGCTTCGACCGCGTCGGCCGTCGCTTCGAGCTTCTTTTCGTTGTCGGCCAGTTTCGTTTCGGTGCTGGCGAGCTTGGTTTCAGTGGTCGCGAGCTTGGTCTCGGCACCGGCCAGCTTGGTTTCGGCCTGGGCGAGCTGCGCCAGGGTGGCGTCGAGCTTCTTGCTCATCTGTTCGATGGTGGACTGCTGCTGCTGGACCACGCGCCACAGCTCTTCGAGGCTGGGCGTGGGTGCGGCGCTGGCCGGCACGGCGGTGATGAGCAGCGCACAAAGCGCGCCCACGGTCATTCGAAAACGCATGAAATACCCTCCACATGGGCCGGCTTTTTTGCCGGCGCGGTCATTTAGAAATCAAGGGGTGCGCCGCGCGCGGGCGGCGCGGACCGACTAGGCGACGCTGGCGTGCTCGGCGCCGCGGCCTTGCTCGCGCGCACCGGCGGCGCGCAAGGCGTCGTGCAGGACATCATCGGCGAAGCAGCGGCATTGGCCGCAACAGGTCGAGACCGCCAGTTCCCGCGCCAGGCAATCGAGGCTGTAGGCGCCGTCGTTCACGGCTTGGTGGATGTCGCTCTCGGTGACGTTGTTGCAGATGCAGACGTACATGGCGGTCAACTCAGATGGCTTGATCGAAACGTTAGTACAAATGAGAACCACTTGCAATAAGAATTCAATCAAAACCTGCCTGGCGCAGACTCCCCGTCAGGCAGACCGTCAGAGCTGGGATTGCTGGTAGTTTTCGAGACCGATGCGTTCGATGAGGGCGAGCTGGGTTTCCAGCCAGTCGACGTGCTCCTCCTCGGCTTCGAGGATTTCGGTGAACAGTTCGCGCGAGACGAAGTCGGCGCAGGCTTCACAGCTCTGGATGGCGGCGCGCAGGTCCGGCAGGCCGGCGTGTTCGAGCGCCAGGTCGGCCTTCAGGATCTCGACCGTGTTCTCGCCGATGCGTAAACGACCGAGGTCCTGCAGGTTGGGCAGGCCGTCCAGGAACAGGATACGGGCGATGAGCCTGTCGGCGTGCTTCATCTCGTCGATGGATTCGTGATACTCGTGCTCGTCGAGTTTTTTCAAGCCCCAGTTCTTGAACATCCGCGCATGCAGGAAGTACTGGTTGATGGCGGTCAGCTCGTTCTTGAGCACCCGGTTCAAATGTTCGATGACTTTTGCGTCGCCCTTCATGCTGCTGTCTCCGTTGGGGCGCATCTCGCCGCCCGCTGATCAAGAACGGCGCCGGAGCGCCGATGTCATCATCCATAATAGCCCGCCCAGCCAATGAGCAAGGAATCCGCGCCCCATGAATGTCGGCACCATCACCCTGCTGGTCTTCATCACGGTGCTGCTTGGTTATGCCATCGCGCTCTACAACGGCCTTGTGACGCTCAAGCACAACGTGCGCCGCGCGTGGGCGAATATCGATGTGCTGCTCAAGCAGCGCCACGATGAACTGCCGAAGCTGGTCGAGATCTGCAGGCAGTACATGCTGCATGAACAACAGACGCTGCAAGAGGTGACGGCGGCGCGCGCGGCGGTATTCGGCGCCAATCAGCGTCACGACGTCGCGGCGGTGGGCATGGGCGAAGCGTCACTGCGCAAAAGTCTCGGCCAACTGTACGCGGTGGCGGAAGCCTATCCCGATCTCAAGGCCGACAAGCAGTTCAAACATCTGCGCGAGCGCATCACCACACTCGAGAACACCATTGCCGACCGCCGCGAGTATTACAACGAGTCCGTGACCTTGAACAACATCCGCATCGAAAGCTTTCCCGATCTGTTCCTGGCGCGCTGTTTTGGATTTCGCGCGCAGGCGCCGCTCGAATTCAGCGCGGCGGAGAAGGCCGATGTCGACCTCAAAGCCCTGTTCAACTGAAGCGCGCTGAGCGCGCCGTTCGATGCCGTTCCTTGAGACCCTCGGCGCCGCGGTGCAAAACGCCGAGGCCGGTCCGTTGTGGCTGTGCGGCGGCTTTACCGCGCTGCTGGTCGGGGCTTTGTTCTACGGCGCGCAGCGCAGCCTCAATCATGCACGCATGATGCTCAACACGCCGACCGCACTCATTCGTTCGGCCGCCCAGGGCTATACCGAGCTGCGCGGCATGGCCGAAATGATGGCGGGCGATCCGATACGCGTGCCGGCGTCGTTGCGCCATTGCGTGTGGTTCAAATACAAGATTGAGCAATATCAGGAATCGGGTCACGGCCGTGAACGGCGCCGCGATTGGGTGGTCGTCGAACACGGCACCAGCGACAGCCTGTTCAATCTGACCGACACCAGTGGCACCTGCGCCGTCGACCCGGAAGGCGCCGAAGTCCACGCCAGTCAGCGTGACGTGTGGTACGGCCAGTCGCGCGTGCCGGGCAGCTTTCATGCGGCCGGCGACAACCTCGTATCGCGCTGGTTCAGCGGACTCGGCAAGACCTATCGTTACACCGAGCATTTGATTCGCCCGGGCGATGCGTTGTATGTCATCGGCCAGTTCACCACCCACGGTGGGGCTCACACCGCGCCGCTCACCCACGATCACGAGGTCGCCGACAGGCTGCGTGCGTTGAAACGCAATCAAGCACAGCTGCTGCGCGAATTCGACAGCAACCGTGACGGCCACATCGATGCCGCGGAGTGGCAGGCGGCGCGCACCGCGCTCGAACACGAGGTACGCGAAGAGCGTGCTGAAAATCCGCTGCCGCCAGCGGTCGACGTGATCGGCCGCAGCGCTGACCGCCGTCGTCCGTTCGTCATCGCCGCCGGTGGCGAAGATCGCGTGGTGCGGCGCCATCGGCGACTGGCCTTGCTGTTGGTCGCGCTCGGCGCACCCCTCGGCGTGCTGTTGTTGTGGTGTGTGATGTTGCGCCTCGCCTGACGCCTCGGCGGTTTCGTCCCCCGCGCAGTTCTGCATAATGCGCGACATGAATGCCAACGCCCACCCGACGCTCGCCCGACTGCCGCATTTCGCCGGCATCGAAGTTTCCACCCTGGTGCCGCGCCTCGATGCGCTGCTCGATGCGCAGCGCGCGCGCATCGCGACACTGACCGCCACCGACAGTGACGACTGGGAAGCCATCGTCACGCCCATGGAAGAAATGGCCGACGAACTGCAGCGCTTTTTCGGCCCGGTCTCGCACCTGCACAACGTCGCCGACACCGACGCGCTGCGCACGGTGTACACCGAGTGCGTGAGTCGTGTGTCGGCGTTTGGCGCCGAACTCGAACAGAATGCCGGGCTGTGCGCGGCCTACCAGCGTCTGCGCGCGCGGCCGGGCTTCGCTGAGTTCGATAACGCGCGGCGCAAGCTCGTCGACAACGCGCTGCGGGACTTCCGTCTCGGCGGCGTTGATTTACCCGCCGAGACCCAGGCGCGGGTCACCACGCTCAAGGTCGAGCTCGCGCAGTTGGCGGCGCGCTTCGAAGAAAACGTGCTCGATGCCAGCCAGAGCTTCAGCCTCGATATCAGCGATGAAGCGCTTCTGACCGGCCTGCCGGTCTCGACGCTGGCCATGGCGCGCCACAAGGCGAGCGAGGCTGGACGCGAAGGCTGGCGCCTGACCCTCGATCTGCCCTGTTATGTGCCGGCCATGAGCAATCTCGTCGACCGCGAGTTACGCCGTCAGCTCTACGAGGCCTATACCACGCGCGCTTCCGAGTGTGGTCCGCAGGCCGGTAGCCATGACAACAGCACGGTCATGCACGAGCTGCTCGCGCGCCGCCAGGAACTCGCGCGCTTGCTCGGCTTCGACAACTTCGCAGCCTTGTCGCTGGCCACCAAGATGGCGCCGTCGCCCGATGCGGTGGTGGAATTTCTCGAAGATCTCGGTCGCCAGGCACGGCCCGCCGCGCAGCGAGAATTTGCGCAACTGCAGGCCTTCGCGCGCACTGAACTCGCCATCGACAGCCTGGAAGCATGGGACGTCGCCTACTGTTCGGAACAACTGCGCCGTCACCGGTACCAGTTGAACCAGGAAGAACTGCGCCCCTACTTTCCGCTGCCCAAGGTGCGGGCCGGCCTGTTCGACATCACCGCACGTCTGTTCGACCTGCGCTTCGAACGCGTAGAGGGCGTCGAGACCTGGCACCCGGACGTCGAATTCCACGCGGTGTGCGACGCCAACGGCGTCACCCGTGGTTATTTCTATCTCGACCTCTACGCGCGCGCCGGCAAGCGCTCGGGGGCGTGGATGGACGATTGCCTGAGCCGCTGGCAGCACGGCGCCGACACCCAGCTGCCGGTCGCCTATCTGAACTGCAATTTCACGCCGGCGCAGGGCACGGATGCCAGCCTCCTCACCCATGATGAAGTCACGACCCTGTTCCATGAATTCGGCCATGGCCTGCATCACATGCTGACCACCGTCGGCCGACCGGCGGTGGCCGGCATCAACGGCGTGCCATGGGACGCGGTCGAACTGCCCAGTCAGTTCCTCGAGAACTGGTGCTGGGAGCGCGAGGCGCTGGATCTTTTATCCGGGCATTTCGAAAGCGGCGAACCCTTGCCGCAGGCCTTGTTCGAACGGCTCAACGCCGCGCGGCATTTCCAGGCGGCCATGATGATGGTGCGTCAGCTCGAATTCGCGCTGTTCGACTTCCGTCTGCACCGCGATTACGCGCCGGGTTGCGATATCCAGGCGTTGCTCGATGGCGTGCGCGACCAGGTCGCGGTGGTCACGCCGCCGCCCTGGAACCGCTTCCAGCACAGCTTTTCGCACATCTTCGCCGGAGGCTACGCGGCCGGTTATTACAGTTACAAATGGGCCGAAGTGCTGTCGGCCGACGCTTTCGAGCGCTTCACCGAGGAGGGCATTTTCAATGCCACCACCGGCCACGCGTTTCGTGACTCAATCCTCGCCAACGGCGGCGCCGAGGACGCGCTCGAACTGTTCCGCCGTTTCCGGGGCCGCGAACCACAGGTGACGGCGCTGCTGCGTCAGGCTGGACTCATCGCTTAAGCCGACCGGATAATCGCCCGAATGCGTCGTCCCGCCCGCCTACTGCCGGCCCTGTTGTTGCTCGTCTGCGGCGCCGCCGCGGCGGCCGACACCGCCTATGTCATCGACAAGCTCCTGGTCGGCATCCACGAGAGCCGCGATACCGACAGCGCCATCATCAAGGTCGTGCCTACCGGCACCAAGCTCGACGTATTGAAACGCGACGGCGACGTGGCCAACGTCAGCGAACCGGGCGGCGCCTCGGGCTGGGTGGATGCCGCCTACCTCAGCGCCGAGCCACCGGCGCAGGTGCGCATCGCCGAACTTGAAAAAGCCAAGGCCGCGCTCGAAGACCAGCTCAAGCACGTCGAGCAGGCTTCGCGCGGTGTCCCGGCAGTCGCCGGCGCGCCGGTCAGCGAGGTGGCGAGCAGCGAAATCGACGCCCTGACCAAGGAAAACACCGCCCTCAAGGGCAAGCTGTCCGACGAAAAGCTGCGCGCCGAGACCCTGCAGACCGAGGTCTCGTCGCTGCGCGCCCAGGTCAAGAGCACGGCGGTGCCGCCGGACACGCGCCTGGTCGAGCTGGAACGCTCGCGCGACGAGCTCGAACAGGATCTCGAAGACGCGCGCGCCAAACTGGCCGAATACTCCGCCCGCGCCTCACTCGACGACGTTGGCGCGCTGGTGCCGGTGGTGCTGCGCGAATATGCCAAAAGCCTCATCCTGCTGGTGCTGGTGCTGGTCGCGCTCGGCTTCGGCGCCGGTGTTTACGTGATTGATTTGTTGAATCGCCGCCGCCACGGCGGCTTTCGCGTGTAGCCACGGCCGCAACCATGACCAGCATCGCGACCTGGAACGTGAACTCGATACGCGCGCGCATCGAACACCTCACCACTTGGCTGAAAGATGCCGCGCCCGACGTGGTCGGCATCCAGGAAACCAAGGTCCAGGATGCGGATTTCCCGCTCGCGGAACTCGAAGCTCTGGGTTATCACACGCTCTACAGCGGGCAAAAGTCCTACAACGGCGTGGCCCTGCTGTCGAAAGAGCCGGCCACCCTCATCGCCACCGAACTGCCGGGCTTCGACGACCCGCAGCGGCGGGTGCTGGCGGCCAAGGTCGCCGGCATCACCCTGCTCAACCTCTACGTGCCCAACGGCTCGGAAGTCGGCTCGGAGAAATACGCCTACAAGCTCGCCTGGCTGGACGCGCTCGGTGACTGGGTGGCGCGCCTCGCGGCCGACGGTGAGCCCTTGATGCTGGTCGGCGACTTCAATATCGCGCCGGACGACCGCGACGTGCACGACCCCGACGCCTGGCGCGGCAAGATCCTGTGCAGTGACGATGAGCGCGAGCGTCTCAATCGCCTGCTGGGGCTGGGTCTGACCGATGTGTTCCGTCAATTCGAGCAGGCGCCGGGCAGCTTCTCCTGGTGGGACTACCGCGGCGGCGGCTTCCGTCGCAATGAAGGCCTGCGCATCGATCTCATTCTTGCCAGTGCCACGCTGGCCGAGCGCTGTGCGGCCTGCGCCGTCGACCTCGCGCCACGACGCTGGGAGAAACCCTCGGATCACGCGCCGGTGGTGGCCCGATTGCGGCCTTGAAGTGACACAATGCTTTACTCAAGTTTCGGCAAATCTGTCGACCAATTCGCGCCACCGCGGTGTCGGCCTCAGTAGGCTTCCTGCATGAACAACGAAAATAACGACGAAGATTTCCCGTTTGATGAGTGGGCGAGTCTGGCCCGCCACGACCCCCACGGTTTTGAGTCGGCGCGACGTCAGGTGCTGCAAAGCCTCATCGAATCGGCGCCGCTGACCCAGCGCCGTCGCCTGGAAGGCCTGCAATGGCAGATCGACCGCGAGCGCGAACGGGCCGACAACCCGATGGCGTCGTGCATCAAGATCTCCAGCATGATGTGGGACCGGGTGCTGGGCGAAGGCGGCCTGGTCGATAATCTCGAGCAGTTGTCGGGGGTGAAACCGCCCCGTGAACAACCGCGTCGACAGGCGTCGGTGCTGCCTTTCACCCGTCGCGACGATGCCCTGTAAGTGCAAGCGTCTTGCAATGCCGTGGAGCGAGACCTAGAATTCGGCCCCTTTTGCGAGCTATTGAGCAGCGTCCATGAAATCGGATACCCATCCCAATTACCACGACATCGCCGTCAAGTGCAGCTGTGGCAACACCTTCCAGACGCGCTCGACCCTGCACGGCGAGCAGCTGCAACTGGACGTCTGCTCGTCCTGCCACCCGTTCTACACGGGCCAGCAGAAGGTCGTCGACACCGCCGGCCGTATCGACAAGTTCCGTCGCAAGTACGGCGGTCCGGCCTGAGGGCATAGACCCACGCCGATCAGCGGCGTGAGTCATTTAGCATGAGCATGAGGGGCGCGTTTCGACGCGCCGCTTTCGTTTATGGCGCCTGCGGCTGACGCTGCCGCCTCCCCCCCGGACACCGGTCACACTTTTTTTTCAGTGTGACTCGGAACCAAGCACTCAACGACCAGTCACAACATCACGTTCGCCAGAACGAGCCTGCCAACCCCCTCCCAAGGCAGGCGGCGCCCGATCCCCCAATCGGGCAACAAAGTGGCCCCGGTCAGTCAGTCCCCCTAACAGCCTGCACCGGGGCCCTTTTTTTTCATTCCAACTGCAACCAGTCGGCCAGCACCTGCCAGGCCTGCTCGGCGCCGTCCTGCTTGAGTGCGGAAAACAGCTGGGCACTCGCCGTCCAGCCGCGCTTGGCGATGGCCGCGGTGACCTGATGCAGCGTTGCGGTCGCAGGTCCGCGGCTGAGCTTGTCGCTCTTGTTGAGCAGCACGTGGACCGCGACGCCGGCGTGGTTGCACCACTCGAGCACCGCCAGATCCTGGGGCTTGAGCGGGTGGCGGATGTCCATCAGCAGGATAAGCCCCGCCAGTGACGCGCGGGTCTCGAGATATTCGGGCAGCGCTTCCTCCCAGTGGGCGCGCATCGACTTGGCAACCTTCGCATAGCCAAAGCCCGGCAAGTCGATGAGGCGTCGCTCCGCATCGAGTTCGAACACCACGATGTGTTGGGTGCGGCCCGGCGTGCGACTGGTGCGGGCCAGGCCGCGCTGCGCGCACAGCACGTTGAGGGCGCTGGATTTGCCCGCGTTGGAGCGGCCGGCGAAGGCGATTTCACGCCCGGTATCGGAAGGCAGCAGGCGCGCTTCGGGCACACTCAAGGTGAAGCGCGCATTCTTGAACAGTTTGCGTGCCCGCTCCGATGCGTTGTCCGTCATTGTCTTTTCCGATCTCGAGTGCGTCGTACCGATTGGCCGTAAGCATTAGCAGGTTAGTGCAGATCAAGGCCGCGTCCCGTATATAATCAGCCCTGACTTCCCGCAAGCGAGAGCAAGAGATGCATAAGAGGAACGCGTTCCTGGCGGTGGCCGCGCTGTGCGTGGCATTCGTTGCCGCTGCCCAGGCGGATGGCAAGGCCAAGGCAATGGTGTGTACTGCCTGCCACGGACCGGATGGTAACAGCAGCAACCCGATCTGGCCGAATCTTGCAGCCCAGAATCCGAGCTACATCGTTGCCCAGTTGAAGGCCTTCAAGGCCGGCACCCGTCAGAATCCGTCGATGGCGCCGATGGTGGCACCGCTCACCGAAGGCGACATGGAAGAGATCGCAAATTTCTTCGCGGCCCAGACCTTGAAGGTCAAACCGCTGGCCGCCGACCAGGCAGCTGCCGCGGCCGCAGGTGCAAAGATTTATCGTGGTGGCGACGCCGAGCGCGCCATCCCCGCCTGCATGGCCTGTCACGGCCCTGACGGCGGCGGCAATCCGGGCTCGGGTTATCCGGCACTGCGTGGCCAACAGTTCGACTACACCGTCGCCCAGTTGACGAACTATCACAGCGGCGCGCGTCAAACCGATCCTCAGTCAATGATGCGCACGGTCGCCAAGCGGCTGACCGAGGATGACATCAAGAATCTGGCACGCTACGTATCAGCTCTGCACTGAGTACTTGACTGAGTACTTGACTGAGTACTTGCGCTTAAGGTCGGGCACGCGCGGCCGATAGCGAAAGCGGCATGCGACACAACATAGGTATCGGATGACAATGAAGCTACGCAACATCATGTGTTCGGCAGTGCTGGCATTGCTGGCCATGGCGAACCCGCAGGCGCAAGAGTTCGTTGCCGGCCAGCACTATCAGGAAGTGAAACCGCCGGTGGCGACTTCGGTCCCCGCAGGCAAGGTCGAAGTGCTGGAACTGTTCTGGTACGGCTGCCCGCATTGCTACGCGTTCGAGCCGCAGTTGACCGAGTGGGTCAAGAACAAGCCGGATTACGTCGAATTCGTGCGCGTGCCTGCGGTGTTCGCACACAACTGGGAGTTGCACGCGCGCGCCTACTACGCGGCCCAACAGCTCGGCGTCCTCGATAAAGTGCATCAAGCTTTGTTCGACGCCATCCACAAGCAGGGCCGCAAAGTCTTCTCCGAGGAAGAAATTACGCAGTTCTTTGCCGATCAGGGCGTCGACGCGGAAGCTTTCAAGAAGGCCTTCAATTCCTTCGACGTCGATACCAAGACCCGCCACGCCATCGCCCTCACCCGCGAATACGGCATCACCGGCGTCCCCGCGCTCATCGTCAATGGCAAATACCGCAGCAGCGCCCAGGAAGCCGGCGATCTCAACTCCCTGTTAAAGGTGGTTGAAACACTGGCCGATAAGGAACACAAGCGGTAATCATCCGCGCGTTCGACGCGCGGCCACGTTCGAAGGAGAGATTCTCCTTCGAACGTTTGAATCTCCTCGATTCAAGAGACATTACCGACTGGTGTGCAGCTTGAGTGTCGTGCACGTAATTCATACGGATGCGATGCCAGAGTGGCGCGAACGTCCCTTAAGACGTCGGAACAGTAATGTCGGCCCCGCAATTGAACGGCACGATCACCAACTCCAAGGCCCCGCTCCCACGTCGCGATGGGGTGGCTGATCGCGTCGCATCGGAAACGATCTCCAGGCTGCAACGCGGCATTCTGCGACTCGCGCTCGCCTACCACGGGCGTAGCCCCGATCTCGACAAGAAGCTCAAGGAAATGGGCGGCCTGGTGCGCGCCGGCCGTCGCGATGCGCTGTTGCAGCGCCTGATAGACGAAATCGTCAGCACCATCGTCGCACTCGACCTGGAACCGGCTATCGGCGGTGCGACGGCGCCAGCCAGCGTCACTCCCGCGGGTCCCGAGCAGCCGGATCTGCTTCACCATTTCTTCGATCACCTGCAACTGCCGCCGGCGCTGTTGCTGGAAGTCGAGCGCGTGCGCAAGCGCATCGCCGCCAAGAGCAACACGGCAGAACTGCTTGAGCAGGTCGAACAGGCTTCGGCGGCAATTTCGGAACGCCTGGCGCTGGCCGCCGACAACAGGCGCAGTATCGACAGCGCGCGCCAGTCGCTGCTCGACCTCATCGATCGCATCCCGGTGTCGCGCAACCTGGCCAGCGAAGCCGCGCAGCTGCGTCGCACCATCGAAACCATCGCCGGGCCCGAGGAAATTCGTCCTTGCACGACCGCGCTCGCGCAATTGGTCGGCAAACTCCGCGAGGAGATGCAGGCCGAGCTCGATCGTCTGGCCGAATTCCTGCGCGGCACCGCACGTCGACTGCAGGAATTCGAACAAGTCATGCAGCGCTCGCGCGAGATGTATGCAGAAAGCGAGGCGGATGCCTTGCAGTTGAGCGAAACCATCTGCGTTGGCGTCAGGGAAGTGCGGCTTAGCGTCGGCGAAGCCGACGATCTCGACGCGCTCAAGGTACTCATTGAGAGCAAACTCGAAGTCATCGACAACGGCCTGACGCAATTCGTGTCGAGCCAGTCGGTGCGCGCGGCTGAAGCCGGCGACGTCATCGAGCGCATGACCCATCGCTTGAAGGATCTCGAACAGCAGGCGCTGCATCTGCGCGAAGATCTGGAAGTCCAGCACGCCCGCGTGCTGATGGATCCCTTGACCGGCATTCTCAACCGCGCCGGTTACACCGAGATGGCCAGCAAGCATTTTGCGCGCTGGAAACGCTATGGCGGCGCTTTGAGCCTGGGTGTCATCGATCTGGATCTGTTCAAGGAAATCAATGATCGCTATGGCCACGCGGCCGGCGACAAGGTGTTGGCCACGGTCGCCTCCAAACTCAAGGAAGTGATCCGCGAAAGTGATGTGCTATGCCGTTTCGGCGGCGAGGAATTCGTGCTGCTGCTGCCGGAAACTTCGGTGTCGGACGCACGCACCATGCTCGAAAAGCTGCGCAATCACATCGCCGACTGTCCGTTCCGGCATAAAGACACCCCGGTGCGCGTGACCATGTCCTGCGGCGTCGCCCAGTTCCAGGCCACCGACACCATCGACAGCGTATTCGAACGTGCGGATCTGGCGATGTATGCCGCCAAGCAGGGCGGCCGCAATCGAGTGTGCACCGAGCTCGATCCGATGCCGGAAGCCGCCCCCGCCCACGACTGAGTTCGCGGTCCCGCGCGGACCGCCCCCCGAGCCTTCGAGACCACCGCTGCCGAAACAGATTGCTGTTTCGTCACATCTTGGTCATAAAACCATCACATACTCCGCCCAGTTCAAAAGCCCCATGGGAGAAATCCAAGTGATGAGACGCCAGATTTCAAGCCTTGCCGCGCTGTTGCTCGGCGCGGCATTCGTGACCGCGCAAGCCGATGACACGGCCAGCGATCACCCGTCCTACCAGACCGAGACCGGCATTTCCGGCAACGTCACCAGTGTCGGTTCCGACACCCTCGCCAACCTCATGACCTTGTGGGCGGAACAGTTCAAGCGCTTCTACCCGAGCGTCAACATCCAGATTCAAGCCGCGGGCTCGGCCACCGCGCCGCCGGCCTTGACCGAGGGCACCTCGAACCTCGGGCCGATGAGCCGACTCATGAAGTCCAATGAGCTCGAAGCCTTTGAAGCGAAGTACGGTTACAAGCCGACCGCCGTGCCGGTCGCAGTCGATGCGCTCGCCGTGTTCGTGCACAAGGACAATCCCATCAAGGGCCTGACCATTGAGCAGGTCGATGCGATTTTCTCGGCCACCCGTCAGTGCGGTCATGCCAGCGACATCACCAAGTGGGGCGACCTCGGTCTCGCCGGTGAATGGGCGAGCCGCACCGTTCAGCTTTACGGTCGCAACTCGGTGTCCGGCACCTACGGCTATTTCAAGGAACACGCGCTGTGCAAAGGTGACTTCAAGAACAACGTCAACGAACAGCCGGGCTCGGCCTCGGTCGTGCAGGGCGTGACCAAGTCGCTGAACGGCATCGGCTATTCGGGCATCGGTTACCGCACCTCCGGTGTGCGCGCAGTGCCGTTGTTCGACAAGGCAGGCAAGCTCGAGGAAGCCACCGAAGAGAACGCTCTGTCGGGCAAGTATCCGCTCAGCCGCTACCTCTTCATCTACGTCAACAAGGCGCCCAACAAGCCGATGGCGCCGCTGGAGCGCGCCTTCCTGCGCATGGTGTTGTCGAAAGAAGGCCAGGCCATCGTGACCAAGGACGGCTACATCCAGGTGCCGGCCAAGATTGCCGAGAAGCAGTTGAAGGGCGTGCTGGGCGACTGAGCTCAAGCCTTCATCCGCGAAAAGATACCGGGCCCAGCGCCCGGTATTTTTTTGTGCGCGCCGTGTGCCGTCCCGTACCATGTGCGCATGACCAATAACGACGAACCGCGTCGATCGAACGACCCACTGCATGGCATCACCCTCGAAGCCGTGCTCACCACCCTGGTCGCACGGCACGGCTGGGCCGAGATGTGGCGCCGCATTCCGATCCGCTGCTTCTTCAACGACCCCTCGATCAAATCGAGCCTCAAATTCCTGCGCCGCACGCCATGGGCACGGGAGAAAGTCGAAGCCTGGTATGTGGAGGAAGCGAAGCGCGGTCTCTGATCGGCCTGCCACCTTCGCTGTCGGCACACTCCCCGACCACGACTCAGGACCGTGGTTTTCTACGCGCCGCGCTCGCCGCCGGCGTCGCGCGCTCGGGCCGACGAATATGGTCGATGTGTTCCAGCGGCAGTTCGGTCTTGGCGATCACCCGTCGCAGTACGAAACTCGAATGCACGCCGGTCACACCCTCGATGCGGGTCAGGCGGCCGAGCAGGAATTCTTCGTAGTAGGTCATGTCGGGCAGCACCGCCTTCAAGAGGTAATCGGCGGCCTGGCCGGTGACGATGCTGCATTCGATCACTTCCGGAAAATCCCGCACTTCGCGCTCGAAAGTGGCGAAGCGCTCGGGCGTGTGGCGGTCCATGGAAATGCCGATCATGGCGGTGATGTTGAGGCCCAGCGCCGCCTGGTTGAGCAGGGTCACATGGCGGTCTATGACCCCCGACTCCTCGAGCTGCTTCACGCGCCGCGAGCAGGGCGTCGGCGACAGGCCGACCTTGTCGGCCAGTTCCAGATTGCTGATGCGGCCATTGGCCTGCATTTCGGCCAGGATGCGTTTGTCGATGCGGTCGAGTTTCATGGCGAGGCTCTCGGCTATGGTCAATAGGCGGTCATTGCGGAGATTCCGACAATAATTCCCTAGCAAACTAGCAGAGCTTGGCGAGTTATTGCAAAAGCGGCGCTTACGGATGGCGAATACGCCATCATTCACTAACGCCGCCTCTTTATACTTCCCCCCGTTCGCGGTGCGCACTCGGCTGCCCTCTGGCAGCGGGCGAGGCCCCGGCATTCAACGTCAACCGCGCCGCTGGCGCGTAGCAGGTAATCCCATGAGCGCTTTCGATCATCGCAAGTACCGGCCCTATGCCCCCATCCAATTGCGCGACCGCACCTGGCCCGACCAGGTGCTGACGGCCGCGCCGCGCTGGTGCAGCGTCGATCTTCGCGACGGCAACCAGGCCCTGATCGAGCCCATGAACGTTGCCCAGAAACTGCAGCTCTTTCAGCAGCTGGTGAAAGTCGGCTTCAAGGAAATCGAGATTGGTTTCCCGGCCGCCTCGCAGCCCGACTTCGACTTCGTACGGCGCCTGATTGATGGCGGCCTGATCCCCGACGACGTCACCGTGCAGGTGCTGACCCAGGCCCGCGAGGAATTGATCGCGCGGTCGTTCGAAGCCCTGGCCGGCGTCAAGCGCGCCATCGTGCACTTGTACAACTCGACCTCGACAGTGCAGCGCGAGCAGGTGTTCGAACTCGATCGCGCAGGCATCAAGGGCATTGCCGTGCAGGGCGCGCAGTGGGTGAAGGCCCATGCCGCGCGACATCCTGCCACCGAGTGGATATTCCAGTACTCGCCCGAGAGCTTCACCGGCACCGAGCTCGATGTCGCGGTCGAGATCTGCGACGCGGTGGTCGAGGTGTGGCAACCGACGGCTGCCAAGCCCTGCATCCTGAATCTGCCCTCGACGGTCGAGATGGCGACGCCCAATGTCTATGCCGATCAGATTGAATGGTTCTGCCGCCATGTGCAGCATCGCGACGCGGTCATCATCAGTCTGCACACCCATAACGATCGCGGCTGTGCCGTCGCAGCAGCGGAACTCGCGACCATGGCCGGCGCGCAGCGCGTGGAAGGCACCTTGCTCGGCAACGGCGAGCGCACCGGCAACATGGACATCGTGACCATGGGCATGAATCTTTACAGCCAGGGCATCGATCCCGAGCTCGACTTCTCGCGCATGGACGAAATCATCCGCTGCGTGAAAGAAACCACCCAGTTGCCGGTGCATCCGCGTCATCCCTATGCGGGCGAACTGGTGTTCACGGCGTTCTCCGGCAGTCACCAGGATGCGATCAAGAAATGCCTGGCCAAGCGCGACGATCGTCAGCCCTGGGAAGTGGCCTACCTGCCCATCGATCCGGCCGATCTCGGGCGCTCCTACCAGGAGGTCATCCGCATCAACAGCCAGTCGGGCAAGGGCGGCATCGCCTATGTGCTGGAGCAAAGCCAGGGCTATCAGTTGCCGCGCTGGTTGCAGATAGACTTCAGCAGCGTGGTGCAGAAATACGCCGAGGACAGCGCCACCGAGGTCGAACCGCGCAAGATTGTCGAGCTCTTCGAGCAGCATTACGTGAGTGCGCGCACGCCCTATGAATTGATGGGCTACCAGGCGACGCGCGAGCACGGCGAGGATCGCCTGGTCGCCAACCTGCGAGACAACGGCAAGGCCACCAGCCTGCAGGGCAATGCCAGCGGCGTGGTCGGCGCCTTCGTCGATGCACTCGAGCGCCACACCGGCAAGAAACTGGTGCTGGTCGAATACAGCGAGCACACGCTCTCCAGCAGCGGCGGCGCGGGTGCGGAAGCCGTGGCCTATGTGCAGTTGAACCTCGACGGCAGCCGCTACTGCGGCGTCGGCCGCAGCAGCGACATCGTCGAGGCCTCACTGCGCGCGATCCTGGGCGCGGTCAATCAGCGCGCACGGCTGGCGCCGGGGGTGGCGGCCTGAGTCAGGCCATAGGCGTAACGGGCTGTCGAAGACGACGGCCCGACATCGCTCCTCCGGCGCGGGTTGGCAGAATGTGAAGTACTTCCGAAATCGACGGTGGCTTGCTTCAAATGCGGTAACGCATACTCCAGACCACGGTGACACCTGCCACCGCGCCTGCACTGCCAGCATGGCCGACCGCCATGAACTCGGCTCGAGGGCCGTGGATTTCGAAACCGAATCTACCGAGGAGCAGTCCCCATGACCGTACATCGCCCACTCGCCGCGGCTGTATTGGCCATGGCTATTCTAGCCGGTCCCGCCGTTCACGCCGCGCCGGTCGCCATCGTCAACGCCAGCTTTGAAGCTGACGTATTCGGCGACGGCGGCTTCAACCTTACCGCGCCCAGCGGCTGGACCAACATCGGCGGCACCAGCGTCGGCACCTTCAATCCCCTTGTCAGCCAATTGGTCGCGCCGACTGACGGCGTGCAGGTGCTCTACATCAATGGCACGGGTGACGTTCGCCAGACCTTGGCGGATACCGTCGCCGTCGGCACTTACACGCTGAGCGCCGACTTCGCGTTCCGCAAGGACTGCTGCGGTACTGGCGACTTCACAATGTCGCTGTTGGCAGGGGGCGACACGCTTGCCAGCGTGACCGGCGGACTGGCCTCTGGCTTCAGCAGTACCGCATTCAAGACCGCCGAGTTCAGTGTGGACGTGGTCGCAGGCGCAGCAGGCATCGGCGCACCCCTCGTCATACGCTTCCAGACCACGGCCGGCCAGACCGACATCGACAATGTGCGACTGGATTTCGCAGCCGCGGCGCCCGTGCCGGTGCCGGCCAGCGCCTGGCTGCTGCTCCCCGCGCTCGCAGGTCTTGGCCGACTCGCTCGACGCAAAGCCCACGCCTGAACGAGACCGCTCTCAGCTTCGACAACCCCGGCCGCGCGCCGGGGTTTTTGTTTTGATGACAGCTTACGCAAGCCGAGCCTTGCCGCCTTGATTGGCAAGCCACGGCGCGGCGGCGAGAATGGCGCACCGCCCGCTACTCACCGCCGATGTCCGATCCACAACCCATAGACGCCGTCCTGCCCGAGTTGCTCGCGAGCCTCGCCGTGCAGCCGCGCGTGGTGCTGGAAGCGCCGCCCGGCGCCGGCAAGACCACGCGCGTGCCACTGGCCTTGCTCAAGGCTTCATGGTGCACGGGCAAAGTCTTGATGTTGGAACCCCGCCGCATCGCCGCGCGCGCCGCGGCCGGCTTCATGGCCGCGCAACTCGGCGAGGCGGTCGGCGAGACGGTCGGCTATCGCATCCGCTTCGAGCGCAAAGTCTCGGCGCGCACCCGCGTTGAAATCGTCACCGAAGGCATTCTCACGCGCATGCTGCAGGATGACCCGCTGCTCGACGGTGTGTCGGCGGTGGTGTTCGATGAATTCCACGAGCGTCATCTCGCCAGCGATCTCGGCCTTGCGATGTGTCTCGAAGTGCAGGCTGGCGTGCGGCCGGAGCTGCGCCTGGTGGTGATGTCGGCGACTTTGGATGGCGAGCGCCTCGCGAGCTACATGGATGCGCCGCGGGTGACGTCGGAAGGCCGCAGCTTTCCGGTGGACGTAAGTTACCTACCGCTGCAGGCGCGCGAAACGCCGGCGCTGCAATTCAAGCGCGCCGTGCGCCAGGCCTTGCTTGAGACCGACGGCGACCTGTTGTGTTTCCTGCCGGGCAAGGCCGAAATCGAACGCTCGGCGCGGCTGCTCGATGACCTCGAGGCGCCGGTGGATATCCTCCACGGCGAGCTCGGCATGGAGGAACAAGCGCGCGTGCTGCGCCCGTCGAGCACGCGTCGCATCGTGCTTGCCACCAATGTCGCTGAATCGAGCGTCACTCTGCCCGGCGTACGCGCCGTCATCGACAGCGGCCTCGCCCGCGAACCGCGCTTCGATGCCGCCAGCGGCATGAGTCGTCTTGAAACCGTCAATATCGCGCAGTCCTCGGCGCGTCAGCGCGCCGGCCGCGCCGGACGTGTCGCCGCCGGCCGCTGCTATCGCCTGTGGTCGCCGTCGACGGTGCTGGATAATGCCGCGCGCCCCGAGATCCAGTGCGTCGAGCTGTCGTCACTGGCGCTGGAAATGAAAGTGTGGGGCTCGAACGAACTGCGTTTTCTCGACGCACCGCCTGCCGGCGCGCTGGCGCAGGCGCACGATCTCCTGCGTGCGCTCGACGCGCTGGATGACGACGGGCGCATCACCGCCCACGGCAACGCCCTGCTCGCGCTCGGCGCCCATCCACGTCTTGCCAACGCCATGCTGCGCGCGCCCAAGGGCTGGCGCGGCCTCGCCTGCGATGTCGCCGCGCTGATCGAAGGGCGCGATCCGATGCTGGGTGAAGCGCGTCGCAATGACGACCTGCGCGTGCGCCTCGCCGCGCTCCATGCGCAGCGCAGCGGGCACGGCGCGGGTAGCGACGTGCACCGTGGCGCGCTCGCGACCCTCGCGCAGGCCGCGCGGCAGTGGCGCGCGCGTTTGAAAATAGAGGAAGGACACGACGCGACGCGCGACCTCCACGCCCTCGGCGACGTGCTGGCGCTGGCCTATCCCGATCGCATCGCGCACCAGGACGACAACAATCCGCAGCGCTACGTGATGGCCAACGGCCGCGGCGCACAGCTCGGCGCGCAATCGAGCCTGGTGGGCGAAGCGTGGCTCGTGATAGCTGAACTGCGCTTCGACGCGCGCGACAGCCTCATACAACGCGCCGCACCGTGTGCGCTGGCATTTCTCGAACAGACCTATCCCAGCCATTTCACGCGGCAACGCAAGCGCGCGTTCAACCCCGCCACCCGCGCCGTCGAGGAAAGCGAAGAGACGCGCTTCGCCGCCATCGTGCTCGAGCGTCGCACGCGGCCGGTGGCGCGTGACGCTGAAACCGCCGCGCTACTGGCTGAAGGCGTCGCGAGCCTGGGACTCGATGGCCTGCCGTGGAGCGATGCCTTGCGCGAATGGCAGGCGCGGGTGGTCAATCTGCGCGCCTGGTGTCCTGAACTGGCTTTGCCCGATGTCTCCGACGCGGCATTGTTGGCGAGCGCCGATAGCTGGCTCACGCCGCTGTTCGACGGCAAGGCACGCCTGTCGGACCTCGGCAGCGGCGATCTCGCCCACGCCCTCCATCAGCAACTCGACTATGCCCAGCGCCGCGCCCTCGATGAACACGCGCCCGAGCAGCTCACCGTGCCCAGCGGCATGCAGCGCAAGCTCGACTACGCCATCGGTGAACCGCCGGTGCTGGCAGTGAAACTGCAGGAAATGTTCGGTCTCGCCGAGACCCCGCGCATCGCTCGCGGCCGCGTGCCGGTGCTGCTGCATCTCTTATCGCCACGCCAGACACCGCTGCAGGTGACGCAGGATCTGAAAGGCTTCTGGGAGCGCACCTACCCGGAAGTCAAAAAAGAAATGAAGGGCCGCTATCCCAAGCATCCGTGGCCCGACGATCCGTGGACCGCGACCGCTACCCATCGCGCCAAGCCGCGCGGCACCTGAAGAGAAGACGCGCTAAGCTCGCGCTCAACGGTTGTCATCGAGCGCGCGAGCGAGGAGTTTCACCATGCAGCTTTATTCCTTCGAAGAGTCCGGCAACAGCTACAAGGTGCGCCTGCTTTGCGCGCTGCTGGGCGTCGCGCCCGAGCTCAGGAACGTGTCGCTGCTGGACGACGAGCAGCACCAGCCGCCCTTCATCGACTTCAATCCGCGCGGCGAAGTGCCGGTGCTGGTCGATGGTGAACTCGTGCTGCGCGACTCATCCGCCATCCTGCTCTACATCGCAGGCAAGCACGGCAACGGACTCTGGTGGCCGGCCGACGTCGCGCGACAGGCCAAGGTCATGGAATGGTTGGCCTTCGCCGCGAGCTGGGTGCAGTACGGTGTGTTCACGGCGCGCGCGCTGGTGTCTTTCGGCATTCCGGCCAACGGCCTGCCGGCGGACTTCCAGGGCGAGGCGCTGGCGGCGGCGCACATCCGCGCACGACGCTCGCTGGAGATCCTCGAAACCGAACTCGCCACGCAGGCATGGCTGGCGCTCGGCCGTCCCACCATCGCCGACATCGCGGTCTTCCCCTACATCGCGCTCGCGCCCATGGGCGAGGTCTCGCTTACGCCTTACCCGGCGGTGCGCGCGTGGATAGACCGCATCAAGCAGTTGCCAGGCTTCGTCAGCATGCCGGGACTCGAAGACCCGATGTATCGGCGCGCTTGAGCTTGCGTGCCGGACAGGCTGGCGCACAAGTTCCAAGGGCTCATTGAATGTCAGGCTGAAGTCTGAGCCACGGACCAGCAGAATTCATCGGGGCGCGGATTTCAGTCTGACATTTTGAATGTGCGGGGCTCTCCCCTATGCTGCCCCCCTCCAACGCCAAGAACCACTCACGAAGGAAGCCTCATGGATCTCAACACTGTCGATCATCTGCTCACCACCACGCGCTCGGTGCGCAAGCGTCTCGACTTCTCGCGCCCGGTGGAACGCAGCGTCATCACCCGCTGCATCGAACTCGCACTGCAGGCGCCTACCGGCGGCAACGCCCAGGGCTGGTCTTTCATGGTCGTCACCGACGAAGCCAAGCGCGCGGCGATTTCTGCGCTGTACAAGAAGGCCTTCAAGCTCTACAGCAGCGATCCGAACATGCGCGCGCGCTATGGGGATGACGGCGACCTGCGCGCCCAGCAGCTCGACCGCGTGCTGAGCTCGGCCGACTATCTGTCCGACAACATGCACAAGGCGCCGGCGCTGGTGATTGCCTGCATCGAAGGGCGCGTTGAAAAAGGCAGCCCGCTGGAACAGGCCGGTGTGTACGGCTCCATCCTGCCGGCGGCGTGGTCGTTCATGCTGGCGCTGCGTTCGCGCGGCCTCGGCACCGCCTGGACCACGCTGCACATCATGTATGAACAGGAAGCCGCGAAGATTCTCGGCATCCCCGACACTATCACCCAGGCCGCGCTGTTCCCGGTGGCTTACTACACCGGCGACGACTTCAAACCGGCCAAGCGTCTGCCGACCGAGCAATTCGTGCATTGGGACAGCTGGGGTTCCAAGGGCTGAGCGAAACGCTGCGACTCACTGGCCGAGGCGCATGCGCGCCTTGGTCAGGGTGATGAAATTTTTCATGGTCGCGCTGGCCTCGCGCGACCACACGAGGCTGGTCTCGCATTCCGGTAAAGACAAGCGGTGCTTGCCGCGCTGCGCCGCGATGTCCCGATACACCACGCCCGGCCGCTGAAAGCGGCGCACGCTGGCCGGCACCCACGCCACGCCCAGGCCGGCCGACACCAAGTTGACGATGGTCTGCATCTGCACCGCTTCCTGTGCGATGCGTGGCGTGTGCTGGGCGCTGTGATAAAGCGCGAAGATGGCGTCGTACAGTGATGGCGCGATATGGCGTGGAAAGATCACGAGCGGCGTCTGCATGACCTGCGCGGCATCGAGCTTGCCGGCCGCGAGCGAATGACGCTTGGGCACCGCCAGCAGCAAGGCTTCCCTGTCGACCGCCATCGATTCGAATTCGGCCGGCGCGCGCCCCGGCGAGTGCAACAAAAGACCGCCATCGATGGCGCCGCGCGCCAGGGCATCCAGCTGTACGTCACCGGTCGCTTCGGTAAGTTCGAGCTGCACGGCGGGATAGCGTTCACGAAATGCGCGCACCCAGGCGGGCAGGTGCGTGAAGCCGATGGTCGAGACAAACGCGAGGTGCAGATGCCCGCTTTCACCGCCGGCCGCGGCGCGCGCCATCGGCGGCAGTCGCGCGGCATGGGCGAGCAGGGCCTGCACCTGCGGCAGCAGCGCCGCGCCCGCCGCGCTCAGCTCGACGCGGCGCTTGTTGCGCTCGAACAGGCGCACGTCGAGATGGCGTTCGAGCAGGGCGATGGCCTGGGTCAGCGGTGGCTGGGTCATATGCAGGCGGCGCGCGGCGCGTCCGAAGTGCAGCTCTTCCGCGACCGCCAGAAACTGGCGCCACAGGCGCAATTCGATGTTCGGTTCTTTCATATGCGAAGCGTATCACCGGCCACTGAATAATATATTGGACCGGCATCCTGCCCAACGCCGATAGTCTGGGCCGTCGCGACGCACCCAGCGTCGAGGAGGCCGAGGCCATGCACACCCCACAAGACGACGAGCAGTCCGCGCTGCTCGACACCATCCACAGCTATCTCGACGGCTTTTACGCAGGCGATGTCGCCAAGCTCGCGACGGTCTTTCATCCGACCTGCGCGCTCACCCAGAGCTGTGACGGCGAATTGCACATCATCAAACGCGGCCTGTGGCTGGAGATGGTGCAGCAGCGCCCTTCGCCCGCCGCGCTCGGGCTGCCGCGAGTGGATCAAATTCTGTCCGTCGACATGGTCGGGCCACACATGGCCCACGTGAAACTGAAATGCGCCATCGTGCCGCGCTACTTCACCGACATGCTGTCGCTGCTGAAAGTCGAGGGACGCTGGCAGGTGGTGCAGAAGGTTTACAGCACCGCCGACGCGCCGTGATGCACCGCTTATTCATCAACTCACAGGAGAAGCACCATGCCCCATGTCCTGATCATTCATGAAGTCGCGGCTTATCCCGCCTGGAAGGCCGTGTTCGACAACGCCGCCGAAATGCGCAAGAAGGCCGGCGAGATCAGCTATCAATTGTTACGCCGCGATACCGATGCAAACCACATCGTGCACTTCTCGCGCTGGTCATCGCTGGAGGAGGCGAGAAATTTTTTCGAATCGCCGGAGCTGGTCGAGATCCGGCGTCAGGCGGGCGTGAAGGCGCCGGAGTTCATTTATCTAGAACACATCGAAGAAGGCGTGTTGTGAGCCGTGCAGGTTTATTTTGAATGTCAGGCTGAAGCCTGACATTCAGGGCGAGACGCGGCCCTCAGCCGCGCAACAAGCGCCCCGGCAGCGCGCCGGTGTGCACACCGTTCTCGTAGGTCACTTCGCCTTTGCAGAAGGTGGCGACATAACCGCGCGCCTTCTGCACCAGACGCTTGCCGCCGGCCGGCAGGTCGTAAACCATCTCGGGGTCTTCGAGCGCCAAGGCATCGAAATCGATGATGTTGAGATCGGCGCGCATGCCTTCGGCGATCAGACCCCTGTCGGTCAGGCCATAGACCAGCGCGGTGTCGCGAGTCATCTTGTGCACGGTGTATTCGATGGGAAATATCGGGCCACGCACGCGGTCGCGGCTCATGTAGGCGAGCATATAGGTCGGCATGCTGGCGTCACACAGCACGCCGCAATGGGCGCCGCCGTCCGAGAGTCCGAACACTGAGTGCGGATGGGCAATGCCGGCGTGCTGCTTTTCGAGGCTGCCGCTGTATTCACCCACCAGGTACAGCAGCGGCCGACCGGCAGCCATGATGTCCATCAGCGCCTCGCGCACGTCGATGCCCTGCGCGGCGGCGATGCCGGCCACCGATTCGTTGAAGCTTGGCTCGTAGCTCAAGTCGGTGGGCAGGATGAACATCTTGTCCCAGGTTGAAATCATGTTGGCGGTGGTCTCGTCGCGCGGCACCTTGGGCGTGTCGGCCAGCACGCGGGCGCGGAACGCCGGGTCCTTGAGCTTGGCGCGCTGCTCGGCTACCGACAGCTTCGCGATGTCCTTGTAGCTGCCAAACTGGCGCATGGGGTTGACCGTACCTTCGAGACTCATGAGCACTGAAGCCGGCCGTGCGCCGACCTGCGGGCGAATCTTCAAACCCTGCGCGTTGAGCTTTTCCGCCATGCCCCACACGTCGGCGCCGATGTTCGACGTGGCGAGAATGGTGACCGGCCTGCCGGTGCGCTTGGCTATCCATTCCACCCAGTGTTGTTCATCGGGGTCTTCCATGCGGTCGGAAATGATCTCGACGGTGCCGTGGTCGACTTCCGCCAGCGCATTGCCGATGGCTTTCAGCTCTTCACCGTCGGCGTGCGTACCAGGCACCAGCGCGCCGTGCTTGTCGAAGTGGCCGTAGAAACGGGAGGTGGTGAAGCCCAGCGCACCGTCCTGCAAGGCCTGCTTGGTGATGGCGGCCATCGCCGCGATGTCGTCGGCGGTGGCGTCGTCATAGCAACGCGCCCCCATCACGTAGTGACGCACGGCGACATGTGGCACCTGCGCGCCAACGTCCATCACGTAGGGCGTGTCGATGCTGTGCAAATAATCGGCGAAGCTTTCCCAGCCCCACGGAATGCCTTCATGCAGCACGGTGCCGGGAATGTCTTCGACGGACTCCATGATTTCGACCAGCTCCGACTCGGTGCCCGGCCGCACCGGTGCGAAACCGACGCCGCAATTGCCCATGACTATGGTCGTCACGCCATGCCAGCAGCTCGGTGTGAGCTGTTTGTCCCAGCACACCTGGCCGTCGTAATGGGTGTGGATGTCGACGAAGCCCGGCGTCAGCAATTTGCCGTGGGCGTCGATGCTGCGCTTGGCCGGCCCTGCTATCGGTGCTTCGCCGGCGCGCGCCACCGCCACAATCTTGCCGTCGGCCACCGCCACTTCGCCCATGAAAGCGGGCGCGCCGCTGCCATCGACGATGCGTGCATTGCGAATGATGAGGTCGTGCATGGCGGTTGCTCCGTGATGGGCTTGGGTGCGGCTCAGGCTTGCTTCAGATCGCGCAGGAAAGTCGCGAGCTCTTCTTTCAAAGCCGGGTCGTCGTCGTGGGCGAGACTCCTCTCGGCCTGCGCGGCATAGGCCAGCGCGGCATCGAGGTCGTCGAGATCGCGATAGCGCTCGGCGATGGCGAGCTGTATCGAGGCGCGGCAATCGGACTGCTCGAGCTTGTCGGCCAGTTCCAGCGCCTGTTCGTAGATATCGATGGCGTCTTCGTCATCGAGCGTGAAGTCACCCAGAGATTCCAGGTAGAAAGGATGGGCGGTGCCGGCGGTCTGCGCTTCGGCGCACAGCGTTTCGAGTTCGGCATACTGCTTGCTGAAAGCGCGATCATCATCGCGTTCGACCGCATCGGTGAGGGCGTTCGCGAGCGACAGCACGCGGTCATAGAGTTTCATGTCGAGCGTCATGGCGGGTATCCGTGCTGATGAGGGCAGGCGTCGCGGGATGGCGGGCGGGTGCTGGGCATCGCGCGTCGGCCGGGGCTTTGATTATCGGCCGGGGCCACGGTCGCGGCAATCGCGGCTATCATCGCCCCATCGCGTTCAAGCGGACTTGCGGGGCCGAGAGCGCGGCGGCGGGCGGCAAACCGGCCAGTACTTGAGCCGCGTGCGCGGCAATCCCTGTGGATGGAATCAGCAATAAAGGAAAGCAGCATGCAGCTCAGCGGCAAGACCATCGTCATCACCGGCGCCAACAGCGGCATCGGCCTTGAAACCGGCCGCGAGCTCGCGCGCGGCGGTGCAACCGTGGTGATGGCCTGTCGCGATCTCGCGCGCGCCAAGGCCGCGCGCGCCGACATTGCCGCGAGCGTGCCGGGCGCGAAGCTCGAACTGGTGTCGCTCGATCTCGCTTCGCTCGCTTCGGTGCGCGCCTGCGCCGACACCATCAAGAACCAATGGCCACGCATCGATGTGCTCATCAACAACGCCGGCCTCTTTCCGTTCAAAAAGCAGCTGACGGACGACGGCTTCGAGATGCAGTTCGGTGTGAATCACCTCGCGCACTTCCTGCTGACGCAGAGCCTCATGCCGGCATTGCTGGCCGCCGGCCGTCCACGCGTGGTGAATGTCGCCTCGATGATGCATCACCTCGGCAAGCTCGACTTCGACAGCTTTCGTGGTGAGAAACCCTACGGCCCGCTCAAGGCCTATGCGCAATCGAAACTGTGCAATGTGCTGTTCGCGCGCGAACTGGCGCGGCGTCACGCCGGCGATGGTCTTCTGAGCTGGAGTCTGCATCCCGGCCCGGTAGGCACCAACATCATGGGTCGCGGCCTCGTCAATCGCACCCTCTATCGCCTGATCGGCGCCTACATGAGCGCCAAGCGTGGTGCTCGCACCAGCGTGTATCTCGCCTCCGCCGATAACATCGAGGGCACGAGTGGCGCCTACTACGACGAATTCCTGAAAGTGAAGCCGGGCTCGAAGCTGTCCCAGGACACGGCGCTGGCAGCGAGGCTGTGGCAGGCCAGTGAGAGCCTGGTGGCCGGGGCGTAGGGCGCAATCCATGCGGGCAAGCCGACACCCCGCAGTAGGTTAAGCGTCATCACAAACCCGATAGACTGCCGACCCGAGAGCAGGCTTGCCAAGCTTGCCGATGAAAGAGAGTCGAACACGAATGCTCTGGCAGCGAGAGATGCATCACCATGCGGATGGAGGCCGAGTGCTTCACGTCGCGCTGCCGGAAGGCTATGGGTCGCGTGCCGAGCCCTACCCGATGCTGGTGTGCCTCGATGCACAATGGACGCTCGGCACCGTGTGCGACGCGGCATTGAACCTCGGGCTCGCGCGGCTGCTGCCGAGGGTGATAGTCGTCGGTGTGGGCTGGGCAGCGCACACCGCTCGCGAGGTGGTGCATGCGCGGGCACGGGACTTCACGCCGACGGTGGGGGCGCTGCCAGCCGCCGTCGTGCGTAACATGGCGGGCGCGCCGGTATTCGGCGAGGCGGCGCAGTTTCAGCGCTGGCTGCTGGACGATGCGCTGCCCGGCATCGAGTCGACGTATAACATCGATGTCACGCAACGCACGCTGATTGGCCATTCCCTGTCAGGCCTCTTTGCCCTCTACACGCTGCTCACGCAGCCACAGGCGTTTTCGCGCTGGCTCATCGCGAGCCCGTCGTCATGGTGGGACAAGCGCGCGGTATTCGAGCTCGAACAGCATAATCTCGCCCATGGACCGACGCTCGCAGGGCGCGTGTTCCTGTCCGCGGGTGAACTCGAGCAATGTATCGGCGGCGAGATTCCGATGCTGGCCAATACCGAGGAGTTTCATGCCCGGCTCGCGATGCGACGCTCCGAGTCGTTCGACACGGCGTTGCGCATCATGCCGGGTGAAATCCATCACTCGACCATGCCGGCCGCCGTCAGCCACGGGCTGCGCTGGCTGTTTAGCTGAGGCGCGCCGTCAGGTTCTTGTGTCGTACAGGGCGGATCGCGCTCGCCGTATGGATACGGGATGGGTAGCATGTCGCCCTTCATTCAATGCCGAACGCGGCAACGGTTCTCGAAAGGAGACAGGGCATGACAGGACGAATGGGTTTCGGCATCTTTCTCGCGCCATTTCATCGCGCCGGGGAAAATCCCACGCTGGCCATCGAGCGCGATCTCGAACTGGTCAAGCATCTCGACGGGCTGGGTTACGACGAGGCCTGGGTCGGCGAGCACCATTCCGCCGGCACCGAGATCATCGCCTCTCCTGAGATCTTCATCGCCGCCGCCGCCGAGAGGACCAAACATATCCGCCTCGGCACCGGCGTCATCAGCGTCGGCTACCACAATCCGCTGTGGGTCGCCGAGCGCATCGTACAGCTCGATCACATGACCCGCGGCCGCTTCATGTTCGGCGCCGGCCCGGGCTCGCTGCCGACCGACGCGCACATGATCGGTATCGAACAGTCGGAGACGCGCGACCTGCTCGAGCAGGGCTTCGACATCATCATGCACCTGCTCACCAGCGAAGAACCCATCACCTTCAAGAACAGCCGCTGGGATCTGCGCGACGCGCAGCTGCATCTGCGTCCCTATTCGCAGCCGCTGTTCGACTGCGCGGTGGCGGCAGTCGCATCGCCATCGGGTGCGCGCCTGGCCGGCAAGCACGGTGTGGGCCTGTTGTCGCTGGGCGCGACCATGCAGGCTGGCTTCGACGCCCTCGCGCTGCACTGGAACGTGATGGAGCAGCGCGCCGCGCAGTTCGGCAAGGTCGCCGACCGCGCCAAGTGGCGCCTGGTCGGCATGGTGCATTGCGCGGAAACGCGCGAGCAGGCGCGTGCCGACGTGCATTACGGCATCGCCCACTGGTTCCGCTATTTCCAGACCGTGGCGGGCTTGCCGCACATGGCACTGGAGGGCAACGAAGTCGATGAAATGATCGACTATCTCATCGACTCCGGCAGCGGCTGCATCGGCACACCGGATGACGTGCGCGATCAGATCCAGCGGCTCTACGACCAGTCCAACGGCGGCTTCGGCACCTTTCTCATGCTCGCCCATGAATGGGCCAACACCCAGGCCACGCGGCGCAGCTATGAACTCATCGCCAAATACGTGATGCCGCAATTCCAGGGCCAGTCGCGCGGCACGCTGAACGCCGTCGATTACGCGCGCAATCTGCGCGAGAAGCTGCGCACCGAGCAGCAGGCGGCGCTCGACGCGATGACCGCCAAACACACGGCGGAAATGCAGGCGCTGGAGAAGAAGAAGTCGGGCGGCTGAGGGCGGCGGCGGTCGGGATTGAATCCGCGCGAGTCGCTCACTATGCTCGCAAACAGTGTTTTCCCTGCTGGTCATGACTGCACGAACCCTGGCCATTTCTTAATGGCAAACTTCAGTACGGCCATGCAGGGGAACACCTCCCCCTTGCCCACCCGTCAGATCGGTTCTGGAGCACCTGCGTGAAGCACCCGGCGCGCGCGCTCATGGCGCTCGTCGTCATGTCGCTGCTGTGGGGCTATGGCTGGACGGCCATCAAGATAGGCCTGCTCGACGCGCCGCCGTTCAAGCTGACGGCGGTGCGCATGCTGGCGAGCGCGCTGTGCCTCATGGCGCTGCTGCCGCTGACCGGCAGGCCGCTGGCGCCACAACGGCTGCCGGAACTCACGCGCCTGGCGCTGGTGCAAACTTCGCTGCTGTTCACGCTGTCGACCTGGGCGGTCGCCCATGGCAGCGCCGGTCGTGTCGCCTTCATGGTCTACACCATGCCCTTCTTCACCCTGTTGCTGGCGTGGCCGCTGCTCGGCGAGCGTGTGCGCGGCGCGCAGTGGCTGGCGGTGGTGCTGGCCGCGGCGGGCCTCGTCGCGATCATTCAACCGTGGGCGCTGGGCGACACACTCGCGAGCAGCGTGCTCGGACTCGGCGGCGGCATGGCGTGGGCGGTGGGCGCCATCCTGGTGAAGCGGCTGCAGCGGCGTGCGCCAATGGACCTGTTATGCATGACGGCCTGGCAGATGCTGCTCGGTTGCGTGCCGCTCATGATCATCGCGCTGTGGGTGGATGAGCCCGCCATCGTGTGGTCGCCGCGATTCATCGGCATCCTCACCTTGATGGCGGTGGTGATCACGGCTTTCGGCTGGATGCTGTGGATGTATGCGCTCGACAACCTCGATACCGGCACTGCGGGACTCGCCACGCTCCTCACCCCCACCATCGCGATGGTCAGCTCGCACTACACCTTTGGCGAACAGCCCGGCAGGCTCGAACTGCTCGGCATGGGTTTGATCACGCTGGCCTTGCTCAGTTTGAGCGGGCAGGGCTTGTGGAAACGCCGGGCCGCAATGGCGGCACTTTGAGGCGCGGCCTGCGCCGCTTGCGGGGCCGCACCACGGCGGCATGACGAAGTGTGACGGACAGGGCATTTAAAACCATCAATACCTCAACATTGCTGGGCCAATTATCCGCAGCCTGCGCCGCTATTGGTGGGAGGCGCTGACCATACGCAAGACCGTCGGCCCGCGTTCCTTCGAGGAACGGCATTTCCCGCCTGTTGCCACGCCCCCCCAAACCAGGGGACTCATTCCACCCCCGCTTGGAATCTCCCCATGTTCCGCGTTGTCGATTGCATTGCCCTCCAACATGACCGCTCGCTATTGGTCATTGCCGGGCTCATCTGTCTGTTTGGTTCGGTGGCGACGGTGTTGTCCGCGCGCCGCCTCGATTCCCGTCACCACGCCTGGCGCTGGCGCGCGCTGGTCGCGGTGTGCGTGTCGTCCACGGTGTGGGCCACGCATTTCCTCGCCATGCTGGCCTACCGGCCGACCTTGTCGGTGGCGTTCGATCTGCCACAGACCGTGCTCTCGTATTTCATTGGTCTCATGGTGATGGGGCCGGCCCTGGTCAGCGCACGCTGCGTGCAGGGCCTGTGGTTACGGATGCTGTGCGGCGTGGTGTTCGGCGCGGGCGTGGCGCTCATGCACTACCTTGGCATGGCGGCGGTGCAGGTCGCGGGCTTGCTGAGCTACGACGCGCCGCAGGTGGCGCTGTCGGTGATCTTGAGTTGCGCCGGCGGCGCCATGACGGTCAGCGCCCTGTTCGGGCCGCGCACCGCGAGCCGACGCCTGCTCGCCATCTTCGCGCTGGCGCTGACCATCCTCGCGCTGCATTTCACCGGCATGAGCGCTGTGAGCGTCAGTCTGAATTCCTTGCTGGCGCACACTGACAGCGCGCTGTCACGCCAGCTGCTGGTGATTGAAACCTGCATGGCCGCCGCCGCCGTGCTCGGCATCACACTGCTCGGCGCGCAGTTCGACGAGCACATGGCGCGCGCCCTGCGTGAAGAAGCGGCGCGTTTCCGCACGCTCGCCGACGGAGCCTTCGAAGGTCTCATCATCCACCGCGACGATACCATCGTCGATTACAACGCGGTGGCCTGCACCCTGCTCGGCCACAGCACCTTGAACATGCCGTTCGCGTCGTTATTTCCCGATGGCCTCTTGCATGAGAGCGCGAACACCGCGGTCAAGACCGCCATGCAGCATCGCGATGGTCATCACATCGCGGTCGAGATCAATCGTCGGCCGATACACACCCGCACCCATGAATGGGCCGAGCTGGTGGCAATACGCGACCTCACCGCACAGCAGGCGGTCGAAGGCAAACTCGCCGAGGCCATGGAAAACCTCGGCGCCCTGCGCGCGCTGATCCCGATGTGCGCCTGGTGCAAACGCGTGCGCGATGATGAAGGCTACTGGAACGCCGTCGATCACTATCTCAAGGAAGTGACCGGCAATGAGATCACTCATGGCATCTGCCCGACCTGCAGCGACAAGGAATTGGCGAGGCTCGGCCGTGGCTAGCCCGGTGGTGCAGCACTCTGCGGACGGCGCTGAGTTCGGCTATGTCATCGACCGGCAGGCCGGTGTGCTGCGACAGACCTGGCGCGGCACCGTGAGCAGTGGCGACGTCGGTGATTTCTGGAGGCAGCTGTTCCACGATCACCACACCCTCGCCCTCAGCCGGCACCTGGATGACCTGCGCGACTGCCGCTTCATGTTTTCCGGCAACGAGTGGCTGGAACTGGTGAAGAACTTCCTGGCGCCGGCGCCGCCCCATGCACGCTGGAAGGCGGCGTTCGTGGTCAACAGCTCGGAGATGTACGGGGTGCTGCGGCAGTTCATCGCCTATGCGGGGGATTTGGTCGAGGGCGAGATTTTTTATGAGATGGAGAGTGCGGAGGCGTGGTTGAGAGGGGAAGATTGAGTTGCCCGACAGGGTTGATTCGCCCGCGCTTGGGCGCGTGCTTTTAGGTATGGCGCGCCCGACAGGATTCGAACCTGTGACCTCTGCCTTCGGAGGGCAGCACTCTATCCAGCTGAGCTACGGGCGCTTTGTGAGGCGTAAAGTATAACGGCATTCAGTGCTGTCGGTCGGCCCGACAGGATTGATTCGCCCGCGCTCGAGCGCGTGCTCACCCCTGCGGGGCGTCGGCGCGCTGCGCCTCCGTCCAACATCGCTGCGCGATGTTGTCGAACCTGAGACCTCTGCCTTCGCCGGAAAGCACTCTATCGGGCTTGAGCGACGGGCGCTTTGTGAGGCGTGAAGTACAACGGCATTCAGTGCTGTCGGTCGGCCCGACAGGATTGATTCGCCCACGCCTGGGCGCGTGCTCACCCCTGACCATGTATCCGCCACCCACACCCAATCCCCTGAGAAGCCTAGTGAATCAGTTCGATTTGGCTATAATGCCGGCGGCCCGCGTTCGGCAGGAATGCGCGGCATAAGAACAAATCTGGCGCTTGCCTCTTCCTTCGAGAGACCAAAATGAGCAATCAACAAGACGACTCGGTGTTCGTTAGAAATTTCTCCCTGGTGCTGCTGTTCCTGGTGGTGGTGGGCTTGACGGCCTTCGTATCGGCCAAGTTCGTCAACGGCGGCGCGCAGGATGAATACGGACCGAGAGGCAATGAAGCGGCCAATGTCGCGCCGGTAGGCGCGGTCAACACCGGCGGCGACGCGGTCGCCGTCGAAGGCGCCAAGACCGGCGCCGAAGTCGCCAGCACCGCCGCGCCGGCGGCCGCTGCGAGCAGCGACCCGGGCAAATCCACCTACGACAGCGTGTGCTTCGCCTGCCATGCGCAGGGCATCGCCGGCGCGCCCAAGTACGGCGATGTGGCAGCCTGGGAAAGCCGCGTCGCGCAGGGCCATGACACCCTGGTGCAGCACGCCCTCGCCGGCTTCACCGGCCAGGCCGGCATGATGCCGGCACGCGGCGGCAACCCGACCCTGACCGACGCCCAGGTCACGGCCGCGGTGGAATACATGATGGCCGCCGTCGGTGGCAAGAAGGATGGCGCCACAGCGCCGGCCGCGGCCCCCGCCGCCGAGCCTGCCGCCGCCGCACCAGCGGCTGCACCGGCCGCCGATGCCGCCGCAGCGCCGGCCGTGGCCGATGCGGGCAAGGGCAAGGCCACTTACGATGCGGTGTGCTTCGTGTGCCATACCCCGGGCGCCGCCGGCGCACCGAAGTTCGGCGACAAGGCCGCCTGGGAGCCGCGCATCGCCAAGGGCATCGACGTCCTGCATGGCAGCGCCATCAACGGCTTCATGGGCAGCGCCGGCATGATGCCGCCCAAGGGTGGCCGTCCGGATCTGGCAGACGCGGATATCAAGGCCGCGGTCGACTACATGGTCGAAGCCGCCAAGTAAGCTGCAACGAAAGAGGCCCTGCCCATCACGCTGCGTGCGGCGTGATGGGCAGGGCCTCTTTTTTTGTGCGACGTTTTTGCGCTTGTGCCGCGCTCAGCCGCTCGCTTCCAGGTTGGCATAGGCCGCCACCAGCCACTTCACACCGTCGGCTTCGAAGTTGACCTGCACCCGCGAGTGTTCGCCCTGGCCTTCCATGTGCAGCACCACGCCTTCGCCAAAGATCTTGTGACGCACGCGCTGGCCGAGCTTCAAGCCATAGGCGTTGGCGCTCTGTTCCATGATGTGCCCTGAACCGCCGCTCACGCCGGTGCGGCCGGCACTGACGCGTCCACCGAGGCGCACTTCCTCCATCACTTCGCGCGGCAGTTCACGGATGAAGCGCGACGGCTGCGGGTAGAAATCCGCGCCGTGCAGGCGCCGTGATTCGGCGTAGGTGATGGTGAGTTTCTTCATGGCGCGCGTGATGCCGACGTAGCACAGGCGCCGCTCTTCCTCGAGTTGCACCGGGTCAGCCGCCGAGCGCATGTGCGGAAAGAGCCCCTCCTCCACGCCGACCAGAAACACCAGCGGAAACTCGAGCCCCTTGGCCGAATGCAAAGTCATGAGCTGCACGCAGTCGCTGTAGGCCTCGGCCTGACCATCACCGGATTCCAGCGCGGCGTGGGTGAGAAAAGCGGCGAGTATCGGGATCTCTTCGTCATCGATGGCGGGCTTGAAATCGCGTGCCGCGGTCACGAGTTCCTCAAGGTTCTCGATGCGGTCGAGGCCGCGCTCGCCCTTCTCCTTGCGGTAGTGCTCGATGAGCCCGGAATGCGCAATCACATGCTCGAGCAGTTCCGCCAGCGGCAGTTCGTTGACCGCGATGCTCATGCGATCGATGAGATCGAGAAAGCGCTGCAAAGCGCCGAGGGAGCGCGCCGACAGTTCCTTGTTATCGGTCAGACGGCGCGTCGCCTCCCACAGGGTGATGCGCTCGCGCCTGGCCACTTCGCGCAATTCATCGATGGAACGTTGACCGATACCGCGCGGCGGCACGTTGACGATGCGCTCGAAGGCGGCGTCGTCACCGCGTGAACTCGCGAGCCGCACATAGGCCAGCGCGTCCTTGATTTCGGCGCGCTCGTAAAAACGAAAGCCGCCGTACACGCGATAGGGCAAGTCGGCCTGGCGCAGCGCATCTTCCAGCACGCGCGACTGCGCGCTGGTGCGATAGAGCATCGCGCATTCAGTGAGACGCCCGCCGTGGTCATGCCACAGGCGAATGCGGTCCACGCAGAAGCGCGCTTCGTCGAGATCGTTATAGGCCGCGTAAAGCGTGATGGGGTCGCCCTTGGCGCCGTCGGTCCACAGCTCCTTGCCGAGGCGAGAAGGATTGTTGGCGATGAGGGTATTGGCGGCCGACAGGATATTGCCCGTCGAGCGGTAGTTCTGCTCCAGGCGCACCAGTTCGTTGGCGGGGAAATCCTTGCGGAAATGCTGCATGTTCTCGACACGCGCGCCGCGCCAGCTGTAGATGGACTGGTCGTCGTCGCCAACCACGAAGATGTTGCCGTCATCGCCGACGAGATTCTTCAGCCACGCGTATTGAATGGCATTGGTGTCCTGGAACTCGTCCACCAGCACATGCCAGAAACGCTCGCGGTAATGGCGCAGGAGGCCAGGATGGGCCAGCCACAGCTCATGGGCGCGCAGCAGCATTTCAGCGAAATCGACCAGCCCGGCGCGCTGGCAGGCGTCTTCATAGGCGCGATAGATGTCGACCATGGTGTGCAGCGCGCCGTCGCCGTAATCGTCGACGTGCTGCGGGCGCTGGCCGTCGTCCTTGCGCGCATTGATGAACCACTGCGCCTCCTTGGCCGGCCATTCGTTGTCATCGAGATTGAGACCACGAATGACACGCTTGACCACGCGCAGCTGATCGTCCGAGTCGATGATCTGGAAATTGTCGGGCAGGTTGGCGTCGCGCGCATGGGCGCGCAGGATGCGATGGGCGATGTTGTGAAAGGTGCCGACCCACATGCCGCCGATGGGTCGGCCGGTCAGTTGCTCGATGCGGCCGCGCATTTCGGCGGCGGCCTTGTTGGTGAATGTCACCGCCAGGATGCCGAGCGGTGACGCCTGGCCGGTCTCGAGATACCAGGCGATGCGATGCACCAGCACGCGCGTCTTGCCGCTGCCGGCGCCGGCCAGCACCAGCACTTGATTGGCGTTGGAGGCAACCGCGTCACGCTGACGCTGATTGAGTTTGGCGAGGATGGGAGAATCGGTCATCGGGGTTTGGGGCTTGAGGCACGCAAAGGCGGCTAGTTTAGGCCATTGCGCCACGCATCGCCGATGGTGGGCCCGCGCGATATTTCTTAAAGTAGGGTCATGAAGCAACACGACGCCATTGATTACAACCGCCCCGCCATTCTCGACGAACTCGCGGTGCGCACCCTGGATGAAGCCCGACGCGCCGGCGCCGAGGCCGTCGAAATCGGGTTAAGTGCCGGCGAAGGCCTGTCGGTGACGGTGCGCGGCGGCGCCTGCGAGACCGTCGAGCACGAGCGCGACAAGAGCCTCGGCGTGACCATCTACTTAGGGGGCCGCAAAGGCAGCGCCACCACTTCGGATTTTTCGGCGCAGGCAATCAGCGAAACCATTCACGCCGCGCTGCGCATCGCCGAGGTCGCCGAGCCCGACCCCTATGCCGGCCTCGCGGCCGCCGAGTTCCTGGCCACGGATCTGCCCGATCTCGACCTCGATCATCCCTGGGACCTCGATGCCGAGAGCGCCATCGCGCTCGCCATCGAGTGTGAGAAGGTGGCGCGTGGCGTCGATGCGCGCATCAAGCAGTCCGACGGCTGCAGCGTGAATCGCTATCGCGGCAGCCGCGCCTATGCCAACAGCCACGGCTTCCACGCTGCCTATCGCGGCACGCGCCATGGCCTGTCGGCGGTGATGATCGCCGAGGACGGCGGCGGCATGCAGCGCGGCTACTGGTTCACCAGCGGTCGCGACGCCGCGCAGCTGGAAGACGCCGAAACCGTCGGACGCCTCGCCGCAGAACGCACGCTGGCCAAGCTCGGCGCACGCAAGATTGCCACCACCCGCCTGCCGGTTATCTACGAAGCGCGCATTGCCACCGGCCTGATTGGCCATGTGCTCGGCGCCATCAGCGGCGGCGCGCAGTATCGCCGCGCGTCCTTCCTGCTCGACGCGCTCGGCGAAACCATCTTGCCGGAATTCATCACCGTCACCGAAGACCCCTTCCTGCCCGGCGCGCTCGGCAGCGCGGCCTTCGACGACGACGGAGTCGCCACCCGTCGCAAGACCATCATCGAGGCGGGCCGCCTCGACACCTATCTCCTGAGTGCCTATGCCGCGCGACGCCTCGGCCGCGCACCGACGGGCAATGCCGGCGGCGCACACAATCTTTTTGTCAGCCACGGCGAACGCGCACTGGCCGACATCATCGCCGGTTTTGATCGCGCCCTGCTGGTGACGGACCTCATGGGCATGGGCGTCAACGGTGTGACCGGTGACTACTCACGCGGCGCGAGCGGCTTCCTCATTGAAGGAGGCGAAGTGGCCCACGCGGTCGAAGAGATCACCGTGGCCGGCAATCTCAAGAGCATGTTGAAAGACATCCGCGAAATCGGCGCCGACGTCGAGACGCGCGGCACCGTGCATATCGGCTCGGTGGTGATCGGGGAGATGGCGGTGGCGGGGTCGTGAATTTCGGGAAGCGTTCATTGTAGGTGCGATTTCAATCGCACATTCAGGGCGCGGCTGGGTGTCGGTGGGGCAGTTTTAATGTGCGAATGAATTCGCAGCTACAACTTGTTCCACGCATCCAGCGCCGCAATCTTGTAGGCCTCGGCGAGGGTCGGGTAGTTGAATACCGCTTCGACAAAGAAATCGAGCTTGCCGTCGTGGGCCAGCACCGCCTGGCCGATGTGGATGAGTTCGGTCGCGCCTTCGCCGACGATGTGCACGCCGAGCAGGCGGCGATCTTCGAGCGACACCAGCAGTTTCAACAAGCCCTCGCGCAGCCCCAGAATCTGCCCACGTGAAGTCTCGCGAAAGCGCGCAATGCCGGTTTCGTAGGCGACGCCGGCGCTGCGCAGTTCTTCTTCAGTCTTGCCCACCACGCTCATTTCCGGCACCGCATAGATGCCGAAAGGGAAGATGTCGTTGGTGGCTTTCACCACGCCGTTGAAAGCATGGGCCGCGGCCTGACGACCCTGCTCCATGGAGGTCGAGGCCAGCGCCGGAAAGCCGATCACATCGCCGGCCGCATAGATGTGCGGCACGGCGGTGGCGAAATTGGCGTCGACTTCGAGGCGCCCGCGGCTGTCGGGTGTGAGACCGGCGTTTTCGAGCCGGAGTTTGTCGGTATTGCTCACGCGCCCGGACGCGAACAGCGCCATGTTGGCGCGAATGTGCTTGCCGCTGGCGAGATGCACGACGAGTTTCTTGTCATCGATGACTTCCACCGATTGCACGGTTTCACCCAGACGCAGGCTCACGCCGCGGTCGCGCAGGTGATGGGTGAATTCGTCGACGATTTCGCGATCGAGAAAACCGAGGATGTCGGTGCGGCCGTCGACCAACGTCACGCCGATGTCGAGCGCGCTCAGCATGGCCGCGTACTCGACCCCGATCACGCCCGCGCCGACCACCACCACGGTGCGCGGCAGTTCCTGCATGTCGAGGATGTTGTCGCTGTCGACCACATTGGGGCAGTCGAAGGGAATGCCGGGCGGTTGCACGGGGCGCGAGCCGGTCGCGATCAGGATTTTGTCCGCTTCGATGAGTTTGACTTCATCACTGCCGGTCTCGATACGCAGCACATGGGGCGATTCGAACACCGCGTTGCCGGCGATGGTGTCGACGAAATTCCTGTGCAGCTTGTGCATCAGGATCTCGATTTCGTGACGGATGGTGATGTCGAGGCGCTGCATCAAGTCCTCGGCGGTGATGCGCTCCTTGACCCGGTAGCTGCGCCCATAGAAGCCGCGCTGGCGCCAGCCGGACAGATACAGCACCGCCTCGCGCAGGGTCTTGCTGGGGATGGTGCCGGTATGCACGCAGGCGCCGCCAATGGAAAAGGAACGCTCGATGAGCGCCACCGTGCGTCCGAGCTTGGCAGCCTGGATGGCGGCGCGTTGTCCGGCCGGCCCGCTGCCGATGACAACGAAATCGTACTTGGTCATGGTCTTCCTTTGAGCGCCTTATGTCCTGCCGTGGCTCGCGCGGCCCCTCACGCTTGTTTAAGCTTTAGCGAAAGGGCGCCCAGCATGGGCTTCACAGGTTGAGATCAACGGAAGATGCGCCGATAACTTGAGCGCGAGCCCACTGACCCCTGCTCGTCCGCGCGACGCCGGATGGTCCGGCGCACCCCATTGGAGAACCATTGCGTGTCACAACGCCCCCTCGAAAACATCACCGAACCGCGCCTGCGCGCGACCGCCGCCGGCGAGGCCCAGCGCGCCCTGCTGGCAACGGTCATCAAGACCGCCGAGCAGGTGGTGTTCGGCAAATCCAACGAGATTCGCCTGGCGCTGGCCTGCCTGCTGGCGCGCGGCCATCTGTTGATTGAAGACCTGCCGGGGGTCGGCAAGACCACCCTCGCGCACTTGCTGGCGCGCCTCATGGGCGTCGAATTCCAACGCATCCAGTTCACCAGCGATCTGTTGCCGGCCGATGTGCTGGGCGTCTACGTCTACGAGCGCGACGCCGCGCGCTTCACGTTTCACCCCGGCCCGGTGTTCACCAACGTCGTGCTGGCCGATGAAATCAACCGCGCCACGCCGCGCGCCCAGAGTGCGCTCCTGGAGGCGATGGAAGAACGGCAGGTGACGATAGAGAACGAAACCCATGGGCTGCCGCAGCCGTTCTTCGTCATCGCCACCCAAAATCCCAGCGATCAGATAGGCACCTTCGCGCTGCCGGAGTCGCAGCTCGATCGATTTCTCATGTGCATTTCCCTGGGCTACCCCGACCGCCGCGCCGAGCGCGCGCTGCTGAAAGCGCCGGACCGCCGCGCGGCACTGTCGGAACTCGCGCCGGTGCTGTCGCGCGAGGATTTGCTCGAACTGCAGGACAAGGTCGATGGTGTGCATGTCAGCGATGCACTGCTCGACTACGTGCAGGACTTGCTCGACTACAGCCGCCGCGCGCCGCAGTTCGGCTGTGGCCTGTCGCCGCGCGCCGGCCTGGCCTTGCTGCGCGCGGCGCGCGCCTGGGCCTTGATCGACGGGCGCAACCACGTGCTGCCCGATGACATCCAGGCGGTGCTGGCGAGCGTGGCCGTGCACCGCGTGCGGCCGCTCGATGCCTCGCGCGGTGTGGATGCGGCCTTCATACGCGAGCAACTCGCCAACGCCGTGCCGATCCCGTGAGCGCCGTCACCGCGCGGGCCGCGCGGCCCGCGCAACAGCGCCTGGACAGGCGACAGGTCTATATCTTCCCGACCGCGGCGGGCGTGACCTTCGGCTTCATGCTCGGCGTCATCCTGATCGGCGCCATCAACTACGACAACGCCTTGGGCTACCTGCTGGCCTTTCTGCTGTTCGGCCTGGTGTTGGTGGCGATGCTGCACACCTATCGCAATCTCAACGGCCTCATTTATCGCGGTGCGCGCGCGCTGCCGGTGCATGCCGGCAGTGATGCGCTGTTTGAATGCCAGTTCGAGAATTCGTCGCCCTTAGCGCGCCTCGCCCTGCGACTCGGGCCATGGCCACGCGGCATGGACAAACTGACGCGACGGTTCATGCAAAGCACCCACACGGCCATGGACATCGCGCCTGGCATCGTCGCCAATGTCGGCGTGCCGCGCCTGACCGAGAAGCGCGGCTGGACAACCCTCGGCCGGCTGCGCGTCGAAAGCGTCTATCCCTTGGGCATTCTGCGCGCCTGGGCCTATTTCGACGGCGACAGCCAATGCCTCGTCTATCCCGCGCCGCGCGGCCATCTGCCGCTGCCGTTCGCGCCCGCCACCGCCAGCGGGCTGACGCAGTTGCACGGTGTGGGCAGCGATGAATTCGCCGGACTGCGGCCCTACACGCCGGGCGATCCGGTGCGCGCCATCGCGTGGAAGACCCTCGCCCGCGAACGCGAGGTGATGGTCAAACGCTTCCACGGCCAGGGCGCGCTGCGCGTACTGTTGTCGTGGTCGGCGGTCGCTTCATTGGCCGGCGCCGAGCCGCGCCTGTCGCAGCTGTGTCAGTGGGTGCTGGAAGCGCATGGCGCCGGCCACAGTTACGCACTCGAACTGCCGGGCGTGTCGGTGGGCTTTGGCCACGGCCGCGAGCACCGTGATGAATGTCTGCGCGTGCTCGCGCTGTACGAGGCGCCGCCGTGAATCCCACGCCCTTGAGCGCGCGCGAAGTGCTGTGGGTGGCGGTGGTGCTGCTGCTCGCGCTGTTGCCGCACATGCCGCGCTTTCCGCTGATTCTCGACGCGGGCTTCGTGCTGGCCTGCGGCTGGCGCTACCTCGGCGCGCAGGGCGTGCTGCCCTTGCCGGACCGCGAGCACCGCCTGCTGTGGTTGTTGAAGCAATTGCTGGCCATCACGGCCTTCGTCACCATCTACATCGCGTTTCGCGGCAAGCTCGGTCGCGATGCCGGTGTCGAACTGCTGGCCGCGCTGCTGGGTTTGAAACTGCTGGAGATGCGCAGCCCGCGCGATTACTACGTGGTGACCTTGCTGTGCTATTTCCTGGTGGTCACCAATTTCTTTTATGCGCAGACCATTCCAACCGCGCTCTACATGCTCGGCGTGGTGATTGCCGCGACCGCGGTGCTCATTCAATACAACACGCCGCCCGCCTATCGCCAGCCGCGCGCCATGCTGCGCCTGTCGGCGCTGATGACCGCGCAGTCGATACCGCTGATGCTGCTCGCCTTCGTGCTGTTTCCGCGCATCCCGGGGCCGCTGTGGGGCATGCCGCAGGACGCCTTCGATGCGGTGACGGGCCTCTCCGACAGCATGACGGTCGGCGACATCACGCGCCTCGGCATGTCGAACGAAATCGCATTTCGCGTGCAGTTCCACGGCCCGGAGCCGCGTGCCCGCGCGCGCTACTGGCGCGGCCCGGTGCTGTGGCACAGCGACGGCCGCGCCTGGCAGGTCGGCGCCTTTGCCGACCATCCGGCGCCGCTCGAGCATCATGGCCAGCGCTATCTCTACACCGTCACCATGGAGCCTCACCGCAAGCACTGGCTGCTGGGCCTCGATGTCGTCACCGCCAAACCGCGCGACGTCATGCAGACCGCCGACTATGCCTTGAAGACCCGCCAGCCGCTGCGCACGCGCATGCGCTACGACCTCGAGTCGGCCATCGAATATCGCATGACGGGATTAAGCGACGCGGAGCGGCGCGCCGCCCTCGAAATTCCTCGTGGCCACCATCCCCGCGCACGTGAGCTCGGGGCGCAGTGGCGCGCCGAGACCCGTCAAGAGGATGCCATCATCGCGCGTGCGCTGGATTTCTATCGCGCCGGCAAGTTCGTCTATTCACTGACGCCGCCGACCCTGCCCGGCGACACCGTCGATGACTTCCTGTTCACGACACACGAAGGCTTCTGTGAACACTTCGCGTCGAGCTTCGTCATGCTCATGCGCGCGGCCGGCATTCCGGCGCGCGTCGTCACCGGCTACCAGGGCGGTGAATACAACGAAGTGGGTGAATACATGGTGGTGCGTCAGCGCGACGCCCACGCCTGGGCCGAGGTCTATCTCGACGGGCGCGGCTGGGCACGTGTCGACCCGACCGCCACCGTCGCGCCCAACCGCGTATCGCTCGGCTTTGCCGATGCCAATCCGCGCGGCGCACCGGGCACGGGCTTTGCGCGTGATGCCTTGAGCGGCCGCGTGTGGACGCGCCTGCGCGATTCCTTCGACGCCATCACCTATGGCTGGAATCAATGGGTGCTGGGCTATACCACGGCGCAACAGCGCAACCTGTTCGAAGAACTCGGCTTCGAAGACCTCGACTACGGCTCGTTGGTGATAGCGCTCACGCTGGCGCTCGCGTTGACCACCGGCGCGCTGGCCTGGCTCATGTGGCGCGCGACACGTCGGCCGCGCGATCCGCTCAGCGCCGCCTATGGGACCTTCTGCGCCAGGCTCGCACGCATCGGCTTCACGCGCGGTGCGAGCGAAGCGCCGCTGGCGTTTGCGGAAAGGGTCTGCCGGCTGCGCGGAGATCTGGCCGACGAAGTGCGCGCCATCACGCGGCTGTATGGTCTCTTGCGCTACGGACGCGGCGGTGTGGATGTGAAAGTGCTGCGGCGAAAAGTGGCTAATTTCAGGCCGAAGCGACAGGTGTGATAGCGCGTGACTGTGCTGCCGAATTGAATGTCAGACTCAAGTCTGACCCACAAAATCAGCGACCTTCTTCCTGTCGGTCAGACTTGAGTCTGACATTGAGTCGCTTGCATGTGCGAATGAATTCACACCTATGCGGACTCGGACAATTCCTCGAAGCCCGCTGAATACAGCCTCGCATAAGCGCCGCCCGCGGCCAGCAGATCGCGGTGCGTGCCGCTTTCGATGATACGGCCGCCGTCCAGCACCACGATGCGGTCGGCCTGTTCGATGGTCGACAGACGATGGGCGACGATGAGGCTGGTGCGACCTTTGCGCACGGTGTTGAGCGCTTCCTGCACTAGGCGCTCGGCTTCGTTGTCGAGCGCGGCGGTCGCTTCGTCGAGGATGAGTATCGGCGCGTCTTTCAACAGCGCGCGCGCAATCGCCACGCGCTGTCGCTGGCCGCCCGACAGGCGCACGCCGTTTTCACCGATCAGGGTGTCGAGGCCCTGTGGCAGACCGTCGGTGAAGGCGCTGACCTGCGCTTCGCGGGCCACGCGTTCGACTTCCTCGCGCGGCACGGCGCGCAGCGCGCCGTAGGCGATGTTGTTGTAGAGGGTGTCGTTGAACAGCACGATGTGCTGACCGACGTAGGCGATGTTGCGTCGCAGTCCGGCGAGGGTGTAATCCTCCACCGGCTGGCCATCAATCAGGAGGCGGCCGCTGGTGAGCGGGTAGAAGCGCGGCACGAGATTGACCATCGAGGTCTTGCCACCGCCCGAACGCCCGACCAGTGCCACGGTTTCGCCGGCGCCTATGACGAGATTGATGTCGTCGAGCGCGGTGCGCTCGCCGTAGCGCAGGCTCACATGGTCGAAATGGATGGCGCCTTTGAGGCGTACGTCGTGCCGGCCTTGGTCGACTTCAGGCGTGACATCCACCAGCGCGAAAATCGAGTCGGCGGCCGCCAGGCCGCGCTGCAGGAATTCGTTGACGCCGGCCAGGCGCTTGGTCGGCGGCAGCACCAGCGCGGTGGCGGTGACGAAGGCGATGAAATCGCCGCGCGTCATGCTGCCGTCAGCCGCCGCGCGCACCGCCAGCACCACCATGAGCGCGATGCCGAAAGACACGCACAGCTGGATCAGCGGCACGATGGTGGCGCTCGACCCCACCACTTTCATGTGGAATTTGCGCGCGTCGTTGATGGCGCGATCGAAGCGCTGGGTCTCGTAATCGTAGCCGTCGAAGACCTTGACCTCGCGGTGCCCGCGCACCGACTCCTCGGTGACCTGGTTAATGGCGCCGACCGACTCCTGTAGACGCCGGCTCATCTGGCGCATGCGCTGCGAGGCGCGGCGCACGATGATGGCAATCGGTGCGGCGAACAGCACCAGCAGCGCGGTCAATTGCCAGTTGAGGTAGAAGAGGTAACCGAACAGCACCGTGATGATGGCGGTGTCCTTGATCAGGACTTCGATGACGCGCGTCGCGGCCTGCGCGACCTGGGTCACGTCAAACGTGAATTTCGAAATCAGCTCGCCGCTCGAGCGGCTGTCGAAAAAGCTCGCCGGCAGGCGCACCAGGGTCTTGAACATGGCCATGCGCAGGTCCGCGATGGTGCGCTGGGACACCCATTGCAGGGCGAACATGTCGATGTAATTGAGCAGGCCGCGGGCCGCGAACAAGGCCACCAGGAGGCCGCCCGTGACATAGGCGTTGCGCCCGTTGGCAATATCGAAATCTTTGTCGATCAGCGGTTTGAGCAGCGCCGGCAGCATCCATTCGGTGGCGGCCAGGGCCACCATGGCGGCGATGGCCCACGCGAACTGGCGCCAGTAGGGGCGAACGAAGCCTAACAGTCGATGGTAAATCTCGCGGTCCGCGATGGTCCTCTGGCGCATCGCGCTAGTGTGCCCGCCGGCCACCCTTTTTGCATCCGCACAGGGCCGCGTGGCAACGGTGGCTGGCCGTGGCTTCTGCCCCTACAATAGCTTCGAGCCTGCATTTCGAACCATAAAACTAGACAGCCCATGTCCGAATTGCATCCCATCGTGGCCGTCACCGGTTCGTCCGGGGCCGGCACCAGCAGCGTCAAGACTGCCTTCGAGCGCATCTTTCAGCGCGAGGGCATCAATCCGGCCGTCATCGAGGGCGACAGCTTCCATCGCTACGATCGCAAGCAGATGGCGTGGGAGGTCGAGAAGGCCGCCCTGCAAGGCAAGACCCTCACCCACTTCGGCCCCGACGGCAATCTGCTCGGCGAACTCGAAACCCTGTTCCGCACCTACGGCGACAACGGCAGCGGCAAGCGCCGCTACTATGTGCACACCACCAAGGAATCGAAGCGCCTGGAGAGCAAACCCGGCAGCTTCACCGAATGGCAGCCCTTGCCGCGCGACACCGACCTGTTGTTCTACGAGGGCCTGCATGGCGGCTTCATGGGCGACGAGGCCAATATCGCGCGCTTCGTCGATTTGCTGGTCGGGGTGGTGCCGATCATCAACCTCGAATGGATACAGAAGATTCACCGTGACCGCGCGGTGCGCGGCTACTCGGCTGAGGCCGCCACCCAGATGATCCTGCGGCGCATGCCCGATTACGTGCATTACATCTGCCCGCAGTTCTCGCGCACCGACGTCAATTTTCAGCGCGTGCCGACCATCGACACCTCCAATCCCTTCACCGCCAGCGAGATCCCGAGCAACGACGAGAGCATGGTGGTGGTAAAGATTGCCAACCGGCGCAAGATCAACCCGGATTACCGCTACCTGCTGGAAATGCTGCAGGGCTCGTTCATGTCGCGCCCGGACACCATTGTGGTGCCGGCGGACAAGATGGTGTTCGCCATGGAGCTGCTGTTGAACCCGGTCATCGAACGCATGATGGAGCGGCGTGATCAGGCGGTGAAACAAAGCGCGGCCTGAGGGTTGCGAGGGATGGGCGCGGCGCGGCCCGGCGGGCGCGCCGCCATGGATACTGGACAGATCAAACCCTTAAGGGGGCTCGCGATGCGCGCGATTCTGGTGCTGAACGCCAAAGGTGGCAGCGGCAAGACGACAGTGGCGACCAATCTCGCCGGCTATTACGCGGCCGAGGGCGCCAAGGTGGTGCTGGCGGACTACGACCCGCAGGGTTCGAGCATGGACTGGTTGCGCCAGCGCGGCACCAACGCGGCAAAGATAGGCGCGGTCGATGCCGCCGCCGGCGCGCTGCGCGTGCCACGCAGCACCGATGTCGTCATTTTGGATGCGCCGGCCGGCACCCATGGCGACATTCTCGCCACCCTGCTGCGCAAGGCGCACACCGCCATCGTGCCGGTGGTGCCGTCACCGGTCGACATCCGCGCCGCGCAACGCTTCTTCGGCGAACTGCGCGAAGTACGGCCGCTGGTGGATAACGACGTCAAGATCTGCACCGTGGCCAGCCGCGTGCGCGATGGCGCGCGGACCTCGGACGATCTGGAAGACTTCCTCATGGACCAGAAGCTGCCGTCCGGGCGCCGCTTCCCGTTCCTGACCTGGCTGCGCCAGAGCACGGCCTATTTGAAGGCGGCGGAAAAGGGCCTGTCGATATTCGAACTGCCGCCGTCCCAGGGCGCGGTCGACCGCGAGTACTGGGTGCCGTTGTTGAAGTGGCTGGCGAGTCCGCGGAGTTTGCCCGAGGGGTGAGGAGCGCCGGTTGAATGTGCGATTGAAATCGCACCTGCGGGGGCGTCGAGGGACGGGGCATTTTATTTTGTACTTATTAGTACATAATAAAGCCACTCCACCACCGAGGCGCTCCCATGCAGCTCTATTTCTCACCGTTTGCCTGTTCCCTGGCCAGCCACATCACCGCCCGTGAAGCCGGTCTCGATATCGATCTGATTGCGGTCACCCTCGCCACCAAGCGCACCGCCGACGGCGGCGACTTCATGGCCGTCACGCCCAAGGGCCAAGTGCCGGCACTGCGTCTCGACGGTGGCACGGTGCTGACCGAAGGCCCGTCGGTCCTGCAATACCTCGCCGATGCCGCGCCGGCTTCCGGCCTGTTGCCGGCGCCCGGCAGCGAGCAGCGTTATCGCGTGGTCGAGTGGGTCAACTACGTGGGCACCGAAGTGCACAAGCTGTGTTTCTACTTGATGTTCGCGCCCGATTCGCCGGCCGAAGCCAAAGCCTGGGGCCGCGGCCTGCTGGACAAGAAGCTCGCCTACATCAACAGCCAACTGGTCGCCCGCCAGTTCCTGGTCGGCTCGCAGTTCACGATTGCCGACGCCTACCTGACCTGGGCCCTGACCCTGTGCACCAAGATCGGTGTCGACCTCGGCGCCTATGCCGCGGCCGGCGCCTATCTCACAGCGATGCACGCGCGCCCGGCCGTGCAGGCCGCGATAGCCGCCGAAGCAGCCGCCGCGCAACAGGCGGGCTGAGGCGTGCGGCCGCGTCCGTCATGGGCGCGGCCGTCGTGGGCCGGCCGTGAAGCCAATGCCGGTTAAGATCCCGCCATGTGCCGCCGCTCACCCGCTACCTTGTTGAAGTCCCATGTCTCCGCCGCGCGGTAGGCCACGCAAGTTCGAGCACGGGCCGGTACTGCTGCGTGCGCTGGAGGTTTTCTGGCGCCAAGGTTATGCCGCCACCACCATCGACACGCTCGCCGCCGCCATGGGCCTCAACAAGCCCAGCCTCTACAACGCCTACGGCGACAAGCAACGCATCTACCGTGCGGCCCTCGCCGCCTTCGTCGCGCAGGTCAAGGAAGAGGTCGGCGCCGCGCTCGCCAGCAGCACGGATATCCGTCAAGCCTTGCAGGCATTCTTCGACGGCGCGTTGATGGTGTATTGCGCGCACGAGCCAGCGCTCGGTTGCTTTGCGATCTGCACCGCCACCGCCGAGGCGGTGGCTCACGCCGACATCCAGCAGGACCTGGCCGGCGTCATCGCCGGGCTCGATGCGATGCTGGCAGCGCGTTTCAGCGAAGCGCGGGACGCGGGTCAGGTGAGTGCGACGCCTTCACCGGCAGACCGCGCGCGTCTTACCCAGGCGGTGTTGCACAGCCTGGCGGTGCGTTCGCGCGCCGGTGAGTCGCGCGAGAGTTTGAGTGCGATGGCCGCGCAGGGCATCGCGATGGTGTGCGGAGTCGATTCAATGCGCGACTAAATTCGCATCTACCGGCGCACGCCGACCTCCGCTGCAGGTGCGACAAATTCGCACATTGAACCCATCAATCTTTCTTCGGCTGCAGACTTTCCAGCGAATAGGTGCCCGCCGTCGGTTCGAGCTCGACTTCGAACACTTCCATCACCCGCGCGGCGAGGCCGTAGAACGCGGTGGCGATGGTCAATTCCACCAACTGCCGCGGCGGCAGCAACGCGGCCAAGGCCTGAAACGTCGCATCCGACACGCGCACGTTCATGGTCAACTCGTCGGTGAAGGCCAGTACCTTGTTCTCCAGATCGTTGAACATTGCCGCGCCCGGCCCCTTGGCTATCGCGTCAATCTGCGCATCGCTCGCTCCACACTGCTTCGCTATTGGCACGTGCTGGGTCCATTCGTAGTTGGCCTTGGTGAGATGGGCGACGCGCAGAATCGCGAGTTCGCGCAGTTTGCCGTCCAGTTCCTGCTCGGTGAGGATGGACGAGCCGAAAGCCAGGAAGGGAATGAAGTTCGCCTGCGCGTGGGACAGCATGCGCAGGATGTTGAGCGGCGGCAGTTGTTCAACGCGCGCTCGGACTTTGTCATTCAACTCAGCGCTGGCGGGATAGGGAATGCGGGCCATGGGATCTCCTCGGTGCTTCAGTTCGACACATGTGGCGCCCAACGATAGACACGCGTGAGCGTGCCGCCCACCAGCGCGGCGCGTTCGCTGTCGGTCAGTTTGAGATCAGTGCGAAATAGCTCCACGCCCTCGGCGTAATCGAGAAACGCCGTGGCACGCGTCCAGTCGGTGCCCCACAGGCAGCGCCCGAAGCCGTAAGCGTCGAAGATACGCGCCAGCGGCGCGTGGATATCGGCAAAGGGATAGCCCTGGTGCGACAAGGTGCCGGCGCCCGTCACCTTGATCACGACATTGTCGAAGCGCGCCAAGGCCAGCACCTCGTCCAGCGCCGCGAAGGGCTGCGCCGGCGGCGGTGCTTCGAAGTTCTGACGCAGGCCCAAATGATCGAGCACCAGTTGCGTATCGGGATGCGCGCGCGCCAGCGCGGCGAAAAGATCGAGCTTGTCCCAGGCGAGAATATTGATCGGCAGATCGTGGGCGGCGCCGGCCTCGAGGATGCGCGCAAGACCGGCGTCGTGCGCGTCGATCACATGGTCGTGCCACAGCACGATGCGCGCGCCGACCGCGCCCGGCGTGCGCGCCCATTCGGCTATCTCTTCAGCGACCGAGGGTGAGGCCGGGTCGAAAGGCTTGATGAGGCCGAAGCGCGCGCCGTGCCTGGCGTAGACCTCGAGCGCGTAACTCGCATCGAAACGATAGAGGCTCCAGGGCGAGATCAAGAGCGCGCCGTCGACCCCCACCGCATCCATGGCCGCCACCATGTCATCGCCCGTGACTTCAACGGGACCATGCAAATGGCCGACCCACGGACGCTGCGCATGATTGCGCTCGTAGGTGTGGACCTGGGCGTCGATGATGGGCGTGGCGCTTAACGACATGGGCATCTCCGCAGGCAAATGCGCGACCTTGTGGGTCAGACTTCAGTCTGACATTCAATTGCGCGGCTCAAGTGTCAGGCTGAAGACTGACCCACAAACCCATCGCTCAACTCGTCGCCAACTCCAACCCACGCTTGCGATAGCGCTGCGCCGCATCGGTGTCGCCGGCGCCCTCCGCCACTTCCGCCAGCAGCCGATAGAACAGCGGCAGGGGATGTGCGGCCACCAGTTGTTCGAGCTGGGTGCGGGCCGGGCCCCACAGCTGCGAGCGAATGGCGAGGCGCGCGCGCGCCAGGCGCAGGCCGCCGTCGGCGTCGTGTCGTTGCGCCCATTGTTCGACACGCCGCAGTTGGCGCGCCGCCGGTTCGCAATGAATCTCGCCATAGAGCGCCGCGAGATCGCTATGCCAGTTGGCATCGAGATGACGGGCCAGCAAGCGTTCGGCTTCATCGTCACGACCGACACGCGCCAGCGCACGGACATAGGCCGCCAGCACTTCCGGCGTGGCGCGCAGCGACTTGGAAAAACCTTCCCACAAGACCGTCAAGGCCTCACTGGCAAGCGCGCGATCGCCGAGCACCGCCACCGCGCATTGCCTTTCCAGTGCATCGGCCTGGTCATGGCTCATCACGCGGTCGCGACGCAGGGCCGGCAGCAGGCGCAATACGCCGGCATGATCGCCGCGCTGTTGCAGCAGCTTCAATTGCAGCGCCAACAAGGCCGGACTCTGTGGCTGCCTGGCTTTCAATTCGTCCAACAGTTGAGCCGCTTCGTCGCCGTGCTGCTGCTCGAGCAGCCACGCCGCGCGCTGCATGTCGAGGCTGGCCGCGACGTCCGGCTTAAGATCGCGCGCGAGGCGCAGGTAGTTGTCGCGGCGGCCATGGGCGTGCATGGCCTGCGCGGCTTCGGCGGCTGCCAGGTAATGCACTTCGGGTTGCGCCTGGTCGTCGGCGCCGAGACTGAACAGGCGCTCGGCACGTGCATGATCGCCGGCCGCGCGCGCCAACAGGCCATCGGCCAGCGAGCGATAGGCGCGGCGCCGACGATAATCGCCCGACCAGCGTCCGAAACGTCCGCGCAGCGCCAGGAGATGCGCAAGCAGGCGCAGCACGATGTACAGCGTCAGAACGCTGCCCAGCACCGCGATGACGAAAAAGGCGAAGGTCGTGCGGATGACCTTGCCGCCGATGCCGATGACCATGAAGCCCGGATCGACGGCGATGAAATGGCCGGCCAGCACGGCCGCCATCAAGGCCACGAGCGCGACCACGACGACGCGCACGATCATGGCTGGGCGGGAACTTCCGCGGGCGTCGCTTCGACGGCGGCGGCCGGCGCCACCACCTGCGCCGCGCGCGCGGCGCGCACCGCGTCGAGGCTGGCGCCGAGCGTCGGCAGACTGGGCGCGAGTTCGATGTTGCGCACCTCGGCGAGCATGGTTGCGAGCGCTTTCACCGCTGCCTCATCGGCGTCGTAATAGCGCGAGACGATGTCCTGCACTATCTCGACGGCAACGCGGAAGTTGGTGGTGTCGCGTTCCATGATGGCGAGCCGCGCGCTGGACAGTTCGAGCTTGAGATTCTGTTCGACCAGCTTGCGCAGCTTAGGATCGAACAGCACGTCGTCGGGCAGTTTGTCGTCCTTGACCTCGACCAGGCTCATGAGGTCATCCCACATCGCCTTCAGCACGCCGCGCCAGTTGTCCGGCGTGACAGGCTGTTCACGGCTGTGCTTGAACGAGGTGTCGACGGCGGCGATGGCCTTGGTCTGCAACTGATCGACCTTGCGGATCTGCGCGGCGAATTTCAGCGACAGGCCTTCGATGTCCGGCAGGGCGACGGCGGCCAGCGCCTGCTCATCGCGCGCCAGTTGTTCACGCAGCAGCGCGAGGCTCGGATGGTCGGCGCCGCGCAGACGGTCATCGGCGGCGGTGAGGGCCGCACGCGCGGTGGCGACGTCATGTGCGAGCGCGAGACGCTGACTGGCCGCGAGGATCAGGAACTCACATTCGGCCAGCGCCAGATCCAGCGACCGATCGCCGCGCTGTGCTGCAAGTTCCTTCAGCGCCGCGGACAGCCCTGTGTTGGCAGTGCGCAGGCTTTCGATGCTGGCGAGCATCTCACCCTGGACGCTTTCGAAGCGGGCGAGGCGCTCGGCGCTGTCGGTCACGCGCTTGGTCAGCGTGTCACGCTCGGCGCCGGCGTCATCGAGTCGCGCGCGCAGCGCGGCGTTGCCCGGCGCCGCCACGAAGCGTGTCCAGTAGTAGCCACCGGCCGCTACCGCCACGCTCAAGGTCAAGGCCAGCAGCGCGAGCTTGCCGCCGCGCGCGGGCGCGGCTTGCGGCGCTTTCGCCGCCGGCTGCGGGGTGTCGCTCATGCTTCGTCGTTCGCCCAGTGGATGAGTCGTTTAAGAATGCTGTCGTCGGACGGATTCTCGACCACCAGCGCGCGATGGGTGAAGCCGCGCGCTTCGACCTCCTGGCCGACACGCGAACCGACCACCAGCATCTGCATGTCGAACAATTGGTCGATGCCTTCCTCTTCGATTTTCTCGACGAGGTTGTCGAGCACTTCGATACTGGTGGCAAGACCGATGTCCGGCACCTTCACCGCGCTCTTCTTCAAAGTGCTGCCGAGCACCAGCGGCGGCTTGCTGCGTTCATAACATTCGCAATAGACGACGTTGGCGTTGCGCCGTTCGAGGGTCTTGGCGAGATACTCGCGACCACCGACGCCGCGGAAGATGACGATGCGCTTGTCTTTGATCTTCGCTTCCGACAGACCGTCGAGCCTGAGCAGGCCTTCGGAGCTGAATTCGCTGGCGGGCGTGATGACATTCTTCACGCCGAGATTCTTCAGGCATGCGGCGGTGCCAAGACCCACCGCGAACACCGGCATGTCATCCAATGACTGCCCTTCTTCCTTGATCAGCGCCACACCGAACTCGGCGGCATTACGACTGACGAAAATCACGATGTCGAAACTGCGCAGATCGCGCGCCACCGCGCCCGCGACTGAACCGTCATGCAAGCCGGTGATCACGATCATGGGCGCGCGTATGGCGATGCCGCCGGCGCCTTCGATGGTCCGCGCCAGGCTTTCAGCCTGTTCAGTCGGGCGCGTCACCAGCACCGAGATTCCGTCCAATGCGTCGTCTTCTATCTGCATTCTGGAATTAACTCTGTTCGTGCAATCGACTGAGAATGCGATCCGCGCCGGCGGCCAGCAGTGCCTGGCCCAATGCATCACCGATGCTGAGGGCGTCGGCGGCCGGGCCGCTGGCAGTTTGCCGCACGATATCGTCGCCGTCGACCGTGGCGACCAAACCGCGCAAAGTCACATGACCGTCACTGAGTTCGGCATGGCCCGCCACCGGCACCGTGCAACTGCCGCCCAGGCGCGCATTCATGGCGCGCTCGGCGCGCACGCAGCAGGCGGTGGTTTCATCATGCAGCGGCGCCAGCAGGGTTTCGATGTCGACATCACCGCGACGACATTCGATACCGATGGCGCCCTGGCCCACGGCCGGCAACATTTGTGCGGCATCGAGCGTGCACGCGGTGTCGCCATACAGGCCCAGCCGTTTCAGACCGGCGGCGGCGAGCACGATGGCATCGTAATCACCATTGTGCAGACGACCGAGTCGCGTCGGCACGTTGCCACGCAAATCGAGTAATTGCAGATCGGGTCGCAGCGACAGGATCTGGCTGCGACGGCGCAGACTGGAGGTGCCGACCCGACAGCCTTGCGGTAGTGCAGCGAGGGTTTGCGCATTGGCACTCAACAACACATCACGCGGGTCTTCACGGCGCAGGATGGCGGCGATATGTAGTTCGTCAGGTAATTCGAAGGGTACGTCCTTCATCGAATGCACGGCGAGATCGGCACGCCCCTCCAGCATCGCCACTTCGAGCTCCTTGATGAACAGACCCTTGCCGCCGATCAGCGCAAGCGGTCTGTCGAGGCTGCGGTCGCCGGCGGTGGTCATGGGCACGAGCTCGGTGACCAGTCCCGGCCATGCGGCTTGCAAGGCGGCGGCGACGTGTCGGCTCTGCCACAGCGCCAGTTCGCTGGCGCGCGTGGCGATACGCACGATGGCGCGGGGCAGGCGCGGAGTATCGGTGCGGCTCATGGTGTGGGACGGTGCTCGAGTGCGGGCTGTGGCCGGCAATCCTAACGAGCGCGCCAGCGAAAAACTACTGCGTACAAGCCGCGGCGCGGTAGCGGCCACGCAATACCCTGCAAGGAGCCGGGCGTGGCCACCGGAGCGGCCGGCCGGGTGTGATAAGGTGTGGTCTTCCGTTACGTCAATAGAGGGTGTTCGCATGTCACGGCGTCTTGGCGTCATCATGGATCCGATAGACGCTATCAAACCCAAGAAAGACACCACGCTGGCCTTGCTGCTGGCCGCGGCCCGGCATGGCTATGAGCTTCATTACATGGAGATGTCGGACTTGAGTCTGCGCGATGGTCGCGCCTGCGCGCGCACGCGACCGCTGTCGGTCTATAACGACCTGCATCACTGGTTCGACTTCAGCGGTCCGCAAAGCGAAGTGGCAACGCCGCTGGCCGAGCTCGACGTAGTGTTGATGCGCAAGGACCCGCCTTTCGACATGGAGTTCGTGTTCGCGACCTACATGCTCGAGCGCGCACAGGCCGAAGGCGCGCTGGTGGTAAACGACCCGCGCTCGATACGCGATGCCAGTGAAAAACTCTTTACCGCGTGGTTCGCCGACGTGTGCCCGCCGACCCTGGTGACGCGCAACATGGATGAGCTGCGCGCCTTTCAGCGCGAGCACGGCGATATCGTCGTCAAGCCATTGGACGGCATGGGCGGCGCCTCGGTGTTCCGCGTGCGTCCCGACGACGGCAATGCCAGCGTGATCTTCGAAACCATCACCGAACTCGAGCAGCGCTACTGCATGGCGCAGCGCTACCTGCCGGCGATTCTCGAAGGCGACAAGCGCATCCTGGTGGTGGACGGCGAGCCGCTGCCTTACGCGCTGGCGCGCATCCCGGCCAGCGGCGAACTGCGCGGCAATCTCGCCGCCGGCGGACGCGGCGTGCCGCAGCCCTTGTCGGCCTCGGATCGCGCCATCGCCGAACGCGTCGCGCCGGAATTGAAAAAGCGCGGGCTGATTTTCGTCGGTCTCGATGTGATCGGCGATCGCCTCACGGAAATCAACGTCACCAGCCCGACCTGCGCGCGCGAAATCGAAGCGGTGTATGACATCGACGTTGGCGGCCTGCTCATGAACGCCATCGACAGCCGCTTGCGCGCGCGCGGCTGAACCGCGCGACGAGGACGCTTCCACGCATCGCCCGAGCGACATGAGCGAGGCGCTTTTCGAGCCGCCAGGCCGCACCGACGACCGGCTGCTGCTGACCATCGTGATCGCGGCCGCGGTGCATGTGATGGTGGTGCTGGGCGTGCGTCTGCCGCCCGAAGCGCCGGTCAAGTCGCGCTTCTCGGCGATGGAAGTCGAGCTGGTGCCGGCCGCGCCGCCGAGCGCGACCAGCGCCGCACTCACAGCGGCCAGCGATGGCGCCGAGGAACCGCCGCTGCTGCCCATGGCGCCGGTCGAGAAGCCGGCGGTCAAGGCCGCGCCCATGCCGACCATTGCAGAGGAGAAACCCACGCCTGCGCCGATGGCCACGGTCGCGTCCAAGCCCACACCCACGCCGAAGAGCCGTAGCACCTCGCCACCGCCCGCGGCCGTCGCGCCCACGGCCGTCGAGCGCGCGCCGCACGCCGAGCCGGCCAGCGACACCGCACCGGCCCTGCCGCTGCCGACGGCCTCGCAATTGATTGCACGCTCACTCGCCATCGCCGCCACCGGCGCCGGCCTCATTGAAGACAGGACCATCAGCGGTCAGTCCGTCAGCGAGCGCACGCTCTATATCAAGAACAACACCCGCGACCTGACCGAGATGGCCTATGCCGAAGGGGTGCGCAACCGCGCCAAGCGTTTCGGCGAGCTGTTCGAACGCGATGTGCCCAGCGGCCGCGTCGGCCTCGACGTGGCGGTGGCCAGCGACGGCAGCCTGGCCAAGGTCGTCATCACCAAGTCATCGGGTATCGAGGCGACCGACGCCAAGGCCATTCGCATCATCGAAAAGGCCGCGCCTTTCGGCGCGCTGCCGCCCGAGATGGCCAGGAAATACGATGTCGCGCACATCGAATTCACCATGAGCATCGTCGACGACCAGGGCTTCAACGGTGGTCAGTAACGTGCGCGCGCTGCGCCAGGCCACGCGCCCCGGCGACATCAACAGCGACGATCGCCTGGCGCTGACCATCGTGGTGGCCATCGTGCTGCATGCGATGGTGCTGCTGGGCGTGAGCTTCGCCCCCGAGCCCAATGCGCCGTCGCGCTTCGAATCGATGGAAGTGATCCTGGTCGCGGAAAAATCCGCCAAGGCGCCCAAGCACGCCAAGCTGCTGTCGCAGGCCAACCTCGAAGGCGGCGGCGACAGCGACGACGATGTGCGGCCGAGCGCGCCGGTCAAGGCGCCCCTGCCGGCGCCAACCGCGGCGGTGGCGAGTCCGCCGCCACCGCCGGCCCATGCACAGCCGGCGCCACCGGTGGAGCAACCCGCGCCAGCGCCGGCCCGCGAAGGCCAGCGGCAGGTCAAGGATCACGTGGCGCGGGTCGCCGAACACGGCGAGCTACCGTTGCCGAACAAGAGCGCGACGCGCCCGACGCAGGTCAGGCCCGAGGCGCCGCCCGAGCCTCAGCCTGAAGCGCAGCCGGTGGTCGACAACGAGCCCTTGCCCGACGGCGCCCAGCAGCTGGTGCATTCCTTCGCCATCGCCAACCTGTCGGCCGAGATCCAGGAAAAGCTCGAAAGCCGCGCCAAGCGGCCGCGACGCAAATACGTGTCGGCCACCACCCAGGAATACCGCTATGCCGCCTACATGGAAGCGTGGCGCGCCAAGGTCGAGCGCATCGGCAACATCAATTATCCGGAGGAAGCGCGCCGTCGACGCCTGTCCGGCACGGTGATGCTGGACGTGGCGGTCAACCGCGATGGCAGCGTCGGCGAGATCAGTGTGCGCAAATCGTCCGGCATCACACTGCTGGACGATGCCGCCGTGCGCAGCGTGCACCTCGCCGCGCCCTATGATCCGCTGCCGCCGGAGATCCGTAAGGAAGTCGACGAGCTGCACGTGACCCGCACCTGGAAGTTCTTCGACACGAGTGCGGTGCAGGTCTCGCGCTGAGGCCGGCTGTCGGCTTGTAAGCGTCGCGCGCGGCGTGAATAATTTCGAGACCAGCGTTAACCATGCAGCACTTCAACCTCACCGACCATTTCCTGATCGCCATGCCGCAGATGGCCGATCCGAACTTCGTGCGCTCGGTGACCTACATCTGCGCGCACAACGAGGACGGCGCCATGGGCATCGTCATCAATCGTCCGCTCGACATGGCGCTCGGCGAAGTGTTGATGCAGATGGAACTCGCGGCCAGCCAGCCCGCCATTGCCGAACGGCCGGTCTATCTCGGCGGCCCCGTGCATACCGACCGCGGCTTCGTGCTGCACCGGCCGGCGCAGAGCTGGAACTCGACCATCGCCGTCACGGCGGAAGTGGCGGTCTCGACCTCACGCGACATTCTCGAAGCCATCGCCCGCGGCCAGGGGCCGGACGATGCGCTGGTGGCGCTCGGCTATGCCGGCTGGGGCGCCGGCCAGTTGGAAAGCGAGATGGCGCAGAACGCCTGGCTGTCGGGCCCGGCCGATCTCGACATCGTGTTCAAGACCCCGGCCGAACTGCGCTGGCAACGCGCGGCCGCGCGCTTAGGCGTAGATCTCGCCTCGATTTCCCACGACGTCGGCCACGCTTGAGCACCGTCACCGCGCTTGGTTTCGACTATGGCGAGCGCCGCATCGGCGTGGCGGTAGGCCAGAGCCAGACGCGCAGCGCGCAGGCGCTCGTGACTCTCACGGTGCGCAATGGCCAGGTAGACTGGCCGGCCATCGCCAGGCTCATCGACGAGTGGCGGCCGCAGCAACTGGTGGTCGGCCTGCCCGGCAATGACGACGGTTCGCCGCACGCCAACGCCGAGGCCATCGCGCGCTTCGGGCGCCGCCTCCACGGCCGCTTCCACCTGCCGGTCGCGTTTGTCGATGAACGCCTGTCGTCGTATGCTGCCAGCGAGGATCCGGATACCCGGCGCGTTGGTCTCGACGCGGTGGCGGCACGGCTGATACTCGAAACTTGGCTGGCCGGGTGCTGACGAGCATCCTCGACACCAGCGCCGCCGCCAGGCGTCGCGCGCCAGCACATTCCACTTTTAGTCCCTGGACGCGGCGCCGGCCGCCACGCTGAACCCATGCACGAACTCGAACAACTCGACGTCGATACCCTGATCGCGGACATCGCCGCGCGTCTGAAAAAACGTATCGCGGAGCAGAATCTCTCCAATCCGGCGCTGGTCGGCATACGCACCGGCGGTGTGTGGCTGGCGCAGCGCCTGCAGAAGAAATTGAAACTGGCGGGCCCTATCGGCGAATTGAACATCGCCTTCTATCGCGATGACTTCAGCCGCATCGGCATGCATCCGACCGTCGAGCCGTCGGCGCTGCCTTTCGATGTCAACGACCGGCACCTGCTGCTGGTCGACGACATCCTCTACACCGGCCGCACCATACGCGCGGCCATGAACGAGATTTTTGACTACGGCCGGCCGCGTTCAATCAGCCTGGTGGTGCTGATCGACCGCGGCGGGCGTGAACTGCCCATCGATGCCAGCGTCTATGGCGCGCGCGTCACCCTCGCCCCGGGTCAGCATGTTAAACTTCTCGGACCCGATCCCCTGCGACTCGAAATTGGCGCGACCAAGTCATGACCAGCGAAGGCGGCCGCTTGTCCGGCGCATATAAGTTCGAAAAGGCCGGCAGCTGATGGCGCAGGACAGCATCCAACTCGACAGCCAGGGGCGCCTGAAGCACTTCCTGACCACCGAGCATCTGCCTCGCAGCCTGCTCACCGCCATCCTCGACAATGCCGAACGCTTCACCGTGGTCGGCGACAGGGCGGTCAAGAAAGTGCCTTTGCTGCGCGGCAAGACCGTCGTCAACCTGTTCTTCGAGCCGAGCACGCGCACCCGCACGACTTTCGAACTGGCGGCCAAGCGCCTGTCGGCCGACGTCATGAATCTCAACATCGAGGCCAGCGCCGCCAAGAAGGGCGAGTCGCTGGCCGACACCCTGCGCACCCTCGAAGCGATGCAGACCGACATGTTCGTGGTGCGTCATCATGAATCGGGCGCGCCGGAATTCATCGCGCGCCAGGTCGGACCCGAGGTCAGCGTCATCAATGCCGGCGACGGTCGCCATGCGCACCCGACCCAGGCCATGCTCGACATGTTCACCATCCGCCGCTACAAGCGCGATTTCACCCAGTTGAAAGTGGCCATCGTCGGCGATGTCGCCCATTCGCGCGTGGCACGCTCCGAAATCCATGCATTGAAGACCCTCGGCGTGCCGGAGATTCGCGTGGTCGGGCCCAAGACCCTGCTGCCGCGCGGCATCGAGGCGCTGGGCGTCGACGTGCATCATTCCCTCGAGACCGGTCTCGCAGGCGTCGACGTGGTGATGATGCTGCGCCTGCAACAGGAGCGCATGCAGAGTGCCTTGCTGCCTAGCGGCCATGAATACTTCCACACCTTTGGCCTGACGCCGGCGCGTTTGAAGCGCGCCAAGCCCGACGCCATCGTCATGCACCCCGGCCCCATCAACCGCGGCGTCGAAATCGATTCGGCGGTGGCGGACGGCAAGCAGTCGGTGATCCTGCAGCAAGTCACCCACGGCATCGCGGTGCGCATGGCGGTGATGTCGATGGCGATGGGCACCGCCGCCCAGGCCTCATGAAATTCCAAGCATGAAGATTACGATCAGTGGCGGTCGGGTCATCGACCCGGTCAACCAGCGCGACGAAGTCGTCGATGTGTTCATCGACGGCGACACCATCATCGGCCTCGGCCGCACGCCCGCCGGCTTCAAGCCGGCACGCGTCATCGACGCGACGGGCGCCATCGTGTGCCCGGGCTTCACCGAAGTCGGCGCGCGCCTGCGCGAACCTGGCGCCGAGCACAAAGCCACCATCGTCAGCGAACTCGAAGCAGCAGCAGCATCCGGCTTCACCACCGTGTGCTGCATGCCCGACACCAATCCGGTCATCGACACGCCGGCGGTGGTGGAACTCGTCAACCAGCGCGCGCGCGGCGTGCGCGGCGCGCGGGTCCGTTGCATCGGCGCCTTGACCCAGGATCTCGGCGGCTCGGTGCTGGCCGAAATGGCGGCGCTGAAGGACATCGGCTGCGTGGGCGTGGCCAACGCCGGCCATGCGCTGCGCGACAGCAATGTCTTGAAGAACGCCCTCGCCTATGCGGCGACGCTCGACATGACGGTGTTCCTCGATGCCGAAGACCCGTGGTTGGCGGCGCAGGGCTGTATGCACGAGGGCGCGGTCAGCACCCGTCTCGGCCTGCCCGGCATTCCGGCCGCGGCCGAACTCATCGGCCTCGGGCGCGACCTGGTGCTGCTCGAAGACAGCGGCGCACGCGCCCACTTCCGCACTCTGACCTGTGGCCGCTCCATCAAGTACGTCAACAACGCACGCAAGACCGGCCTCGAGGTCAGCGCCAGCGTCGGCATCTCACACCTCGTGTTGACCGACGAAGACATCACGCGCTTCGACGGCCTGTTTCATGTGCGCCCGCCGCTGCGCACGCGGCGCGATCGCGCGCGCCTCATCCGCGGGCTCGCCGAGGGCCAGGTCGAAGTGCTGTCGGCCCATCATGAACCCCATGACGCCGACGCCAAGGCCGGCCCCTTCGGCGCCACCGCGCCCGGCATCTCGACCTTCGACAGCTTTCTGCCGTCCATGCTGCAGCTGGTCGAAGCCGGCCATCTCGATCTCATGCGCGCCATCGATGCCGCGGCCGTGCAGCCGGCACGGGTGATTGGCAACGCGTCGGCCAGCCTCGGCGTCGACGCGCTGGCCGACATCTGCATCTTTTCGCCGGGCGAGCTCTGGACCTTGAGCGCCGACACCATGATGAGCAGCGGCAAGAACACGCCTCTGCTCGGGCGCAGCATGAAAGGCCGCGTGCTGGCGACCCTGGTCGGCGGTCGCATCGTCTTCGAACGGAAGGCCTGAGATGGGTGACGCGGCCAATATCGCCCGTCCGCACCGCGGCACGATAGGGCTCACCGACGCGAAGATAATCGCCGTCGAACACTTCGAAGGGGCGCAGCATTATCTGCGTCTCGACTGTCCTGGCATCGCCGCGCGCGCCCTGCCCGGCAGCTTCGTGCATCTTAAATGCGACAACGAACTGCCGATGCGGCGGCCAATGTCGGTGATGCGGGTATCGGCCCAGGACGGCTGGCTGGACGTTCTCTACAAGGCCCACGGCCACGGCAGCGGTCTGCTCGCGACACGCGTGGTCGGTGAGACTTTGAGCGTGATGGGCCCCATCGGCCAGCCGTTCAAATTGCGCGACTACCGGCCGCGCCCCCTGCTGATTGGGGGCGGCGTCGGCATGCCGCCGATGCTGTTCCTGGCCGAACATCTGCGCGCCACCGCGAAGCAGGTGCAGCCCTTGGTGCTGCTCGGCTCCGAAGTGCCGTTCCCATTCAGCGCACGCCCCTCGACCATCATGGTGCCCGGCGTGCCGCCTCAGGTGATCGCGGCCATGCCGCTGCTGGAGGACTGGCATATTGCCTCACGGCTCGCGAGCCTCGCTGGTTTTGCCGGCTGCTTTGAGGGTTATGTGACGGATCTCGCGCGTGAGTGGCTGACTACCAGCGGCGTGGCGCGTGATGACGTCGAGATCTTCGCCTGCGGTCCGACGCCCATGCTGCGCGCCGTGCAGCGACTCGCGGCAGAGCTCGCGCTGCCCTGTCAGATCTCGCTCGAGGAATACATGGCCTGCGCGGTCGGCGGCTGCGCCGGCTGCACAGTCAAGGTCGAGACCGCCAACGGGCCGGCCATGAAGCGCGTGTGCGTGGACGGACCGGTGTTCGAAGCGTCGACAGTCGTAATTTGAAGGGCTGCTGGCCTGAAACATCCACGCGCGCCTTTGAATGCCAGGCTGAAGCCTGCCCCACAAAGCGCCCTCGTCGACTGTTGAAACCCATTGTGGGTCAGACTTCAGTCTGACATTCGCATTGATTGGCGCGCCTGCGAATGTGCGAATGAATTCGCACCTACAAATTCTTCAGCCCCTTCGCCACCAGCGCCTGTTCAATCTGTTCGCGCTCGAAGCCTAAGAAGGTTTCGCCGCGCAGCATGAGGATCGGCACCACCTTGTGCGCCTGCTCGGCAAAGCGACGCCTGCCCTCGCTGTCGGTCTCGACGTCGTACTCGCAATACTTGACGTTCTCGCCCGTGAGATAGCGCCGCGCCTGGCGGCAATAGCCGCACCAGGACGCGCTCAGCATCACCAGCGTGTCAGTGTCGGGGGTGAGTTCGTGACCGCAGCGTATCGGTGCTGGCGAGCGATTACTTACCATCTGAATCATGGCCCACAGGCCTATCACCACGACCAGCGCATAGGTCGGCAGGTTGTTGCGCGATGCTTTGCCAGGCTCAGCCACCGTAGTCCCACTCGTAACGCGTGAGGTCGATGCGCCCGAACGCGTCGAAGGCCACGCCTTCCAGCGCCAGGCGGTCGTATTGTTCGTTCGGCGCGTCACCGTCACCACGCGGACTGACGCCGCCTTTGACGTTGACCACCCGGTGCCAGGGCACGTCGCTGCCGGTCTTCAACGCGGCCAGGGCGTAGCCGACCTGGCGCGCGCCGCTCGGTCCTTCGATGTGGGCCAGCGCCGCGACCTGCTTGTAGGTGGCGACGCGGCCGACCGGGATGGCGCTGACCACGGCCCACACCCGCGCATTGCGACCCATGGCCTCACTCATTGCTGCGCACGTGCCCGGCGCTTCAGCACTGCACATCCTTGTCGACCCGCGGCGGGTCGGACAATTCCACGCGCACACCATGATGGGCCGCGCCGCGTGGCTTCAGACACATGAGCACGGTGCGCTGCGCGACCCAGGTCAGGCCTATCTGGCGACCTGAGAATGGCGTGCCGTCGTTGGCGAGCTCGGTGCTCACCACCGGTGCGCCGGCCGCCATGCCGCGCGGCACGAGATAGAGATGGATTTGATCGGCGCCGTCGCTGCCGCGGGCCGCGACCCGCGTCACGCGCAGCAGGTAATCGCCGTCAGGCGAGGCGAATTCACTCAAGGTTTCTTCCGGCGCGTCGCCGCAAGCGCAGAGCAGGGCCAGCAGTGCGGCGCCCATGCCCCACCGCTGCGGCCGTCGTTTCATGGTTGTTCGTCGAGGGTCTTGGCGCGCGCGGCCTGGTAATCCTGGTAGCGACTGCGATCAGGATGTTGCGAGTCGGCGCACTGGCTGGCGCGGGCCTGGGCGTCGCGCTGGTGGGCGCCGGCCTGCTGGCAGGCGTAGTTGTCGCCAACGTCATAGAACAGCTGCTGCCAGCTTGCGGTGCTGCAGCCGCCGAGGCCGGTCAGCATCGCGACCAGGCACAGCCGTCGCAACGGACTTGATCTCACGAAATGCTCAGCGCGCACGCTCGTGACGCGCGTCGAGAAAATCGACCCACGCTTCCCAGCGCTTGGTGTCGGATGGAAACTTGGGATGATCGAAACGGGCGATCACTACGTGTTCCGGTCCGGCGCGGTAGGCGATGGCGGCGACGAAGATCAAGCCATCCTTGTAGGCCTGACGCTGTTCGTCCGGCACGCTCTTGTGCGGCGTGTCGGACCACAGACCATCCGCGCGCAGCGGCGCTATCCAGTTTTCAGCGTGATTGGCAGTGGTGCCGCGCAGCGTGCAGAAATACAGGCTGCCGTTCAATTTGTCGCCCGGGTCAAAAGCCAGGTCGTAGTTGTCGACGATGACGGCGTTGCTGAACTCGGCCGGCACGCTGTGCATTTGCGCGCTCATGAATGATGCTCCCGTGGGACGATGCCGCGGCACCAGAGCCGCGGCGCAGACGGTGCACGCTAACCCAGGCGCAGCACCCGATCAATCCTGAAAGTTCAGGGTTTCAACTCCACTTCGACGAACGACAAGAAATGATCGTTGGCGTTGATGACATTGTGCTCGACGCCGACATTGCGCGAATAGGACACGCCGACCTTGAGCTCGGCGCGCTTCTCGCCATCCGGTGTTTCAAGCAGCAAGGTGCCATCGGTGAGCGGCACCACCACGTAATCATGGCCGTGCACATGCCAGCCGGTCTCGGCGCCGGGCGCAAAGCGCCACTCGGTGACGATCACGCGCTCGTTCTCGAATTGTTTGACGCCTTCGGCCTGGGGACGGGACGGACTCATGGGGACTCCTTGGGGTGAATGGGTTCAAGCGAGGGCCGTGGCATCGCTCCATGCCAGCGCCGGAAAACGTTCCACGCCTTCGGCAAGAAATTCGCCGAAGGCATCCATGCACACGCAATGACGGCGCGTGATGCGCCAGCCGGCCGGCGTGAGCGCGAAAGTATCGTGGTAGGAGCCGCGCACTTCCCAGCGCGTCAAAGTGCCTTCCGGCAGGCGCTGCAAATGGGTGGCGATGACACGCGCGCTGGCGTGAGCGCTCTTGCCGGTGATTTCAATCATGGGCGGGGCGATCACATGGTTGGTCCAGTAGCACAAATCCAGAAACTGGCTGAAAGCCGCCACCGCACCGGCGCCGGTGCAATCGAAGACATGCCCCGACACTTCGTAGTGCAGCGCCGCGCTCGGCGTGAACACCTGCTCGAGATATTCGAAGCGCTTTTCGTCGATGGCGCGCGCATAGATGGCGTAGGTGTGCGAGATGGCGAGGTGAGCGTCGAGATCCATGGTTCCCCCGGCTGGGCGACACCGCGTGCCGCGTCGGCGTCAGTGTAGGCGCGATGCGCGGGCGCGTCTTTAAAACTGCGCGGGACGCGGCAGCGCCAGCCACGCCTGCACCGACGGCCTTTGCCATTGTGCACGCGCAAAGGCCGCCACCGCCGACGGCGTGGCGTCGCCGCTGTTCAACAGCCGCTGCAGCATCAGCGCGAGATCGGTATCGGCTATCGACCACTCGTCGAACAACTGCGTGGCGCCGACCGGCAATATCGCTTCGACGAACGCACACAGGCGCTCGGCGTCACCATGCGCGGCATCGGTCAGTGGCGTGGTGAGCGGCGCGCCGAACACCGCGGTGGTCGGACGCGCCTCGCGCAATGCGCCGAGATCGCTGCGCAGCCAGGCCTGAATCTGCCGCGCACGGGCGCGCGCCTGACGGCCCTGCGGATAGAGCGCGCGATAGCCCGGCGCCGGCAGCAGCTCTTCGAGATATTCGGCAATTGCCGATGACTCGCTGAGATGAAAATCAGCGTGACTCAGCGTCGGCACGCGGCCGGTCAGGGAGTCGCGCAGGTAGTCCGGCGCGCGATGCGCGGCGGCGCGCAGGTCGACCAGGCGAGTTGTGAACGGCACGCCCTTTTCGGTCAGTGCAACGAAGGCCGACATGGCATAGGGACTGACGTGGCGGGCATCGACATACAAGACGAAAGGCGAGTCGGACATGACGGCGGGCGCTCCGGAGACAATGACAATGGGCGGCGGCGCGCGGGCCGTGCGCGCTCAGGGTAGAACGGTCGTGCAGTTGGATGTGCAGCGCGCAATCTGGCCGCGCAGGCGGTTGTAGAGTCCGTCGCAGACGCCACGCTTCGATTCACACAGCACCCGCGTGACCAAGGTCGGGTTGCCGTTCTTGAACACGATATCTCGACGCACGACGGTCGGATAGGCCGGATGGCCCTTGGGCGCGAAGGTCCAGGTGGTGAAATCATCGCCGGCTTCGTCGGTGATGATGGTCCAACCGCTGTGGTCGGCGCTCTGCACATCGGGCTTGGCGGCGAGGGCCTTGCGCGCGGCGCTGACCGACGCGTAGCCGATACCGCTGACGGTGGTCTGCGCGTGCGCGGCATCGGGCATGAAGCCCACGGCGAGCACGAGCAGCAGAAAGTGTTGGCGAAATTGACGGCGCATGGCGAACTTCCCGGGCCGGCACGAAAGAATCAGCGGCAGCCGGCCACTAGTCGGTCAAGGATAGCCGCTTTCAGGCACGCGCAGGAACGTCGGGGAGCTCAGGGCGTGGCGATGGCCGCCAGCTGGCGGTCATGCCAGCGCGTCAGCAGCAGCAAAGCGGCGCCGGCGCCGAGCAGCGCGCAAAACATATCCCATTGCGTGTCCCACACATCGCCCTGGGTGCCGAGGAACTGGTCAGCGCCCTGGCCCAGGATCAGCGCCGCCGCCCATTCGATCAACTCGTAGGAAGCGCTCACCGCCAGCACGATGGCGATGCAAATGAAAGCCAGCATGCGCCGTCCGCGCACATAGGCGCCGCGCAGCAGGATCTCACGCGCCACCATCACCGGCACGAAGCCCTGGAAAAGATGCCCGATGCGGTCATAGGGGTTGCGTTCAAGGTGCAGCATTTGCGCGAGCTCGAAACCGAGAGGCACGCGCGCATAGGTGTAGGCGCCGCCCAGCATCAGCACGCAGGCGTGCAGGAAGATGAGGGTGTAAACGAGCGTGGTGAGCGGCAGTCGGCGATAGGTGAAGGCCATGAGCGGCACGGCCAGCAGCACCGGCATCACTTCCATGAGCCAGGTGCCGCGATCGTAGGGCGCGACACCGGACCACACCAGCAAGGCCAGCAGCGCAAGCGCCGCTCCGACCAGGCGCCGCTCGCGCGCGCCATCTGGCGCCGATGTATGCGTCACCATACGGTGTAAGCCATCAGCACACCGGTCGCGACCATCAGCGTCATGCCCACTACGAACAAGGTGTCGGCGGTGTGTTCGAGCATGACGGTGACACGCGTGTCGCGCATGCGCAAGGCGAAGAAAATAAGGTAAGCGCTGCACAGGAACACCAGCGCGCAAATGGCCAGCAGGTCATCGGCGATGGTCGCGGCGCGCGAAGCACGGCCGACGGTGTAGAACAAAGTCACGCCGGTGATGCACAGGCCCGCCATATTGCCGGACAGCGACAACAGGTGCAGCAATTCCTCGCGCAGCCACGGCCGCTGTCGGGATGGACGATTCATGCGCAAGACATTCCTGGCTGTCGGTCGGCGTTCATGCCGCGCGCCCGTCGTGGCGCGCGAGCCGCTGTTGAAGATGCCGTTTCACGTCCGGCCATTCGCTGGCGAGAATGCTGTACATCACGGTATCGCGCACCGAGCCGTCGCGGCGCGGGGCATGGTGCCGAATCACGCCATCGCGTCGGGCGCCCAAGGCTTCGATGGCGCGCTGTGAGCGGAAATTGAAATTATCGGTGCGCAGCCCCACCACCTGGCATGCCAGCACCTCAAATGCATGGCCGAGCAACAAGAGCTTGCACACGGTGTTCACGGCGCTGCGCTGACAGCGCTCGGCATACCAGGTGTAACCGACCTCGACACGCGACACGGCCGGCACGATGTCGTGATAGCGCGTGCTGCCGAGCACCTCGCCGCTGTGCGCGTCACACACCACCCACGGCAACATGTGGCCGGCCGCCTGGCCACTCAAGGCGGTGGCGATGTAAGCGTCGACGTGATCCGGTTCCGGCACCGAGGTGTACCACAGTTCCCACAGGCGTCCGTCGCGCGCCGCCGCCGCGAGGCCTGCGACGTGCTCAGTGGTCATCGGCACGAGGCGTACATCGCGCATTGCGAGCGTGACGGGTGTCGGTGTGTTCATTGTGCGCGTCTCCATGGGGGCCAAGCGTTCACTCGTAGCGTTTGCCGGCCAGTTCCAGCCAACCGCCGGCGTGTTTGCCACGTGGGTCATGGTGGGTCCAATGCAGTACGCCGCCGCGCTCGTTCCATTCGTATTCGCCGGCAAAGCGCACACGGTCACCGACCTCGAGGGTGTCGAGGCGCGGCGCGAGATCGATATTGTGTGCGACCAGCAGCGTCGCGCCTTCGGGCAGACGCAGAATGAAACGCTGATGGCGACTGCCGCGTGTATCGTCGGCCAGTATTTTCGTCACCACCCCTTCGCCCTCGATCGCGACATCGCTGCGGCGCGCGGCAAACGCCGCCGCCACCGCCTGGTCGGCATTGCCGACCGTGGCCGAAGGCGCGGGCGTCACCGTCGACGGCAGGTGATCCTGACCAAACACATAGGCCAGCACCAGTGCCAGCACGATGCTGACCAGGCGGCCGCCCAACTTCGAGTTTTTCATTGCAGAAAGTCCCTTGGAAACACGCGGCAGTTCAATTCAGGCCTGCGTGTCGCATTCAATGCCGCGCGTCGCTCTCGACCTGCCGTTTGAGTCCGCGCGCTTCCTGCGCAAGGTAGCGTCGCGTGGTGCGTCCCGCCAGCCACGCCACGGGTCGCGCCAGCAGGCCGTCGAAGCACAGGCGCAGACTGACGAGGCAACCGCCATCACGCGCGCCGAGCGTATGTTCAGCGCTGACCCGCAGGCCAGGGCTGGCGGTGAACCACGAGAAGCCCAGCGCTTCGCGCCAGTCATCTATCTCCCACACCGCCGACCGCAGGCCGGGCTGCGTGATGCGCACGCGCATGCCGATGGCGGGTGGCCCCGGCTCCAGGCATTCGAGCGCGGTCATGGTCGGCGTCCAGTTCGGCCAGTGTTCGAGCGCAGCCAACACCGTCCATACCCGCGCCGGCGGCGCATCGATCATCACCGTCTCGCGGAACTCGACCATGATGGCGCTCTCCTGTTCGCTGGCAATGGACGGTCTTTACGAAGCGCGTCAGGGTGAGGCGGCCGGCGCGGCGCCGGGGGCGACTTCATCGCGCCGCCCGGCGGACGGCGGCCGATGCAGAACGATGTCCTCCTTAGGCTCGTCGGCGTCGCGCAGCACCAGACGATCTTCGCCAACTTCGACGAGCTGATAGTCGTATTCGATGTCTTCACAGCACGTGATCACGAGCCGCGCGCCGTTCAAGGTCCAGCGCCCATCGACCGCCGATGGGCGGTCGTGCAGCCATGAGTTGTAAGTGCGCACGCCGTCGTTGTCGGCCAGTTCGATGGCCTCATCCGGACAATCACCGCTGTCGCACAACCAGTAACCGAGCACGCCGTGGGCATCCGCTTCTTCCTCGGCCTGCGCCTCGCACAACGCCACAAGGCTGCCCAGCATCACACACAGGACGAGTTTTGCTGTTCGCATCGTGGCGCACTCCCGAGACCGCTGACGTCATGGTAACGCAAGGTAATCTTCAAGTTGGACTTTAAGACGTTGCGCGGCAGGAAGCAGCCCGCGGCACAGCGCATGCGCCCCGTGCGGCTGTCATCGCGGCAGACCCTGCCTGACAGGAAAGCGCGACAGGACATCGCTACAAGCCTGCACCAGGGCATCGAGTTCAGCGGCCTCGAAGGCGAAACCGAAATCGTGCATTTCAGCCTTGTGGTCGGGCGTGATGCGCACCTTGCCAATGAACTGATCGCCCGGCACCGCCCACAGCTCAATCTTGAGATTGGGTTCCATGCAGAACAAACCTGCTTCCTGCACCTGGCGCGCGGCGAGCTTGGTGCATCCGTTGTGCAGCGTAACGATTTCGCTGAGGTGCACCAGCGGTCCGGCCACCGTCACTTGCGACTGCGCACTCTGGTACTGCGCAAGCACCGTCACCCAGTTGCCGTCCCAATAGTCATGGGTATCGGCCTCGTGGCGACCGTCTACCCACACACGCAGGCCGGCCAGCTGGATGTCGGGCGCGCGGGAGCGCGGGGCTGTCGATACATTCATTGCGGAATTTCCGTAAGCACGGGCGCGATGTTGCGGTGAGCAGGCATTACACCAAGGCCTCGTGCAGTCCTATTTCGAGAAGACGCAGACGCAGATCACTGCGCTGGTCGTCGGAAGGCGCGGCGCGCAGGGCGCAGCGCGCGCTGGCGTCGGCTGCATCGGCGTCACCCAGCGTGACCCAGGCCTCGGCCGCCGCCAGGTGCAGCAACCACACGCCCGGCCCCTGGGCGATCAGGAATGGCGTGATGTCATCCACGGCGCGGCGCGCCTCGCCGTGGCGAATCAGGAACCCGGCGAGAAAATAGCGCGCAACATTAGTACTGACATCGTCATCTTCAACGGCGCAGGCCAAGGCCGTCCGCAGTTGTTGCTCGGCCTCTTGATCTTTGCCGAGCGCTTCCAACACCGCCGCCAGTTCACTGTGGTAGTCAGCGCGGGCAATGTCGTCTTGCGGCGCCAACTGCAGGGCCGCGCGGTACTCGGCCTCCGCTTCGACCAGGCGTTCCTGCTGCCACAGTTCGAGGCCGGCCGCGGCATGTTGCGCGGCGGACCGGCTGACGCTCATGCCAGGGAATCAGCCGAGGCGCTGCAATTCAACGACCGGAATCACGCGAGAGGTGCGCGTTGCATAGTCCTTGAAGGCCGGCAGCACTTCCGCCACTTTGTTGTACAGATAAGTACGGTCCTCGCCTTCGGTGACGAGTGCGCGCGCCTTGAAACTTTCGCCATTCATTTCCACCAGCACTTCGGGATTTTTCACCAGGTTGTGAAACCATGGCGGATTGCGATTGGCGCCGGCCATTGACGCGACAATCACCAGGCGCCCATCGACGACCTGGTAAGCGAGCGGCACGGCGCGCTTCTCGCCGCTTTTGGCGCCGATGGTGGTGATGATCAAACCGGGGACCGCTTCGAGCTCACCGGGCACGCGGCCGTTGTTTTCGCGCAGCGCACGCATGAACAATTCATTGACGCGTTGGGTCTCGGAGCCGGCAGCCTGCCACTGCTTGCTGCCGGGGCCATCATCGGCCTTGACCTCATCGCCCATCTTCAGCAAGTCGGCCCAGCCAAGTTTAATGTTGTCGTCAGTCACGCGGCGTTCTCCCGGTTGAATGCTTGGGGATTCTAGAAGCGGTGAATCACTTAAGGAAGCGATGCCTCAGTGCGCCGTGCCGCCCCATTTAGCGAGGTCTTCGACGTCCTGCATGATTGGCAGCTTGGTGGCTTTGCCGAATTCTCCGACGTTCATGCTGCCGCTGTCGACCAAGGTCATGGCATATTTGCACACCTCGTCCTTCGGCCCTTTGCTGAACAACTGGGTGGTGGCGGCCTCACCGGTCTTCTGCGCGGAGGCGTAGTAGGCGCGCTCGACGGCGTCGCGGGCTTCGGAATTCTCGATTTCACGCAGACGAGCGGCCAGGTATTTACGCGCCGCGTCGAAATAGCGGGCATTGTCGCGCTGCCATTTCATCTGGAACTCCGCCGGCGTTTCCTTGCGTCCCACTTCTGTCAGGCAATCACGGCCGATGCGCCCGACGATGAAATGCTGAGTCTCTATGAATGTGGAGGACGCATCGCGGGCCTTCGATTCGACCGACTCAGCGCGCACTGGCGCGGCGTCGACGAGCAGGAGCGCGAATCCGGCGACGAGAATGGCGGGGCATCGTTTCATGCTGAGCTCTCTTGTGTGCACCGGTGGCAGTAGCGCACCGACACGGGTGATGGGCGATTTTCCCAAGGTTTCCATCGCAATCTTAACGCCTGGTCGGGCCTTCACTGTGAGTATTTATTCAAGGCGTTCGGCGGCAGGCTGAAGGCGTGGCCTGCGAGTGTCGGCGTGGGTGTGGTCAGGTTCGCAAGACGTGAGGAACACTCGTGGTTGCGCTCCTCCTCCGACAGGTTGCGCAAATCTTCGCTGGCTTCGAATGCTGCATTGATGCTGGCCGTCGAATCTTCGCGTGCGACTTCGGCGAGCCCCGGGATCGGCATCTTCATCACTGACCAGTGCTTGAATGCGCGCTCGTATAAGGGTTTCGCGGCCGGATAAGCCGCGGCGCAAGCCTTGATGTAGCCGGCGTTTTCAAGCACCAGCGTCCGCGCACAGGCGTCGATGTCGGCGCCACAGACGGGCGGCTCCGCATAGGCCGGCGCGATGCAAGCCAGCGTTGTCAGCGAAAAGGCCAGGGGCAGGATTCGATTCATGGAAACGCCTCGCGGTGGTGGAAACGATTGCGGCCACGGGCGCCGGCCGCTCTGACATGGACCCTGCCCGTTGTGCGCGGTTCGGTGCAGACAGCACGCCGCTAGGCGCCGACATGGTCGCCGCCCAATGCACTGACTTCCACCGGCGCGCCCCACAACTGCGAGAATACGGCCTGAACCTCGCCCGGCACACCGGTAGTCAGAAAGATCTCACGGCGCGTGCGCGGCACATCAGCGGCGCTCGCGACTGGTTCAACGTGACGCAGAGTGTGGCGCGCCACGGCCTCCGACGACTCGATGATGGAAACCGCCTCGCCGACCAGCTCGCGAATGAGGGGCGTGAGAAACACGTAATGCGTGCAGCCAAGCACCAGGGTGTCCACGCCTTTGGCCAACAGTGGTGTAGTGAATTGCAACAACAAGTCGCGCGTCGCCGCCGAGTACAGGTCGCCCTGCTCGACCCGCTCCACCAGTCCCGGACAGGGTTGTAGCAAAACTTGGACACCGTGCCCGAACTCGCGGCACAGGCGCGCGACGTTGGCGCTTTCCAAGGTGCGTGTTGTCGCGAGCACCCCGACCACGCCGGAACGGGTGTGGGCCACTGCCGGCTTGATGGCCGGCTCCATCGCAATCAAGGGCACCGGCAATCGTGCCCGCAGCTTTTCCACTGCGACCGCGGTGGCGGTGTTGCAAGCGACCACGATGATCCGCGCGCCGGCCTGCAGCAATGCATCGGCTATCGATGCCGCGCGGGCTTCGATGAAAGCCGGAGGGCGTTGCCCATAGGGCGCATACAGCGAGTCGGCAATGTAGGTGAAATCCATATCCGGTCGCTGTCGACGAATGGCTTTCAATACGGACAGGCCACCGACACCGGAATCGAACACACCGACCAGATGCCCCGCGCCGCCAGGGTGCTGCATGACCACTCCGTTCACAGCAAGATGCGCATCGGCACCATGCCCGATAGCGAGAAGCCGTGCATTGCATAAAACCGCTGAGCGGCCTGGTTGTCGCCATCGGTCAGCAAAGTGACGCGCTTGCAGCCCGCGGCCCGCGCGGCGCTCATGGCTTCATCGAGCAGTCGCGAGCCGAGCCCGGCGCCGCGTGCGCCAGGCGCAACCACCATGTCTTCGAGCAAAGCCACGCGCTCGCCAAGCGCGGTCGAGACCGTGAACAAGAGGTTGACCATTGCTAGCACACGCGTGCCGCTCACCGCGAGCAGAATCAAACCCAGCGATGGGTCACCCAAGATACGCATGAGGCCGCGCCGCTGCGCGACGCTGTCGGGCGTGAACTCAAGCTCCTGGCTGAACAGCACGGACAGAAGCTCGCTCAGCCCGTCGAGGTCGGCCAGAGTGGCGGCACGGATATGGGGAGAAGAGGAGTCCGACATCTAAGGCTCGTCGTCATCGTCCGGGCCATCTTCCCATACGGTGAGCTGCACGTCGCGATTCGCAAGAATCTTCTGCGCGACCGCGACTCGGGCATCGCTCGATTCGATGTCGAAGGAGCTTGGCAGCAAGCCAGCAGCGGCAGACCGATGGCCAAGCTGTTGAACATGATCTGCCAGCCCCACCATCCGGCCGGCCGTTTACCCGGGTCGCTGTGCGCAAACGCCGGCACCCCGTACAGGCTGGCACCGGCGGTTAAGCTCATCAATGCGGCCAGGGCCATCCATAGCGCTGCGGCTATCGCAATGCGCGTAGGCGAAGAAAATGAGGGTTTATAACAGTCGGCTCCGCCGGCGGCGACGCGGCGCGCGACCGCCAGTTCCAGGCCAAGCCTCCCGGACATTATGCACAAGAACAGTGTCGCCGCGGCGCGTCGGAACCGAAAGCAACGGCACGTGTATGCCACCGCGCTCGTCCGGGAGGCGCTCCACGGGCGCGTAACTACACACGAGATAGAGCGCCTATCCCGACACGGTCGACCTTGAGTTCGACACTCCTTTACGGAGTGCCGCGGTGACAGCAATCGACAGATGTGCCTTTCGTGCCGGCGACGCAGTAATCGGCTGAGAAGAAGGTGTGGGCCAGTCGGAAAGCGAACCCTATGTAGCCGAACTTGAGAAGTGCATTTTAAATTCCGCCCTTAAGTGCGCGACCCGAGGCGGACGCTAAGTGTCGTGCCCAGCTTCAGGAGCATCGTGAACCAAGTGCGCTAGCTCTTGGACGTAACCATCTGCGAGGAACTCACTCGACCCTAGGATGCACAGGCGGCTGAAAAGCCGGCGGCGCAGCGGCGCATGGCTCTGGACAACAGTCGAGGCGAACGGAGTTGTACGATCAACTTCAGAAGAATCCGACTAAAAGCGGTCTCAAAATTCGGTTGATGTAAGCTACTGAAATCAGATCTATCCTTCGGGGAGATCGACGGCGATCTCAGTTCGTGATCTAAGGTCGGGATGAAAGCGACCGGAAAGCAATGGCAAATGGTCGTGCCGTTATTCGCCGAGGATGACCGTACTGGCACAGCCGGTCGTCCGCCGGTGCCAGCATGCGATGTCCTGAACGGTGTTCGGTGGATCTTGAAGACGGGTGCGCGATGGAAAGATCTCCCCTGTGATTGTCCGCCGTATCAGACTTGTCATCGTCGATTCCAGACATGGGTTGAAGAAGGAACAATTGTTCGCGCCGTGCAAGTGCTTGCGGACGACCTTCGTGAGCGAGGGAAGATCGATCTCCGCGAAGCATTCATTGACGGGACTTTCGCTTCCGCAAAAAAAGGGAGGTTCTGGTTGGTCCAACGAAGCGCCGAAAAGGGACCAGGATCATGGCCACTGCAGATGCTCACGGTCTTCCCATCTCGGTTTGCATTGCGAGCGCTTCTCCGCACCAAGTGCCGCTCGTCGAACAGACGGTCGATTCGTCATTTCTTAAACACGCTCCTGACAAGCTCATTGGCGACCGCGCCTATGAAAGTGACCCACCCGACGAGCGAGTACTCGCTGAGCGTCGCGTTGAAATGATTTCTTCGCACCGCGCCAGTCGCCGTCGCCCGCCAACCCAAGATGGTCGCCCATTGCGACGATACCGAAAGCGGTGGCAAATCGAGCGGCTGTTCGCATGGCTCCAAAACTTTCGCCGCCTGGTCACTCGGCATGAATACAACGCCATCAATTTCCTGGACTTTGTTCAGCTCGGATGCCTTGTTATCCTCTCACGACAATTTTTAGACCGCTTCTAAATAGCTGATCCCAATTCCCGGTCACTCAAGCGCGGGCGAGTGCATGCTGGCTACCTGGGAAGGGCTGTGCGACATGAAGGAAACGTCGCACAGCGCGCATGAGCTGGTCGAGCGTCGAGTAGCGATGATTGCGTGTGACGGTGTCGTGCATGGCTTTCCATAGGCGTTCGATGGCGTTTACCCAAGGGTGGAAGGCCGGCTGGAATAGCAGGCGAATGCGAGGATGGTTCGTCAACCACGCGCGCGCGACCCGACTGCTATGGATCCGGTAGTTGTCGAGGATGACGTACAAACGTTTGAAGCGCCGGCCATGATGTCGCTCGGCGACTTCAAGCAGTCGCAAGAAGAGATCAGTGTCCTTGGACTCGCCTTCGGTGTAGAGAATGGTTCCTCGGTGGGCGTCTAGGGCGCCGGCGAGATAACGCTTTCGATTCTGCCCCGGGGTCGGGATGGCGACTTGCTCGCCGCGTCTGGACCACATCGCACCGAGCTTCGGATTGAGGTTGACATCGGCTTCGTCGACATAGAGAACGGCGGTGTCCGGACGCGCGGCTTGTGCGAGGGCGCGGTGAATGGCGGCCATACGCACGGGATATCGCGGGTCGCGGATGTGTAGCGTCGGTCGGGACCGACGCCAGACCCAACCGAGCTTCGGCAGTAGCCGACGTACCGTCGAGGCATGGAGCGTTTAGCGATGTTGCCGGGCGAGCTCTTTGGCGAGCAGCTCCGAGGTCCAGGTGTTGCGCAGATAACCGAGGTCTCGGGGCGACTGCGGGACCAAGGCCATGAGTTGTGCAATGAGCCCCGCCGTGACGGTTCTCTGGGGCGCCCCCGACGCAGCGGCTGTAGACCCGCCTCGCCTTCGCGCACAAAGAGGTCTCGCCAGTTCTGAACCGAAGAACGAGCCGCCGCCATCTCAGTTGAAACCTCGGTGACCGACCGCCCTTCTCCGAGTCGACGCACCGCCGACGCTCGCCGAACGATAAGCGGGTCGCGGGACCTGCGCTCCAAGCGAACGAGACGACGACGTGTGGGGCGCGACATGCCTGCTAAACTACTTCCTATCGGGTGACCTCTTCTGACGTTGACGAGTCTTGGTAAACCCATCGATCTCAGAACGTCACCCGAGTTCCTTCTTAAGTGATCGGGAATTCGGAACAGCTATTTAGTAATAGGCACGAGGACATAAAACTCTCGCCTCGTATATTGCGGCAGAAACCAGAAAACAGTAGATATGCCGATTCATACTTTAAAAGAAAACGGCAGGCCGAATTTAGATACACATGGGGCATTGCCCTTAGGCGATTAAGAGTTCAAACAATGTGCAATTGATCGTTGTTAAATTTCTAAAACCGACAATCAAAAAAACTGAGTACAAGGACGTGCAATGGTTCGGCTACTTAAGAAGCACCAACAACTGCTCGCGCAAGCCCGGATGCGAGTCGCCATTTGCTCTTTTATGGGGCTGTATTATCTATCCTTTGGAATAACGAATCACCCCGTTTATCTAATATTCGTTGGATATTCGCTCCTAATGCTTCTTTCTTTGCGGAAAACAGCTTCCGCAAAATTCATCACTCCGTACGCGACGTTGGTTGTCGATAACGGTTTCTCAATCTGTGGATTACACGTCACTGGTGAAAGCGGCACTTTTCTATTGTTTTTTCTCATTCATATTTCGTTCGCCTATGGAGTGCGATTTGGACAGCGCTATTTATTAGTTTCTCTCTTGCTTGCGTGTTCTGGGGTAGCGTGGCTATACGAATATTCAATGCCGTGGCAAGGCAGGATACATTTTCTCCTTAGCTTCTTGTTCGGAATGCCTTTTATCTCCTTCTACGTATTTTCCCTAACCGCGCAGCTTCGCGAATCTGAAAAACGCGCCAAGGAAAGCAGTGCACGCACTTCGGCTTTGCTCGCATTCCTAACACACGATATTCGTGCCCCAATCCAATACGTCCTCGAGTCCGCCACCTTTTTGTCGAAAGAGTCACTCACACCGAAAGGACATCTGTACGTTAGCACGATAAAGAAACTCGCCGGATTGATGGCAAGCATGGCCGGGAGAGAACTCCGCAACGCGGCCATCGATGTTGACTCAATGAGCAGCGCACTTGCTCACGATAGTGAAGTCGCGAAAACACCTATGCCTTTATATTGCTGGCTTCTCTCATTTTCTGAAATCTATCGCGCCGCGATTTCTGATCGAAACTCACGGCTTGAATATGAGCTGGACGGTTCGGTTGTGTGTTTCGTATCCTCAGAAATCCCCGCTCTCGAACGCATTCTCGGGAACATATATTCAAACGCAGTTCGATATTGCGAGGGTGGATACGTGTCTGTGAAAGTTTGCCGCATCGATGAGTCGATGCGGGGGATACGAATCGAAATTCAGAACTACAGCAATCTGCCTGTCGGATTGCATGCTCTGGACGACGCTGTTGGCATAGTGGAAACGAACTTGGCACCCGGAGCCGGTCTGGGACTCAAAGCGGTTCGCGAAGCCGCCCAATCAATCGGCGCCACATTCGCATTCTCCGAGATCGGAGAAGGGCGATTTTCGTCAGCTTTAGATATCCCGCTGCTGCGAGAGGATTTCCCGTTTTTCTTTACTACAATCGCGCCCATTCTTAGAGTGCATAGACAATCTGACGTGCAGTTTCCTAGGCAAAGTCAACTTTCCGAATTGGCCAATGTGTACTGGACAAAGAATCTACTGCATTTCCTCAACGCCTTTAATGCTACCCCGGACAAATTCGAACTGCTCTTCATTTTGGAAGCGGGAGAAGATTGTGACTACACGGGAACAAGCATTCTTGGACAGTTCGAATGGCCGCGAGTCATGCTGCGTGATACCGAACCCGATCTCAGCGAGACTATTTTAATCGACGGAAAAATTATTTCGGTAAGTAAGAATGCAACTTTTAATTCTTGGAAGAATACGTTAATTATCGCCGGCATTCTGCTTGAAAATGGCCGGCTTTTTCAATCGACGAGCCGGTCCAATTTTAGTCCCCTTCAGGGAAAGCGAATTCTCATTCTGGACGACAATGTCATAAGCTTATCAATACTAAAATCTAAGCTTGCTAAAGAAGGAGTTGTCCCCGTGGCGGTGGCTACTATTGCTGAAGCAGAGAAGGAGCTGTGGTCTTCTCAGTTTGATGTGGTTATCACAGATTGGAATATTGGTGTCACAAAAGCAGACGATTTTCTTCGAAGGGCATTTGCGTCATCGAAATTGTCGGAGACACGATTCCTGGTTTTGTCCGCCGATGAAGTGGAATTGGAGAGGATAGGGCTCAATTTCCCGGAAAGGATCGCGTGCCTAGTAAAGCCTGTTACTGATACGGATTTGCTCGATACGTTGTATAAGATAACTGGGCTTAGTGAGGAGAGTTCCAAGAATCTCTCGGGTCTTTCACCTAGTAATATATTTAATAGCAGTCTTTTCTTCGAGTACGAATGTGACGAAGGTGGGCAGCGGCTAGTTCAGAGCTTGCTTTTGGAGTTATTAACCACCGTCGCTCAGGCGCTTGACGCCTGGGAAGCGGGAAATTGGGATTTTACCAAGAGCTCACTAGCGGCAAGTCTACATAAGCTGGCCAGCATGTGTTATGCCGCTGGGGCTTATGCTCTTGGAGATGAATTTAAAGAATCGCAAGATGCAGTCGCCGCAGGTGCCCCCGACGATAAAACGAAGCTAAGCGGAAATCAGCTATCCAACTTTAGAACAATATTTGATGTGACGTCCGCTCACATCCGGTGCTTTTTGTTCTCCCTAGACGCTCGTTAGAAGTGTCGCGTGAGCGACTCGGCATTACGATGGGTATTACCCCATCTCCACGGACCGTTGAGTTAAGGGGGTCTTAGCCGCCACTCGGCATGACGGCGCTTACCGACCTGAAAAGGCCCACCAATATGCCGTCGCCAGGCGTCGCCGAAGTCGGCGGAACAAACGTTTTGGTGCTCGAGATTGGCGTCCTATCGCGCGTGCCCTGCGACGCCTGTGGAGCCCCGCCCAGGTCGTCGGCCGCCATCGACTCTCAGGCCTTCCGGTGATGAGCAAGGAAACCATTTATCGCTACATCCGACGCGACCGCCGAGACGGTGGCCAGCTA
>JADLGE010000072.1 GCA_020849475.1 Gammaproteobacteria bacterium
CCGTCACGCCGCCGATGCTCGCGTTCAAACGCTCGGAGAAGCCGTCGTTGGCGGCGGTGTTGGTGAGGCTCAGCGCCTGGCTCGCGCCATCACCCACATGGCGGTTCGCGAACACCACCGGCTCGGGTGTATGCGCACTGGCCGTGGCGAGACGGAACACATCACCGCTGACGTTGACCGTCTGCGCGCCGAGGGCGGTGCTGCCGAGATCGCTCGTGCCGGCGCCGTTGGAGGTCAGCGTGATGGTCGCCGTGCCCGTCTTGTGACCGGCACTTGCGGTATCGATGCCGACTGCAAGGCTGCTGCTGTCGGTCGCACCCGCGTTCAACAGTGAAAAGCTGCCGCCATTGCTGGTGGCAGTGCCGGTCACGCCGCCGATGCTGGCATCGAGGCGCTCGGAGAAACCGTCGTTCGGCACATCATTGGTGAGGCTCAACACCTGGTTCGTCACATCGCCCACGCGACGGTTGCCGAAGTTGACGGGCTCCGGCGTATGCACGCTCGGGTTTGCGTAGCGGAACACCGCGCCACTCACCGACAGCACCTGCTCGGCGACGTTGTCGAAGTTGTTCACCACAGCGACCGACTGGCCGCTGAGCGCACCGGCCGTGCTGCCGGTAAAGGTCACGTCCTGCACGGCGGCGCCGGCCGCGGCGATGGGACCGAAATTACCCGCCGTCACACCGCTGCCCGACAGGCGGCCATCGGTCAGATTGCCGCCGTTGACGTTGGTCTGGATCGCGCCGCGCAAGGCCGGGCCGTTGCTGCCGCTGTTCGCGATCGAATACTGCTGCGTCACCACGTCGCCGACGTGGATATTGCCAAACGCCATGCTGGCATTGGCCGTGCCACCGTTGCTCACCGCGCCGGTCAGGGCCTGCGCCACATCGCCGCTCGCCAGGATCTGGCCCGTGCCCGTGACATTGGCGCGCGCATCGAAGCTGTTGCCGACACCGAAGTTGCCGTTGGTGTAGTCCTGCGCCACCGTCACGTTGGCCGTGCCGAGTGCCAGCGTGCCGTTGTTGACGAGGAAATCACCATCGCTGTTGGCGCCGAGCGCGAGGGTCGCTCCCGCATCGGATTGCAGAGTGCCGCTCTGGCCATCGATGCCGTTGCTCGCCGTCAAGGTGCCGCCGCTGGCGCGTACTATCCCGGAATTGATCACGACTGGCGTGATGGTGCCAAAGCCGAAGATCTCGCCCGCCGCACTGTTGCTCAAGCCCGGCGCGTTGAACGTGCCGCCGCCGAGCTGCAACACGCCGCTGTTGGCGAACGCGCCGACGGCCGTGAAGTTGCGCGCGCCGAGCAGGCGGAACGCGCCCTGGTTAGTGGTCAGGGTATTGATGCGCGCAAAGCTGGCGCTGGCGCCATCGAGCGTCACATCGCCTTGGTTGGTGGTGAAGTTGACGGCGCCCGCTTCGTCGAGATTGAGCACACCGTTGCCGCTCACCCGCCACGCGCCGCCGGCGAGAGTGTTGCCGACCTGCTGCGCGACATTACCGGTGGCGGTGAAGGTGCCGTCTTGAACGTCCACGGCACCCAGGTTGTCGAGCGCCGCTGACACCGTCGTGGTGGTAGTGGTCGCCTTGCGATAGGTGCCGTTCGCAGCGATGACGAAGACGCCGCCGCCGAGGCTAGGATTGATGGTGGTGCTGATGGATGTATTGTCCAGCCACAGGCCGTGATTTTCGATGCGCGAATTGAAACCGAGACGGAGCTGGCCATTGTTGCCCGCAGCGTTCGTCCAGGTCGTATCGCCGAGCAGCAGCGCTGTACGTCCACCCGAGAAGTCGTGCACCCCGCTGCCGATGAGTGCAAGCGATGCTTCGAAACTCGTGGTGCCGGCGCCCAGCATGGTGGTGCTCGAACCCGCCGCGGAGCCGAGAGTCGCGGCGCCCCGCACGGTCAGATTGCCAGCCCCGCCCAGCGTACCGCCGCTTTGCGTGTAGGTGCCGACCGACACGCTACCACCGACGTTGAGCGTGCCGCCGCTCAATTCCAGCAAGCCATCACCGACGGTGGTCAGTGTGCCGCTCTGGTTCACCGTGCCGCCACTTATCAGCAAGCGACCATCGAGTGCGACGTCCACGCTGTTCAGCGCAAAGGTGCTGCCACTCAATTGCAAGGTCGCGCCAGTCGCGATGTCGAGATCGCCGTTCAGTGTGCCGCCACCGCTCAACGCCATGGTGCCGGCCTGAAGGTCAAGCAGGCCATCGTTGCTGAACTGACTGCTGATGCTGGTGGTAGTGGTGGTGTTCTTCTGATACACGCCGCTCACGGTGTTGGTGAAGCTGCCACCGCCGAGATTGGGATTGATGCTGGTGTTGACCGAGGTGTTGTCCAGCCACGTACCCTGGTTCTCGATGCGTGCGTTGCCACCAAAGCGGATCTGGCCGTCGTTGCCCGCCGCATTGGTCCAGGTGGTGGTGCCGGTGGTCAACAAGGTGCGACCAGCGGTGAAGTCGTGCACACCGCTGCCAATGATCGCGAACGCGCCATCGAAACGCGTGGTGCCCGCGCCGGTCATGGTGGTGGTGGCGCCGACCACCGAACCCATGGTCGACGCCCCCGACACCGTCACGGTGCCCGTGCCGTTCAAGGTGCCGCCGCTCTGGGTGTAGGTCGTGATACTCGGCGCCAGGGCGCCAAGGTCCAGCGAGCCGCCGCTGATCACCAACGTATCGCCGATATCCAGCACCGTTGCGCCAACCAGACTGTTGTTGCCGCCCGTCACCGTGGTGCTACCGCTGATGTCGTAGGTGCCGCCCATGTTCACCGTGCCACCTGAGAACGTGAAGGCGTCGCCGGTGAGGCTGGAAGTGGCGAGAAAATTATGTGTGCCGCCGGACAGATTGAGTTGCGCGCCCGGCGCGAAAACGAAATCACCGTTGTGGGTGCCTCCGCCGGTCAACGTCAGGCTGCCGGCGAGGATGTCCACCAGGCCGTCATTATTGAACTGGCTGCTGATGGTGACAGTGGTGGCGGTGTTCTTCTGATACACGCCGCTCACGGTGTTGGTGAAACTGCCACCGCCGAGATTGGGATTGATGGTGGTGTTGACCGAGGTGTTGTCCATCCACGTACCCTGGTTCTCAATGCGCGCATTGCCGCCAAAACGGATCTGGCCGTCGTTGCCCGCTGCGTTGGTCCAGGTCGTGGTGCCGGTGGTCAGCAAGGTGCGGCCGCCGGTGAAGTCATGCACACCGCTGCCAATGATCGCGAACGCGCCATCGAAACGCGTAGTGCCCGCGCCGGTCATGGTGGTGGTGGCGCCGACCACCGAACCCATGGTCGACGCCCCCGACACCGTCACGGTGCCCGTGCCATTCAAGGTGCCGCCGCTCTGGGTGTAGGTCGTGAAGCTTGGCGACAGGGCGCCAAGGTCCAGCGAGCCGCCGCTGATCACCAGCGTATCGCCGATATCCAGCACCGTGGCACCGGCCAGGCTGTTGTTGCCGCCCGAGACGGTGGTCGTGCCAC
>JADLGE010000073.1 GCA_020849475.1 Gammaproteobacteria bacterium
CCGACACCACCGACACCACCGACACCACCGACACCACCGACACCACCGACACCACCGACACCACCGCCGAGGTTGACCATGCTCGGTATCGGACCGCCGCCCATGCCGGCCATGCCACTCATCCCGGCCGCGCCGCGGGCGGCCTGGCCTTGCATGAGATTGGTGAGCGTCGAAAACACATCGTCACCGCTGCCTTCCATGCGCCCATCGTCACTTTCGATGATGACGCGCGTACGGCGCGCTGCGCCGCTGGTGACGGCTGCGTTGTTGCCGAGCTGAGGCAATATGCCGCCGGCGCACAGAAGCTCATTCAATTCGTGATAGAGCTGCACGATGCCGGTCAGGCCGAGTTTGTCGAACAGCTTGTACAAGGTGATCCGCGCCTCGATGTCGGCATCGAGCAGTTCGCAGGCATCGCGCAAAGCGCGGCCAATGGCGAGCGGCCCCAGCGGATTGGTTTCATCGTTGAGCTTGGGGTGCTTGAGCAGCACCGCCAGGCGCTGCTCGAGACCGAACAGTTCGCGCGCGCAGCGGTTCTTGGCATTGGCCACGAAATTATTGATGGCAAGGTCTTCTTCGACCTCGTCCATGCCAATCAGCGACAGCTCGCCGTCGAAGCCGCCTGCCGTGCGCACGCCGGGACGTGGAGGTTCCATGGCGTCGCGCAAGCCGCCGCGCAGATTCTTGATGAAGGCGGTTTCGACCTGGCCGCGCTTGATGCGCAGTTCGCGCATGGCGTCGAAGAACAGATTCTGACGGCGCGAGTTGTCCGCGCCGTTGGCGAACTTGAACAGCACGTCGTCCGCCTGGGTGATGACGTCTTTCAGGGTCTCTTCCAGCCGCGAGCAGGCAAGACGCTGGCACTCGTCCATGAGTAGCTTGGATTTGGTCGGGACGATGGGTGTGACAGTGGCCGTTGCCATGGCGGGCTCCCCGCTTCTTTAGGTTCTTGGTCCCTAGAGCGACATCTCGGCGGGAATCCTGAGGCCTCGAAGTGGCCTCCCTGGCGCGCTTGTGACGTGGATCACTCGGCGCTGTAACAGTTTGTGACGAAGTCTGCAGGACAGGCGCGGGCGCGCCTCACGCCATCCTTGGGCGAATTCCGCGCCTATCCGTGTCGTGGGAGGGCCGCAAGGCCGACTCAGCCACTAGCGGCCGCGCGGGCCGCGGCTTGAGGGCGACCTGCCCGTGACACCCGCGACGGTGCTTTCGCGGATAATGCGCGGCCTGGTCCTGGCTATGAACAAGGTGAAGACGATGGCAAGAGATTACGCGCTGTACCCCGACGACGAGAACGGCAACGTGCTGTGGAAGATGAAGCAGGGTGGCGACAATCTCGATATCCCCCGTGAAGTCGATTTCGCCGTGGTTTTCGCCGACGAGCCTTCCGCACTGGAGTTCGCCATGCGCCTGTTGCGCTACGGCCAGAAGGTCTCCTTCGGACGCTACGAGGGCGCCGAAGGCTTTGCCTTTCAGGTCCAGGCCCATCCGATCATGGTGGCGAGCTACGAGCACGTAAGCGGCTACGAACGTCAGCTCGGCAAGGATGCCGCTGCGCTCGGCGGCCGCAACGATGGCTGGGGCTGTTACGGGCGCGAATGACGAAACTGCTGGTGCCAAGGCATACGCTTCGGCGATTACGCCGAATGTCAGACTGACGTCTGTTCCATACACAGAGAATCTCCGTCTCTCTGTCGGTCAGACTTCAGTCTGACATTGGCACGGCATCGGCAGGTCAAGGCGCGAAGGAATTCGCACCTACCGTTCACCCGGCCGCCACGGCCAGCTTCAACGCTTCTTCGACATGCTCGATGAACACGAACTCGATCTGTTCACGCACGTCGGCAGGCACGTCTTCCAGGTCTTTCTGATTGCGCTTGGGTAGCATCACGGTGGTGATGCCCGCGCTTAGCGCCGCCAGCACTTTTTCCTTGACGCCGCCTATGGGCAGCACCAGGCCGCGCAGCGAGATCTCGCCGGTCATGGCCACGTCGGCGCGCACCGCCTGGTTGGTCAGCAGTGAAATCAGGGCCAGGGTCATGGCGACACCGGCGCTTGGTCCATCTTTGGGCGTGGCGCCGGCCGGCACATGCACATGAATGTCGACATCGTCGAGCTTGCGCCCAAGTTGCGCCTTGGCCAGCGTCAGCGCGGCCTGGGCCGATTCCTTCATCACCTCGCCGAGTTGGCCGGTCAATATCAATTTGCCGGTACCGGGCACCTGGCTCGCCTCGATAAAGAGGATGTCGCCGCCTACCGGCGTCCAGGCCAGCCCGGTGGCCACACCTGGCAGACCGGCGCGCAGTGCAATTTCGCTTTCATAGCGTGGGGCGCCAAGGTGTGTGGCGATGTCCGTCGCCTCGATCTCGATGGCGCTGTCGTGACCTTCGGCGATACGCATCGCGCAGCCGCGCAGCACGCTGCCAATCTCGCGCTCGAGATTACGCACGCCGGCTTCCCTTGTGTAGTCGCTGACGAGCACGCGCAGTGCCGCGTCGCTGAGCGTCACCTGGCGGTCTTCGAGACCATTGGCTTCGCGCTGGCGCGCAACCAGGTAGCGTCGTGCAATCTCCAGTTTCTCCTGTTGCGTGTAGCCCGGCAGTTGAATGATCTCCAGTCGATCGCGCAGCGGTCCGGGAATGCTGTCCAGTTGATTGGCGGTGGCAATGAACAAGACCTGCGATAAATCGAAGTCGACACCCAGGTAGTTGTCGCGGAATTTGTCGTTCTGCGCCGGATCAAGCACTTCCAGCAGCGCCGCGGCCGGATCGCCATGCATGCCACCCACGCCGAGCTTGTCGATTTCATCGAACAACAACACGGCGCCGCGCGAACCCGCACGCTTCAAGGCCTGCACGATATTGCCCGGCATGGCGCCGATGTAGGTGCGGCGATGACCGCGGATCTCTGCTTCATCGTGCACGCCGCCGAGCGGCACACGCTGGAACGGCCTGCCGGTGGCGCGCGCGATCGACTGCCCGAGCGAGGTCTTGCCGACGCCGGGCGGGCCGACGAAGCACAGAATCGGACTGCGACCTTCGGGCTTGAGTTTGCGCACCGCGAGGAATTCGAGAATGCGCCGCTTGATTTTGTCGAGGCCGAAATGATCGGCGTCGAGTATCTCGCGCGCCGCCGCCAGGTCGATGTCGGCCGCTGGCGCCGCACGCCACGGCAGCTCGGCCAGCAGTTCGAGATAAGTGCGCAGCATCGAGGCCTCGGCCGCGTTGTCGCCCATGCGCTGCAGACGTTTGAGCTCCTTGCGCGCGTGCTTGCCGGTGTCGTCCGGCATGCCCGCCTGTTCGAGTGCGGTGGACAGGGCGGCAAGTTCTTCACCGCTGTCATCATCCTGGCCCAGCTCTTTCTGAATCTGGCG
>JADLGE010000074.1 GCA_020849475.1 Gammaproteobacteria bacterium
GTTCACCATGGGCATGAAGGGGCAACACCTGCGCCACGTACTGATCGGGCCGCACCACCACCATGCAGCCCTGGCGGCGATCGATACCGCGCAAGGCGAAGATGTCGTGGCCGCGCTTGTGGTCCACGCAGAACACCTTCTCGTAATCACACAGGCCGAGGCGTCCCTTGTGCGGCAAGAGCAGCGCCGGCAAATGCTCAAGGGCAATGTCGCGATGGGCCTGCTGATAGACCGCGCGCACGTCGATGACGGCATCGATATCGGCGGCGGTCGGCGTATAAAGGCGCACGGGCGAGTGCGCGGAGTCATGCAGGTACGCGCACAGGGCGTGCATGGCCGAGTGTGTCGCGTCGGGCGCGGCGCCGTCGGCGAACAGCACCAGGCGCCAGCGACCATCGGCCTTCATCACATGTCCGAGCTGCAGCGGCCGCGCGTCCGCCACGCGGATGACCGGCGCCGAGTGAAAGCGCATGCCGACCGTGAGATCGCGCGCGAGTGCCTGGTGGGCGCTCGCGGCCGTGATCGGCGACGGCGCATAGTGCACCGCCGTGCCGGCGGTGAAGCGACCGTGCTTGATGAAGTATTGCTGGAATGCCGCCGGCTCGACGGTCTCGTGGTCAGTGCTGGCGGCCTGCGCGGGACGCGCGCTGAACATGCGTGCGAACTCACGATCGAAATCGATGAGTTCCTGCGCCACCGCACGGCGTTCGTCGGAATAGCTCAGCAACACCTCGGGTGCGCAGCGGCCAAGCAACACCGCGGCCAGCTTCCAGCCGAGATTGAAACTGTCGCCCATCGATACATTCATGCCCTGGCCGGCCTTGGGGCTGTGGGTATGGCAGGCATCGCCGACAATGAAACCGCGCGGATGCGGCGCCTGGCCGCGCATGGACGAGGCGCTGTCGAAACGATCACACAGGCGCTGACCAATCTCGTACACCGACCACCACGCGACTTGCCTGACGTCGAGAGTATAGGGATGCAGGATGCGCTGTGCGGCCGCGATGAGATGCGCGGCATCGAGCTTGCGACTGGCGATGCGTTCATGGGCGTCGAGTTTGTCGAGTTCGATGTACATGCGCACCATGTAGCCGCCTTCGCGCGGAATGATCAGCACATTGCCCTGCGTCGCCGAATGGACCACGGTCTTGAGACGCAGATCGGGAAAGTCACTGACCGCCAGTACATCCATCACGCCCCAGGCCTGGTTGGCCGAGTCACCGTGCAGCACTCCGCCCAGCGCTTCGCGCACGCTCGAACGCGCGCCGTCACAGCCCACCACGTAGCGTGCCTTGAGGGTTTCAACCGCGCCTGGCTGCGCGTCGTCCAGACGCGCGAGGCGCGCAGTGACGGGATAGCCCGATGTCGACTCGACATCTTCGCCCACGGCGATGTCGAGGCCGAGCAGGCGGCGCGAATATTCCGGCGCGAGACGCGTGGGCGAATTTGCCATCAGCTCCAGAAAAAAATCATGCACACGCGCCTGGTTCAGGATCACATGGGGCATTTCCGACAGATCGTCTTCGGTGTCCTGGATGCGCCTGCTGCGCACGATGAATTCGGGGCGCGCACTGTCGGGATTCCAGAACGCGGTTTCGTTGACCCAGTAGGCTTCCTTCAAGACCCGTTCACTGAAGCCAAAGGCCTCGAACATCTCGACGCTGCGACAGGCGATGCCATCGGCCTGGCCTATCATGAGTGGTCCGGCTTTCTGTTCGACGATTGCGGTCGTGATTTCAGGGAAGTGCGCGAGCTGCGCGGCCAAGGTCAGTCCGGCCGGGCCACAGCCGACTATCAGCACATCGACCGCGCGCACGGCGTCGACGAGCACGGGCGCAGCTTCACGCGGCAGGGCGATGGCCGGATCGCCGGCACGAAATCCATTCAGATGAAATTGCATGGAGCGGCTCTCACGGTTGCTCACCAGCATGGCCTGCACATGACAGGGCAAGCGCATGGTAAGCGTTTGCGTGCGCGCAACCCAGGCATGGGCCGGCGCGGTGAGAACACGCGTTGCTCAATGCGGGATTCAGGAATGCGAAAAAAAGGGCCGTGTGATGAACGGCCCGAGGAGAGTGCCACAGGGGGTGGCAAATTCGAGAGGCCAGCGACCCGCGCAACGGCGGGCCGCAGGCCGAAGTCTTAGCGACCTTCCGTCAGATAGTTGACGTCGTGGGTGCGCTTGGCTTCCTTGAGCGTGGTGAGCGGGAAGCTCGCACCGCGGGTCGGCACCAGGGTGCCGCGACCGTTCTGCAAGTCGACCACGTTGATGCTCTGGACCGACGCCATGCGCGTGCCGGCCGGGGTCTTGTCACCCTTCCACTTCTTCTGACCTTCAGCGTACTGCGGGTCTTCGGTCCAGGCCTTCTGGATCTGCCACACCTTCCACACTTCACCGGCCTTGTCGAACGCGTTGGCGTAGAAGCACTCGCCAGACTCACGGTCGATGTACAGGAACTTGGTCGAGTACGGATGGTTGCTGCGCTGGGGAGTCATGCGCAGCACGTCGGTCTTGCGCAGCGCCCAGTCGTCGAGCGGCGCCCAGCCGTTCGGACCGTAGTAAACAGTGTCAGTGTTACGCGAACGTGCCACCGCCAGGATGCGGGCCGTGCCGACGTATTCCCAGGAATGTTCCATCGGACGGCCGTTGAAGCCGTAGAAATCTTCCAGGGTGTGATCGGTGCCGAGCAGCGAATCGGACTTCACTTCCACCGAGATGCGGCGCACGCGACGCAAGGACGGAATGTAAGCCCACGAGTCGTCGGCCTTGCGCGGATCGTCGTAGCGCAGGATCAGGAACGCGGTGCCGGCGATGTCGAACGGCGAGGTGAAGCCGGTGTATTCGCGGAAGTTGGTGTCCTTGGCGAAACCCTTGCCACCGTCCATCTTGTAGTCGGTGTCAGTGAGATCGGCGCGATGGGACATGATGACGCGCTGATAGGGACCTGCCAGCACGCGCTCGAACGAACCGCCGCCGGTGTAATAGTCCTTGTACTTGCCGCCGTCGGCCTTCATGACGTCATGGCCGCTGTGTTCGCCACCGGCGCGCACCCACACCCAATGCACTTCGTCGACCTTGAGGCCGGCGTTCTGCCAGCGGAAGGTCCATTTCCATACGGCCTTCCAGCCGTCATCCTTGCTACCGGGCTGAAACGCTTCGGGATCGAACGGGCGGCCCGAGGTGTAGTTCTCGATCGCGCCGTCGGCGGCGATGGTGGCCTGGCCCTTGAATTTCTCGGTGGCGGCCTTGTAGCTGTCGGCCGGGCTCATGTCGCCGGCGTCCTTGATCTTCATGTCCATGCCTTCGAACAGCACAGTGGTCTGCTGTTCGGCGGGAATGAACGGGCGGACCAGGTCAGCCTTGTCGAAAGTAATGGTGTCGCCTTCGGCGAACTGCGGCTGCGCGCTCTGGTTGGCCTTCAGCCACGCCAGATGATCTTCGGGACTGAAGGCCTGCGCGCACAAGGGCTGTGCGACGACTGCGGCCAGCAGCGTGTATTGCAAACGTTTCAACATCTTCGACTCCTAGGGACGCAAATCTCGGCATGCAAGGACCAACCCTCGCACGCCCGCGACAAAAAGCTTAAACCGCGCACGGTGCACGGCACGCGGCAGTCTAGCTGTGTAAGTCAGGGGCGGCGCGGACCCACGACGATGCGACGCGAATCGCGGCAACCGCTGTCCGAATTTGAAACAGAAAAAAACGGCGCCGGGCGACGCCGTCCTTGAGTGGGGCCAAGCGCGCAGCGTGCTGCGGCCCTGGCCATGACGAGAAAGTTCTACGACGATTGATCGCTCGCCGCGACGCTTTCGTCGACGGCCTGTGCGATACGCGGCGGCGCCGCGCGCCACAGTCCGTGCGTGCTGAACGCCTGCCAGCCCCAACGCAACCATGCCAGCAGAGCAAACGCCAACCACAACGCCCAGCCCAGCATGAGGCCACGGTAGAACCACAGCGACACCGACAGCACCCAGGCCTGCGGATACTCCGCGCTGACACGATCGGCAAACCATTTGAGTTCATTGCCATAGGAGCCGTTGCCGGCAATCTGCATGTCGGGTTGGCCGAGCAAGCCTTGCTCGATGGCCTGGAACAGAGTCGACAGGGCCGCGAGCGTCAACAGCGCCAGCAGCACCTGCGCGGCGTTGAACAATGGCCGCGACAGGTTTTCAGCGAGGCGTTGACGCGCGCTCAAGGCAAACAGCCACGCGATGACGAGCATCGCCATCGGCAGCGCAATCTGTGTCAAGCCGATGACCAGCAACAGCCATTGCGCGGTGCTGAGCGGCGTCACACGTGTGCGCCCGAGCGCCACCGCCACCGCGCACCACACCAGCAATACACCCCAGAACAACACGGCCGGACCGAGGCGCGGACCGCCCGCCAGCAATACCCAGCGATCCTGCGGCAAGGTCAAGGCGATGCTGGCATTGACGCTAGGCGCACCGAGACTGAAGCGGGGCATGCGATAGACCGCGTCCATCGCCTCGTCCCCACGCCAGTTGAGCGTCACCTGCTGCGCACCGGGCGCCACCGGCAGCCGCAGATTGCGGCCATCCTGGCGGATGGGCTGCGCCACGCCATTGATGCTGACCGTGTTGAGGGTCGCGCCCGCTGGCAGCGTCAGCGTGTGCTGCCCGCCTTTGGAACTGCGCAAGCTGACATCGAGCGTGAAATCACTGGCACGCTGCGCCGGGCTCACGGCGAGGCGGCTGCTGTCGATGGTCAGACTCTGCCCTTCAACGCCACGCGGACGCGTCAACTCGAGGGAAACCGTTTCACCCGGCCACGGCTGCCAGGTCGGCAACCACTGTCCCGCTTGGTTTTGATGATGCACGACCGCCAGGCCACTGAGCTCGGCATGCCAGAGCGGCGCGATATCGGCACGCCAGGTTTCGACCCACTCGTGGCTGTCGGGCGCTTTCAGCAGCAGCGGTGTGGTCTGGCTCAGCACCGAACTCCACGCCGCCTCGCTCTGGTTGGCCGCCATGTGAATGGTGATGTGTCCGTCGGCAATTTTTGCGTCGGCGCTGGTGACCGATTCACCCACCAACAACGGAATGACCAGCGCCGCGGCGCTGTCGGCCGGCGTGACACGCGTCACGCGTGTATCGACGCGCCAATCGAGCCCCAGATGCAGCACCCGCTCGACGCGAAAGAAGGCCGGCAAGGGGCGCGGTTCGAGGCTTTGTTCAACACCGTCAGCGGCGCCGGCGATGCGCGTAAAAATCAACTGCGCTTCAGCGCCGCCGTCGTTGCGTTGTCCGTTGACGGTCCAGCCCGACAGCGCCACCTCGACGCGCTGCGGTTGCACGGGGAACGGCAGTTGGAAGCTGGCGCCGGGCGGCGCCGCGCCGCTGAGTTCGATGCGATGCCGACCTTCGGCCAGTTCCAGCCACAGCACGCCGGCCGCATCGCGATACAGGCCGCGCTCGTCGTCGTCATCCACCACCACGCTGCGCGGCACCCACTGCTCCGCGCCCCCCGGCAGCGGCACGGCCACCGCGCTGGCGGCGTGCACTTCAAGACTCAGGCGCAACATCTCATCGCGCAGCGTAACGCGCAGACGTGGCAGCGCCGCGCATTGCGGGACACAGTCGGGTGCGCGGGTCAGGCGTTCACGCAGTTGTTGCAGAAGTTGCGTATCGGGCATCGCGGCCTGCGCGGTGCGCGGCACGCCGAGGCCGCTCATCAACAGCAGCGCCAGCAGCAGGCTCGCGCTCCCTGTCACGGGCAGTGCGAGGCGCAGGCCGTGCAAGGCTTCGCGCACGAACAGCGCCAATACCCACGCCAGCAACAGCACGCGCGCCACCGCCAGCGCGAGGTTGCCCGCCGGCGAGATGAGATGAAGACGCAGGGTCTGTTGCTGTGTGACCGGACCGTTCCAGCTCAAGGTGAGCGTGTCACCACCCCATGCCGGCAAGCCTGGCCCGGTCTGAATGACGGCATGGGGATCGATATCCGTCAGTGCGCCGCGCGCCATGTCGGCGCCGTTGCCGGCATTGGACTCGGTCGCGAGTTTGCGTGCGACGCCGGCCATGCTTTCCATGCTGGCGACACTGCTGGTCACCGCGTCGACCGCCACCGCGGCCGGCGCCATGGGCTCGGCCGGTGGCGCGCGCGCCGCCATCGGCGCGGCATCGCTGACGTTGTACGGAAATGCAAGCTGCGGAAACAGGCCAAAACGCACCTGCATCATCATGAAGTCGAGACACACCATCACCAGCAGCGCCAGAGTGACATTGCGATAGCCGGACACCACGCGCTTGAAGCCATGGGTGGGTAACACTTTCAACAAGGCCTGCGCGGCCAGCAGGTGCAGCCACAGTTGATGCGGGGCCTGCCCTTCGTGCCAGATCAAGGCCAGCGTCACCAGCACCAGCAGCGCCGCCCTGCGCCCCACCAAGCGCGCCGTGGCAAGGGTGATGATCAGCACCAGGAACAGGTCGAGCAGCGTCCAGCGCTTGAGCCAGGTGTCGGGCACATTGTCGGCGCCGCTCGCCGACCACAGGCGCCAGCCGGGTGGCAGATGCAGACGCGTCGACAACTGCTCGACATCCGTCAGCCACCCCACCGCCGGCAATTCACCACGCGCGAGACGCGCATCGGCCACCAGTTGCAGCGCGCCGCGTCGCACTTCCACGCCGTGCGCCCGGTCGCCGAAGGCGGTGATGAACTGCGCTTCGTCATTGAGCGTGACGCGGCCGAGGTGCAAGGCGGGACTGGCATCGAGCCGCCAGCGACGCGTCACCTGACCGGCGAGATGATCTTGCACGGTGTAGCCCTGTCCGTCGAAGTCCAGCCACAGATCCCGTTCGAGACGCAGCCTGTCGGGTTCGGGCTGCGGATCGCCACGACGCTGTTCGACGAATTCAAGAGCATCGGCGCGGGTCATGCGCCAGGTCGGCAGTTCGCGCCATTCCTGCGGTGCATTGGTCTGCTGCGGGTCGACCACCGTGCCGCCCTGCACTTCGACCAGGCGCAAGGCATTGCGCGCGGCGAATGCCCACACTTCTTCCTGCGGCCACGGCGCGGCGGCAGCCGGCGGCGCAAGCCTGACCGTCGGCGCCGGCTGACGCGTCAGCAGTGACACGCGCCAATGGCCGGGCCGCACCAGCAGCCGCAGCGTGCCATCGGCATCGAGCCGTGCCGGCAGAGCACTCGTCAATTGCATGGGCACCGCGCCGTCGAGCAGCGCGCCCTGGCTACGCCATTCGCGCGCCGCGCCCGACACGTCGAGTTCCAGCACGGTCTCGACCGTCATCGGCAAATCATCGATGAGCTGACGAAACACGCGCGCTTCAGCGCTGTCGCCGGGGTCGGCGCTGTCGGCCCTGGATTTCAGCCACAGCTCGCCGTTGCTGACCGCGCTGACGCGTGGCTGCGCGGCGCCTTCGATATCCAGTACCACCACGCCGGTGTCGGCCGGCAGTCGCAGCATGTCGGGCAGCGTCGACCATTCGAAACGACCTCGCAGTGGATGGCGACCGGTCGCCAGCAGCACCGCCGGCCGGCCTTCATGCATCACCACCACGGCCGCGCTGCCGTCGACCGTCACATCCTGCGGCCACTGCCCTTCGCCGCCTGGCACCGCCACCCAGCTGCGCGCATGCACAGACACCGTGGTGGCGAATTCGCCGCCCTGTGCCGTCACCGACACGTGCAGCGGTCCGCTCCAGACGCAGCGCCGCTGGTCGCTATTGAAGAACAGCGGACAGTCGCGATTCGCGGCGTCGTCGAGCGCCCACGCCACCCACGGCGCGAGCGGCGCCGGCACATCGTGCGCGGCCAGCCGGTCGGCGCCGTAAGACACGGCGCTCACGCACATCAGGTACACGACCAGCCACCACGACTTGCACGACATGTCATCACTCCCTGCTCGACCATCGAACCGAGGCCCGAGTGTAGCCGCACTGGCAAGCCGTCGTCTGCGCATGCTCGCGACAGCGCTCGACGTGTGCGTAATGCGAGCGCAGTCACAGCCCGCGAAAGTGCTCAGCGCCGCGCTGCCAGCGGGTTCTCAATTTTGATCGCGGCGCGTTGTCGCTCTGACATCCCACGCCTACGCTCCGCGCCGGGAAACAATCTTTGACATGGACTTCATCATCTTGAAAAGCGCAGCCTGGCTGTACTCCTCCTGCCCGTCATCATCACGCCCGCGCCGCTACGTTCTCGGCGCCGTGCTGAGCATGCTGCTCGCACACGGCGCCACTGCCGCGGTCACCGGCTTGCCGGCGTCACTGCCGGGCCTGACCGAAGTCAGCGACGCACGCTGGAACGCCACCGCGGTGCGCAAGGTGCTGCGTACTTTCGCTTTCGGCGGCCATGCCACGGATGCCCAGATCGACGCCTGGGCGGCCATGAAGCCGCAGCGCGCCATCGTGCAGATGCTGACTTTCGACGAGCACAACCTGTTGCTGTCGCCGCCGGACAATTCGCTGCGCAAGGAAGCGATGCGCAGCCGCAGCCAGACGCTGCATGCGCTGGGCGACATGTGGGGGCTCAACAATGCCGCCAACATGCTCGAGCCCGAGGATCGCGAAGACTATCTGCGCAGCAGCTGGCACGGCGCGATGCTGACCTGGTCGCTGGCCGCGCGAGTGCGCGGCGGCAATCCCTTCCGCCATCGCATCGGCTATTGGGAGACCAATTTCCATCTCGCCGTCAGCCATGCGCGCGGCGTGTCGAACTATCAGCTGGTGAGCTACTACGACGATGTGATGGCGTCGCTGCAACGCGGCGACAGCTACGACGCGGTGATCGCCACCGCCTCGTTGTCGGCCGCCATCGGCCACCACTACGGCCATCGCGACAACCGCTACTACGCCAACGAATGCTATTGCAACGAAGACTTTGCGCGCGAATTCCACCAGTTGGGCTTTGGCATCCTCGGCGTCGGCGACCAGCTCTATCACGAGCGCATCACCATCAAGAACACCGCCGCGGCCTTGACTGGCATGTATTTCGTCAGCCGCGAAGCGCCGTCTGAATGGGAAGCCGAGAAAGTCGTTTTCGGCAGCGACGGCCATGTGCCGTCGGCGGTGCGTATTCTTCATCGCAGCATCGCGGGCGCCAACGCGAGTGAAAAAATTCGCGCCCTGGCGCGCGTCGACATCCGTTACAAGGAAAGCCTCGACAACCTGCCGGTGATGATTGTGCAGTCGATAGCCGACGACAATATTTCCTTCAAGGAAGCGCGCGCGCTACGCGAGGCGTGGGCGAGCATGCCGAGCAAGGATCTGCTGCGCTTCCTGCGCGCCTATGCGATTTCGACGACGTTCCATTCCAGCCAGCGCGTCAAACAGTTCACCAGCCTCGAGCGGCACATGGTCATCGCCAACCGCTTTGCCGACACCAATCGCGAGCAGTATCACGACGTGCCGGAGATCTGGCGGCTCTACTGGGAAGAGGAAGTGATTCCGTTCGAGCCCTGGCACGAAGTATTCGGCCACCAGAACGGACCCGAAGCGGCCGCCAGCGCCGAGCTGTTCCGCAAGAACTACAAGCGCGCCACCGAGGCCAGCTTCAGTTACAGCGTCGAGGATTTCAACGGCGCGTCGCGCGCCAAGGACTGGCGTCTGCTCATGCCACGCGGTGAGGCTTACACGGTCGGCGCCGGCGCCGAATGGTTGTGGCAGCGTTTCATCGCCGATGGCCTCAAGAATTTCGGGCCGCTGGAACGCGCTCACCTTTATGCACTGCTCGCTTACGGTCGCGACCTGGCGGCGGTGCTGCATCCACGGTTTCCCGATACGGCGGTCACGCTCGCCGAATTGAACGCACCCGCCGGCAAGGCGTGGCTGGCCAAGGTCAGTGCCGCGCGCCTGCCGCTGGACAGCAAGGACGCCGATATTCGTGAGCGCACCAATGATCGCATGGGCGCCGCGCTCGATTTCATCATCGCCACGCCCTTCATGCTGGCCGAGGAAGGACGTTGAACATGGACCATCAAGCGTCGCGCCGACAGTTTCTGCGCACCGGCCTGGCACTGGCGGCACTGGTCGGCAATGGTCTGCCTTTCGGCATCAGCAAAGCGCGCGCCGACAGCTTCGCAGCGCTCAGCCGGCCGTTCCTGGCCAACATCATGTTGAACGGCGGGCCCGACATGCGGCACTTGTTGATGCCGCGCTTTTCCGCCGTCACCGGCAGCTACGGACGTGAGTTCTGGCGCGCACGCGCGAGCGCCCACGGCGCCGACGACGTCGCCACCGTGCTCGAGCAACGCTGGAACGAGGACTACCTGCCGGTGGCCGATGGCGCCACCGAGTTCGGCATTCTCAAGCAGGCCGCGTGGCTGCATGAGATGTGGACGGCCGGCAAAGTGGCGCTGGTGTGCGGAGTATTGAACGACAGTTCGCGCGACCATGAACTCGCCATCCGCTCGATGGAGATGGGCAATCGCCTGGCGGACAAATTCACCTTTGGCTCGGGCTGGGGCGGACGGCTGGCACAGGCCACCAACAGCAATGTCATTGCGCTCACCACTTCGCCGCGGCGCTTTTCCTTCGGCCCCAATCCCGATGCGCCGGACAATCTCAGCCTGGTCGACAACCGGCGCATGATCCCGGCGGCCAACATGCGCGAGATTGCGTTGGCCGAAGCCGCGCCGGACTCCGACTACTACGGCTTCGACGACAAGCTGAAGCGTGGTCTGAAGCAGTACTACGCCGAGCGCCGCGCGACCATCAACAAGCACTCGGTCTATGCGCAGTTCTTCGAGCACGAGCGCAAGCTGCGTGAACTCGGCGCCGTGATCGACGCGCGCCTAGCGACCGTGCCGATACCGCCCGCCATCGAGGCGCTGTTCGCCGACACCAGCGTGACCGGCTATGACCTCGCGCTGCAGACACGCAATCTCTACGACGCCCTGGCGTGCAACGACCTGCTCGATGTGCGCATCGCCTCGATGGACTTCAACGGCTGGGACACCCACAACAATCAGCGTGAGGAATTTGCCGCCAGCGCCACTGCATTGTTCGGCAGCGACGGCGCGTTGGCGACCTTGTATGCCGCGCTCGCGCCCGCCGTGCGCAGCAACGTGGTGTTTCAGATCGGCGGTGAATTCGGCCGGCAACTGGCCGCCAATCTCGGCGGCGGCACCGACCACGGCGAAGGCCTGGTCACTATCCTGATCGGCGACGCTGTGCAGGGCGGGGTGTACGGCACCATGTTTCCGGAAAGCGAAATCGCCCGTCTTGGCGAAGAGTCGGCGCAGATACAAGGCGTCAATGCCATCGACCACGTGTTCGGCCGGGTGGCCGAATGGGTCATGCCGGGGAGCAAGGCCCAGGTCTTTCCCAATGCCGCCGGCGCGCCGCTCGAAGCCGGGCTCGACCTGTCAGGAATGTTCCGCGCATGAAGATTTCACGCATCCACTTGCGCTTGTCGCTGCTCGTTCTGCTCGCGCACGCAAGCGTGACGCTCGCCGCCGCCAGCGAGCCACCGCCCGGCGCCGCGGCCGCCGCGCTGGAAAACCAGGCCGCGACACTCGAAGACAACATCGACAGGGAATGCCAGAAGGTCGCGCTGCAAGCGCGCCCGCTGTGTCGCCAGCAACATGCCCAAGCGGTGCAGCGTCTGCGCGCGCAGGCGGCGCGCAAACGCTGAGGCAAGACCTGCGGGCGCTCCTCAGGTGCCGAGGCGCAGCATGGCCGCGCGCGTCATGTATTGATTGACCATGTCGCCCTCGGGATCGAGGGCCGTCTTCCAGTTGCCGCGACAGTGTTCGGCCTGGTGGAAACGCGTGACCTTGTTGGTCTGCACGTCGTGACTGATGGCCCAGTTCCAACTCCATTCCGGGCGCCCGTCGCGGGTCAGCTGGCGCTGGTCGCCGGCAATGCGCTGACCGCCGCCACCTTCGAAACCTTTCCACGCTTCACCGCGCCGGTCGTAGGACACCGCCTGCACCGGGCTCATGTTGCGCGCATCGACATAGATGCGCCGCTTGGACAAGGGCGCGCGCGGATAGCCTGTCGGCTCGCCTTCGAACACGATGACCTCGGGGATGAGTTCCTTGCTCACGTAGTAGTAGGTGTGATCCTTGCCGCCGCCGACGGTGTCGGGCTCCCAGTTGTCACGCTCGGGATGCCATTGCTTCGAACTCGAGCCCAGGAACGGGCCGCGATGAATGATCTTGAAATTGCCCCAGGTCAGCATCGGATCGCCGGCCGCCCATGCATCGGAAAGGTAAAGATTCATGCCCGGCATGTAGGGCTCGAAGCGCTGGTTGGACGGAAAGCGCCGTACACGTTTGAACTGCGGCAGAAAGCCATAAAGCTCGGGAAATTTGCGCTGGTCGTATTCCCACACGCTCAGAAAGCATGAGCCTTTGACATCCAGCGTGTAGGTGAACCACACCGACTGCAGGCGCGTCTTGTCCTCGTAACCGGCCAGATAGGGCCCACCCGCGGCGGGGTCGACCAGGCCCGTGCATTGCTGCTCGGCCCACACGAAGTCGTACTCGTATTCGAGATCGCCCTCGGCGCCGAACACCTGTGACGGGATGGCGTACATCGCACGGTCATGACGTCCCCAGCTCAAGGTCAGGTTGGCGATGACCTCGGCGCCGGTCTGGGCATCGGGAAACGGCAGGCCGCCTACCCATGGTTTACCGTCACGGTTGACGATGTTGCCCTCGGCATCGAAGCCGGCCTGGCCCTGGTTCCTGAGTGTGGCGTCGAAGAAGTACGGCGGGGACATCGCGTCGACCTGGGTCTCGGCGCTCTGGATGACGAACCGGCGTTTGTCCTGTTTCACTTCCTGGAACAGTATCGGGTCGACCAGGTCCTGCACCAGGTCGATGCTGTCGGCGTCGATCACATCGCCCGCTTTGACGCGGCCCTTGGTGAAAGTCTCGATGTCGAGCAGTTCGTCGGGATAGGCGCGGCGGGTCTCGGCGCTGCGACAGATCTCCGGCCACAAGGCGCTGAGCACGCCAGCCTGGCCGAAGCCGCGCGCGGTATTGGCCAGGAAGTGCCGGCGGGAGAAATCGAAATCGAAGCGTCTTATGTGCACGATAACCTGCCTTGAGCCTGGTGGGGCCGCGCGCGGCGGCGATGCCGCGAGCATAGCAGGAGCAATCTTGACTGCCGCGCGCCGCGACAGTCATCAATGGCGAGAGGCGATTAAGGAAGTGGTGCGCTGACCGTGGGCTGATCAGGGCCCGCCGGTAGCGACGAGCCCGCTGCTAGGGGGCGGTGCCATCAAGGCCTCCACCCGCTGCGCCGCGGACTCGCAGCCGTCGAGACTGCGCGCCACTTTGAGTTTGTGTTTGACCGACTGCTTGCGTCCTTCGAGATGACGCACCACCGCGCGGGTCAACGGCCCGCAGGCGTCGGTCATGGCGCTCTCGGCCTGCAGCAGTTCGGGTTCGGCGCTGGCGAAGTCCTCGCGCAGCGGGTAGCGGTCGAGAAGCGCGTCGGCGATGCGGCTCTGGTAGACGAATACGCGCTTGGCGCGCGCTTCGGTGTCTTCCTCGGCATGCTGTGCCACGCTCGGTGCGACAGCGACAGCCGCTGGCGGCGTCAGGCTGGCGCAACCCGCCAACCACGGCAGCAGCGCGACGCCGATGAGGGCGCCGGGTCTCGACAGGCATGAAGCAAGCGAAAGAGACATACGTGTTTCCTTGCCGCGCAGCGCGCCACTTCGCGCCTCGCATTCGAATGTCATGATAGCCGGCGATGCGTCGGGTGCGAGTGTGCAAACGCCGCAATGTGAAGCACACCGCAAGGCTCGCGCGCACCGCGACGACCGTCGCGAGCGGGTGACGCGCAACCACGGATGTCGTGCGCATCGCGTCCCCTTGCTGTGCGTTAGCGGCGTGCGGGGGGTCGGCTTGAGGCGGGCGTCATCGCACAGTAAGGCCCCTGGTCAAAATTATCTCGTCAACACCGAGGGTGCGCGTGGGCAGTCGTGGCGAGGCGCGATTCGCAGGTAATAGCAGGGCTATTGCCAAGAATCGCAACGCCGCCATGGCCGCCCACGCGCGGCCGAATGTAGAGATAATCTTGACCAGGGGCCTGAGCATGGCGCGGCCTGCCTCGGTATAGTGCCGGCAATGACTGACCCAGCGCTCTCTTCGACGACCACCCTGGCCGACCCGGCCGTCACCGAGAGCGACTTGCTCGCGCTGGTTGACGCGGTGGCCGCTGAACTTCATCGCGGCCATCAAGGCCTGCGCGCGGCGAGCCTGGATACTTCGCTCGAACGCGAGCTCGGCATCGACAGCCTGGCACGCGTCGAGCTCGGCATGCGCATCGAACGTCGCTTCGGGCAGACCATCGCCGATCAAGCACTGTTCGAAGCCGAGACAGCACGCGACCTGCTGCTGGCGCTGGCCGGCGCGCAGGGTCTGGCCGCCATCGAACTGACACCGCGCGGCGCGCCGACAGCCGCGCAGGACGGCGCCATCACCCTGCCCCATGACGCGCGCAACCTGGTCGAGATGCTGGCCTGGCATGCCGAGCGTCACGGCGCGCGTCGCCATATCGAATTGTTCGAAGACGGTGGTCATGGCCAGGTGCTGAGTTACCGCGAGCTGTGGGACGGCGCCGCGCGCATCGCCGCCGGCCTGCAGGCGGGCGGCCTTGAGGTCGGCGAGCGCGTGGCCTTGATGCTGCCGAGTGGCGCCGATTATTTCTTTGCTTTCTACGGCGTGCTGCTGGCCGGCGGCGTGCCGGTGCCGATCTATCCGCCGGTGCGACGCGCGCAGCTGGAAGAACATCTGCGTCGCCAGGGGCGCATCCTCGCCAACGCGCAGGCCGCGGTGCTGATCACGACCGACGATGCGCTGTTGGTGGCGCGCCTGTTGACGGCCTCGGTGGCGAGCCTCGGCACGGTCACGACCGTCGCCGAACTCGGCAGCCATGGCGGCCGTTTCGAGCGCGCCGCGCCGGCGCCCGAGGCCCTCGCATTTCTGCAATACACCTCTGGCAGCACCGGCGATCCGAAGGGCGTGATGCTGTCGCACGCCAACCTGCTCGCCAACATCCGCGCCGATGGCCAAGGCTTGGCCGTCACCAGCGACGACGTGTTCGTGAGCTGGCTGCCGCTCTATCACGATATGGGTCTGATCGGTGCGTGGCTGGGCAGCCTCTACCACGCCGTGCCGCTGGTGCTGATGTCGCCGCTGACATTTTTGGCGCGACCGCAGCGCTGGCTGTGGGCGATTCATCGTCACCGCGGCACCTTGTCGGCGGCGCCGAATTTCGCCTACGAGCTGTGCGTCTCGCGCATTGCCGACAAGGACATCGAAGGGCTCGACCTGTCGAGCTGGCGCCAGGCCTTGAACGGCGCCGAAGCGATCAGCGCCGCGACCATGACCGCCTTCAGTCGCCGCTATGCGCGCTACGGTCTGCGCGAGGACGCCATGCTGCCGGTCTATGGCCTCGCCGAATGCGCGGTGGGCCTTGCCTTTTCGCCACTCGGTCGCGGTCCGCGCATCGATGTCATCGACCGCCAGCTACTGGCGCGTGAAGGGCGCGCCGTGGTGGCGCCCGCCGGTGTGCCGGATGAAGCCACGCGCAGTGTGGTGGCCTGCGGAGTGCCGCTGCCGCGCCACGAACTGCGCGTGGTCGACGACGCGCGCCGCGAGCTGCCGGAGCGGGTCGAAGGCCATGTGCAGTTTCGCGGCCCCTCGGCCACTGCCGGCTACTGGCGCAACAATGAGGAAACCGCGCGCCTGATCGGCGCCGACGGCTGGCTGGCGAGCGGTGACCGCGGTTACCTGGTGGGCGGCGAGCTGTATCTCACCGGGCGCGTGAAAGACATCATCATTCGCGCCGGGCGCAACATCTATCCGGCAGAACTCGAAGATGCCATCGGCGCGCTGGACGGCATACGCAAGGGCCATGTCGCGGTGTTTGGTTCGCCCGATCCGGTCAGCGGCACCGAGCGCGTGGTGGTGCTGGCCGAGACCCGCAAGCGCAACGCCGAATCGCGCGCCGCGCTGGAGGCGGCCATCAAGGCATTGGCCGCCGATTTGATCGCGACGCCGCCCGAGGTGGTGGTGTTGGCGCCGCCCAATACGGTGTTGCGCACATCGAGCGGCAAGATTCGACGCGGCGCCTGTCGCGCGCTGTACGAGCAAGGCCATATCGGCGCGGCCGGCACGGCGGTATGGCTGCAGGTGACGCGTCTGGCGCTGGCCGGCGTCGGCCCACAATGCGTGCGGGCCTGGCGCAATGGCTGCGCATGGCTGTATTCGTGTTACGCGTGGAGCGTGTTCGTGCCGCTCGCGCTCAGCACCTGGCTGCTGGCGATGTTGCCGTTGCCAACGCGCTGGGTGTGGCGCGGCGCGCGTGGCATGGCGCGCCTGCTTGCGCGCCTGACGGGCACCTCGCTGCGTGCGCGCAAGCTGCATGATCTGCCGCCGCCCGGCACGGCCGCGGTGCTGGTGGTCAATCACCAGAGCTACCTCGACGGCATGTTGATGCTGGCGGTATTGCCACGCCCGCCGCGTTTTCTGATCAAGGCGGAATTGCGCGAGTCGGCGGCCCTGGCGCGACCTTTGACGCGTCTTGGCGCACTGTTCGTCGAGCGCTTCGATGCCGCTGGCGGACTCGCCGGCATGCAGGCCGCCGCCGCCGCGCTACGCGCTGGCGAGCTGCTGGTGATCTTTCCGGAAGGCACTTTCAAACGCATGCCCGGCCTGCTGCCTTTTCACATGGGCGCGTTCACCATCGCCGCGCAGACCGCTGCGCCGCTGGTGCCGGTAGCCATCCGCGGCACACGCGCCATCCTGCGCGCCGGCGCCTGGTTCGTACGCCACGGCGCCATCGAGGTCAGTGCCGGCGACGCCTTGCGGGCCGGCGGCAGCAATGACATCTGGCGCGAGTCGCTGGCGCTCCGTGACGCTGCACGCAGCCACATCCTCGCCCACTGCGGTGAACCCGATCTCGCTTACGAATCGAATGCCGTGACGGCTGATTGATGGGACTGCGCCTGGGCTCCCCGTTTCGGTAGCCTTGCCAGCGCGCGCCGCCTTCCCGTCCAATGAAGTACGCGCATTCGCGCGCCTTCGGAGCCTCAGCCATGACTCTCACTCTAGAATCCCTGGCGGCCCGCTTGCAGGTGCTCGAAGACGAAGAAGCCGTTCGTCGCACCTGGCGGGACTACTGTAAATGCCTGGACGCCGAGGACTGGCGCGGCCTGGCCGACGTCTACACCGCCGACGGCGAACTGGAAATGGTGGGCCTGAACACCTTGGTGCCCGGCATCGACGGCCGCTACCAGGGGCGCGACAACATCATCGAGCGCTTCTACAAACCGGCCATGGACAGCGCCGCGAACGAAGCCGGCGGCCTGTTCGCGACCGGCCATATCAGCACCAACATGCAAATCGAACTCAAGGGTGACGAAGCGACCACCCTCGCCTATTTCTTCGAAATCGTCGCCAACAACACCGTCCTCATCGGCACCTACCAGCACCGCATGCAACGCGACGCCGAGCGCTGGCGTTTCAAATTCCTGCGCATCTCGGTGCGCTATCACGCCGAGCTCAAGGTCGACAACGTCGGCGGACAGAGTCTGGTCGATATCCTCGCCAAGCCCTTGTAGCAGGCCGGTGATCAGCGCTGCGGCTTGCCCGGCGCATTGGCGCCGGGCCGCACGATATCGAAGCGGTCGGTGGTGCGGGTGTAGCTGAAACCCGCCATGCGCCCTACCGGTCGCAGTTTGTCGACGTCGATGCGGTAGTCGTCGAAGTATTCATCGTCGATGTGGAAGCGCACCACTTCGCCGATCACCAATGAACCGCCGAGCGGCAGGCTGCTCATCTCGACTATCTGTCGAAGCTTGCACTCCATGGCAATGTGCGATTCCTTGACGCGCGGCACCGCGACCAGATCGCTGGGCACGGGCGTCAGGCCCGACACTTCGAACTCGTCGACCTCGGGCGGAAATTCCGCCGAGGTCTCGTTCATCGGCCGCACGATGTCTTCCGACACCACGTTGACCACGAATTCGCCAAGACGCTCGGCGTTGTTGAGGGTGTCCTTGCGCTTGGCAGCGAGGCTCAGCATCGGCGCGAAGGCGATGCACGGCGGATTGGCGCTGACGGCGGTGAAGAAACTGAAGGGCGCGAGGTTGTAGATGCCATCGGCGCCCATGGTCGAGACGAAGGCGATGGGTCGCGGCAGTATCGAACCGATCAGCAGTTTGTAGATGTTGAAAGGTTCGGTCGATTTCGGATCGATAACCATGGTGCGCCTCTTGTCTTGCCTTAGTGCGCCGCCAGCGCGACCTGCGCCGTGATCGCCTGTCCGAGATCCTGCGTGGTGCCGGTGCCGCCGATGTCGCGCGTCAGTGGCGCATCGCGCGGTCCGGCGCGCAATACGTCTTCGATGGCCGCCAGCACCGCCGCGCCGGCCTCGGCATGGCCGAGATGATCGAGCATCATCGCGCCGCACCAGATCTGGCCAATGGGATTGGCGATGCCCTTGCCGGCGATATCCGGCGCGGAGCCATGCACCGGTTCAAACAGACTTGGATAGCGACGCTCGGGATTGATATTGCCCGACGGCGCCACGCCTATGGTGCCGGTGCAGGCCGGCCCGAGATCCGAGAGGATGTCGCCAAACAGGTTGCTCGCCACCACCACGTCGAACCAGTCGGGATGCAGCACGAAGTGCGCGCTCAGGATATCGATGTGGAACTTGTCGAGCTTGATGCCAGGGTAGTTGGCGGCCATCGCCGCCACGCGCTCGTCCCAGTAAGGCATGCTGATGAAAAGACCGTTGGACTTGGTGGCCGAGGTCAGATGGCGGGCAGGCCGCTTCGCAGCGAGCTCGAATGCATATTTCAGAATGCGATCGACGCCGGTGCGGGTCATGACCGTTTCCTGGATCACGACTTCGCGCTCGGTGCCTGAAAACAGACGCCCACCGACATTGGTGTATTCACCTTCGGTGTTTTCGCGCACCACCAGGAAGTCGATTTCGCCCGGCTTTCTGTCCGCCAGCGGACTCTTGATGCCGGGCAGCAGGCGCACCGGGCGCAGGTTCACGTATTGATCAAACTCGCGCCGGAACAAGAGCAGCGAGCCCCATAGCGAGATGTGATCCGGCAGCGCGTCGGGCCAGCCCACCGCGCCGAAATAGAGAGCGTCGTAAGCGCTGAGCAACTCGAACCAGTTGTCCGGCAGCATCTTGCCGTGACGCGCGTAATAGGCGCAGCTCGAGAAATCGAACCAGTCCCACTGAAAATCGATGCCGAAACGACGCGCGGCGGCGTCCAGCACCCGCACACCTTCCGGCATCACTTCGGTGCCGATGCCGTCACCGGGGATGACGGCGATTCGATATTTGCTCATGCGTTGAAGTCGGGTCGCAATGATGGGGGCTTCAGTATAACGATGCGCATGTCGTTCGCCGAACCTTGCGCTGTATCAATCACTGTCTATCGATGCCGCCAGCGCCGGCGTGTAGCGATGCCCGGCGACCTTGGCCGGCGCGAACATTTCATCCAGGGCCCGCACTTCGTCCGCCGTCAGCGTGATGTCGGCGGCTGCCATGTCTTCTTCGAGATAAGCGACATGCTTGGTGCCGGGTATCGGCGCGATGCCCGCGCCCTGCGCTATCAGCCACGCCAGGGCTACCTGCGCGGCGCTGTGGCCGCGCGCTTCGGCGAATGCTTCGAGTTCGGCGACCAGCGCACGGTTGCGCTTGAAGTTGTCACCGATGAAGCGCGGCATGTCGTGTCGCAGATCGGTCGTGAGCCAATGTTCGTCGTTCACACGGCCGGTCAGCATGGCGCGCCCCAACGGACTGAAGGGCACGAAACCGATGCCGAGTTCTCGGCAGGTCGGCAGCACATGGCTTTCAGGGTCGCGCGTCCACAGCGAATATTCCGACTGCACGGCGCTGATGGGATGCACGGCATGGGCGCGACGCAGGGTCTTGGACGAGATCTCCGACAGCCCGATGTGGCCAATCTTGCCGGCTTTGACCAGCGCGGCCATGGCGCCGACGGTGTCTTCTATCGGCACCTTGGGGTCGAGCCGGTGCAGGTAGTAGAGATCGATGTAGTCCGTGCGCAGGCGTTGCAGGCTTTCCTCGCAGCGCGCCGCGACCTGCGCCGGGTCGCCGTCGATGCCGCGCTTGCCGTCGGGGAATTTGACGATGCCGAACTTGGTCGCGAGTTTGAATTCGTGGCGCCGGCTGCCAAGCACCCGCCCCAGCAGTTCTTCATTGTGGCCCATGCCATAGGCATTGGCGGTATCGAGAAAGGTCACGCCCATGTCGAGGGCGCGGTGCAGGGTGCGCTCCGATTCCGCCGGGTCGGCCTCGCCATAGGACTGCGACATGCTCATGCAGCCGAGACCAATGACTGTCACTTCAAGTGTGCCTAAGCGGGTGGTTTTCATGCTCGCTCCTGTTCGATGCGCAGGGACCGCGCGGGACTATAGCATTCGTCTCGTATCAGGCCGTGCGCATCGTTATAGTCGAAGCCTGCTGGTCACGGCCTGGAACACCAGGCACGGCCGTCATCACCACACGAATCACGGGGAGTAAAGGCTATGGATCTCGGACTCAAGGGCAAGCGCGCGATAGTGACCGGCGCCACGCGTGGCATTGGTCGCGCCATCGCCGAACAACTGGTGCGCGAAGGTTGCGCGGTGGCGATCTGCGCACGCCGGGCCGACGAGGTGACGAGCGCGGTCGCCGCGCTGCAGGCCCTGGGTGGCGCCAGCGTCAAGGTCTGCGGCGGCGTCGCCGATGTCGCGAGTCGCGAGGCAGTCGATGCCTGGGTCGCGGCCAGCGTCGACGCGCTCGGCGGTATCGATGTGGTGGTCGCGAATGTCAGCGCGCTGGCCGGCGCACCGGGCGAGGACAGCTGGCGCGCGGGCATGGAAATCGACGTGCTCGGCACCGTGCGTACGGTCGAAGCGGCGCTGCCGCACCTGGAAAAATCGGCCTGCGCGTCCATCGTCGCGGTGTCATCGACCGCCGCGCTCGAAGCTTTCGGCGGGCCACGCGCCTATAACGCGGTGAAAGCGGCGGTCATCAACTACATGTCGAATCTCGCCACCCAGCTCGCGCCCAAGAACATCCGCGCCAACACCGTCTCGCCCGGCACCATCTATTTCGACGATGGCGTGTGGGGCGCGCGCAAACGTGACATGCCGGCCATCTACGAAGCGGCGCTCGCGCAAAATCCCATGGGCCGCATGGGCACGCCGGCGGAAGTGGCGAACGCGGTGGTGTTCGTGGCAAGCCCGGCCGCGAGTTTCGTGACCGGCGCGAACCTGGTGGTGGACGGCGGCTTCACGCGGCGCGTGCAGTATTAGCCAATTGTGGGTCAGACTTCAGTCTGACCCACAGAAGATCGCAGAAGAACCTTGGCCAGCGCCTTCTGGTTCACCAGCAGATCGGCCAGGGTGTATTTGTCCAGCACCGCCTGAAAGGCATCCGCCGCTTCGGCCATCACGCCGCGCAGGCGGCAGGCTTTGACGATGCTACAGGTATTGGACTTGCGGTCGAAGCATTCGGCGACCCGCGCATCACCCTCGGCCGCTCTGACCACCTGTCCGATGCTGATGGACTGCGGCGCACGGGCGAGTTCAATCCCGCCACTGCGGCCGCGCACATTGGTGAGCAAGCCTTCCTGGCCGAGAAACTGCACGACCTTCATGAGGTGATTGCGCGAGATGTCGAAGGCCTTGGCGATTTCGGCGATGGTCGCGCGTCGCTCGGGATCGGTGCCGAGATACATGAGGACTCTCAAGCTGTAGTCGGTGAAGCTGGTCAGACGCATGGCGCATTCCTTGTCAGGCGTCGGGCGGCCCGTGCCGCCCGACAGTCGCAGAGTCTAAGTGCAACTCATACCGAATGGGCGTGGCCGTGGGGCAGCGCCTTGCCGCGCGGTTGCCACAAGAGGCGCGCCGCGTAGCAGGCCAACAGCACACCGCCGATGGCGAACACGATATCGCCCGGCACACGCAGCCACACCAGGCCTTCCATCACCTTGGAGTGGATGAGTTCGGGAGAACGCGCATACCACAGGCCGTGACTGACGCTGGCCCAGGCCTGATAGATGCCGGCCGGCAACAGTGACAGGAACACCATCATCGCGAGCCCGCCATTGAGCGACCAGAAGGTCCAGTTCAACAGGCGATCGGAATGGTGGGCGTGCGCATACAGACCGCGCAGGCAGAACAGCATGAGTCCAATGCCGAGCATGCCATACACACCGAACAGGGCCGCGTGGCCATGGGCCGGCGTCATGTTGAGCCCTTGCACGTAGTACAGCGAAGCCGGTGGATTGATGGCAAAGCCCAGCAGACCCGCGCCGACCGTGTTCCAGAAGCCGACCGCGACGAAGAACAGTATCGGCCAGCGATAGGTCGCCACCCACGGCGCCGCGCGGCTGCGTTGATAGGTCTTCCAGCCTTCCGTGCCGAGCAACGCCAGCGGCACCACTTCCAGCGCCGAGAACACCGCGCCGACGGCAATCACGGACGTCGGAGTGCCGGTCCAGTAAAGGTGGTGCAAGGTGCCAAGGATGCCGCCGAAAAGGAACACGATGGTTTCCATCACGATCGCACGGTTGGCACTGGCGGTGCGCACCAGCCCCAGACGCGTGAACAACAGCGCAATGACGGCGGTCGCGAACACTTCGAAGAAACCTTCCACCCACAGATGCACCAGCCACCAGCGCCAGTATTCGATCATCGCGTAATGGGTGTTGCGGCCCCAGGCGAGGGACGCAGCGTAGAACAGTCCAATGCAGACCGCCGACAGGAACACCATCGCCACCAGGCCACGGCTCTCCGATGGACGCTGCAAGGCCGGCCACAGCGCGCGGCCCATCAAGGTCAGCCACAGCATGAGTCCGACGAACAGCAGCACCTGCCAGATGCGGCCCATGTTGGTGTATTCGAGCCCCTGCGAGCCGAGCCAGAACGAGAACTCGACGCCCTGGCGCTGCAAGGCGCCGAGCCACGCGCAGGCAGTCGAACCCGCGACCACGAAGATCAGCGCCCAGAACAACACGTCCACGCCGAGCTTCTGATAGCGCGGCTCGTGCCCCGCCAGCAGCGGCGAGATGTAGAGGCCGGTGGCGAGCCACGCGGTCGCGATCCAGAACACACCGAACTGGGTGTGGATGCTGCGGCTCATCGAGTAAGGCAGGATGTCGCCGAGCGGCAAGCCGAAGAACGCGCGCCCTTCGACCGCGTAATGCGCGGTCAACGCACCGACGCCGATCTGCACCAGGAACAGGGCGACGACCACGAAGAAATACTTGCGCGTGGCGAGCATCGACGGCGTCGGCGTGGCGCCGAACAGCGGGTCGTGGCTCGGCGGTTGCGGGTCCGCGCCTTCATCATGGGCCGAGTGATACCACAGCATGCCGGCGATACCGCCGATGAGCAGGATGATGCTGACCAAGGTCCACACCGCACTGCCGGTGGTGAGATTGTTGCCGACCAGATCCTCGTGCGGCCAGTTGCTGGTGTAGGACAGCCCGCTTTCTCCGGGCCGGTCGGTGGCGGCCGCCCACGAAGACCAGAAGAAGAAGCCGGTCAAGGCCGCGCGGTCGCTGGCAGCTGGCACCAGGTCATCCGTCATGGCGTATTGGTCGCGCAGTTTTTCCAGGCTCGGCTCGGTGGCGAACAAGCCCGCGTAATGGGCGGCGACTTCGCGTATGGCCTGTGCACGCTGCTTCGTCACCGTGAGCGTGCCGCTCGCCGGGTCGTAGGCGTTGTGGCGCATTTCCTGGCGCACGCGCGCGTCGACCGCGGCCTTGCCGGGCGCGGCCAGGCTCGCGTAGGCCGCGGCATAGTCGGCCTGCGCATAGATCTCGGCGAGCGAGGTCGCCTCGCGATGCAGCCAATCGGCCGACCAGTCGGGCGCGACATAACTGCCGTGGCCCCACACCGTGCCGAGCTGTTGACCGCCGGCCGCCAGCCATACGCGCTGACCGAGTTGAATCTGCGCGCCGGTGTAGAGTTTGTCGCCGTCGCTGCTGACGACGGCGGTGGGGATGGGGGGCGCCTTCAGATAGATCTCGCGACCTATCCAGCCAAGCACCGCAAATGAGGCGACGAAGACGACGCCCAGCCAAGTCCAGAGTTTTCGAGTGGGTTGCATGATTGCCTCGCAGGGACAACGTTTGAATCCGTCCCAAGTGTCGGCCGCGGCAATTAAAGATTCAATTTAAATACCTCTTTAAAGATGCAAATAAAACACTTCTTTGAGTGCGATCAAGTTTTGCCGGGGATTCAGGCGCCGAGACGCCAGCACTGGTGGCGCCGGCCGCCGCGCCCGGCGAGTCCGTCGATGACGCCGGCCAAGGTCGCCCAGCACTGCGCGAGCCGCCGCGGCTCATGCCACAGCGTCGCCAGCAAGCGCAGCGCGATGCTCGGCAAGGTTGCGGTGAACAGGCGCAGACCAAAATGCCGGCGCGCGACGAAAATGCGGTTGCGCGTGTCGTAGTAGCGCTTCCACGGCGGCAGGGTCAGGCAATGCAAGGTCTTGCCGGGCAGCGTCAGTCGGTAACTCTGCGACGGCGGATGTTCGATGCGGCTGGCGGCGACCATCAGCAAGCGCGCGCCGGCGCGACGCGCGCGCAGGCAATACTCGAGGTCGTCGGCGGCAAGAAAGAACTCGGCAGCAGGCAGACCGATACGCGCCACCAGCTCGCGATGCACGAAGATGCCGAGGAAAGGCACGAACTCGACCTCCGCCTGCGCCGGCAACTCGGCGACGGCGGTGACGCGCCCACCGCTGGCGGCAAGCGTCATGGTCCACGCCAGGCGCTCACCGGCCACCGCCGTCGAGCCGTAAACGTTGCGCGTATCGGGCACCACCGCCAGCAAGGCCTGCAAGGCATCGGCCGCTGGCCGCGCATCGTCGTCCATCATCCACACCCAATCAGCGCCCTGCGCGAGGGCACGCTCGAGGCCCGCGGCGAAACCGCCGGCGCCACCGAGGTTGTCCGGCAGGCAGAGGTAGTCAATCTCGGTGCGTTGCAGCCAGCCGCCGACCTGCAAGGCGTCTCGTGTGCCATCGGTCGAGGCATTGTCGATGACGTGGATGCGCGTCGGCGCACGGCTTTGTGCCAGCAGCGCGGACAGACATTCCAGCAGCAAGGCGCGGCGGTTGTAAGTGACGACGACAACGGCGATGTGGTCCATGGGCCATTGTCGCAGACTGCGTCGCGTTTGCTGCCTGCCGTGACGCTTGCCGGCGCGCGAAGCCAGCCCTTATCCTGCGGCGAGCTTCGCGAGGACCCGCCATGCCTGACCTTTTCAGCCCCTATACGCTCAAGGGCGTGACCCTGCGCAATCGCATCGCGATGTCACCGATGACCATGTACCGCTCGGTCGACGGTCTCATGAACGATTTTCACGTCATGCTCATGGGCTCGCGCGCGGCCGGCGGCTTTGGCCTGGTGTTCCCCGAACAAATCGCCATCACCCCCGATGGCCGCACCAGTGTCGGCTGTGCAGGGCTGTACGATGATGCGCAGATCCCGGCCATGCGTCGCGTCACCGATATCATCAAAGACATGGGCGCGGTCGCCGCCATCCAGCTCGGCCACACCGGTCGCAAGGGCAGCGAAGTCAAACCCTGGGAAGGCGGCGCGCAATTGCCGCCCGATCACCCCGACGGCTGGCAGGTGGTCGGTCCTTCCGCGATTCCCTACGGCGGCAAGTACCAGTACCCGGTGCATGAACTGACGCGCGACGAGATCAAGGCCATCCACCGCGCCTATGCCGACGCCGCGCGCCGCGCCGTCGACGCCGGTTTCGAATGGCTGGAATTGCATTTCGCCCACGGCTATCTCGGCGCGAGCTTCTTCTCGCCGCTCGCCAATCAACGCCACGATGAATACGGCGGCAGTCTCGAGAACCGCGTGCGCTTTCATCTCGAAGCCATCGACGCGGTGCGCGCAGTGTGGCCGGAGCGACTGCCGCTGACCATGCGCTTAGGCTCGGACGATCTCAATCCGCAGGGTGTGCAGTTCGACGAAGCGATCATCGCGGTCGGCATGATGAAAGAGCACGGCCTCGATCTCGCCGACCTCAGCATGGGCTTCAATACCGACGACATGCAGGAAAGGCCGTTTGCCGAGATTGGCTTCATGCTCAACCGGGCCGCGCGCTTGCGCCGCGAACTCGGCATGCCGGTCGCGACCAGCTGGAATCTCGGCATTCCGGCGCTGGCCGACCGCGTCATTCGCGAAGAATTGATCGATCTCGTGCTGCTCGGGCGTCCGGCCTTGTCCAATCCCCATTGGCCGGTGTGGGCGGCGCGCGAACTGCAGCATGCCGATCCGTTTGGCCTGGTGCCGGAAGACTGGGCGTGGTGGCTGCGCAACTTCCGCGCCCATGACTCCTGCATTGGCTGGCCGCTGCCCGCGGCAACGGAAGGCGGCGCGGCAGCGGCGATCGCGAGCGCCGGTTAGCGGCGCCCCGCAAGTCGGCACGAACATGACGGAACTGACCAACGCCCAACGCTACGCGCGCGGCATCGACGTACTGCGACGTATCGGTGGACCCGATTACGACGTGCAATTGAAAGCCGCGGCCGAGACCGCGCCAGACCTCGCGCGGCTGACTGTCGAATTCGCCTATGGCGATGTCATTGCGCGTGACGGTCTCGCCCTGCCGCTGCGCCAGGTGGTGACGGTCGCCGCACTGCTCGGTCATCGCAATGCCGAAAGACAACTGCGCTATCACATGGTCGGTTATCTCAATGCCGGCGGTGAACCACGCACGCTGATTGAACTCTTGTTCGTCAGTATCGCGGTGCTGGGCTTCCCGGTCGCGATTCACGCCATCGCACTGCTGCGCGACATCTTCAAGGAGCGCGGCATCGAGCAGGCGCGCGTCGCGCCGCGAGAGGACGACGGCAGCGCGAGCTTTGCCGCGGGTCGCGCGGCGATGGCGCGCATGCTCGGCGACGCCGATGCCAGCGAGGCCGAATGGCAGGCGCAGAGCGCGGTCTTCGCGCAGTGGACGGTGGCCTTCGAATACGGCGAAATCTTCAGCCGCGAAGGCTTGGACGCGCGCACCCGCGAACTCGCCATCGTCACCATGATCGCGACCGCCGGCAATCGCGTCGTGGCGCTGGAGCGGCATGTCGAATGTGCGCTACGCGCCGGCGTCAGCACAACCGAATTGACCGAAGCGTTCATGCAACTGGCCATCTACGCCGGCTTTCCGACCGCGCTCAATGCCATCACCACCGCCACGGCCGTCTTCAAACGCGGTGTGGCGCATGGCGCCGCCGCACCGGCCTCCGTCGGCGCGGCGCCCATGGAAAAACGCGACGCGCGCCACGCGCGCGGCCTCGAAGTGATGAGTCAGACTTCGCGCAGCGCCGGCGCCACGGTCATCGCGGCTTTCGACGACCTCGCGCCCGACATCGGCCATGCCATCCTCGAGCATGCCTATGGCGATGTGTTTGCGCGCGACGCGATTTCGCTGCGCACGCGCGAACTGGCCGCCTGCGCGGCCTTCGCAGCGGTCGGCAATCAAGTGATGGCAACACCGCTGCGCGTGCATGTGCTGGCGGCGCTCAATACCGGCGCGACGCGCGCCGAGATCACCGAGGTGCTGCTCAACCTCGTGCCCCACTGCGGCTATCCGCTCGTCGAGCACGCCCTGCGCATCGCCAACGAGGTATTTGCCACCGCCGCCCCCTGAGACCACCGCGACGCTCGCATCGCCGTATTGTGCAGACCTTCACACTACGCAGCCGCGCGCCGCACGCTGCCCGTGCCTACCATGGGCCAAGAACAACATCAGGGAGACTTCACCATGGATAAGCACTGGGCGCAGGGCGCTTTGCTTGCAAGCCTGCTCGCTTCATCACTGGCCGCCAACGCGGCATCACTCTACGACTTCAACGGCAATCTCGATGACAGCCTCGGCAGCGGTCCGACGCTGGTCGCTCATGGCGGCAGCGTGGTGGGCGGGAATTATGTCTTTGGCGGCAACCAGGGCCTGACATTGGAATTAAGCGGTGTCGACGCGGCCAGCTACGATCTCACCCTGCGCTTTTCTTTCGAGAGCGTTGGCGCGGGCGTGAGCTGGCGCAAGATAGTCGACTTCGAAGGGCGCGACACCGACGAAGGCCTGTACAGCTTCGCCAGTCACCTGCAGTTCGTCGAACACGCCGGCGGCCCGCAGCACTTCATCGACAGCCCTGTGTCGAGCTTCGCTCCCAATCAGCCGCTGACTCTGCGCATCACGCGTGACGGCGGCAGTGGCCTGTTCACGGCCTTCATCAACGGCATTGAAGAATTATCTTTCATCGATAGCAACGGGCGCGCGGTCTTCAACACCGGCAAGGCCAATTTCTTCATCGATGATATCGACACCTGCTGTGAGTTCTCGGCCGGCAGCGCCGAATTCATCGCGGTCAACGTCGCGCCGGTGCCGGCGCCCGCATCACTGCCACTGCTGGTCTCGAGCGTGGCGCTGCTGGCCTTGCGCGCGAGACGTCGTGATGCGGGGATCGGGGCTTAAGCGCTGGCGAATATCAGACTGAAGTCTGACATTCGACGGGGCGCGCAGCCTCGAAGGTGCGAATGAATTCGCACCTTCGACGGACGTTTATTCCAGCGAATATTCCACCAGCTTGCGATACAGAGTGCTGCGCGAAATGCCCAGCGCCCGTGCCACCCGCGAGCGATTGCCGGCCTGGGCGACCAGTTCGCGCGCAATGGCATCGCGTTCGAGATCGGCGATGGTCTGCAGTGATGCCGCCGGCGCCGGCCGGGTGACGGCGAGGTCGGGCGGCAGGTCGGCGCTGCACAAGAGATCGTTTTCCGACAGCACGTACATGCTCTCGACCACCGCGCGCAGTTCACGCACATTGCCCGGCCAGCCATGGCCTTCCAGCACCGCACGCAAATCGTCGCCGATGCGCTTCGGCCCCAGGCCGTATTGCTCATTCAATTCGTGGATGAAGGTCTCGGCGAGGCTCACAATATCGCCGGCGCGTTCGCGCAGTGGCGGGATCGCCAACAGCAGCACCCGCAGCCGATAGTAGAGATCGCGCCGGAAACGCCCCTCCGCCACCGCCGCTTCGAGATCCTGATCCGCTGCCGCGATGACGCGCACCGACAGCGGCCGTTCGCGACTGCCGCCGAGGCGCAATACGCTCTGCTCCTGCACCAGGCGTAACAACTGCACCTGCAACTCGGCCGGCAGCGCGCCAACTTCATCGAGGAACAAGGTGCCACCATCGGCTTCTTCGAATTTGCCGCCCTGGCCCTTGGGCAGAGCACCGTTAAAGGCCCCGCCTTCGTAGCCGAGCAATTCGCTGGCCGCGGTCTCGCGATTGAGCACGTCGCATTTGATCGCCACGAACGGTCCGCGTGCGCGGCCGGACGCATCGTGTATGGCGCGCGCCAGCGCCAGCTTGCCACTGCCGGTTTCGCCGAGCATCAGCACCGGCGCGGCGGCGCGCGCAACGCGCAGCGCCTGGCGCTTGAGGTCGCTCATGGCCGGGCTGTCGCCGACGATGCTGCGGAATTTTTCCGCCCATTCGCCGGGCGCACCGACGATGCCGCCCTGCGCGCCGGCCTTGCTGGCGGTGGCGCGCCGAATACCGTCCAGCACCAGCAGGCCGCCCTGCCACTCGTTGCCGTTGCCGTAGCCTTCGAGCGCCAGGGCGCGCAGTTGCGCCGGCAGGTTGCGCAGGCAATCACCGGCAGTCGCGCCGCGCTCGAGTTCGACGAGCGGCGTACCGCGTTGCAGTCGATCGAGCAGGGCGTGATCACGAAACAGCGATTGCGCGTGACCGTTGCTGGTGACGATGCGGCCCTTGCGGTCGAGCAACATCAGCGCGTGGTGCGACCAGCGCGGAAAATTCGATTGATACCACTGCATGAGCTGCACGTTGCGCGCGAGTTCGCGTGCATGCAGGGTCTGTTCGACCTGGTGCGCGGCGGCGGTGGCCAGGGCCAGTGAATGGCCGTGCTGGGTGGCGCCGAAAGTGGTGACGTCGACGACCCCGATCAAGGAACCATCGACGCTGTCGCGCACCGGCACCGCGGCACAGGCCCAGTCCTTGGCGATGGCGCAGAAGTGTTCGACGCTTTCCACCTCGGCGGCCTGACCGATTTCAATGGCGGTGCCGACCGCATTGGTGCCGGCGCCCGGCTCGCTCCATTCGTAGCCGGCACGAATGAAGATCTCGGCGGCGCGGTCCTTGACGCTGGGACTGCCGCTGACGTCGAGGATGACGCCCCGCGGATCGGTCACCAGCAGCATGCCCTCGGTGTCGTTGAGCAGGTCGGCCAGCAGACGCCAGGTGTTCTGCGAAGCGAGCAGCAGCTCATGATTGATTTCGCGCAGGCCCTCGAGGCGCGCCTCGTCATCGACCGCGCACGGCGGCAAGGTCGAGCCGGGTTCGATGCCATGCTGCAGGCAGCGCCGCCACGACTCGCTGACCAGATCGCGCAGGCCCGGGTCGACCAGTTGACCACTGCTGGCCATGGCCTCCCAGGCGCGTTCGACCTTGTTGCGATAAAGCTTGCTGGACTGGCGCCGGGTGCGCCCGAGATCGGCTTGTTGCATAGGAAACCCTGGGCCAGCCGACGCTGGCGTGAGATGCGCCGTGGGGCGCAGTCGCTGTATCGAGGATGCGCTGCAGTATGGTGTGCGCTGCCGAACGGGGCAACGCGCACGACTGCCCGAGGGCGGCACAATGTCCCAGATTGCGACAGTTTTTGTGTCAGGGCGGGACAGGCGCGCCCAGCGCAGCGGCGCCCGCCTTGCGGCCGGATACCACCGGAGTACGGTGCGCCGTCACGGGCCGCGGCGCCTGCGCCGCCCGGCGCGATGCGCGCCGGCCCAGCCTCAATCAACGCAAACTTCGAGGAAAACCCCCATGGAAGTCGGAGCCTTCTACCTGCCGTCCGTCGGCCGCAAACATGAAATCGTGGCCGGCATGGCCGGCAAGCGAACCGATCTGTACCAGCGCATGCTGGCTGAAATCACCGAACAAGTGCGCTACATGGACGGCCATGGCTACTACGGCGCCGGCTTCACCGAGCACCACTTCCATGTCGAAGGCGAAGAAGTGTCGACCAACCCGGTGATGCTCGACCTCTACTTCGGCCTCAAGACCGAGCGCATGAAGTTCGGCCAGCTCGGCAACGTGCTGCCCTCGCAGAACCCAATCAACCTGGCGGAAAACATCGCCATGCTGTCGCAGATGCTGGAAGGGCGCGTGTTCGCCGGATTTGCACGCGGCTACCAGCCGCGCTGGGTGAACGTGCTCGGCCAGCAGGTCGGGCTCGGCACGCCCGGTACGGGCTCGGACTACGAAGAGCTCAAGCGCTCCCTGTTCGAAGAGCACTTCGACATCCTGCAGAAGGCCTGGACCGAGGACACCTTCAACTTCCAGGGCAAGCACTGGCAGATCCCGACGCCGAACATCAAGTGGCCGGCGGCCGAGGTCACGCGCAAATACGGTCGCGGCATCAACGACAATGACGAGATCAGCGAAATCGGCATCGCGCCGCCGACCTTCGAGAAACGCATTCCCGATCTGTTCATGCCGTTCGCCACGTCCGAGCGTTCGATCAAATGGGGCATGGAGCGCGGCATCGTGCCGGTCACCATCATGACCCACCTCGATGTCGTCAAAGAGCATTTCATCGCTGGCATGGAAGCCGCCAATGCGGCCGGCAAGAACTACAAGTTCGGCCAAGGCATGGCCATGAGCCGTGAGATCATCGTCGCCGACACCGATGCCGAAGCCGAAGCCATCGCACGCGAAGCCGGCAGCTTCATCTGGAACAACTTCTTCGTGCCGTTTGGCTTCAATGCCGCGGTCGCGGCGCCGGGCGAAGGGCCGTTCGATCCGCCGGCATGCTTCGAGACCTTGTCGGACCGCGGCCTCGTGATTCACGGCAGCGTCGACACCGTCAACCGCAAGCTCGAAGCGTTGCTGAAAGTGTTGCCGGTCGATTACTTCTGGATGTTCATCTACAACCACATGCCGCAGGACGCGTGCATGCGCAGCCTCGAACTCTTGACCGAGAAGGTGTGGCCGAACTTCACGGACAAGATAGGCGCGGGCGCCGCGCGCGCGCGCTCGGCCGGCTGAGGCCCGAGGGCGGAGCCCCGGCTCCGCCCTTCGTGCCGGTCAATTCGTGCTCTTGAATGTCAGACTGAAGTCTGAGCCACAGAATCAGTGGATTTAATGTGGGTCAGACTTCAGTCTGACATTCATTCCCTCCTACAATCAGCGTCGTGACCCCTGCCCACTTCGACTGAGACCGCCCCCGCATGCATCGTCCGACCCATTGGCGCCTGGCGTGGCTGTCCGTGCTGTTACCGCTGTCCGCCACGGCCGCGGACGCCATTGAAAAGCTCACCGTCAGCGGTTGGCGCGATGGGCAACAGGCAATGCCCCTGCCCAGTGAACTCAGGCTCGACGGCCCTTTCGGCGATGCCCGCAGCGTGCAGGACACCCCGCGCGCCGTGACCAGCCTGACGCCTGAGTTGATGGAACGCTTCGGTGTGACCGACATCCACGACCTGTCGCGCGTCGCGCCCAATCTCTACGGCGCCAACACTTTCGGCATGGCGAGCCTGCCCAGCATTCGCGGCCAGCTCGGCGAGATCTTCGTCGACGGTCTGCGTCGCCAGGGCGGCAACAATGGTCTCGGCCTGCCGCTGTCCTTCAATGCGTTTGAGCAGCTCAACGTGGTCAAGGGTCCGCCGCCGGTGGTGCTGGGCGCCACGCAGCGCGTCGGTGGCTTCGTCGAACTCGCGCCCAAGCGCCCGGATCTCGATGCCCGCCACGGCAGTGTGCGCGTACAGGGTGGCAGCTGGGACCGCTTTCGCGAACAGTTCGATTACTCGACGCCACTGCAAGCGGGACACTCGGCGGTGCGTGTCGCCATCGAAAATCGCAACGAAGACAGCTTCTACGATCACGGCCGCTACGACAGTCAGGATTTTTACGCTGCCTATCGCCTGCGCCCCGACGGCCAGACACTGCTCGACGCGCACTTCGAATATTTCAACGTCAACTTCACCGACAACGCCGGCTGGAATCGCGCCACCCAGGATCTGATTGATCATGGACGCTACATCAGCGGCCAGGGCGTCACCGCCGCCGGCTCACGCGTGCCGGGCGCCGGTGCGGTGGTGAGCCCGAGCGGCGTGGTCGAACTGCCGCGCAGCCGCGTGTATACCGACCCCGACGATCGCAACGGCGCCGACAGTTATAACGCCGGCCTGCGTCTTTCCCATCGTTTCGACAACGGACTGCGCCTCGAGAACCGCGCGCACTACCAGCATCTCGCGCGCGAGGAAGTGGCACGGAACAGTTTCGTCGAAATCATCGACGGCGCCGACACCGTCGAAGACCGCCTGGAACTGATAGCCGACTACGCCTTGCCGCTGCTGGGTCTCGACACCCGCCAGCAGAGCAACATCGGTGTCGATTTTCGCTTTCACGAGGTGCAGGGTTTCAGCCAGTTCGACACCGAAGCGGACAACCCGGTCGACTTGAGCGGGCCCTTGCACAACCGCCGCATTCCGCTCAATGCCGCACAGCGCGCCGCACTGGTGGAATTGCGCCCCGGCCTGTTCGTCTCGCCCGGCGCGCAGTACGACCGCAATGGCGATGGCGCCGGCGATTTCATGCTCTCCGACACCACGGATTCCAGCCACTATCAGCTCGGCCTGTTCCTGCAGCAGGACATGCAGCTGTCGGCGCGCTGGCGCGCGCTGGTCGGCGCGCGTGGCGACTGGCTGTGGGTGACGGCGCGCGACGGCGCGCCGCCGCCCGGCGTCGACGCCGCCAGCGACAGCGCCCACGCCCTGCTCGCCAGCACCAACTTCAGCCTGCAGTACCAGTGGCTGCCGTCGCTGACCAGCTATTTCACGGTCAGCTACAGCGAGTCGACGTCCAACAGTCTCGGCGGCGGCTTCGTGCTCGGCGCCGGCAACCGCATCAATCCCGCCAACTTCAATACCGCCAGCCAACTGTTCGAATTGGGTGTGAAGTTCGCGCCAACCGACAGCCCGTGGTATGCGGATGTGGCGCTCTTCGAACAAAGCCGCAGCCTGCGCAATCGCGACGGCAGCAACAGCGGCATCCTGACACGCGGCATCGAAAGCCAACTGGTGTTGCGTCCGGACCATCACCTCTACGCGTCTGTCGGCGCCAGCTATCTCAACAACCGCTTCGATGATTCCGTGGCGTTCCAGGATTCGCGCAGCGTCAACGATGCCTTCGACAATTCACGGCCCGATCTCATCGTCGGCACCGGCGTCGGCAGCCCGAGCTTCACGGTGTTCGGCGCCAGCCACCGCCGCGTGCCGGGTCTGCCCAGCGTGCTGTTGTCGGGACTTGTGAGTTATGAATTCGATAACGGCGTCGGTATGAGCCTCAACGGCCAGTACACCAATGCCTTTCGCCTGGATTTTCTCAACACCGTGCGCATACGCGAGCAGTTCACGCTCAACGCCGCACTGCATTACTACTGCCGCGCCTTGCGCAGCGATGTGCGCGCCGAGATCTTCAATCTCACCGACGAGGAAAATTTCTCGCCGGTGTTCGACGGTGGTTACTTCGGCTCGACCGACGTGTTGCCTGAACTGCCACGCAGTTTCATGATCAGCCTCGGTCATCACTTCTGATCATGCGCGGGCCGTGGCGCCTGACAGCGCGCGCAGCGGCCTGCCTGCTGCTCGCGCTGTGCGCGGCCTGCGCGCCCGAGGCGCCACCGGAAGTCGATCCGCGCACGCTGGCGTGGCCGGCGCTGGTGGATGCGGCGCGCGGCAGCGAACTGCGCATGGCCATGTGGACCGGCGACCCCGCCATCAACCGCTACATGCAGCAGTTCATCGCGCCACGCCTGCGTGAGCGTTACGGCATCACGCTGTCGATAGTGCCGGTGGCCGGCGATGTGCCGGTGCTGCTCGGCAACGAACTGGCGGCCGGCCAGACGCGCAGCCATCTCGACCTGGTGTGGATCAACGGCGAGAATTTCTACAAGCTGCGCGCGCAGCAGGCGCTGTTCGGGCCGTTCACTGAATATCTGCCCGGCAACGCCTATGTCGATTGGCGCAATCCGCGCATCGCGCGTGATTTTCAGCAGGACGTGGCGGGCTTCGAGGCGCCGTGGGGCACGGCGCAATTGCTGCTCATCACGGACACTGCGCGGGTCAGCGCGCCACCGCGCGATGTCACTGCGCTGGCGGCATGGATACACGCGCAGCCGGGACGCTTCACGTTCGATCTGTCCTTCACCGGTTTGAGTTTTCTCAAATCGCTGATGATTGGCCTGAGTGATGAGCGCAGCGCGCTCGACGGCCCGTTCGATGAAGCGCGCTATGGCGCGGCACGCGAGCGTCTGTTCGCATGGCTGCGCGACGTGCAGCCGTCATTATGGCGCGCCGGCAAGACCTTCCCGCGCGATGTCGCGCAGTTGCACGCGCTGTTCGCCAACGGCGAGGTGGACTTCACCATGAGCATGAATGACGGTGAGGCCGACAACAAAGTCGCCAGCGGTTTGTTCCCGCCGTCGGCGCAGGCCTATGCTCTGGACAGCGGCACCATCGCCAACACCCACTACCTTGGCATCGTCGCGCGCTCGCCGCACAAGGCGGCGGCGATGGTCGTCATCAATGAACTGCAGTCGCCCGAGGCGCAGTATGAAAAGTTGCGCAGCGGTGTATGGGGGGACGGCACCGTGCTCGACGTCGAACGCCTGCCGCCACCGTGGCCGACACGCTTTGCGACACTGCCCGGCCGTGAACGGGCGCCGCCGCGCGCCGCACTCAAGGGCCGCGCGCTGGCCGAACCGAGTCCCGAAGTGATGGTGCACCTGGAGCGGGATTTCCGTGAACACTTCCTCGGCCACTGACGGCCGCCTGTGGCTGCCACTGTTCGCACTGCTGTGCGCCGGCAGCGTGGCGCTCGCCCTGCTGCTCACACTCGCCCACAGCGTCGGCATGCTCGACTGGCCGTCCGCGGCCGGCCTCGATGTCGCGGCGTGGCGCGCCTTGTTCACGCAGCGCGGATTCTGGCAGTCGCTCATCTATAGCGTCGCGCTCACCGTCATCACCCTGTGCCTGGCCGTGGCGCTGGCCGTGACGCTGTTCGCGCTGCTGGGCGAGCGTGTGCGCCATGGCTGGCTGGCGCGGCTGCTGTTGCTGCCACTGGCGGTGCCGCCGGTGGTGGCGGCGCTGATGGCCTTCACGCTGCTCGCCGACAGCGGCTTCGTGTCGCGCCTGACCCATGCGCTCGGCTGGACCGCCACGCCGGCGGATTTCCCCTCATTCATTTTCGATCCCGGCGGTCGCGGCATCGTCATCACCCATCTCGTGATGGTCACGCCCTTGCTGCTGTTGCTGTTCGACAACCTGGCCACGCATCTGCGTCTGGCGGCGCTCATGCAGCAAGGCGCGGCGCTCGGCGCGAATCGCGCGCAGGCCTGGCGGCGCATCGCACTGCCCTTGTTGCTGCGCCACGCGCGGCCGGTGCTGGCGGTGTATGGACTGGCCTTGCTGGGCGCCTACGAGCTGCCCCTGCTGATCGGCGCCGCGCAGCCGGGCATGGTGGCGGTGACCATACAGCGCGCGGTGGCCGGTTACGATCTCGCGCAACGACCATTGGGCTATGCGATGGCGAGCACTTATTTCCTGTTGATGCTCGCCAGCTGGGCGTTCCTGCAGCTGCGCACCACGCGTCGCGATGGGCGCATGCCGTGACGACGCGCCTGAAACGGGCTTGCGCGCGACTCGGCCTGCACGCCATGACGCTGGTGATGCTGGTGCCGTTCGCCGTGCTGGCCATGCTGTCGGTGGCGCGCAGCTGGCGCTATCCGACGCTGTGGCCATCGGCCTGGCAGCTCGACCAATGGCGCGTTTTCGGTGACCAGGGCGCGGCACTCGCGAGCGCCGCGCTGCAGTCGACCACGCTGGCGCTGGTGGTGGCGGTGACGGCCACCGTCATCGGGTTTTTCACCAGCCAGGCCGTGGCGGGACATCGTCATGAGCAACGCTGGATGGCGCTTGCCCTGTTGCCCTATGCACTACCGCCGGTGGTGTTCGCCATCGGCATCGGACAAGCGTGGGCGGCGCTCCATCTCAGCGGCAGCACGGCGGGCGTGGTGCTCGCCCAGTTGCCGTTTGCGACGGCCTACGCGGTGTTGCTGTGTCGCGGCTACTGGACGCCGCACACCCTGGCGCTCGCTGAACTCGCGATGTCGCTCGGCGCGCACGGCGCACAGCTGTGGTGGCGCCTGCATTGGCCGTTGGCGCGCGGTATCGTCGGTCTGTGTCTGCTTCAAACCGCGCTCCTGTCGTGGTTCGATTTCGCCCTGGTGCGCCTGGTCGGCGCCGGCCAGGTCGAGACCCTGAGCTTCAAGGTCTTCGAATATTTCAACGGGGGCGATCTGCGCCTGGCTTCAACGGCGGCACTGTTGCTGCTGACGCCACCGCTCCTGGCATTGCTGTGGCGCCCCGGCCTGTTGTCACCGGCGCTGCTGAAGGGGCCGTCGCCATGAACCGTCCTGCGCAAGCGCCATGGCTGCGCGTCAGCGGTATCGCTAAACGTCACGGCCAGCACACCGTGTTCAGCGACGTCACTCTCACCCTCGACAGGGGCAGAACACTGGCCGTGATCGGCGCGTCGGGCTGCGGCAAGACCACGCTGCTGCGCATCCTCGCCGGCCTCACCGCGGCGGACAGCGGCAGCGTTCACATCAACGAAACCGACGTCACCGCCAGCACCACGCAGGCGCGCGGCGCGGTCTATCTCTACCAGGAGCCACTGCTGTTTCCGCATCTCGACGTGTTCGAGAACATTGCTTTCGGACTGCGCCTGCGCGGGGCCTCGCTCAGCGACCTCAAGGCCACGGTCGGCGCCATGCTGTCGGCGCTCGGCATGCACGACTTCGCGCGTCGCGACCCCGCCAGCCTGTCCGGTGGTCAGCGTCAGCGTGTGGCATTTGCCCGCGCGCTGGTCGTGCAGCCCGCGCTGCTGCTGCTCGACGAACCGTTCAGCAATCTCGACCCGCAGGCGCGCGCCGACATGCAGCGCCTGTGCAAGACCCTGTGCGCGGCGAGCAACAGCACCGTGGTGTTCGTCACGCACGATCTGAAAGAGGCGCTGGTCATGGGCGATAGTTATGGGCGCCTCGCCGACGGTCGCTATCAAGGCTACGCCGATCGCGCGGCGTTCTGCGCCGATCCGGCCAGCGGCGTCGCCGCCGAGCGTGCCTTCTGGCGCGACGACGACCACACCTGCTGGTGAGAATCTCAAAGTAGCGGCAACGCGGCCGTGGCCTGCTCGATGGCGGCCAGCAACTCCGCGACAGCCACCGGCTTGTTGAGCAGCGCGCTTATCGAAAGCGGCGCCATGCGATCCAGCAGTTGCGCATCGGCGCTGCCGGAACAGAGCACTATCGGCAGCCGCAGGCCGGCCCGGCGCACCGCCGCCGCCAACTCCTCACCGGTCAATTCCGGCATCATCAAGTCGCAGATCAGTAGGTCGTAGCGTTGCGGCTCGGCAATCAAATCACGCAGCGCCGTCATCGGTGACACATAGCTGTGGATAGCGTGGCCATAGCCGTGCAGCACTTCAGCGACGGGCTCGACCACCGTGCGCTCGTCGTCGACCAGCATGATGCGACGCGCCTTGATGGCGGTGGCCACGTTCGGGGTTGGCGCGGGATCTTTGACCGTAAGGGCGTCAGGAACCATCTCGCAGGGAAACAGCAAGCGCACACTGGTGCCCTGACCGGCGGTCGAATCGACCAGGATGTGGCCGGCGCTTCTATGCACGATGCCGTGCACCATCGCGAGTCCGAGGCCGGTGCCACCGTGCTCGCGCTTGGTGGTGAAAAATGGCTCGAAGATGCGCGCCAGCGTCTCGGCGGAAATGCCCATGCCGGTGTCGGTGCAGGCGATCTCGGCATAGTCGCCGTGAAACAGCGCGCCGCACGACACACAGATCTGCGACTGCACCGCGACCGGCACGAGACTCAAGGCGATGATGCCGTGCACGCTGTTGGCGTCGCGCGCGTTGATGACGAGATTGAACAGCACCTGCTGCAATTCGACGGCGCGGATGGCGATGCGCAGTTCTCGCGGCGAGATGTCGACGTCGAGACGCATGGTCGGCGGCAACACCGCCTGCAGAAGTTCGCAGGTGTCCTTGAGCGCGCTCTGCGCGAGCAGCGATTGCGCCGGCTCGGTGTCGGGCGAGCTGCGACTGAAAGCCAGCAGGCGTTCGATCAATTCCTTGCCACGCAACACGCCCGCTTCGACATTGGCCAGGTAGCCATCCAACACCTCGGGCGCGGACTTGCGCAAACGGTTGCGCGTCAGCCCCGCGTAGCCGAGCACGCTGGCGAGAATATTGTTGAAGTCATGAGCGATGCCGCCGGTGAACGCGCCGAGCGCCTCCATCTTGTGCGCCTGGCTCAAGCGTTGCTCGAGATCGCGCAGGTTGGAAATGTTCTCCAGCGTGCCGACATAACCGATGCGCCGACCGTGCTCGACTATCGGTGAGACGCTGGCCCGCAGCGTTTCGAATTCGCCGCTCGCGCCGCGCAACCGGAATTCATCGAGATAGCGCGGTTCATCGCCGCGCACGAACGTGCGCCACGCGTTGACGGCACGCTCGGCATCGATGGGGCTGAGCAGCGACCGCCAGCCATCACCGAGCAGATTCAGTCCCGGCTGACCGTAACGCGCCAGCAGCGGCTCACTGACGAAGGTCATGGCGCCGCTGACATCGGTCATGAACACACCGACAGGCGCGTTGTTGACGAGGGTGCGCAGGCGCGCCTCGCTTTCCTCGAGACGGCGGCGGTCAGCGGCGCGCAGGATGGCGGCGGTGGCCTTGACCGCCGCCACCATCAGCAGGGCGCTCTCGGTATCGAACTGCGCGCGCGCCCTGGCGTCCTGTACGTACAACGCCCCACACACCTCGCCGCCGCGATCGCGCAGCGCCACTGCGTAATAGGTGCTGGCCGTCGGCAGTACAAAACCCTGCGCGTCGGGGAACGCCCGCCACGGGTTTTCGATGATGTGCAACGTCGGCGCGGCGTTGCGCAAGGTCACGGCCAAGGGCGTACCCTGCAGTCGATACGCGAGCGGCGGTGGCGACAGGCCAGGTCGCCATTGCGCCAATACCTGCGCTTCGGCATCGTCGGGCGCGCAGCGCACGATGCCGACGCTCTGCGCATGCAGCGCGGCGCCGACCGCCTGCACGATGTCACTGAACGGCGCATCGGCATCGGCCAGCGCAAGGGCCTCGAGCCCGCTGCGCAATTCAACCTGGCGTGTGACCTCGGTGCGCAGTGACAGGTAACGCACCGTATCGCCCTGCTGGTTCTGCAGCGGCATCATGGTGGACTGCACCCAGTAGTGCTCGCCGTTCTTGCGTCGGTTGCAGATCAGGCCGTCCCAGATCTGGCCGCTCTTGAGCGTGCGCCACAAATCGGCATAGAAAGCCGGCGCATGCACACCGGATTTCAGCAATCGATGATTGCGGCCCAGCAGTTCCGCGCGGCTGTAACCGCTGACGCTGCAGAAGCGCTCGTTGGCGTAGAGGATGTCGCCCGCCAGATCGGTGACCGACATCAAGGCGTGGGCCGCCAGCGCGCGTTCGAGTTGTGGCAGATCGAGAACCGCGGTCACGCACGCTCCTTGGCGGCTGTGTGCAGGCGAGTGCGTGCGGGTATGAGCCCGCGGCGGATGTCGACCGCGCCCGCTCAGCGGGCGCGGTCGGTCTATGCAGTGTTATTCGTCGCTGCAGACGAAGCTATGCGACGACTGGACGATGTGCTGTAGGTGTTGACCTACATTCCGTCAGTCGATGAGATTGTGTTCCAGGCAGTAACGTGCGAGCTCGGCGGTGCTGCCCAAACCCAGCTTGTGCAGCACGCGGCTGCGGTAGGTGCTGACGGTCTTGCTGCTGATGAACAACTGACTGGCGATTTCGCCCGGGCTGCGACCGCGCGCCAGTTCGCGCAACACGCGGAATTCACGCGGCGAAAGTGTCTCGTGCAAGGGTTGATCCCGTTGCCCGAAAGCACGACCCGCCAAAGCCTCGGCCACTTCGGGACTGATGTAACGACCACCGGACTGGATGCGTCGAATCGCCTGCACGATGTCGTCGGGCGCGCGATCCTTGGTTACATAGCCATCGGCGCCGAGTTCCAGCGCGCGCAGCGCGAAGCGTTGCTCGGCATGCATGCTCAACACCAGCACCTGCGGCATGGCGTTGGTCTTGCGCTGCCGAATCTCGGCCAGGCAGTCCAGGCCGTGCCGGTCCGGCAAAGACAGATCGAGGATCACAAGGTCTATCGGCTCGCGGCGCAAGGTCGCCATGAGGCCGGCGGCGTCCTGCGCTTCATGCACCACTGCGTCGTGCAGGTTCTCCTGCAGGATTTCTCGGATCCCGCGCCGCACCAGCGGATGGTCATCGGTAAGAACGATATTCATGTCTCGGATCTCCGCGCCGACAAGGGCAAAGTCAGGGCCAGGCGCACGCCTTGGCCGCTCGCTGAATCAATTTCCAGACTGCCATTGAGTTGATGCGCCCGCTCGCGCATGCCCAGCAATCCCAAACGCTGACGTGCACGCGGCTCCTGCGGCATGCCTCGGCCGTTGTCCTCGACCTCGAGGTGCACAGTATCGCGGCGCGCGAACAAACGGACTGCCACCTGAGTCGCACCGCTGTGGCGCGCGACATTGGTCATGGCTTCCTGGAAAACACGGAACACCACCAGCTTCTGCGCCGCCGGCAGGTGCTTCTGCGTCTGCAGACCGAGCCGGCAACGAATGCCGGTGCGCTTCTCGAACTGCATGGAATAGTCTTCGATGGCGGCCGCCAGTCCCAGCATCTCGATGGCCTGCGGCCGCAGCTGGGTGCTCAGCGAACGTACTTCGGCGATGGTGTCGTCGATCAGCTGCGCCATGCCGTCGATGCGCGCGAAACAGGGTGGCGGGATGCCGCCGATACCGCTCAATTGTCCACCCAGCCAGCGCAGATCCAGCTTCAAGGCGGTCAGGCGCTGGCCGAGTTCGTCATGCAGTTCACGCGCGATGTGGGCGCGCTCCTGCTCGATGGCGGCATCGAGGTGGCGCGCGTAGGCGCGCAGTTCTTCGGGGGATTCAACCTGCTCGGCGTGCGCGAATGATGGTGCGCCATGCTCGCCGCATGCGGCCTGGTGTAGCTGGCCGTCGCGTGGTGTGCTGCTCGCCATGCGCAGTGGATCCTCCGCCGTACTGATTGAGTATAGGCCAGGGTCCGTGGCTGCCAGCGCGACGAGTCGGTGTTCAATCCGGGCTCGACGCACCCTCCGCCAGCGCAACGCGCAGGTCGCGATAGCGCTGTCCCATCGTGAACAAGATGGCTGCGCAGAATAGCAGGCTCCACGTCACGAGGTGAGAACTGTTGAGCGTCATGACACTCAAGAACAGGAATCCTTCAGTGCGTTCGGCCAAGCCCGGTGCGTAATGGAAGGATTTCGCCGAGCTGTTGGCAAGCGCCGCCGCCATCGACAGGAACAAGGACATTGCCACCACGATGGCGGCGGTCAGGATCAGCAAGGCCATGCGCGCCTCGGGATAGCGCCATGCGAGTGCGATGATGAGCGCGACTTCAACCACACGATCGGAAGTGATATCCAACACCGCGCCCAATGCGCTCGGTGTGGTCATGCGCGCCAAGGTGCCATCGGCGGCGTCGAGCAGGCCGGACAACCACAACAGCGTCACGCCGAGGATGGGCGCGCCAGAAGCGACGGCGACCGCCGCCAAGAGACCGCAGGCGAGGCCCGCGAGCGTCAGCGCATTGGCCGATACGCCCATGCGCAGACAGCGCCGCGCGATCAAATCAAGAACGGGCTGAAGGTAGCGATGAGCGTGGCTGTCGAGCATGGCGCGACAGCATAGAAATCAAGCCTGGCCGCGGCAAGCAGCGGCCTGTGCAGCCCTGATTACCAAACCTCGCCGAAAGGTCGCAGTTCGACATTGAACGACCACGCCGAGCGGTCCTGCTGCAGTACATGCCAGATCTCGTCGGCGATGGCCGCCGGCTTGATGAAGAAGTCATCGGCCCGATCAGCAAAGCGTGCGCGCGTCCACGCCAGATCGATGACTGCATCGATCACGACATAGGCGACGTGCACACCCTTGGGGCCGAGTTCACGCGCGATGGCCTCGGCGAGAATCCTTTGCGCCGCCTTGCTGGGCGCAAAGCCGGCGAATTGCGCCTTGCCGCGCAACGCGGAGGTGTTGCCGGTGGTGATGATGGCGCCATGCCCGGCGGCGATCATCGCCGGCGCGAGGCGCTGGGCGAGATGCAGCAAGGCCAGCGTATTGACCTTGAAATTGCGCTCCAGCAGCGCGGCATCGATGTCGAGAAAATTTCCGAATGCGCCGCCAACCGCGTTGTGCACCAGCACGCTGGGTTCACCGAGCTCGCCACGGATAGCCGCCAGCGCGGCGTCAAGTTGCGCGGTATCAGTAACGTCGCATACATAGGCGCGACTATGGGCAATTTCTTCGGCCAGCGCCGCCAGCCGCTCGCCATTACGCGCCAGCATCGCCACCGCGTAGCCGCCCGCCGCGAGTCGACGTGCCATGGCAGCGCCGGTTCCCGGTCCCACGCCGGTGACGAGAGCTACCGGTAACTGCTCGGTCATGGGCCTACTCCCCCGCGCTTATGTTGGTGATTGATTCGAGGTGAGCAAGATGAGACTCAAGTTCAGGCGCAAAGGCCTCGTGCCGACGCAGACGCGTGAAATGCGCGCACGCGTGTGGGTAGGCGTCGGCGAAATCCGCGGGCATCACTGCCGCATAACCCTGCCCATGCAACCACGCCAGCAGCGGTCGCTCATACCACAGCATGGTCAGTTCGCAGGCAAAACAGATGTCGGCAAGACTGAGTTGCTTGCCGACCAGAAATTCGCGCCCACCTTTGAGCGCGCGCTCCATGCCGCTTGCATAGGTGACGAACGCGGCGCTCGCGAGTTGCTGCGCATGCGCTTCCATGTGGCGGGCGCGCAAGCCGAGCAGATAGGCTTGCGTGTCACGGCCGAATACTAGGCTCGCGTCCAGAAAGCTGTCGATACGTGAAGCTTCATACGCATCCGCACCGTAGAGCGGCAGTCGCGCCTCGCCGAGTCGCGCCACCGCGCGTGCAATGCTGTTGGATTCGAAGATGCCGGTTCGACCATCGCCGCTGAACGCGGCCGGCACGGTGCCGAATGGGTGGGCATCGAGAAAGTCCGGGGTCTTGCGCAGCGAAGTACCACCGAAGCCGACCCGGCCGGTTTGTTGATAATCACTGTTGGCCCGATCCTCGTCGCGCAGCGGACGGGCATCGAAATCCCACAGCCAGTCCGCCAGCGCGGCCGGCTCGGCGCCGCGCACTTCGATGTCGACGCCGTTCAGACGCGCAGCAATGGTCGCCTTCCACAGGCGTGGATTGGGTTGATAGGAAAATATGCGCAGAGCGGCCATCGCGCTGCGCGCCTCAGCCCGCCACGCTCGCGAGCACCGCGCGCGAGTTCGCTTCGGCCGCGGCGGCCTGCGCGGGATCCGCCGCACGCAAACGCACCGGCACATGCTTGTGATAGGGCGTGCCGGCCACCGGATCGCGCCACGCACTGTCAGTCAACCAGTTGATGGCGGGGCCGCACACATGGCGTTGGCCATCGGCGCCGGGATAGGCCTGGCCATAGCCATGGGGCAACACCACGTAGCCGCGCCGCAGACCGGCATCGGCGCGCGCGCGCACCACCAGTTCACCTCGACTGGACTCCACCACCAGCCATGCACCTTCACTCGCCACGAGGGCATCGAGATCGTCAGGATGGATGGACAGCGCGCCATCGGGATCGCGCTTGCGAAAATCCGGCGCACGGAAAATCTGGTTGGCGTTCTGCGCGCGCCGTTGGCCGGCCGACAGCACGAAGGGAAAGTCGGCCGGCGGTTCGACATCGGCTGGAGACAGCGCGGCTAGCGCGTCGAGCAAGGTCGGAATGGCGAGATGCACTTTTCTATCTGCCGTTTCGATCAAGTCCCATACGGAGGCATCGACACTGAAAGCGGTGCCCGACGGCGAAGCAATGATCGCGTCGAACAGCCGCGCACCGAGTTGCTCCGGGGCGAGACTGTTAGTGATGGCCAGTGCCGCGCTCACGGACTCCGGCCGCGTGCGTGCGAGGCGTTGCGCCGCACCCCATAACGGCGCGGCCGCCGCGGTGCCGTGGGGCAGGACCGCGCCGAGCGTGTTGTACAACACCAGGGGCGCCACGGCGCCGCACTCGGGATGGGCCGCCATCAAGGCCGCGAATCCCGGCGCAAAGGCGCCATGGCCGAGCGCCGCGCGGTCACGCAGTTCATCCAGCGCCGCTGCTGGCGGCAATAGATCAAGCGCCTGCGCCAGGCGCGTGTAAATCTCGGGCTCGGGCAGCGTGTCGGCGAGCGGCGGCAGCAGCGGTCGGCGCACGTGAAAGTAATTGGTCGGATATTCGAAACTGAACAAGGTGTACTCGCACTTCTCGAATTGCGAGGCGGCCGGCAATACGTAATCCGCCCGCGCCGCGGTTTCGGTCAAGGCCACATCGACCGCCACCATGAGATCGAGTTTGCCCATCGCCGCCAGCACGCGTTGCGTATCGGCGGCGGTGTTGACCGGATTGCTGCTGTCCACCCACAGCGCGCGCAGATGTTCCGGGTGCGGGCTCTCGATGGCGTCGGCCAGCACATTGGGCGGCAGCAAACCGGCGATGACTTCGATACCGAGAGGCGCGTAGCGCTGACCGCGGCCGTTGCCCCACAAGGGTTGCAGCCAGCTGTGCAGCACATTGGTGCCGCGTTTGCCGAAATTGCCGGTGATGAGAAACAGCAGCTTTTCGAGATAGGAATTGAGCGTTGAATAAAGACCCTGCTGGATGCCGAGTTCGGCGCGCACCACCATCGCGCGCGACTGACCAATCATCTGCGCGACTTGCTTGAGTGTCGCCAGCGGGACGTCGGCGGCGGCCGCGAAACGTGCTATCGGCACTTCCAGCAGACAGGCTTTGACTGCCTCGAAACCTGTGGTGTGGGCGTTCAGGAATTTCTCGTCGATGAGATCCTGACGCACCAGCATCGCCAGCAAGGCCGTCAGCAGAAATGCATCAGCACCGGGCCGCACGGCGACATGTACATCGGCATGCTCGGCGGTCTCGGTGCGGCGCGGATCGATGACTATCAGTTTGCGCGCCGGGTCTTTGGCAATGTCGTTCAATTGCGAACGGGCGTTGGCGAAGCCATGGGCCAGCCACGGGTTGGCGCCCAGCACCAGCAACAAATCGCAATGTTCTATGTCTTCGGCGGTGTGGCAGCTCTGCGCGCCGAACAGATGGCCGTTGACCCAGAAGTCACCGGTCTTTTCCTGCGCCAGCGCATTGAACACATGGCGCGAACCGAGACCGCGGATGAAGGCCGTGGCGAACGCGCCGCCGGCGTGATTGCCCTGCCCGCCGCCGCCGTAGAGCGCTAGCGACTGTTGACCATGAGTGTCGATGACGGTGCGCAGGCGCGCAGCGATTTCGGTGATGGCGGTGTCCCAGGAAACCGCTTCATGGCTGCCGTCGCTGCGTCGGCGCAAAGGCGTGGTGAGGCGGTCCTTGTGATGCACGTAGCTCATGATGCCCTGAGCCTTGTTGCACAGGTAACCGCGCGACTTGGGATTACTCTCGTCGCCGCGCACGCGCTTGATGCGCGCCGCCGCGCCCTCGCCTTCGACCGCCACTTCGATGCCGCAGTTGATGTAGCACAGATTGCAGGCGCTCTTGTGCCAAGACAGTTCACTCATGATTTCACCGTGATGATTTGCTGGGTTCGGCGGCCTGCAAGCTGGCCAGCGCGCCGTCGATGATGCCGTGCAGGGCCGCCACTTCCGTGAGGCCCAGGCGTTTGTTGAGTTCGAGCTGCGCGCGCTTCCAATGGGTCTTGGCCTCGGCCTGCTTGGCGCGGCCGGCATCCGTGATGGCAAGACGCCGGCTGCGCGTATCGGCGCCCGGCCCCTGCTCGACCCAGCCTTGCGCCTGCAGCACTTGCACATTGCGCGTCAGCGTCGAGGCATCCATGCCCATATGACGCGCCAGTTCACCGGGCGCCACCGGCCCCAGGCCGACCAGGTGGGACAGCAGCGAATACTGGGTGGTCTTCAAGCCAGCGCGCGCCAGTTCGGCGTCATACAGACGCGACACGCCGCGCAGCAGTTGTCGCAGTTTGAAATTGGTGCAGCCGCGGGGTGTCGCTTCGGGAGTGCTCATGGTTCGATTGTAGCTACAATGATTGCAGATACAAGCATGACCCCTGCTACTGGCTGTGCGTGCGGCTCACGCGCGCCTCGGCGATTGCAAAATCTTGTCGCGGCTTGATCGGGGTTCGCCATCGCCGGCGTGCGACGCTTTACCCTGCGAGGCCAAGCGCTCCGTGCTGGCCCGCGCCGCGGGCCCGCCTTAGCATAGGCTCAATACAGCCCGAGTCCGCCCTATGTCCGTCGTGCAACCCAGCCAGCTTTCCGAACTGCCCTTGCCGCCCGCGGTGCCGCTGCTGGAGGGTTACCGGCTGTTGCGGCGCAGTCCGCCCGAGGCGCTGCTGCACATCGCACGCCAGTACGGCGACGTGGTGCGCTGGCGCGGCGTGCAGACCATCTACTGCTTGAATAACCCCGAGTACGTGCGCCAGGTGCTGACCCAATCCTGGCCGCGCTACAGCAAGGACACCATCGACTACCGCGTGGTCGGCCGCACCTTGGGCAAGGGCCTGGTCACCAACGACGGCCCCGACTGGGCCAAACAGCGGCGTCTCATGCAGCCGGTGTTCGCCAATCGCGCCATCGACAAGTTCGACGCCGTCATCAACGACATGACCACCCAGCTCGCCGAGAGCTGGGCGGGCAAACGCAGCGGTGAAACCGTCTGGCTTGATCGCGACATGAGCCGCGTGACCTTCCAGGTGGTGAGCCGCACCTTGTTCGGCGCCGACATCGACGATGCCGCCGACGAGATGACCGAGATCCTCGACATCGTCAATCAGCATCCGCTGCGCATCACTTCCCTGCTGACGCTGTACCCGTGGCTGCCGCTGCCCAGCAACCAGCGCTTCGCGCGCATCAAGGCGCGCCTCGATGCGATCGTCGACGGCCTGGTCGATCAGCGTCGCGCACAGGGTGAACAGGGCCGCGGCGACATCGTTGATCGCCTGCTGGCGGCGCGCGATGCCGACACCGGTGAAGGCATGAGCCGCGAACAGATGCGCGATGAATTGATCACCTTGCTGTTGGCCGGCCACGAGACTTCGGCCACCGCGCTGGTATGGACCTACCACCTGCTCGGCCAGCATCCCGACATTGAAGCGCGCCTGGTCGAAGAACTGCAGCGTGAACTCGGCGGTCGCGCCGCCCAAAGCGCCGACTTGCCGCGCCTGCCGTATCTGAAACAAGTGGTGCAGGAGTCGATGCGACTCTATCCACCGGTGTGGGGCATCGCGCGCCGCGCCCATGAAGACGCCGAGTTCGGCGGCTATCGGGTGCCGGCCGGCGCCTACATTTCGCTGTCGATGTACGCACTGCATCGCCATCCCGACTACTGGCCCGATGCCGACAAGTTCGACCCCGAGCGTTTCGACCCCAAGCGCAACGAGCAACGCCACTCCTATTGCTACATTCCGTTCTCGGCCGGGCCGCGCGCCTGCATCGGCGCCAGCATGGCGATGCTCGAGATTCAGCTCGTGCTGGCGCAACTGCTGCAGCGTTTCCGCGTGACGCCGGTGCCGGGCTTCAAGGTCGTGCCGCAGGCGGTGGTAACCTTCAAGACACGCGCCGGCATGCCGGTGACGATTTCGCCGCGATGAACAAGGCCATGGGCAAAGTCTCGCTCATCGCGCTGCTGTGCGCAGCGCTGCTCGCACCCTTGGGCGTGCGCGCGGCCGGCGTGGAAGTGCAGAGCCTCGACGGTCGCCGTGCCGGTCTCGGTGAATTCCTGGCCAAGGACAAGTGGACGCTGGTGATGGTGTGGACCACCTACTGCGGCGCCTGCCTCAAGCAGTACCCCCTCATCTCCGAGTTCCACAACAAGCACAAGGACAAGGATGCCGCCGTCCTGGGGGTGTCACTGGACGGCTTTGGCGAGAGTGAGAAGGTCAAGACCTACCAGGGCGCGCACCAGCAGAACTTTCCCAGCGTGCTGGCCGACCCCGACGATTTCATCGCCAAGTATCAGCGCACCACCGGCGAGAAGTTCACCGGCACCCCGACCTACCTGCTCTACGATGCCAAGGGCAGCCTGCGCGCGTACATCGACGGGTTGGTCTCGACGGCGGATATCGAGGGTTACATCAAACGTCCGAATTGAATCGTGAGTAGCACTGTGGGTCAGACCTCAGTCTGACTCACAGTCAAAATTCAGCGTCAAAAATCCGGAATTACAAATCCTCCGGCATCATGTGGCCCTTGGCGCGCTTGGCGCGCATGTAGCGCAGATTGTGCTCGCACACGCCGGCGATCAACGACACCGTTTCACTGATCGGCTGACCGTTGTCTTCGAGCTGTCGGCGCTTGTCGGGGTTGTTGGACAACAGGCGAATGGCGCGACCGCCGAGCAGATGCCGCAGCACGATGGCGGCGTCACTGAAATCGCGCGAATCTTCCGGCAGGCCGAGCGCGGTGTTGGCCTGGTAGGTGTTGTGGCCGCCGTCCTGCAACAGGTAGGTGATGGCCTTCGCCCACAGCCCGATGCCGCGCCCTTCGTGGCCGCTCATGTAAACCACCGCCCCCTCGCCCGCTGCCTTGATCTGCTCAAACGCGCCGTCGAGCTGCGGCCCGCAATCGCAACGACGCGAGCCGAACACATCGCCCGTCAGGCAGCAGGAATGGATGCGCACCAGCGGCGCACGGGAGCGGCGAAAGCCCGGCAGCGCGAACACCGAATTGACCGACATCGAACCGTGCATCAACTCGCGGATGGCCTCGGCGCCGCCGTCACGCGCGGCATCCTGCACCGCCGACAGCTCCGTGCGGCGCACGAACGGGTACCACTCCAGCATCACTTCTTCACCGGCAATGAGGCGCGGTATCGGCACTGGACCGAGCACCGAGATGAAGGCCCCCGGCGCATCCGAAGCGACCGGCGCGGCATCGCGATCCAGGGTCACCAGCAGGTGTTCGCTCTCGAGCTCGGCGCGGATCGATTTATCAACGTAACTGAACAAAACCAATTCTCCGATAGGCGCCGGTCCGGCGGCGCATTCACAAATTCCGGGTCAATATACGAAAGGCGGCGGCAGACGACGCGCTGCGACGGGAGCTGAAGGCGAGCCCGGGGGCCGCCAGTGACGCAACGATGCCGGATTAGCGCCGAGGATAGTCCAGGCCGGCCACCACCGCATGATAGGCGCTGGCGACGTCCACGTCCCATAGTGCGTCGTCGGCGCCGTCCGTGACTTCCGCCAGACGCCGCGCCACCAGTGCCCGCACATGGGCGCGGCGGCGCGTGCGGCGCGCGGTCGCGGCGTCGAGATGGCTGGCGCGCCAGGCGCGATGGGCTTCACACGCGGCATCGAGTTCGGCAATGCCGTCACCGCCGAGGGCGGAAGCCAGCACCACCGGCGGCAGCCAGTCATCGCTGCTCTGCGGATGGCGCAGCACCGAGGCGATTTCGGCGACCATTTCCTTAGCGCCCGGCCTATCGGCCTTGTTGATGACGTAGATGTCGCCGGTCTCGAGGATGCCGGCCTTGACCGCCTGCACCATGTCGCCGGCACCCGGCATCAACACCACTATCAAGGTATCGACCAGCTCACGCACTTCGTACTGGCTTTGCCCTGCGCCGACGGTTTCGACCAGCACGTCGTCGAAGTCATGGGCTTCGAGCAGCGCCAGCACGTTGGCGATGTTGTCGGCCAGACCATCGCGCGCATGGCGGCTTGCGAGCGAACGCACGAACAGCTCGGCGTCATCGCCATGGGCATCAATGCGAATGCGGTCGCCGAGGATCGCGCCCTGACTGTAGGGGCTGCTGGGATCGATGGCGACCACGCCAACACGACGCTTATGCGCGAGACGCGCATTGACGAAACGCCCGACCAGCGAACTCTTGCCGACGCCTGCCGGCCCGGTGATGCCACAACGCCATACCTCGCGCGCCGCGCCGGCCTCGCCGTCCAGCACCGCCAGCGCCTCGGCCACCATGGCATCGGCAATGCGCGACAGCGCGCGACCCAAGGCCCGACGATTGATGGGCGCGCGCGGCGCCGTGGCATCCGTCACGCCAGCCTCCGCGCGACCTCATCGACGATCTGCTCGAGGCTCATCTCACTGTCGAACACACAGTCGACGCCGCTTTCCTTGAGTGCATTCCAGTCGCCACGTGGAATGGTGCCGCCGACGAACAAGGGCACGTCATCGGCATGTTCACGCTTCAAGGCAGCGGCCGTGAGCTTGACCAGTTCCAGGTGACTGCCAGACAGAATGCTCAAACCCACCGCGTCGACATTTTCCTCGGCGGCGACACGCGCGATGTAATCAGGGGTCTTGCGCAGGCCGGTGTAGATGACCTCGGCGCCGGCGTCGCGCAAGGCCAGCGCGATGACCTTGGCACCGACATCGTGGCCATCGAGACCGGGCTTGGCGATGAGAATACGTTTGCCCTGCAGTTGAGTTGCCATCAGAGTTTCACCGGTTCCACGAATTCGCCCCATTGCTGTTTCAATCGCTCGACCATTTCGCCGACCGTCACATAGGCATGACAGCAGTCGACCAGGTAAGGCATGAGATTTTCGCTGTGATCGCGTGCGGCCTTGTCCAGCGTGGCGAGCGAGCGCTCGGCGGCGGCGGCATCACGCTCGTCGCGAATCTTTTCGTATTTGCGCAAGACTTCGGCGGCGGTGCTGGCGCGGCTTTCGAACACTTCGCCAACCGTCTTGTTTTCCGTTTCATTCCTGAAGCGGTTGACGCCCACCACCACCGACTCGCCGGAATCGACGCGCGACTTGCGCTCATGGGCGCTGCGCGCGATGCGTCTTTGCAGATAACCATCCTCGATGGCCTTGACCACGCCGCCGTAGTCGGCAATCTCTTTGATCACGCCTTCGATGGCGACTTCCATTTCGTCGGTCAGGTATTCGACGTAATGACTGCCGCCCAGCGGGTCGACCGAATCCGCGATGCCGCTCTCGTAGGCGATCACCTGCTGGGTGCGCAAGGCCAGCTCCGCGCTTTGCTCGGTCGGCAATTGAAACGCTTCGTCGTAGGCGCAGGTGAATATCGACTGCGCGCCGCCCAAGGTCGCGGCCATGGTCTCGACCGCCACGCGCACCACGTTGTTGTAAGGCTGTGCGGCGGTCAGCGAGGAACCACCGCACACCACGCCGAAACGGAACTGCTGCGCTCTCTCGGTGCGCGCCCCGTAACGTTCTTTCATGAGCCGCGCCCACAGCCGGCGCGCGGCGCGGAACTTGGCCACTTCCTCGAAGAAATTCATGTGCACGTAGAAGAATAACGACAGGCTCTGGGCGAAGCGTTCAAGGTCCGCGCCGCGCGACAACAGTTCGTCGACATAGGCCAGACCATTGGCGAGCGTGAAGCCCATCTCCTCGACCGCGCTCGAGCCGGCGTCACGCACATGGGCGCCGGCGATGCTGATCGGATTGAAGCGCGGCGACTCCTGGTTGGCATAGACGATACTGTCGGCCACCAGGCGCAGCGCCGGCCGCACCGGGAATATCCAGGTGCCGCGCGCGACGTATTCTTTCAAGATGTCGTTCTGGATGGTGCCCGTCAGCTTGGCGCGCGGCACGCCGGCCTTGTCGGCGGCGGCGAGGTACATGGCGAAGATCATCGCCGCCGTGCCGTTGATGGTGAACGAGGTCGAGACCTTGGCCAGATCGATATCGCGGAACAGGGTCTCCATGTCCGACAGGTTGGAAATCGACACGCCGACCTTGCCCACCTCCGAGCGCGCCATCGGGTCGATGGGGTCGTAGCCGCACTGGGTAGGCAGATCGAGCGCCACCGAAAGCCCCGTCTGGCCGCGTTCCAACAGGAATCGATAGCGTTCGTTCGACTCCTCGGCGCTGCCGAAACCGGAGTACTGGCGGAACGTCCACAGGCGCCCGCGATAGCCGTCCTCGAAAATACCCCGCGTAAAGGGGTATTCTCCCGGCGCTGAATCGTCGGGGCCGCGACGCATGGCGGCGGTCGCCACGGCCGGGATCTCGATTCCAGAGGGTGTAGTGCGGCGCGCAGCGCCGGCGTTGTGCGCTTCGGACTTGGATTGACTCATGGTGATGGCCTGGTTCAGTTCAGCGGCGGTGGCGGTGGCCACCAGTGCCTTGGATACTTCCATAGCACCACCAGCGATTCAAGCTACGAGGAAGTGTGTCCGAAAAAGCAGACACTGGCGTGACGATGGTCAATTCGCATGCAGCGAATTGCGCGACACTGCCGATGTTCTGCGACCGTTCCAACGGACGGCCGACGCGGACCGCTGCACGCTGTATGCGTGCCGGCACGCGTAGTGCGTGGCCATGGCCGACTGTGCGATGCAGTTGTTTTTTGTAACGGTTGAACGACAGGACACGCGGCCCGCAAGGGCCGTCGCCTGGGAGCCGGGATGCACGATAAGAAAGAATTGAAGGCGCTGATGCTCGGCGCCACCGGTGTGGTCTATGGCGACATCGGCACCAGCCCCCTGTATGCCTTGAAGGAAACCCTGAGCGGCGGCCACGCCCTGGGTCTCGATGAGCCGCGCGTGCTCGGCGTGCTGTCGCTGATCTTCTGGGCGATCATGATGCTGGTCACCATCAAGTACGTGACCTTGATCATGCGCGCCGACAACCGCGGCGAAGGTGGTAGCCTCGCGCTGCTGGCGCTGGTAGCGGACGCGCTCAAGAATTCCAAGCGGCGGGTGTGGATAGTCGGCGTGCTCGGTATCTTCGCCGCCGCGCTGTTCTACGGCGACAGCATGATCACGCCCGCCATCTCGGTATTGAGCGCGGTCGAAGGCATGAAGATCATCGCGCCGCATTTCGGTCCGGCGGTGATCCCGACCACCGCCGCCATCCTGACGGGTCTGTTCTGGATCCAGAAACGCGGCACCGGCACCGTCGGCCTGTGGTTCGGACCGATCATGTGCCTGTGGTTCGCCACGCTGGCCTTGCTCGGCGCGCGACAGATTGTGACCAATCCCGCCGTGCTTTTTGCCATCAATCCCATCTACGCGGTCAAACTGATCGCCGCCTATCCGCATCAGACTTTTCTCGGACTCGGCGCGGTGGTGCTGGCGGTCACCGGCGGCGAGGCCTTGTACACCGACATGGGTCACTTTGGTCGCAGGCCCATTCGTCTGACCTGGTTCGGCTTCGTCATGCCGGCGCTGCTGCTCAACTACTTTGGCCAGGGTGCGCTGCTGCTCGCCCATCCCGAAGCGCTGGAGAATCCGTTCTTCCTGCTGGCGCCCGACTGGGCGTTGGTGCCCTTGGTGGTGTTGGCGACGATGGCAACGGTGATTGCATCGCAGGCCGTGATCTCGGGTGCGTTCTCGGTTGCGCGTCAAGCCATTCAACTCGGCTATCTGCCGCGCATGCAGATAATCCATACCTCGGGCCATGCCGAAGGCCAGATTTACGTACCCTTCACCAACTGGACCTTGTACCTGGCGGTGATTGCCCTGGTCGTCGGTTTTCGTTCATCGAGCAATCTCGCCGCCGCCTATGGCATCGCGGTGACCGGCACCATGCTCATCGACACCATCCTCATCATGTTCGTGATGGTCCTGATCTGGAAATGGCCGCGTTGGCAGATTGCCGGCCTGTGCGGATTTTTGCTGGCGGTCGATTTCTGTTTCCTCGCCTCCAATTCCCTCAAGATTGTGCAGGGCGGCTGGTTCCCGCTGGTGGTGGGGCTCGGCTCCTTCACGGTCTTGACCACCTGGAAACGCGGCCGCGCGCTGGTGTTCGACAAAATGGTCGAACAGAGTGTGCCGCTCGATGCGCTGCTGATGTCGGTCAACGAAATCCATCGCGTCGAAGGCGTGGCGGTATTCATGACCGGCAGCCGTTTCGGCGCACCGACCGCGCTGCTGCATAACTTGAAGCACAACAAGATTCTGCATGAGCGGGTGTTCCTGGTGACCATCGTCACCACCGACACGCCCTACGTGACGCGCGAAGAGCGCGTCGAGTACACCATCCTGGGTCACGGCTTTTATCGACTGGTGGTGCGCTTCGGCTTCATGGAGCACCCCGATCTCCCCGAAGCGCTGGCCGAGCTCAAGCAATACGGTCATCACCTGAAGATGATGGAAACCACGTTTTATCTGAGCCGCGAAGTGATCGTGCCGACCTTGAAGCACGGCATGGCCTTATGGCGTGAAAGGCTGTTTGCGTTCATGAGCAAGAACGCGATGTCGGCCTATGAGTTCTTCCGCATTCCCACCGACCGCGTGGTGGAGATAGGCACGCAACTCGAGATTTGAGCCGCGCTTTGAATGTCAGCCTGAAGTCTGACCCACAGCAGTAGGCACATGCGCATTGTCGGTCAGACTTCAGTCTGACGCTCAAACCACCATCGGCCGCCGTTCCCCATGCCGCGTCGCGCTTTCAAAACCGCAGGCCAGCTGCAGCACGTCGAGATCCGCCCAGCGTCGCCCTATTACCTGTAATCCCACCGGCAAGCCGCTGGCGGTGAAGCCGGCCGGCACCGAGATGGCCGGGCAGCCGGTCACGGTGATGGCATAGCACACGCCCATCCAGTCGAGATAGGTCGGCAGGTCGCGACCGTTGATGTTCTTCACCCACTCCTGCTCTATCGGAAACGGCGGCACCTGGGTGGTCGGGCATAACAGAAAATCGTAACGCTCGAAGAAGGCGGCCATGCGCGCGATGATTTGACTGCGCTTGATCTCGGCCTGCGTGACGTCGTCGAGGCTCAAGGCCAGACCTTGCTCGATATTCCACACCACGGTGTCTTTCAGTTGCGGCCGCATGCGTTCGAAGTCCGGCCCGAAACGGGCGGCGAACTGCCAGGCGCGCAGCACGCGGAACACTTCATCGGCATCGGTGAGGTCGGGGCTCGCGCTATCCAGCACGCAGCCCAGTGCGCCGAAAGCCGGCAGCGCGCGTTCCAGCACCGCCAGCACTTCATGGTCGACTTCGAACTGGCCGAGCGTCGGACTCCAGGCCAGGCGCAGTCCGTTCAAATCCCGCGCCAGCGGCGTGCGAAATCGGGCGCCAGGTTCAGTGAGCGCTATCGGCACCCGCGCATCGGGCCCGGCCATGGCCGACAGCAGCAAGGCACAGTCGCCTGTATTGCGTGCCATCGGCCCTTGCACCGCCAACGCTTCACTCGACATGAGACGCGGCCAGCTCGGCACACGGCCGGGCGACGGTCGCATGCCGACCACATTGCAGAACGCGGCGGGATTGCGCAGCGAACCGCCGAGGTCGCTGCCATCGGCCAGCGCCGTCATGCCGGTAGCCAGAGCCACCGCCGCGCCGCCGCTGCTGCCGCCACAGGTGCGCGACAAATCGTAAGGGTTGCGCGTCGCGCCGAACACGCGATTGAAAGTCTGCGAGCCGGCGCCGAATTCAGGCGTATTGGTCTTGCCCAGGATAATCGCGCCGGCCGCGCGCAATCGCGACACGAACAAGTCGTCTTCGTGCGGCACGAAATCCGCGAACAAGGGCGAGCCGAAAGTCGTGCGTATGCCGCGCGTCAGCGCCAGATCCTTGACGGCGATGGGCAGCCCGAATAGCACCTGCTCGCCCTGCGGCCCGTGCTTGTCCATGTGTCGCGCGGTGGCCAGCGCCGCTTGCGCGTCGAGCGTGACGATGGCATTGACCTTGGGATTGAGTGCATCGATCCGCGCCAGCGTCGCGCGCAGCAATTCCTCGACGCCGAGCTCGCGGCGGGCGATGGCGTCGCGCAGGGTGGTGGCGGCGGGATAGGAGTCGAGTTCGAGTGAGGGCATGGTGCGTGCAAACCCCGATGGATGAACCGATGCGACAATTCTTTGTGGGTCAGACTTCAGTCTGGCATTGCGGTTTGGTTGTCCAACGGCTGCGCCGTTGCATGTCCGCCTGAAGTCGGACCCACACAGCTCGTGTTCATGCGCGGGGACGCCGCCAGCGACTGCGCTCGTCCCCGTCGCCTGAAAACCCTCAAGTCACCGTGCGGTTGGCCTTGAGCTTGCCGATTTCGTCCGCCGAGAAGCCCCAGTCCTTGAGCACCGCCTCGGTGTCGGCGCCATCCTTGGACGGCGCTTTCTGGATCTCGCCCGGCGTGCGGCTGAAACGCGGCGCCGGCGCCGGCTGCGTCACGCCACCGACTTCGACGAAGGTCTGGCGCGCGACGTTGTGCGGATGCTTCGGCGCTTCGCTCATCGACAGCACCGGTCCGAAGCACACGTCGGTGCCTTCCAGCGCCGCACACCATTCATCACGGGTCTTGGTCAGGAACAGCGCCTTCATGTCTTCGGCGCGGCTCGCCCAGCGCGTGCGATCGCGGTGATCCTTGTTGCCCGGATCGGAGAAGCCGGTGCGCTGCTGGAACTCTTCGTAGAACTTCGTTTCGATCGAAGCGATGGAGATGTACTTGCCGTCCTTGGTCTCGTAGGTGTCGTAGAAGTGCGCACCGCCATCGAGAATGTTGGCTTCGCGCTCGTCGGTGAACAGGCCGCTGGCGTGCATGCCGTAGAGTGCGGCCATGAGAATGGAGGCGCCGTCGGTCATGGCGGCGTCCACCACCTGACCCTTGCCGGATTTCTGCGCTTCGAGCAGCGCCGCCAGCACGCCGACCGCGAGCAGCATGCCGCCACCGCCGAAGTCACCGACCAGGTTGAGCGGCGGAGTCGGCGGCGCATCGGCCTTGCCGATGGCGTAGGCGGCGCCGGTCAAGGAAATGTAATTGACGTCATGGCCGGCGGCCTTGGCCAGGGGCCCGAACTGGCCCCAGCCGGTGACACGGCCGTAGACGAGCTTGGGATTGCGCTTCCAGCACTCGTCCGGGCCGAGGCCGAGGCGCTCGGTGACGCCGGGACGGAAACCTTCGATGAGCGCGTCGGCGCTGGCGGCCAGGCGCAGCACCAGTTCCACACCCGCCGGCTGCTTGAGGTCGACAGCGATGGAGCGGCGACCGCGGTCGAGCACTGAAAACTTGGCGTCCATGGCGATACCAAGGCCGGCGTCCGTCACACGGTCGACGCGAATCACCTCGGCGCCCATGTCCGCCAGCATCATCGCGCACATCGGATTGGGGCCGATGCCGGCCAGTTCGATCACTTTGTATCCGACCAATGGTCCACTCGCGGCCATGTCGCTCTCCCCTTCAATCATTGTCAGTTGTGTGGTTGGCGGTTCAGCGACCGCGTCCCGCATTATGCCTCGTCATCCGTGTCGTGGGCGGCGACCCCTCGAATTCTTGGAGCGCGCGGCAGGCGCGGCAAGGTGTCGCGCGACCTGCCCTTTTTCGGGCAGAAATCGGGCGCGGACTGCCAGTTGCTGCCATGAGCATGGGCCGAAAAGCAGCAAAATCCGCTGGATAGTTCAAGGTTTAGCGCCGCGCGTCGCTAGTTTTTGCCCATCATGGACAAAAGGGCGAGGGAGAGGACGTGGGCGTCGCGAGACCGGCCTGCATCCCGCACGAGCAGCGTGATACATCGTAGAACGAACCGTTGGCTGGTCTGCCTGTGCCTGGCTGCACTGGCCTGTCCCAGCATGGCCTTGTCTTCCGTCGAAGATCTGGTGCAACGCAAGGCCGAGATCCTGCGCATCATGCACAAGAAGGCCAAGAAGGCCCTGGCCAATGCCGCCCAGGACCACGCCTTCACCGGCTATTTCACCAGCACCGATGCCGCCACCCGCAACGCCATGCGGGCGCGCATCGACCGTATCGCGCTGGATGTGCAGAGCCGCTTCCATGCCGAAGAGATGTGCCTCATCGACCCGCAAGGCAACGAGATCTCGCGCATCGTCGGCGACCGCATCGCCGATGACCTGTCACACCAGGAAGCCCACGCCAATTTCTTCGCGCCGGGCTTCGCGCACAGGCCACGCAGCGTGTACGTGTCGCCGCTCTACCTGTCGGACGATGCGCACAAATGGGTGATGGCCTATGTCACGCCCATCATGGTCGGCGACAGCAAACGCGCCATTCTGCATTACGAACATGGCCTCGACGGCTACCAGCGCATGCTCAACCGCGATCTCGATGGCAACGAAGTATTCCTGTTGGGTGTCGACAGCCAGGGCTATGTCGTGAGCGACAGCCGGCGCCGCATCGAGTCCAGCGCCCATGGTCATCATCATGAGCAAAGCCACGCGGCGCGGGACTATTTTCAGCGCTTCGAATTCGGTGGCGCTTCGCTCAGCGACGCGCTGACCCGCATTGACCGGCAGCGCATGCTGCACGACGCCGACGGCCGCCGCTTTCACGCCGCCTATGCGCAGGTCGAGGACTGGACCTTGCTGGCGTTTCGCGTCGCGGCGGAAGGTGACGCGCCATGAGACTCGGCGTACGCACCGCAGCCTGGGCACTGGCCTTGTCGAGCATTCCGATGCTGGGCATGGCGGTCCTGACCTTCTATTCCTCGCGCACCACCCTGCGTGAGGAAATCGACAGCCAATTACTGTCCGCCGCACGCAGCGAACTGGCGACCGTCAGCCAGTTCGTCAGCGACGCCGCCGCCGATCTGTCGACCTGGAGCAACCTGCACATCATCCAGGATGTGCTGACCGACGACGAAGAAGGCGACGCATCGCGCGAGCTTGCGCGCCTGGTGCGCCAATCGTCGAGCTTCACCGAAATCCTGGCCTTGAACGATCGTGGTCGCGTGGTGGCCGCCACGCGCGCCGCCTATATCGGACTGGACTTGGCCAATTCCACCGCGTTCCGCGATGCCACCACCCGTGGCGCCTATCGCAGTGATATCGAGCGTTCGGCCATCATCGATCGCGATGCACTCACCATCGCCGAGCCGATACGCGCTGACTACGACCGCAATACCGTCATCGGCGCACTGATAGGCGTCATCGACTGGCAGCGTGTGAGCGGCAACCTGCATGAACTGACCGTGCTCGGCGCACGCCAGGACCGCGACCGCCGGCTGGTGCTGCGCGATCCGGGCAAGGCCATGCCGCTCTACGACACCATCGGCGCCGAGCCCAGCGCTTACGCTTCCTTACCGTACAGCGCGGGCCTGCGCATGGCCGAGTTCGACGGCCGCGCCTATCTCATCGGCACCGCGGTGGCGGCCGATGGCGGCGGTCTCAAACGTCCATGGTTGCTGCATACCCTGGTCTCGACCGCCACCGCCGACGCCAGTGTGCTGGAATTGCGCGACCGCTTCATCGCCTTCGGCATTGTCTTCCTACTGGTCTCGACCGCCGCTGGCCTCGCCTTCGCGCGCTCCCTGGAACGCCCGATAGTCGCGCTGCAAATGGCCGCCAGCCGCCTCGCCGAACGCGACTTCGACACGCCGCTGCCGGCCGCGCGCAGCGATGAAATAGGCAGCCTGACCGCAAGCTTCGATGCCATGCGCACGGCGCTGAAATCGAACGAACAGCAGCGCAGCGAAGCCGAGCAGAAGATTCTGCGGCTGGCTTACTACGACCAGGTCACCGGCCTGCCTAATCGCGCCTATCTCAAGGATTATCTCGCCAGCGCGCTGGCGGCCGCGGTGCGTCACCACAAGCAGATGGCGGTGCTGTATTTCGATCTCGATCACTTCAAGCGCATCAATGACACGCTCGGCCACGGCGCCGGCGATGTGCTGCTCGAACAGGCCGCCCAGCGCCTCAACGAGTGCGTGCGCGGGTCCGACATGCTCGTGCGTGGCGCGCAGCGCGTGGCCCACGATGACCGGCAGGCCGAACACACCATGGCGCGCTTCGGCGGCGATGAGTTCGTGCTGGTGCTCAATGATCTCGAAGACGCCTACGGCGTGGCGCGCGTGGCGCGACGCCTGCAGGACGCCTTCGTCACGCCGTTCAAAATCGGCTCCGATGAATTGTTCGTGACCTCCAGCATCGGTATCGCCATGTATCCCGATGACGGCGCCGACGCCGAGACGCTGTTGCGCAATGCCGACGCCGCCATGTACGACGCCAAGCAGCACGGCCGTAACAACTACAGCTTCTACATGAAGGAGATGAACGCGCGCGCGCGAGATCGACTGTCGCTGGAAGGACGTTTGCGCAAGGCCATCGAGCAGGAGCAGTTCGAACTCCACTACCAGCCGCAGCTCGACCTGCGCAACAACCAACTCATCGGCCTCGAAGCACTGGTGCGCTGGGCCGATCCGGAAAAGGGGCTGATCAGTCCGATGGAATTCATTCCACTCGCCGAGGAGACCGGCCTCATCGTGCCGCTCGGCGAATGGATTCTGAAACGCGCCTGTCAGCAGATGCGCGCCTGGAACGGCAGCGCTCTCGGTGGCGTGCGGGTCGCCATCAACCTGTCGCTCAGGCAGGTCAAGGAAAAGAACTTCGCGGCGCTGGTCGGCGAAGTGCTGGCGGCCAACCAGCTGCCCGCCTCGCAGCTCGAACTCGAACTGACCGAATCGGTGCTGATGGAAGACAGCGACGGTCCGGGCCGCATCCTCGACAGTTTGAAGGCGATGGGTTTGAGCCTCTCGATAGACGACTTCGGCACCGGCTATTCGTCGCTGAGCTATCTCAAGCGCTTCGCCATCAACAGTCTCAAGATTGATCGCAGCTTCGTGCGTGACATGGAAGCCGACGGCAACGACCAGGCCATCATCACCGCCATCATCGCGATGGCGCACAAACTCAATCTCGACGTGGTGGCGGAAGGCGTGGAGACGCGCGAGCAGGCGCTGCTGCTGCGCCAGTTGAACTGCGATCAGATTCAGGGCTACTGGCTGAGCCGGCCACTGCCGCCGGCCGACATCGAGCGCTTCGCCAGCGCGCCGCTCGCAGTGCTCGACAGTCTGCCCTTGAACAGCCCGACGCCGACCCTCACGCTGCTGGCCCACGAGGGCATGCGTCACGCCGCGGGCGAGTCCTGAGGACTCAGCCTCGGCCTGCGACCCTGTGGGTATAATCCCCGCGTGGCAGCACGTCACGCGGAGAACCCCTGCATGCCTGATTCAAACGCCAGCGATCGCGTCGTCTATCGCACCTGCCCCCTGTGTGAAGCCACCTGTGGTCTGGAACTGACGGTGCGCGATGAACGCGTGGTGCGCGTACGCGGCGACCGCGACGACGTGTTCAGCGCCGGCTATCTGTGCCCCAAGGGCGTTGCCCTCGGCGAACTGCATGACGATGCCGACCGCCTGCGCCAGCCCTTGATCAAGACCGCGACCGGCTTTCGCGAAGCAAGCTGGGACGAAGCCTTCGCCGCGGTCGAAGCGGGACTCATGCCAATACTCGCGCGTGGCGAGCGCAACGCCGTCGCGATCTATGCCGGCAACCCGGTGTCGCATAATTTCGGCGCCAATCTTTATCTGCGAGCGCTGATCCGCGCGCTCGCCACCCAGAATTTCTACTCTGCCTCGACCGTCGACCAGATGCCCAAGCACGTGGTCAGCGGCCTCTTGTTCGGCGATCCGCAGGCGCTGCCGGTGCCGGACGTCGAGCATTGCGAATTCCTGCTCATGCTCGGCGCCAATCCGTGGGAATCGAACGGCAGCCTGTGGACCGCGCCCAATCTGCCGGGACGCCTGAAAGCCCTGCGCAAGCGCGGCGGCAAACTGGTGGTGGTCGATCCGCGTCGCACGCGCACCGCCGCCCATGCCGATGAGCACCATGCCATCCGCCCCGGCACCGATGCGCTGTGGCTGCTGGCGCTGGCGCGTGTCATCGTGTTTGAACGTCTGGCCAAGCCTGACCGACTCGCCAAGATCACCAGCGGTCTCGAGCCGCTGCGCGAGCTGCTGGCGCCGTTCACGCCGCAGGAAGTGGCCGCGCGATGCGGGATCGCGGCCGAACATACGCTGCGTCTGGCGCGCGAACTGGCGGCCAGTCCAGCGGCCGCGGTGTATGCGCGCTTCGGCACCCATGCCGCACGCTTCGGCACATTGGCGGCGTGGGCCACCGAACTGTTGAACGTCTTGACCGGCAACCTCGACCGCCGCGGCGGCGTGATGTTTCCACGCGGCGTGCATGAACGCAGCCGCGAAGGCACGGGCGGCGGCAAGGGCTTTCGCCTCGGACGCTGGCGTTCGCGCGTGCACGGTCACGCGGAAGTGATGAGCGAACTGCCGGTCGCGACGCTGGCCGACGAAATCACCACGCCCGGGCGCGGCCAGGTGCGCGCCCTGCTGACGATCGCCGGCAATCCGGTGTTGTCGACGCCCGACGGTTCCCATCTGGCGGCGGCGCTCGAACAACTCGAATTCATGGTCAGCGTGGACATCTATCTCAACGAGACGTCGCGCCACGCGGACGTCATCCTGCCGCCACCGTCGGCACTGGAGCGCAGTCACTACGATCTGTTCTTCACGCGCCTGTCGATACGCGCGGTGGCCAACTACTCGCCGGCGGTGTTCACCCATGAGGGACTGTCGGAATCGGCAATCCTTGCGCGCCTGGCCTTGATTGCGCGCGGCGAAGGCGCGCAGGCCGACGCTGCGATCATTGACGGCGAATTGCTCGACGAACTCGTGCAACGTGAACTGGCCCATCCGCAGTCGTTGCTCAGCGAGCGCGACATCGAACAGGTGTTGGCAAGCCTCGACGGCGACGAGCCTTGTGAGCGCATTCTCGATTTTCTGTTGCGCAGCGGTCCGCAGGGCGAGGGTTTCGGCCGACGTGTCGACGGCCTGTCACTGGCGCGGCTGCGCGCCCATCCCCACGGCCTCGACTTTGGCGGACTCGAGGCGCAATTGCCCGGCCTGCTGAAGACACCCAGCGGGCGCATTGAATTAGTCTCCGAAGTCGTCAGTGCTGAACTTACGCGCATCCGCGCGCAACTGCTCGAACAGCCGCCGGGCGATGCGCTGCTGCTGATCGGGCGTCGTGAATTCCAGTCCAATAATTCGTGGCTGCACAATCTGCCATCACTGGCCACGGGCCACGCGAGCTGTGTCTTGCACATGCATCCCGACGATGCGCAGCGCCGCGGCCTCGCCGATGGCGACGCGGTGCGCATTCGCAGTTCGGCGGCCGAGGTGCTGGTGCCGCTGGCGTTGACCAGCGACATCATGTCTGGCGTGGTGAGTCTGCCCCATGGTTATGGCCATGGCCTGGCCGGCACGCGCCTCAAGGTCGCCAATGGCGTCAACGGCGCCAGCGCCAATGACCTGACGGAATGCGTGGTGGAAGGACCTTCGGGCAACGCCGTGTTGAACGGCGTAATGGTGGACGTGGCAGCGGCCTGAGCCGCCTGGCCATCTGTCGCTAGGAACGCGAGGCGGCGACGCGCACTGGCAGCGCCGCCGCATCACTGCCGATGACGGCGCTGGAGCGCGCGCAATCGACACCGTGGCCGGCCCGCGCCAGCACCGAGCAGGCATTGACGGTATGGGTCAGGCTGCCGCTCGCGACCGTGCCTTCGCTGAGCAACGCGGTGATCTCTGACGCGCTCATGGTCGGCGCCACTTCCAGCAGCAGGGCAATCACGCCCGTGACGTGGGCGGCGGCAATGGAACTGCCGGAGATATAGCCATAGCGCTCGTGGGGCAGCGTGGTGAAAACCTCGGTGCCGGGCGCCATCGCGGTGCTGCCGTCACTGGCATGACCGGCCACGCCGACTCGAATCACGCCCGCCACGGCGGTCGGAAACGCCGCATTGGCGCGGCCCTCACCCGGCATCGCACCGACCACCAGCATGCCCTGCGCCAGCGCGGTTTCGAGCAACGTTTCGAGCAGCGCATCGCGCGGACCGGTGAGGCTGAGATTCAGCACGCGCACCTTGAGACGAATGGCGGTGTCGATGGCCTTGGCCAGGGTCAGGGTGTTGCAGCTCGCGTCCAACGCATCGGGCGCGCTCGGCCAGCAGGCGCGCAGGGCCGCCAGCTGCGCGGCCGGCGCGACGCCGACGATGCCCGCCGCATTGCCGGCGCGCGCGGCAATGACGCCGCCGACCGCCGTGCCGTGGGCTTCGCTGAGATTGTCGTCGCTGCGATCGTTGACCAGATCGCGGTAACTGCTGATCTGACCATTGAGGTCAGGATGATGAAGATCGATGGCGGTATCGACCACCGCCACCGTCACGTCGCGGCCGGTGGCGAAACGATGCGCTTCATTGAGCTGCATGTCGGCCACCGCGCTTTGCAGCGGCTTGTAAGGGTCGGCCGCCATGGTGTGAAAGTCGTTCATCGGGTAGACGCCGTTGACGACCTTTTCCTGGCGCAGTTCGTCGGCGACGGCCTGCAAGCTGCGTTCGTCGTCGATGGAATACACCACGCAGTGCACGCCGAGCGTGAGCACCGGCCACTGGCTGACGGCGTGGAGCTTGTGACGCTTGCCGAGTTCACTGGCGATGCGACGGCCCCAGGCGGTCGAATCGTAATCGGCGGAACGGGCGTAGGTGTCGCCGGGACCACCGGTGGGCGCGCGCTTGAGACTGCGGTCGGCGAACGTGACCAGCGCCAGGCGCTCGCTATGCGCGTTCGCGACCGGCGTGAGTTCGGCAGCACCCGCGCCCAAGGCCGGCAGCAGGACCAGCGCGATGGCGGCAAGAAGATTGCGAAGGTTCATGGGGCTGCTCCCGGCGCCGCCGGCGCGGCGAATTTCACGCCGCTGCGCGCCTTCAAGGTATCCACCGCGGTCGCCACCTCGCTGGCCGGCACACGCACGGTGAACACGTTGTCGCGATTCGGACCGCTCACCACGTCACCCTTGACCGTGGCCAGCGCGTCCTTGATGGCAGCCATCGACGCCTGCGCATCGAACGCCACGTACAGAACATCGGCGCCCACCACGCTGCCGCGGTCCTGAGACAAGGTGTGGAAACTCTGCTCGACCAGGCCGACACGGCCCTGCATGTGCGCGATGCCGAACATCACGCCGGCCAGCATGGCCACCATTGCCACCCGCCGCACTGCGTGCTGGACACTGCGTCGCCCCCAGCGTCGCCATGCCGACGGCGGCTGGGCCGCGCTGCCACGCACCCGTGCCATGACGCGCTCGAAACCATCGTCGGCCACTTGCTGCTCGGCGTCGCTGCTGCGAAAGGCCTGCATCAGGCGCTGTTCGCCGGCCAGTTCGGCGCGACACGTCAGGCAGCCGCGCAAGTGCTCGTCGAGCGCGGCGCGCTCGGCGTCGCCGAGCGTGCCGTTGACATAGAACGGCAGCAGTTCGCTGAATTCCTGGTGGGGGAAGGATGCGTTCATGGTGCTCGTATCCGATTGCTTGGTCATATCACTCACTCGTCCCGGCCTGTTCGCCGGACAGCTGCGGCCACACTTCGCGCAAGCGCTTGCGGGCGTGAAAGATGCGGGTCTTGACGGTGTTTTCCGGGCAGTCCATGACCTTGGCGATGTCCTGGTAGTGCAGACCGTGGAAATACACCAGCTCCATGGCGGCGCGTTGCTCGGGCGACAGATGGCGCAAGGCCACGTTCAAGAGGTTGTCCTGTTCCAGCTCACGCTGGGCGAGGCTGTCGTCACCGCTGCCCTCGTCCATGCTGCCGTCACTGCCACGGGTGATGCCGAGCTTGCGCATGGCCTGCAGCGACTTGAAATTGGCAATACCCAGCAGCCAGGTCGAAGCCAGCGCCAGTCTCTCGGTGCGGGCCGCCTGCTGCCAGACGGCCAGCATCACTTCATTGATGACGTCGTCCACCAGTTCCTGGCGGCGCGTGACCTGGTAGACGAAGCGTTCGAGATAGCGGCGGTAGCGCTTGTAGAAGACCTCGAAGGCCGGCGCGTCGCCGCGCCCGATACGTTCGATCAGCTGCCAATCGCCGTCGTCGTCGCGGGCAGACGCATCGACGGGCTGGGCCGGCGGCGCTCTGAACTTCAAAATGTTGTGCCCCGCGCTGCTCGCCATGGTCGCCCAGTCTCCTGATTGCCGTTTAATCGCGGCGCGGCGGAGAAAGGTTCAGCGCATGGGTGATTCTGCTTTCTGTAATTGTTCACGACCTGCAATCCCTCGCCGCAAGCGCTGCCTTGGGCCACAGCACACTAGAAGCCCACGGAAATGGAGAACACCACGCGCGCGCCGGCTTCGGCGCTGCCGAAACGGTCGATCACGCCCGGGCCACTGACTTCATTGAAGTAGGCGCTGTCGACGTAGCGCAGGTCGGCGACCACGTGGCTGCCGATGAAATAGCTCAAACCCGCATTCCAGTAGAGGACATCATAGGTCGTGACCTCACCCAGCTCGTCGAAGCCGGCGCCGGCGCTGACATCGACAATATCGCTCAGCGGGTAGCGGGCCTTGAATTCGCCAGCGGCGGAAGTGTGGCTGGAACCAGAGCTGTCGAAGGCCGCGCTGACGCGGGCGGTGAGGAGACCGCGCCAATCGAGACTCATCGATGTCTCGACATAGTCGGCTGATTCTCCGAATACGTCGGCCTCATAGAGATAGCCCGACACCACTGCGTCGAGCCTGAAGCCGCCGCCCAGCGCGCGCTGCACGCCAATGTAGGGAATGAATTCGGAGCGCGCGCCGCCAAAATCGATGGCGGTCATCCACACCCCGCCGTAGACGCCGCTGCTGTGGGCCAGCCCGGCGTGGGCCTGCGCGACCGGATGATCGTCGCTCTTGGAATAGCCGTGGTAGACGTAATCAGTGGAGAAACGCGCCAGCGCGGTGGTGGTGAACGCGGCCTCGGCGCGTGACGAGAGGCCGAAAGCGGCGCACAGCGCCAGCCACGCGAGCGGTTCACGCAGGGGCGAAGTCGGCGACTTGGTGCTGGAATCGAACAAGATTGCGAATGCCCTACGCCCAACGGCCACGGCGCGCGCCGCGGCGTGCACGAGGGGCGGCCAAGGCCCTGCGAATACTCTCAGAATTATGCCATGGCGGCATGGGCTGTCGTCCGTACGCCTTGATATCGCGGTTCCCTTCGCCGGGCGCGGCAACGACTGACGGGTGTCGCGACGGTAACAGAGGCAGGGAGCTGTTCGCCACACGGCCGGCGTGCATGGAATCACGTTTTCAGCGGCCGCTGGCCGGTGGAATGTAAAGCCTCGTCAAACCTCAACGCAGCCGGCGATAGGCGCCCGCGCTGGCCTGTCGCCAGCCATGATGGGGATGGCGGGCCAGCAGTTCACGATCACGGAACGCGTAGACCAGCGCCGCGCCGGCCGCGAAGCCGCCAACGTGGGCCCAGAACGCCACGCCGCCGCCCTGCGCGCCCAAGGAACCCAATCCGCCCACCATCTGCACCACGAACCAGTAACCGAGCATCCAGAACGCCGGGATGGCGAAGGTCGTGACGTAAAAGCCGAACCAGAACAGCATGTGCACATTGACCCGTGGATAGAGCACCACGTAAGCCCCCATCACACCGCCGATGGCGCCGGAAGCGCCGACCATGGGCACCGCGGCGGCCGGATCGGCGGCCACCTGCAGGCCGGCGGCGGCCAGTCCACACAGCAGGTAGAACACCACGAAGCGACCATGGCCCATGGAATCCTCGACGTTGTTACCGAAGAGCCACAGGAACCACATGTTGCCGATGAGATGCATCCAGCCGCCGTGCAGGAACATGTGGGTGAAGACCGTCGCCCAGTTGCCGCCGTCGGCGATGACGCAGCGCGCATCGAGGCCAAGGGCAATGCCCATGCCGGCCTCGAGATGGCCGAGCAGCTCACCGGGCAGGAGACCGAGCGTGCAGATGGAACGCGCCAGGGCCGGCTCGCGCCCGAGGCCCTGCACCAGCACCCACGCCAGAATGTTGAGCGCGACGATGGCCCAGGTCGCGTAGGGCGTGAGGATCTGCGGATTGTCGTCGCGTATCGGAAACACGCTGCCTGCCTAACGACTGGCGGACTGCAGGACGCCGCGCCCGACGAGGTCCGCCACCTCGGCCGCGCTGTAGCCGAGCAGGCCTTGCAGCACTGCGCCGTTGTGTTCGCCGAGACGCGGCGCGATCAGTTCCGGCAGCGTCGGCTGCGCCGAGAAGCGCAGCGGAAAACCGGGGATGGCGAGGGGCCCCATGAGCGGATCTTCAATCTGCCGCACCGTGCCGCGCGCGGTGAAGTAAGGATGGGTGAGCGCGTCCACCGGGCTCAGCACCGGCGCCGACGGCACGCGGTGGGCTTCGAGATGCGCGAACACCGCATCGTTGTCGGCAAAGCCCGCCAGCCACGCTTCAATCACCGGGATCAATTCCTGCTGGTGGGCAGCGCGTGCGTCGCTGCTGTCGAAGCGCGGGTCGTGTTCGAGATCGGGCCGTCCCATGGCCGCGCACATGTTCTTCCACTGCGGCTGCAGCGCCAGTATGACCAGGTAGCCACTCGGCCCCTTGTACACCCCGAAAGGACACAGCAAGGGATGATGATTGCCGTTGCGGGTCGGCATGTAAGCGCCCTTGCTCAGGGTGTGGGCCTGCAGCGCGATGTCCTGCAGATGGAACATGCAGTCGACCATGGCGAGATCCAGCCATTGGCCTTCACCGGTGCGGCCGCGATGGAACAGCGCATAGCCGATGGCCGAGAACGCATGCACGCCGCTGCCGGTATCGGCGATGGCGAGACCGATAGGCTGCGGCGGTCCGTCGGCGGGCCCGGTCATGTGCATGAGCCCGGCGAAGGCCTGCGCCGCCCAGTCGTAACCGGTCTTGTGCGACAGCGGGCTTTCGCGGCCGAAGGCCGACAGCGAGGCCATGATGATGTCGGGCTTGATGGCCTTGAGATCGGCATAGCTCAGACGCCGCTTCTCCATGACGCCGGGCCCGAAGTTCTCCACCACCACGTCGGCCTTGGCCACCAGTTCGCGCACGATGGTGTCGGCGGCCGGATCGCGCAAGTCCAGGCACACGCTGCGCTTGCCGCGATTCTGCTGGATGAAATAGCCGCTGCGACCGTGGTCCGACCACGGCAGGCCGCGCGACGGATCGCCGCCCGGCGCCAATTCAATCTTGATGATCTCGGCGCCCATTTCCGCCATCAGGCGTGTGACGGTCGGGCCGGCCAGGTACTGGGTGAAATCGAGCACACGTATGCCGTCGAGGATCATCATGGCCGCGCTCCGTGGTGGGACTTGCCGGGTTGCCTTGAGGCGTCGAGTGTACACGGCCACTTCAAGATTGCGGGCGCCCGAGCCAATGCCGACAATGTGTTCATCCCGTCAGCCACGAGGCGCGCGCATGTCTGATTCCGTCCAGGTCGATGCCATCGCGCATGCCATCCAGCTAGCGGTCACGCCGGTGTTCCTGCTGGCCGGCGTTGGCGCCATGCTGTCGGTGCTGGCCAATCGCCTCGCGCGCATCGTCGACCGCGGTCGCGTGCTGCACGACCGTCGCCATCACGACCAATCGGAACTGCGCGACATCGACAGCGAACTGGCGGTCATCAATCGCCGCATGCGGGTGGTCAACACCGCCATCTCGCTGTGTACGCTGTGTGCACTGTTGATTTGCACGGTGGTGGCGGTGCTGTTCTTCAATACCATCACCGCCAGCGGCAACGCGTCAGGCATCGCCTTGCTGTTCATCGCCGCCATGACCTGCCTGATAGGCGCGCTGCTGGCGTTTCTGGTCGAGATTTATCTCGCCACGGTGAAGGTGCCGCTGCGGCGTTGAGGGGTGACTGCGTTGCAGGCGCGAATTCATTCGCACCTTGAAGCCAGGCTAGGCGCTGGCCGGAATGCACCAATGTCAGACTTCAGTCTGACATTCGAACGTGCGAGTGAATTCGCACCTGCCAGCATCGTTCACCTGCGGCGCTCACGGCGCCCGTGCGCTCATGATCCAATTGAGGACATCGCTCTCGTCGCGTCTTCCCCATACGCCCAGTTCACCGCGCCCGCGTGCACCCTTGACGACCTCGACCCGTCGCCATTCGCTGGCCACCACGCGATGGGCAATCTTCCATTCACCGCCGCGTCGCTCGAAGCGATCAACATAGCGGACGCCCATCACGTCGTCCTTGCCATTGCCGTCGGCATCCTCACGGCGGTGATAGGCCACCGCATAGGTTTCGGCGCGGGCATGTTCGCCCACCACTTCGATGAGCATATTGCCCATGAAGTGCTGGGTAGCGGTCCAGCGTTGCAGAAAGGTGGATGCGGCGGCGATGAACTCATCGACCGTGCCCTTCATTGAACCGTGGTCGTCATAGGCATCAGCGTGGTAGCAGGCGCGCACCAGTTCGAAGTCCATGCGGTCGATGCCGCGCGCGTAGCGATAGATGACGTCGGCGATTTCCTGGCGCGCGAGCAAGGTCGCGATGGCTGTCTGGTCACTCATGATGGCTCCCCCAAGATTGATGATGGCTACAAACGCTGCCAGGCCAGGCACCGGCGCCGGCCCTGGCTTCAAGTGCAGGTGCCAAGATGATTGCGTATATTCTGCGAAGTCTGAATACCAGGGGAGAACACCGTGTCCGACCATCGCCTGTCCTGCTGTATCACCTTTGACTTCGACGCCATGTCCTCGTGGATAGGCTCGCTCAAATCGAACAACCCCAGCACCATCTCACGCGGACAATTCGGCGCGGTGGCGATCCCGCGTCTGCTGGCGCTGCTGAAGGCGCGCGGCATACGCGCGAGCTTCGCGGTGCCGGGCCACACTGCCTATGCCTACCCTCGACTGGTTGAGGCCCTCGTCGAACATGGCCATGAAATCGTGCACCACGGCTGGGTGCACGAGAACCCGGCGGACTTCGACGAAGCCGGCGAACGCCATGTGCTGGAACAAGGCTTGAAAGCCCTGCAGCGGGTGGCGGGCGTCAAGCCACGCGGCTACCGCTCACCGGCCTGGGACTTGAGCACGCGCACGGTCGATTTATTGCTCGAGTACGGCTTCGAGTACGAATCGAGCTGCATGGGCCATGACTTCTTTCCCTACTACCTGCGCAGTGGTGACCGCTGGTCGCTGGACGGCCCTTACCATTTCGGCGCCACCACCGCGCTGATCGAAATGCCGGTGACCTGGAGTCTCGATGATTTCCCGCCAGCTGAATTCGTGCTCGGCATGAACACCGGCCTGCAGGCGCCGTCGCAGATGGAAGAAAACTGGCGCGCCGATTTCGACTACGCCCATCGCGACTGCGCGGGCGGCGTGTTCATCCTGACCCTGCATCCGCAGACCATCGCGCGCGGTCGCTATTTCCTCATGCTCGAACGCCTGCTCGACTACTACGCGCAGCACGACGGCGTGGTGTTCGAATCGATGGGCGACTACGTGACGCGCTGGAAACAGGGTAACCCGCTCGAAGCGTGGAAAGCCGCCCATCCCGACCTGACCGGCGCCCACGCCATCACGCCCTGACAGCGAGCCGCGAGGACACCGTTCATGATGAATCCCGGCGTGATGCGGGCGGTCGATTACTGGGTCGGTGTGCCGGCCTGTTTCCTGTTGACCTGCCTGCGACGCGTGGCAAGACGCGCGCGCGGCGAGCGGCCAGACCTGCACGAGCGACCGCGCAATATCGTCGTCATCGAACTGGTGGAAATGGGCGTGCTGGTGATTGCCTACCCGGCGCTGCGCAAATTGAAGGAAATGTATCCCGACGCGCGCATCCATTTTCTGGCTTTCAAACAGATTCGCCCCAGCATCGAGATGCTCGGCATCCTCGCGCCCGAGGACATCCTGACCATCGACAACCGCTCGCCGTGGACCTTGCTGCGCGACACCGTGAAGTTCCTGTGGACCGCTCGCCGACGTCGCCTCGACACCGTCATCAATCTCGAATCCTTCGTGCGCTACAGCGCGATATTGAGTTTTCTTTCAGGCGCGGTGCGGCGCGTCGGCTTTTTCCGCTTCAACCAGGAAGGCGTATATACGGGCGACCTCCTGACCCACAATGTCGCCTACAACGCCAACATTCACAGCGCCCATACGTTTCTCGATCTCGTGCACGCCCTCGACGCGCCGCCGGGCGCAATCCCGCGCGTGAAACGCGACTATCGCGATGATGATCTCTCGGTGCCGCAGATAGTCACCGACGCGGCGACCGCCAGCGCGCTATGGGCCAAGCTTGCCACCTATCACCCGGCCTTGAAGCCCGGTGCGCGGCTGGTCATCGTCAATCCCAACGCCAGCGAATTGTTCCTGCTGCGCAAGATGCCTCTCGAGAACTATGCTGAACTGGTGCGCAAACTGCTGAGCGATCCCGAGATGTTCGTCGCCATCACTGGCGTCGCGCGCGAAAAGCCCGATGCCGAATACATCTGCCGCGCGGTTGGCGACCCGCGCGCGGTCGATCTCACCGGCGCCACCGGGCTCATGGAACTGCTGCACTTGTTCAACCAGGCCGAGATGGTCATCACCAATGATTCCGGCCCCGCCCATTTCGCCTGTCTGACCCGCGCCCACATCGTGGTGTTCTTCGGTCCCGAACTGCCCGATCGTTTCCGCCCGCTGTCGCCGCGCTGCGATGTGATCTATTCCAACTATTCCTGCAGTCCCTGCGTCAGCCCGTTCAATCAACGCCTGACCCCGTGCAACGACAACCTGTGTCTGAAGACGCTGTCGGTCGAACGCATTTACGACGTGGTGCGGCAAAGACTGTATGACGCATGAGTCGGCGGCGGTGAGCGTCGACTCGCAGGAGCCTGGCATCAGCGCCGCCGCCAGCGACGCGGATCGACGGCGCAGGGTCGTCGAGTTCATCAAGTTCTGTGCGGTGGGCGGCTCCGGCGTCGGCGTCAATCTCGGCATCTATGCGCTGTTGACGCGCGGACTGGGGCTCGCGCCGGCGCTCGCCTCGCCCATCGCGATCGAAATATCGCTATTGAGCAATTTCCTGTGGAACGAGCGCTGGACCTTCGCGCTGCGCACCCTGCGCAGCGCCTGGCCGGCGCGCCTCGGCACTTATCACGCTGTGTGCCTGGTCGGTGGTGGCATCAACTACATCATGTTGCTGGTGCTCATCGAGCATGGCTGGTGGGACATTGCCGCCAACCTCGCCGGCATTGCCTTGGGCACCGGCGCCAAGTTTGTGGCCAGCACGCGCTGGACGTGGCGCGAACACCGGTGAAGGGCGCCGGCAGTTGTGACATCATCCATGCATCCCTGTCGTGCGACCCACCCTGCCCATCGCGTCATGTTATCGCCGTTGAGATTGCTGTGCTGGATAGCCGTCGCCGTGTTGGCGGCTGGCATGGGGACAGGCGCATGCGGCGCGGAGCGAAGTGAACAAGCGCTCGAGGACCTGGGCCGTGCGGTGTTTCACGACGTCAATCTGTCCGCCAGCCGCAGCCAGTCCTGCGCGACCTGCCATGACCCGGCCCACGGTTTCAGCGATGCACGGGACAACGGTGTCGGCGCTGCGCTGTCGCGCGGCGCCGATGGCAAGTCGCTCGGCGATCGCAACGCGCCCACCACCGCCTATGCGGCCCTGATCCCGCCGCTCACGCGTGACGCCGGCGGTCAATACCAGGGCGGCCTGTTTCACGACGGACGCGCCCGCGATACGGCCGAGCAAGCCGGCCAGCCGATGTTGAATCCACTCGAAATGCAGATGCCGAGCGCCGCGGCGGTGGTGGCGAGGGTGCGCGAGAATCCGGCTTATGTGGCGGCGCTCACCGCCCATTTCGGCGCGGGTCTTTTCGCCGACGACGAGGCCGCCTTCAAAGCCATCCGCGAAGCCATTGCCGTGTTTGAACGTTCGCCGGTCATGCTCGCCTTCGATTCACGCTACGACCGCTACCTGCGCGGCGAAGTGAAGCTGACGGCCGATGAAGACCAGGGCCGTGTGCTGTTCTTTTCGTCCTTGACCAACTGCACGAGTTGCCACCTGCTGGAGACCACCCATCTCGCCTCCCGCGAGACCTTCAGCAGCTACCGCTACTTCAACATCGGGCTGCCGGCCAACCACGCCGCGCGCGCGGTCAACGGCCGCGCCGGCACCGTCGACCGCGGACTCGCCGCCAACCCGACCGTCAACGATGAACGTCAGGTCGGCAAGTTCCGCGTGCCGACATTGCGCAATGTCGCGGTCACCGCGCCGTACATGCACAACGGCGTGTTCAGGGATTTGCACACCGCGATCTTTTTCTACAACCAGCACCTGGTGAAGAACGCCGACAATGCCATCAATCCCGAGACCGGCCAGGCCTGGGGCGCGCCGGAAGTGCCCGCCACCGTCGAGCACGACAAGCTTGCTCTCGGTCAGCCGCTGGACGACGAGCGCATCGCGCTCATCGTCGCGTTTCTCAACACCCTCACCGACAAGCGCTTCGAGCCCTTGTTGAAAAAATGATGCGGCCAAGGCACCTTGGGCCGATACGCCCACGCCTTAACGGCCCCTACAGGAGTCCACCATGAACAAAGTAAAGAAGTTTCGCATCAAGGTGCAGAAAGGCGCGCTGACCGATCTCAAGCGCCGCTTGAGCAATGTGCGCTGGCCTGAGCGCGAAACGGTGGGCGGCTGGAGCCAGGGCATTCCCTTGTCCTACATGCGCGAGCTGGTTGATTACTGGCGCGACGAGTACGACTGGAACCGCTGCCAGGAGCAGTTGAACGCGCTGCCGCAGTTCATGACCGAAATCGACGGGCTGGACATTCACTTCCTGCACATCAAGTCGCCGCATAAGAACGCCATGCCGATGGTCATGACCCACGGCTGGCCGGGTTCGATACTGGAATTCATGAAGGTCATCGGTCCGCTGACCGATCCGGAAGCCTTCGGCGGCCGCGGCGAAGATGCTTTCCATCTCGTCATCCCGACTCTGCCGGGCTTTGGCTGGTCGGGTAAACCGGACCAGCCGGGCTGGGGCATCGAGCGCATCGGCCGCGCCTGGGGCCAGTTGATGGCGCGCCTCGGCTACAAGAAGTGGGTCGCCCAGGGCGGCGACTGGGGTTCGGCGGTGACCCATGCCATCGGCATGTCCGAGACCAAGCACTGCATCGCCATGCACACCAACATGCCGCTGTTGTCGCCGAGCCCGGCACTGACCGCCGAACCCACCGAACAGGAAATCTCGGCGCTGGCCGGCTTCCAGCATTACTTCGACTGGGACTCGGGCTATTCCAAAGAGCAGAGCACACGCCCGCAGACCATAGGCTATGGCCTGGTTGATTCACCGGTGGCGCAGTGCGCGTGGATCATGGAGAAGTTCTGGTGCTGGACCGACTGCCACGGTCATCCGGAAAACATCTTGAGCCGCGATGAGCTCCTGGACAACGTCATGATGTACTGGCTGCCGGCGGCCGGCGCGTCCTCGGCGCGCATCTACTGGGAGTCGTTCTCGGTGATCCTGGCGGCCAAGCCACCGATCCACATACCGGTAGGCGCGAGCGTCTATCCGCACGAAATCTTCCGCGCGTCCAAGCGCTGGTGCGAAGAGCGCTACACCAATCTCATCCACTACAACACGCTGCCCAAGGGCGGTCACTTCGCGGCCGTTGAGCAACCGGAGCTGTTCATCAACGAAATCCGCACCTGCTTTCGCAAAGTGCGCTGAGCCTGCCTGCGCGGGCCAGGTTCGCACCTGGCCCGTGCCAAGACCAGGCGATGGCGCCGCGACAGCTCACCGTGAAGCCCTCCGGCGTCGCGGTCACCGAAGTCGCCAGCCGGCGCTTCAAAACGTAAACGATTGTCATAGATCCATGAAATCCCAGGTCGCGCGCGGGGCAAGCCTGTTGGCGTGTGGGCGAGTGCGATAAGGTCCAGGTGCGCGCGCGTCCGTGCTGAGCCTGCGCCAGGATTTCACGAACAAGGAGAATCCCATGAAGTTCCGTTCCACGGTACTTGCATCGACTTTGGCCCTCATGGGCACGGCGTCCATCGGCGCCCAGGCTGCTTTCGAAAACCTCGCTGTTGACAACAGCACGTTCGCCACCGCCCAGGCCGTGGGCGCCGTGGGCAGCGGCGGCGCGATCAATGTTTTCGGCGTGCGCGGCTCGGTTTCGCTTTTCGGTTTCCTTGTCGAAGACGACAACAAGCCCGATTTCTACAGCTTCACCATCGGCGGCAACCAGACCCTGACCCTGACCGTCGATACCCCCGACGGCCCGCAGTTCAACGACGACCCGATGGTCGGCCTGTTCTCTGCCGACGGTACGCGTCTGGCCGTGGATGACGATGGCGGCCCGGGTTACGACAGCAAGCTGACTTACCTCATCAACAACCCGGGCACCTACTACGCGGCGGTGGCCGGCTTCGATGACTTCAATTTCGACGGCATCGCCGACCTCTTCGCGGACGAAGGTTCGGGTTCCAGCATTCCCAACAGCAACTTCCAGTACACCCTGCAGATTGCTGCCGTGAACGGACCGGCGCCGGTGCCCGTACCGGCCGCGGGCTGGCTGCTGGGTTCGGCGCTGCTGGCTTTCGCGCGTCGCCGCAAGGCCGCCTGAGCCTGCGCTTCCCGTGCGTGCGCGACCGCCGGTCGCGCACGCAGGCCTTCCCTCTCCGCGCGGCGCGAACGCGCCTCAGATCCCCATCACCTTCCGATAGGCTTCCCAGAAACCGATGATGGCGCTCTCGGTGACGAGATGCTGCGCGTCTTCCGCGCGCCCGCCGCCCATCGCGATATAGGACCGCGCGTCGCGCGCCTCGCGCACCGCGCGCTGCACGATTTCGACCGCCTCGCCGTCCTCCATGGATACGAAACCCGCCGGGCCGATGAGATTGGCCTGCTTGAGACGCATGGCGCGCAGCGCGTCGTCGTCATCGGCGTAGCCGAAATGCGTCCACACCAGTTCAAAACCGTCCACGCCGTGGGTGACTATCTGGCGCACCGCGAGGGTGTTGGCGATCTGCTGCAGCACCAGGTTCGGGAACACCGAGAGGATGACCAGGGTGATGCCGTCGTCGAACTCCGCGCGCCCGGCCAGCACCGAAGGGTCTTCAAGTTTGAAACTGGTGTCGTAGCTGCGCACATCCTTGTAGACCTCGCTGTCGGCCTTGGCGTTGGAGGTCGCGGCCTTGGCATAGAGCATGGTGTGGCAATGGCTGTCGTCCATGAGACAGGCGCCGGTCTGGGTCGAGCGATACAGACCGAAAGTGTTGTGGAACAGGTGCAGCAGGCTCGCGTGGTAAGGGTCGCGGGTGTTCTCCGCGTAGAGCTTCCAGTTGCCGTGCATGAACTGGCGCTGGTCACCGAGCACCGTCAGCGGCCGCGCGCACAGGCGCGCGATGCTCGCCACCACCATCGGCCCGAGGTAGTCGGTCAGCGGCGGACTCGATGCGCAGAAACTCGCGAATACCAGGCCGTGCAGTTCCGCAACGCGCAGGCGGGTGAGGTTGTGGCGCGCCGGATCGAAACCCGGCGGCATGCCGCCGCGCCCGTCGATGCCGGCACGGAACGGCACACCCAGCAGACGACCACCGAGGTCGTATGTCCATTGATGATAGACACACGACAGACGCGCCTGCTTGCCGCGCAGTTCGCGGCACACCAGGGCGCCGCGATGGGCGCAGCGGTTTTCCAGCACCTGTAGGTGTCCATCGCGATCGCGCAACACAATGACCGGGATGGCGCCGACATAGGTGGTCTTGAAGCTGCCGGGCTCCGGCACCTCGACCGCGAGACCAACGAAGCTCCACACCGGCCCGCGAAAAATGCGCTGCTGCTCGCGCTCGAACCACGCCTGTTCGGTGAACAGCCCGAAAGGGACTTCGCAGCCCGTAGTGTTGTCGGGCCAGCTGAATTCGGCGCCGATGCGGCTCATGCCGGCATTCTCATCATGGGGTGACCAGCAGGCTGTCGATTCGGTTAGTGTCGAAGATCACGTGCTTGCGCTTGAATTTGAGAGCGCCGTCGACAATGCACATCTCGTCGTCATAGCTGCCCACACTGTAGACCTCGCTGACACCGTTGGTGCGGGTGCGGAACACCGCGTAATGGCTGCGCGCCGTGACGCTCGCTGCAGTGACCGTGCCGAGCACCGTGCTGCTGACCAGATGTCGATAATGATGTCGCTCGTAGATATTGGCGTTGCGCAAGGACACCACGCGATCGATGAGCATGCCGCGTGATTCGCAGGACATCGTCGCCAGGGGCAGATTACGTTCCGCGTTTTCGCGCGACACGATGCGGTAGTCGCAATCTTCGACGAAGAAATCGGGCCACTGTTCGAGGCGGTCATCGTCGATGCACTGCGCGTAGCGCGCGAGCAGTTGCTCGACCGCGTACTGACGCTCCAGCGGTGAAAGTTCAGTAAGGTTCATGGTGGCGCATGGCTGAAGTCCCCGATGGCCCATGCTAGCGCGCACACGCGCCCTCAAGCGAGCATGCGCAGGCGCCGCACACTGGCGACGAGGCCCAGCGTGATGAGAGTGAAACAGGCGAGGCCGAGACTGAAGCCGTGGGTGACATCGTAAGTGACGCCGAGCAGCAAGGGCCCGAGCATGCCGCCGATCTCGCCGGCGCCGAAGAACAGCCCCGACGCCATGCCGGCGTGACGCACGCCGATGTCCGGCAGTTCGACCAGCGTCAGCACCAGCACCGTGGTCAGGGTCGAGCGCGCGATACCCTGCAGGATAAGGCCGGGCAGCAAGAGCGCGGGCGCGCTGAACTGCAGCAACACGCTGGCCATCAGCATCGCGGCGCACAGCAGGCCGAGAATGCGGAAGCGACGCGCGGGCACCGCAAGGCGCGGAATCGACAAAGAACCGATGATGCCGATGACGGTCGGAATCGCCGACCAGTAACCGGCCTCGACCGCCGGCATGCCGCCGTGCACGAGCATCTCAGGCAACCAGTTGCTGAGCGCATGGCTGATCAGAAACACGCCCACCGCCATGCCCAGCACCAGCCGCACCGCCGGCTGCTTCAGGAGCCCCAGCAACAACTGGCCATGGGGTGTGGTGGTGGAGGCCTGGCGTTCATCGGCGATGGCACGGATGCCCGGTAACGATGCCAAGGCAAACCACAGCACGCCGGACAGCGCCGCGAACCCACCCCACAGCCCGAGTATGCCGCGCCAGTCGTTGTCGAAATGCGGCAGCAGCACGCTGTGGCTGAGGGTCAACGACACCACGCCACCGACCGCCGGGCCGGTGATGTAGATACCCATCGCGAGTCCGCGACTCGAGCCTTGAAACCAGCGCGCAATCACCTTGGGCGCGCCGGCCGACACTATCGGGCCGCCGATGCCAAACAGCATCACCGCCAGCAACAGTCCGCCGAAGGAGTCAGCATGGCTGCGACCGAAAGCCGAAGCCGCCACACACAATGCACCCAGCAGCAACGCCCAACGCGAGCCCAGACGGTCGAGCAGAATGCCACAGGGCAAGGCCGCGGCGATGTAGACCAGTTGCCACGCGCCCATCACCGTGCCCATCTCGGCATGACTCATGCCCAGCGACTGTTCAATCAGTTTGACCAGGGGCGCAAGGCTGGTGGCGACCAGACCAAACGCAAAGTAGATGGTCCACACGCCGAACAGCACCAGCGCGCGCATGGCGGGAGTGGCGGCCATCGTCGCGAAGCTTGAAAAGGAATGAAGCGGGAGGTTAGCCGGCGCTCGCGCCGACGGCAATTGCACGGGCGGGGGTGGTGGAGCGATCAGATCCGCATCGGCAGGTGCGAATTCATTCGCGCATCGATGGGGATTTCTCGCTGTGGGTCAGACTTCAGTCTGACATTCGAATCACTATCCAGCCGCTGTCAGACTGAAGTCTGACCCACAAGGAGCCGCATGGACGAATAGATTCGCCCCACAACAATGGCCTCAGTGTGTCTGGTACACGTAGCGCCAGCCGCGGGTGCCGGTGTCGAGGCCGCATTTGCACCCTTGCGCGCTGCCCTGCTGCACGCTGCCGCGCTGACGCTGCGCATCGGCGGCGTAGACCTGCTCGCTGCCGTTGCTGCGGATTTCAGTGTGACGAAGAGAAATTGAATTGAGGTGCTCGTTCATGGCGTATCGCTCCTGCCTATGTGCTGACCTTGCGTAAAGCAAGAGGGGCAAGTGCCATGCCAATCATCACTTGCGCGGTCTTGTGACCAAAACCCCATCGCTTTCGAGCGCTTTCCGCTGCGTGCCTGTGACGGGTTTCACAGCCCATCGGTCTTGCCGCTGAGCAGACGCTGATGCCCGCCACAACGGCATGCCCGGGCGTCGGCGCAATGTGACGTTTTTTGTCGCCACGTGACGACGCCCGTCACCTTATGAGCCCTGCCTGCGGCGGGCATACTATGGCCATTGCCACGGCGCATTCGCCGACCATCCGGGAGAACACCATGCAAGGCCTGCTCGTCAGCCATTGGACGACTTTTGATCAACTCGCGATCGTCGACGTGCCGCGCCCGCTGCTGGGTGCGCGCGATGTGCGCATACGCATCCAGGCCGCCGGGGTCAGTTTCGCCACCAGTCTCGTGGTGCAGGGCAAGTATCAGCGCAAGCCGCCGCTGCCCTTCACGCCCGGCACTGAAGTGGCCGGCATCATCATCGAGACCGGCCCCGAGGCACGGCGCTTCAAGGTCGGCGACCGGGTGTGCGCGGTGCTGGACTGGGGCGGTCTGGCCGAGGAAGCGGTGGCGCGCGAAGTCAACGTGTTCGGCATACCTGACGGCCTGTCCTTTGCGCGCGCCATTGCCTTCACCAATTCCTACGCGACGTCGGCCGCCGCCTTGACCTGGTCGCATCTGCTCAATGTACAGGCCGGCGAGACGCTGCTGGTGCACGGCGCCAGCGGCGGCGTCGGCATCGCCGCGGTCGAGATCGGCAAGATTCTCGGCGCCACCGTGATTGCCACCGCCGGCTCCGACGCCAAGCTCGCCCTCGCCCGCGCCCACGGCGCTGATCACGGCATCAACTACCGTGAGCGTGAATTCCGTGACGAGGTGCTGGCCTTGACCGATGGCCGCGGTGTCGACGCGGTCTACGACCCGGTAGGCGGAGAAGTCTTCATGCAGTCACTGCGCTGCATGGCGCCCGAGGCGCGCATCATGCCGGTGGGTTTTGCCGGCGGTGGCATTCCACAGATCCCGGCCAACATCCTGTTGGTCAAGAATCTCATCGTATGCGGACTCAACATGGGCCTCTACTATGGCTGGAGCCCCAATGACATGCGCTATTTCTACGAAGACCGCGTGCGCGCCAACATGGACCGCCTGTTCACCTGGTTCGTCGAAGGCCGCATCAACCCGGTGGTCGATACCACTTATCCATTGGCAGACGTGCAGCAGGCGATGGACGATGTGCTGACACGCCGCGCACTCGGCCGCATCGCGGTGGTGATGGACGAGGAAGCCAAGCGCTTGGGCCATGCTTGAGCGCTGCGTGCAGCGTCCGTCGGCGAAACGTCCCTGTGGGTCAGACTTCAGTCTGACACTCGCGCAGCGGTACGCGGCCAAACAAGCAGCGCTTCAATGTCAGACTGAAGTCTGACCCACAGCGTACTGGCGTGGAACAAATTCAGCGCGGTAGTGCCTCGTTACCCAGCGCGCGCATCTGCGCCAGAATCCAGCGCTGTCGCGCCTGCACATAGGCGCTCGGCGCCGTGACGCTGTAGACGCTCGGCGCCGGCAACACGGCGGCCAGCGCGGCCGCTTCTTCCGCGCTTAAAGTATCGGCGCCATGGCCGAAGTAGCGCTGGCTGGCGGCCTCCACGCCGTACACACCGGGACCGAATTGCACCACGTTCAAATACAGCTCCAGGATGCGCTGCTTGCTGAGCGTGCTTTCCAGCAGCACCGTCATCCACGCTTCCAGTGCCTTGCGCAACCAGCTGCGGCCCGACCACAGGTACAGATTCTTGGCGAGCTGTTGCGACAGGGTGCTGGCGCCGCGCAGCGTCGCGCCGTGCTGATGGGCATCGATGGCGCTTTGCATGGCGTCGAAATCAAAGCCCGCGTGGCGTCTGAATTTCTGATCCTCGGCAGCGATCACCGCCCGCGCTGCCGAGCGCGATTGCGCGGCGAGCGGCCGCCAACGCTGGTCGATGATGAAGTCCCGATCACCGTCCAGCCACGCCACGGCACGCGCCGCGAGCATGAAGGCGCTGGTGGGTGGATTGACCCAACGCAGGCCGGCACTCAGCACTATCGAAAGCAGTAACAGCAGCGCGATGACCATGAAGCCGATGCGCAGCGCCGCCAGCCGTGGGCGCGGCGCCGGCGCGGCGGGCGGGCGCCGCGTCAGGCCCAGGCGACGCCGCTCGATGCCATCGGGATCGGGGTGGATCTGCTTCAAGCGCAGTCACTCCACCGACCGCCGTGGCCGCCTGGCCCGCGCAGAAAAGAACGCCCCGTCACCTTGCATTCCTCGTTCACTTGTTTCACTAATAGACCCGCGGCCAACCTTGCGGCCGCGCCAGCTTGAGGGGAGAACGCCATGGATCTTCGACCGATATCGGCCGACTCGCATATCACCGAGCCGCCGAACTGCTACCTCGATTACATCGACGCCAAGTATCGCGACGTCGCACCGCATATTGTGTACAAGGAAGGCGTGGGTGACATCTATGTCATCAATGGCATGAACGATCCGATACCCATGGGCCTGGTGGCGGCGGCCGGCAAAGCGCCGTCCGAACTGACCTTGTCAGGCGCGCGCTTCGACACCTTGCATCGCAGCGGCTGGGACGCCAAATACCGCATTGCCGATCAGGAACGGGACCATATAGCGGCCGAGATAATCTACCCCAGCGTCGGCATGATGCTGTGCAACCATCCCGACTACGACTACAAGCGCGCCTGCATGAAGGCCTACAACCGCTGGCTGCTCGATTATTCCTCGGAAGATCGCAAACGCATCATCCCGCTCGCCCAGATCGCCATGAATTCGATCGACGACGCCATCGCCGACCTGCATGAAATCAAGAAGCAGGGCTTCGCCGGCGTGATGATGAGCGGCGTGCCCGCCTATCTTGATTATGACTCACCGGAATACGACCGCTTCTGGCAGACCGCCATCGATCTCGAACTGCCTCTGTCGTTCCACATCCTGACCGGCAAGAGCGATGCTTTCGGTTCGGCGCCGCGCGGGCCGCGCATCAACATGTTCATGTCCATCATTCGCGGCTGCCAGGACATCATGGGCATGCTGGTGTTCTCCGGCGTGTTCGAACGCAATCCCGGTTTGAAAGTGGTGTGCGTCGAAGCCGACGCCGGCTGGGCGCCGCACTTCATGTATCGTATGGATCACGCTTACCAGCGCCACCGCTACTGGATGAAATGCGGCGAGTTGAAGAAGATGCCGAGCGAGTATTTCCAGGAACACATCTACATGACGTTCCAGGATGACTACGTGGCGTTCCGCACCGCCGACATGGTCAACACCAAACGTCTCATGTGGGCCAATGACTTCCCGCATTCCGATTCGACCTGGCCGCATTCGCAGGCGGTGCTGGCCGAGCAATGCCGGAACCTCACCGCCCAGCAGCGCGCGGATATCTGCCGCAACAACGTCGTCGAGCTGTACCGTCTCGCGGCCTGACGGCGTCACACCTGCAAGCGAGGTGCGCAGCCTGCCGGCGCGCACCCTGTCCTCGCCAACCACAAGCGGCACGGCATGCGCGATTCGATAGAACTGTTGAGTGAGTCGCTGATTGACCAGCATCCGGATCTCGCGCTGGAAGTGCTGGCCGCGAGTTCACGCCTGGGCCTCGCCCTGGGCTGGCACTATGTGCTCGATTTGATCTGGCTGCTGCGTGAACTCGATTTGCCGCGCGGTGCGACCGTGCTCGACGCTGGCGCCGGCTGGGGCCTCGCGCAGTTCCTGTTCGCCGACCGCGGCCTGCGCGTCATCAGCGTAGACATGTCGGTGCGCCAAGCGCGCGCCGAGTTCCAGCACCTGTACAACTTCGAATCCATGGGTGGCGGCGCGCCCATCCAGCATCGTTATCTCGAGCGCGGCACGCCGAATCTCAAGGCGAGTTTCGACCTGGCGCTGGCGACGCCGCTCGGCGAGTTGCCGCGCAAGCTGCTCACCCGTCTTGGCTGGTCACGCGCCGCCGCAGTGTCGACGCCGCCCCCACGCGCCGGCAATCCGACCATCACGCTTTACCACGCCGCACTCGAATCCTTGAGCGAACTCGCGAGCGGCAGTGTCGATGCGGTGATTTCGGTATCGGCCCTGGAACACAACGCCCCTGCCAGCATCGCGCCCATAGTGGCGGAACTCGAACGCGTGGCGCGTCCCGGAGCACCGTTGCTGCTGACGCTGTCGGCCTCGCAGACCAACGGCGAGTTTCATGCCGCCAGCCACAGTTATCTTTTGAACGAAGCCGGTTTGACGAACCACTACGGGCTGCGCGAACCGTTGAGCAACTTCAATGAATTCGAAGCCATCGCCGCCGCGCTGCGCGCGCCGCGCTACCTTGATCGCTGGTTGAGCCACACCTACGACGACCGCACCGACAACGGCATGCCGGGCCGGATATGGGCGCCGGCCTATCTGCCCGTGGCGTTGCGCAAGACGCGCCGCTGACAACCCAGCGGCGCGCAGCGTGCCGCCTCAGGCGACGTCGAGCTTGAAGCCTTCGTAGCCGTTGGCCGCCACCTGCCGACATTTCTCGACGTAAGCCGGAAAGCCGAGATAAGGCATGAACACGCGCGGCTTGCCCGGCACATTGGCGCCGAGATACCAGGAGTTGCAGCTGTTGAGCAGCGTGCCACCGGCCACTTCGTTGACATGCTCGACCCACGCATCTTCCGCCTCCAACAGCGGTTCCATGCACTGCTGTCCATGGGTGCGAAGATGCACGATGGCGTCGGCGATGAAATCGACGTGCTGTTCGATGGACGTGATCATGCAGGTCAGCACCGACGGGCTGCCGGGGCCGCTGATGGTGAACAGATTCGGAAAGCCGGCGGTCTGCAAACCTAAGTAGGTGCGCGGCCCGGCCTGCCATTTGTCCGCCAAGGGCAGGCCCTGGCGACCGCGGATGTCGATACGTTCCAGTGAGCCGGTCATGGCATCGAAGCCGGTGGCGAACACGATGGCATCGAGTTCGTAAATCTTGCCGGCTACCGACAGGCCGGCCGTGGTCAGTCTTTCGATGGGGGTTTTGCTGACATCGACCAGGGTCACGTTGTCGCGGTTGAAGGTTTCAAAGTAACCGGTGTCGGCGCAGATGCGCTTGCAGCCGAACACCGTGGTCGGCGACAGCAGATCGGCCACCTTGGGGTCGCGCACCTTGGCGCGAATCTTGTCGCGTACGAACTGCGCGATGACGTCATTGGCCTCCTGGCTGACCAGCATGTCGGCAAATGCGCCGTAGAAATACAGGCCGCCGGTCTGCCAGCGGAATTCGCACTCGGCGCGGATTTCTTCCGGCGTGGCGTTGGCCGCCAGCTGGTGATTCATCTTGAGGTCGTAGGCCAGCAGCTGGCTCTTGCCGAGCGCGCGATACTCGGCGTAGTTGGCCTTGATCTCGCGCGCGACCTGCGGGTCCATGGGGCCGTTCTGCGCGGGCACGGAATAATTAGGCGTGCGCTGAAAAACATGCAGGTGCGCGGCCTGCTCGGCGATGATCGGAATCGACTGGATGGCCGACGAACCGGTGCCGATCACGCCGACGCGCAGGGCGCTGAAATCGACGCCGTCCTGCGGCCACTGCCCGGTGTGATAGATGGCGCCTTTGAAATCGGCCATGCCTTCAAACTTCGGCATGTTGGTCGACGACAGGCAGCCGGTGGCCATTACGCAGAACTGCGCGCTGAAGCGCTCACCACTGTTGGTCTCGACCAGCCAGCGCGCGGCGCTGTCATCGAAATGCGCGCGCTCGACGCGGGTGTTGTACTGAATGTCGGAAGCGAGTTGGAAACGCTCGATGACATGCGCGACATAGCGCAGCAGCTCCGGCTGCGCCGCATAGCGTTCGCTCCATTCCCACTCCTGCTGCAGTCCGTCGTCAAACTGGTAGGAGTACTGCATGCTTTCGATGTCGCAGCGCGCACCGGGGTAGCGATTCCAGAACCAGGTGCCGCCGGCGCCACTGCCGGCTTCGAGCACGCGGGCCTTGAGTCCGAGCTGGCGCATGCGATGGAGCATGTACAGGCCGGCGAATCCCGCGCCGACGATGATGGCATCGAATTGCTGTGGAGCTTTATCCTGGGACATTGAAGTCTGACCTCATGGCGATTGAATGCCCGGCGCGCCGGGCATGAAGGGACGAGAAAGGGAGCGGATTGTAACGAACCACGGGCGCCGAACCGATGGCCGGCGGCGCGTCGATTGTGAGCAATCGTGGCGCCGCGGGCAGCGCCGGAATCAGCTCGCGCGGCCCACCACCGAGGCCGTCGCGATCAGTTCATCGAGCAGCGCCATGGAAGCGCGCCCGGAACAGCTGAACGGGTCGAGCGTGGCCTTGACCGAGTATTTCAACAGCAGCGACGGATTGACGCGCGCGATGTTGACCTGGCCCATGGTCCAGCCGCCAAAGCGGCGCTCGGGGATCTCTTCGTAGGAAAGAATGCGCACATGCTGGTGGCGGGTGTCACGCACGATGGCGTTGAACAACTCGCACACTTCGTCGCGACCGCCTTCCAGCACCTGCAGAAACAAGTCGTCGCTGAAGCACAGGATGCCGGTGATGCCCTTGCTCTGATTGCCGTCCTGGGATTGCGCGAGGATGGCGTCGATGAGTGTGGCGGTCAGCGGCGCGGCGGGACGGCTGGCGTAAAGCAGGCGAACGAGCATGATGGACTCACTTGTTGATATTGATGAGCGAGAGAAATTCGCGGCGCAGGTTGGCGTCCTTGAGGAAGGAGCCGCGCATCACGCTGTTGACCATCTTGGTCTCGTTGTCCCGCACGCCGCGCCATTGCATGCACAGGTGATCGGCCTCCATCACCACCGCCAGCCCGTCGGGGCTGACCTTGTTGATCAATAGATCGGCCATCTGCGTGATGGCCTCTTCCTGGATCTGCGGGCGCGACATGATCCATTCCGCAAGGCGTGAATATTTCGACAGGCCGATGAGATTGGAATGCTCGTTGGGCATGATGCCTATCCACAGTCGCCCGAGTATCGGGCACATGTGATGGGAACAGGCGCTGCGCACGGTGATGGGCCCGACGATCATGAGTTCGTTCAGGCGCTCGGCGTTGGGGAATTCGGTGACCGACGGCGCCGGCACGTAGCGACCACGGAACACTTCGTTCAAATACATCTTGGCCACGCGCCGCGCGGTGTCCTGGGTGTTGTGATCGCTCTCGGTGTCGATCACGAGACTTTCCAGTACGCCGCGCATCTTGCCCGCCACTTCGTCGAGCAGAGCGTCCAGCTCGCCCGGTTCGAGATAGGCGGAGATGTTGTCGTTGGCGTGAAAACGCTGCCGTGCCTGCGCCAACCGCGCGCGGATACGCGCGGATACCGGCTGGCTGCCCTGCTCTGGCGATGGATTCGCAGTGTCGTTCATGTTGAGCCCTGGGATAGTCTGGCGCTGTTGTGTCCGTGGTCGGTCGCGACAGCGCTGTGCGCTATCCGCGGCTCCCGCCGGGCAGGCCGCTCAGTCTAGCGGCGCGCGCGGCGGATTCAAACGCAGCAACACTGGGTGATATCGAGGATGACTGCCCTTGCGTGGTGGCGGTCGTCCTTCAGGCGCTGTTCTTGCCGCGACGCTTGATCGGCGTCGGGCTGTCGAGGTTGTCACCGTCGTCGCTGTCGCTGCTCACCAGGCGCGGTGTCGGCGGCGCTTCGCTCGCCAGGCTCGGCATGTTGTCACGCAGCGCGCTGATGTCGAAGACTTGGTTGCCGTACAGACCGGTGCCGATCCGATCGCGCGCGATGTCGGCAATCAAAGTGGCGTCTATGCGACGCTTGCCGTCGGCATAGCCATACACCAGCGCGAGTTCACACAGGGTGTTGATGACGCGCGGGATGCCGCCGCTGTTCCAGTGGATGAGGCGCAGCGCATTCTTGTGGAACAGATTCGGGCTGCCGCCCACCACCTGCATGCGATGACGCACGTAGTCCGCCGTCTCTTTTTCATCCAGCGGGCCGAGCCGCGCGAACACACCGATGCGCTGGGCGAGCTGCCGCAGCTCGTGGCGCTTCAACAGATCATGCAATTCAGGCTGACCGACCAGCAGCAATTGCATGACCAGATGCTCATCGGCGTTGACGTTGGTCAGCAGGCGGATTTCTTCCAGCGATTCGGCGTCGAGGTTCTGCGCCTCGTCGACAATCAGCAAGGTGCGCTTGCCCTGCGCATACTGCTCACACAGGAAGTCGACGAAATCATGATAGAGCTCGGCCTTGTCCTTGTCCTTGCATGGCAGGCTGTAGGCCGAGCACACCCATTGCATGAGATTGCCGAAAGAGCGGTGGGTGTTGGAGATGAGACCGACGGTCACGCCGTCGCCGAGCTTGTTGATCAATTCGCGGATGAGGGTGGTCTTGCCCGACCCCACTTCGCCGCTCATGGCTGACACCGTCAGCTGGTTGTTGACGGCGTATTCGAGCAGCGACAGCGCGACCTGGTGCTGTCGGCTGTGGAACAGATACGCCGGGTCCGGCAGCAGACTGAAGGGCTTGGCCTTCAGTCCGTAGAAGGTCTCGTACATCGGGCTGATCTTCTTTTATTGAAACGGGCGAGAACCAGACTACGCCCAATCCGCCCCTCGATCACTAGAAGCGGTCGCAAATCCGGTCGCCAGATGCGGCTCTGGCCGTCAGTGGTTGATGGCCTGCGACGGCGTTTCCGGGCTGGCGACGGGCGCGGACTCGCCGGCCGCCAGTTCCTGCTGAAACTCGTTCTCGTCGACCGGCAGCATGCCGTCTATCTGGTCGAGGTGGCTGCTGACCACGCCGCCCAGTTCGGCCAGTTCGCGGTGCAGAGTCTCGGCGCGGCCGAGCTTCTCTTCGATCAGCTGGCGGGCCTGGTTGATCTCGGCCTTCTGGCGCGTCAGGCGATTGGCCAGCTCCAATAGCTGCTCGTAACGCTTGCGGATGTCCTGCTCGCGACTGGCATTGGCCTCTTCGAAGCGCGCCTTGACCGCCTTGACCCGGGCGCGCAGCTGCTCCTCGGCCTGGGATTTGAGCTTTTCCGCGTAGGCCTTGAGCTTGGCCTGGGCGCGGTTGCGCTCGTCGACGCGTATGCCATCGACATAGCGGCGCAACTCGGCTTCGAAAGCGCGGGTCATACCCAGCAGTGGGTCGTCGACTGCAGGGGCGGCGGCCGGCGTCGCCACCGCGGTCGCGGTGGCCGGCGCGGCATCTGCCTGCGCGTCGTCATGTTGCAGCGGAGGATGGCGGGTGGATTCCATGTCGGGGATCGGAATGTCGAGGCCGAGGGTGCGGTCGCCGACCGCCACCTCGACCGTATTATTGGGCGCCGAAGCGACACCGTTCAGGCCACGGTGCTCATTACGCAAAGCACCCACCAGCATCGCCAGTTGTTGGCCGGAGAAAGTATCGGCATAGGCATGGGTGGGCGCCGGCGCCGCGCTGGCTGCTTCCGGCGTACTGGGCAAGCGCTGCGGGTCGATACGAAACACGCGGCATGGATGGGTGGCGACGATACCCGCCACCTTGTAGCCCGGCTCATCGAGCGCGTGGCGGGCGGGGCCATCGCCGGCGTGCAGGTCACGGGTGCTGCCATCGGCGCTTTCGATGCGCACCATGCCTTCGAGGAGATAGTTCACCCGCTCGTCGCGTTCCCCCAACGAGCAGATGGCTTCACCGCTGTCGACGTCCAGCACTTCGCCCGCCGCCACCACCGCGCGCCGCGCGTCTTCGCCCAGGTGTTCGAAATTGGCGAACAGCCGCAGGCGGCGCGCCACGCCGTTCGCGACTTCACTGTCACTGCTGCGCCGATCGCGTTCGGCGCGCGCCGCGTTCAGTGCCTCCTTGATCCTTTCCATCGTCGCTACCGTCCTGTTAGACGAGGGACACAACCGCGCGGTGTGCCCAAGGGCGTCGCCACGGCGCTGCGGCCGCGGCGTTCAGTCATCGAATTAAAGTGCAGACGGGCGGCGCTTGTCACGTAAGCAATCGTCACTTGGTGACGCACACCGCCCCCGCCGGACTCAGCGCGGCGCCATGCGAATCGCACCGTCGAGACGCACCGACTCACCATTGAAGTAGCCGTTCTCGACCATCGCCAAAGCCAGGTGCGCGAATTCGTCCGGCGCGCCCAGGCGCTTCGGGAACGGCACCGAGGCCGCCAGCGAAGCCTTGACGTTGTCCGGCGCGCCCTGCAGCAGCGGCGTGTTGAAGATGCCGGGCTGGATGGTGTTGACGCGGATGCCGTCGTTCATGAGATCGCGCGCGATGGGCAGGGTCATGCCGATCACGCCGGCCTTGGAGGCCGAGTACGAGGCTTGGCCAATCTGGCCGTCCTCGGCCGCGACGCTCGAGGTGTTGATGATCACGCCGCGCTCGCCGTATTGATCGAGCGGGTCCAGTGCCAGCATGCCGGCCGCGGATTTCGCGATGCAGCGGAAGGTGCCGACCAGGTTGATCTGGATGATCTTGTTGAAGGCGTCGATGGGGAAGGACTTGATGGCGCCGGTCTGCTTGTCGCGGCTGGCGGTCTTGACCGCGTTGCCGGTGCCGGCGCAGTTGATGAGGATGCGTTCCTGGCCGAGCGCGGCGCGCGACGCCGCGAAGCCGGCATCGACATCGGCGTCGGAGCACACGTCGACCTTGCAGAACACGCCGCCGAGTTCGGCGGCGACCGCCTTACCCTTGTCTTCGTTCAAGTCGAAGATCGCGACCTTGACGCCCTTGGCGGCGAGTGCGCGGGCGGTGGCTTCGCCAAGACCGGACGAACCACCGGTGATGACGGCGACGATGGATGAATCGAGTTTCATGGATTTCCCCTCAGGATTTTGATGTTCAAAGCTTGGCCCGCGAAGCCTGGAGTACGCGCCGCGGTTCAAAACGAAGTGGGCCTATTATGCTTGGCTTGCCGCCGCCCTTCACGCCCCGCGCGCGGCGAGCGCGGCGCGGCGCATATGGCGGGCCAACGCGCCGGCGGCGCAGGCCAGGAGACCAGTCAATGCGGCGATGGAGAACGGCAGGGTGTAGCTGCCGGTCAGGTCGTGCAGGTAGCCGCTCATCCACGGCCCGAAGGCACTGCCGGCCGCACTGCCGAACAGGCCGACGCCCAGGATCGAACCGAAATGACGGCCGTGGAAACGGTCCGCGACCATCGCCGGCATGATGGCGGCCGTCACCGCATAGCCGATGCCAAGCATCACCGCATAGGTATAGACGCCCCACGGGGTGGGCTGGGCGCCAACCAGCAGCAGAGCACCGACCGAGGCGACCAGCACCGACACGCCGCCGATATACACGAGCTCGCGCTCGATGCGATCCGACAGCCAGCCGCCGCCGGTCTTGCCGACGATGCTGGCGACGCCGACCACCCCCACCACCGAAGCGGCGACCATGGCACTGATGCCGTGATCGACCAGGAACGCGACCTGGTGCACGTGCAGGGACTGCGAGCACAGGCTGCCGCAGAAAAAGGTGCCAACCATCAACCAGAACGGCGCGGTGCGTGTGGCCTCACGCAAGGTCATGCTGTTGCCCATGGACAGCGCGGCCGCAGCGCGCGGCGCGGGCGGCCGGTGCGCCGGCGTTTCCCACCACAGGAACAAGGCCGCCGGCAAGGTGAACGCCGTGCAGATCATGGCCAGCACACGAAACGCCTCGCGCCAGCCGTGCGCTTCGATGAGGTGCTCGCACAGTGGCACCACCACCAGCATGCCGACGCCCACACCGGAACTGACGATGCCCAAGGCCAGACCCAGGCGTCGCTGAAAACGGCGCTGGACCTGCACCACCGCCGGAATCCAGCCGCACAGCGCCACCGCGACCGCGGTCAGGCCGCCGAAACACACATACAGATGCCAGGGTTCGTTGATGTAGCTGTCGAGATACAAGGTCGCGCCGAGCGCGATGCTGCCGACCGCCACCACCGCCGGCGGCCGCACTTTGTCGCACACCATGCCGAGCACGGGATTGGCCGCGCCCTGCACGATGGCAAACAAGGAAAACGCGCCGCCCAGGGTCGAGCGGCTCCAGCCGAAGTCATTCAACAAAGCGACCAGGAACACGCTGTAGGCGTACCAGCTGCCGTAGGCCAGCGCCAGCGTGAGCGCAATCAAGGCGAGACTTAAGCCCTGGCGCATGAGCGTGGGATGGGCGCGCAACTGCGCGCCGCCGAGATCATTCATGCGCGAGCCTGAGTTGGACGGGAAGCGCGAGTGTCGCCCGCCGGCCACGCACCGACAAGCATTGCGCTTGCCGGTGCAAGAGGCCGCGCGTGTTCAGACTTTGCCGACCACCTCGTCGCCGACGCGTTTGACGTAATCGAGAATCTGCTGGCGCGTGGCCGTCATCGAAAACAGTTCCTTGGGCGAGGTGGTCGGGAACAGCAGGATCAAACGCTCGACGCCGGCCTCGGCATAGCGTTTGGCCTTGTCCAGATCGATGTTGCCGAAAGGCGTGACGCTGATTTCGATCTTGCCGAGCGACGCCGGCCGCGCCACTTTCTGCTCGGCCGCGCGCAGGCCGGCGATGCAGCCCTTGGTTGCATCGAGGTCGAGGCCAAAGCCGTACCAGCCGTTGCCATGGCTGACGGTGCGCCGAAAGGCGGCCGGCACATGGCCGCCGAACACCACCGGCGGACCACCCGCCTGCAACGGACGCGGATGGGCTTTGACGCCCGCGAAGTCGACGAACTCGCCGTGATAGGCGGGCTCGGCGTCGTTCCAGATAGAGCGCATGGCGTCGAGGTATTCGAGCGTGCGCGGCCCCTTGTCGTCGAAGGGAATGCCAAGCGCGTCGAACTCGGCTTTGAGATAGCCGATGCCGACGCCGAAGATCAGCCGGCCGCGGCTCACGACATCGAGACTCGCCATCTCCTTGGCCAGCACCAGAGGATTGCGCTGCGGCAGGATGATGATGCCGGTGCCCATGCGGAGCGTTTTGGTCTGTGCCGCCAGAAAGGCAAACACGATATTCGGATCGGCCATCGGATAGCTGGCCGGCAAGGGTGAAGGCGCCACCTGCGGATCGGGCAGCACCACGTGCTCACCCGCCCAGATTGATTCAAAACCCGCCGCCTCGGCGAGCTGTGCAACTTCGACGCTCGCGTCCGGATCGCTGAGCGGGCCCATGTTGATACCGAACAGTCCGAATTTCATGACAGGCCTCGCGGATTGGTTGGATGGGAGTGAGTTTAGCGCGGGCCGGTCACGGTGAGCAGGAGTTTAAGGGCCAGACATCAGTCTGACATTCAACCCATGCCCCCACCCGTCAGGAGGTAGGCCACCTGTCACCCAACCGCTACCATGCGCGCCATCACCCCGGGGAGTTCAATGATGGATTGGTATCGCAAACGCACACTCGGCGGCATTCTCGACGAGGCCGCGGCGCGCTTTGGCAAGCGCGAAGCCTTGGTATTCGGCGCACAACGCTGGACCTTCGCCGAACTCAACGATGAAACGGATCGCGTGGCCAAGGCGCTCATCGCGCTCGGTGTGCATGCCGGCGAACATGTCGCGCTATGGATGACCAATCGCCCGGAATGGCTCTTCTTGATGTTCGGTGTGGCACGCGTCGGCGGTTGCCTGGTGCCGCTCAACACACGCTATCGCACCGATGACGTTGCCTACGCGGTCCGGCAATCGAAGAGCACCACACTGATTTCGCTCGAGCGCTCCGGCCCCATCGACTACCAGGGCATGCTGGCCGAGACCATGCCGAGCATCGAGCGTCATACCGACGGTTCGCTGGTCATAGAAGGTTATCCGGATCTGAAACGCCTGGTGGTGATGGGCAATCGCACGCTGCCCCATGCGCTCGACTGGGAGCAGTTCATGGCCGGCGGACTGCGCATCAGCGACACGGAACTTTCAGCACGCAAAACCGCCGTCGATCCCGATGGCCGCATGGTGATCTGTTACACCTCCGGCACCACCGGCAGCCCCAAGGGCGTGGTGCATTCCCATCGCCCCATACGCAACACCCACGAACGCGCGCAGATGCTCGGCATGACCATGCACGACATCCACATGAACTACCTGCCGTTGTTCCATCTCTATGCCTACGCCGAGATCACCATGGCCGGCGTGCTGGTCGGCGCCAAGCAGATCATGATGGATGTGTTCGATGCCGAGCGCGCGCTTGATCTCGCGGAACAGGAAAAGGCCACCGTGCTACACGGCTTCGAAGCGCACTGGCTCGATCTGCTCAATGCGCAGGCGCGCAAGCCGCGCGACATCAAGATGCGCATCGGCACCTTGCCGTCGGGTGTCGAGAGCACTTTCCCCATCGCTGAAAAAGTGCAGGACGTGTTCGGCCCGACCGTCAGCGGTTTCGGCATGAGCGAAACCTGGGCCTATATCTCCTGCGACAATCCGTCATCGACGCGTGAACAGCGCGTGCATGCTTCGGGCTATCCGATGAACGACTACGAATTCCGCGTGGTCGATGTCGAGACCGGCGCCGATCAGCCTGACGACGAGCCAGGTGAACTGCTGGTGCGCGGTTACGCCATCATGGATTGCTACTGGGACAAACCGGAAGCGACGGCCGACGCCATTGATCGTGACGGCTGGCTGCACACCGGCGACATGGCCAAGAAGCGCGCCGACGGTTATCTCGTGTTCATGGGCCGCTACAAGGACATGCTCAAAGTCGGCGGTGAGAACGTCTCGCCGGCGGAAGTCGAAGCCTATCTGCGCGTGATGGATGAAGTGCGCGATGCGGCGGTGGTCGCCTATCCCGATCAGCGCCTCGCCGAAGTGCCGGTCGCTTTCGTGATCAAGGAACCGGGCAAAGAGATTACGGCCGAGGCTTTGCTCGAACGCATGCATGGCCGCATCGCGAGCTTCAAGATCCCAAGGCACGTGATCTTCGTCGACGCTTACCCGATGACGTCCAGCGGCAAAATACGCAAGGTCGAGTTGCGGGCTGAGGCACGCAGGATCCTCGGCTGAGTTGAGCCAGCGGCACGCGCAACGCGCGCCGTTCAAATCGCGCTGCAACATCACAGACTGTTCCCGTCGATGCCTCCCTATTTGGGGAGGCGTTACATCGCGTTACGCGCCGATGCTTACGGCGAAACGATTTCCGTATACTGTCGCAGCCCGAAACAGCAGGAGTACGCGTGATGTCCTATGACCTCGTTATTCGAAATGGCACCGTCGTCGATGGCACTGGCGCAGCGCGTTTCCGCGCGGATGTCGCGGTCAAGGACGGCAAGATAGTCGAAGTCGGCAAAGTGGATGGCACTGCCACGCGCACCATCGACGCACAGGATTTGATCGTCGCACCGGGCTTCGTCGATCCCCACACGCATTACGACGCGCAGATCTGCTGGGACGATGTCACCTCGCCTTCCTGCTGGCATGGCGTGACGACGGTCATGATGGGCAATTGTGGCGTCGGCCTCGCACCTTGCCGTCCCGAGACGCGCGAAGTGGCGGCCTGGGATCTCGTCAACGTCGAAGCGATTCCCTTCGATGTGCTCGCCAAGGGCGTGACCTGGGATTGGGAAACTTTCCCCGAATACATGGACGCCGCCGCGCGTCGCGGCTCGGGTCTGAACTTGGGCTTCCTGTCCGCGCTGACGCCCTTCCGTCATTACGTGCTCGGCGCAGAATCCTCGGAACGCGCCGCGACGCCCGACGAGACGAAAAAGATCGCGAACCTGCTGCGCGAAGCGATGGACGCCGGCTCCTTCGGTTTCACCACCACCAATGCCGGTCAGCACATCGGCTTCCAGGGCAAGCCGCTGGCCTGCCGCCTGGCGAGCCTCGACGAATTTCGCGCCTATGGCAACGTGCTGCGCGACGTCGGCCACGGCGCCATCGAAGTGGCCTTGACCAATGAAGTGTCGCGGGTCAATGCACAGGAACGCGAACTGCTGGATCTCCTGCTGTCTTCCAGCGGCCGTCCCGTGACCTGGCTGGCGCTGCTCAATCGCGATGACAATCCCAACCAGGTGCAGGAAACGCTGGTCGAGGTTGACGACCTCATCAAGCGCGGCTCGGTGCCGCAGGCGACCTGCCGGCCGCTGGTCGGACAGATTGATCTGTCCAAGCCTTTCCTGTTCGCCAACATGCCGTGCTTCAACCCGGTGTTCAACGTGCCGGTGGAGCAGCAGATTGCCGAGTATCGCAAGCCGGAATTCCGCGCCGCGTTCAAGGAGTCCTTGAAGAAGGCGCTGATTTTCTCGGCGCGCTGGGAAGTCGCCATCGTGCTGGAAGTCACCGACCCGGCGATGGGCAAGTACGTCGGGCGCAACGTCGCCGACATCGCGCGCGAGCGCAATGCGCATCCGGCCGACACCTTCCTTGATCTCGCCATCGAAGATAAGTTGAAGCTGCAGTACACCTACGATTTCTTCAATGCCGACGAAGACCGCATTCCCGATCTCATCAACGAGCCGCGCATCATGATTGGCTTGTCCGATGGCGGCGCCCATGTCGACAGCCTGTGCGATGCCGGCTATGCCACCTACCTGCTCGGCACCTGGGTGCGTGAGCGCGAAGCGATGACCCTGGAACGGGCCGTGCAACGCATCACCACCGAACCTGCTGCGCTGTTCGGTATCAAGAACCGCGGCCGCATCGCCAAGGGCCTCGCGGCGGACTTTGCGATCTTCGACATGGCGACCGTCGGTTCCAACAAGCGCGGCGAAATGCGCTATGACCTGCCGGGTGGCGGACGTCGCCTGGTGGTGCCGGCGCGCGGCGTGGAATACACCATCGTCAACGGCACGCCCGTGTTCGAGCATGGCAAGGACACCGGCTCGCGTCCGGGTGAAGTGCTGCGCTCGGGTCGCGCGTAACGAGTAAACACGAGAGCAACACCCTATGCGCGCCCTTGTCTGTTCTGCCTGGGGCGCGGTCGAAGACCTCGTCGTGGGTGAGCTGCCGGTACCGGTACCGGCAGCCACACAAGTCCTGATCAAAGTGGCCGCCACGGCAGTCAACTTCGCCGACACCATCATGGTCGGCGGCACCTATCAAACCAAGCCGCCGCTGCCCTTCGCGCCCGGTCTCGAAACCGCCGGCACGGTGCTGGCCGTGGGCGACAAGGTCACGCGCTTCAAGCCAGGTGCCCGCGTGATGGCGCTGCTCGCCTACGGCGGCCTCGCCGAGCAGGCCCTCGCCGAGGAAAGCGATACCTGGCTCATCCCCGACGGCATGAACTTCGACGACGCCGCATCGTTTCCCGTCGCCTACATATCTTCGGACGTTGCATTGCGCTGGATGGGACGCCTCGAAGCGGGCGAGACCTTGCTGGTGCTGGGCGCGGCCGGTGGTGTGGGTTTGACCGCCGTCGAGATAGGCAAGGCCATGGGCGCGCGCGTAATCGCCGCCGCCAGCACGGCCGAAAAACTCGCCGCCGCCAAGAGCCGCGGCGCCGACGAACTCATCAACTATAGCGAAGTGGATTTGACCGAAGCGGTGATGAAGCTGACAAGCGGCCGCGGCGCCGACGTATGTTTCGATCCGGTGGGCGGTGATTTGTTCGACAAGGCCTTGTCAGCCTTGGGCTGGGGTGGACGCATTGTGTTGGTGGGTTTCGTTGGCGGCATACCGAAGATTCCGGCCAATCGCCTGCTGGTGAAAAACCGCTCGGCCTTGGGTTCGTCGTTGCGGCATTTCCGCTGGAATGCCTACGACAAGCTGACCGTTTCGGTCGAGACGCTGTTGCAGTGGTATGGGCAAGGCAAGCTCAGGCCGATGATCACGCGTGAATTCACCCTCGATGAAGGAGTGGCGGCCTTGAAGATGCTGACCGGGCGTCAGGCCATGGGCAGGATTTTAGTGAGGCCTTAGGGGTTCATTTTCAATGTCAGGCTGAAGTCTGACATTCGAATGCCGGCGCCGACCTCTACTCTTCACTCGCCAAAAACAACTTCGGCAATTCATTGCGCTTCAACTTGCCGGTGGTCGTCAGCGGCAACACCGTTGCATCGACGAAACGAAAATGCCTCGGCGTCTTGTAAGCGGCGAGCGTCGCGCGGCAGTGATTCGCGAGCTCGGTCTCGCTCACCGTCGCGCCGCTGCGCTTGACGATAACCGCCGCCAGCGCTTCGTCGAGGCGCGCATCGGGGATGCCGGTGACGAATGCCAGCTCCACGGCGGGATGGGTGGCCAAGATCTCTTCGACTTCGGCCGGCGCGACGTTGATGCCACCGGTCTTGACCAGCTCCTTCAAGCGACCGCGATAGTAGAGGAAACCCTCTTCATCGATGAGGCCCAAGTCGCCGGTGCGAAAATAGCCGTCGGCGGTGAAGGCCTCGGCGGTGCGCACCGGATCGTGCCAATAGCCGGGCAGCACATTGCCCTTGATGGTGATTTCGCCGGCGGTGTTGACCGGCAACGGCGCGCAGGTTTCGCCATCGATGATGCGAATCTCGACGCCGCCAAGCGCGCGCCCGACGGTCTGCATGCGCTTTTCCAACGGCAGGTCGGCATCACTCACCGCCGAATTGCCATAGGCCTCCGTCAGGCCATAGACGTTGCAGATTTTTTCGACGCCGAGCGCCGCGACTCTTTGCACCTGCTCGGGCGTGCCGATGGTGACGCCGGTGCGCAGTGAAGACAGATCATGCTGCGCGCGATCAGGATGCTCCCACAGCGCGAGCGCCATGTTCGGCGTGCCGTAGAACACCGTGCAGCGTTCGCGCTCGATGAGGCGCAGGGCCTCACCGGCATCGAACGCGTGTTGCAACACGATGCTCGCGCCGTGGGTCATGACCGCGTACAGCGCATTGACGCAGGCCAGCGACCAGAACAAGGACACCGACAGCCACAGCTTGTCGTCACTGACCAGATGCTGGCGCTCGCCTATCTCCCACATATTGTCGATGAGCCCGCCGTGCAGCAGCGGCACGCCCTTGGGCAGTGCGGTCGAGCCAGAGGTATAGAGCAGACAGGCGACGTCGGTCGGCTTGACCGCGGCGCTGGCGGCCGCCACCACGCCGCCATCGACCTGCTCGGCCGCGCGCAGAAAATCGACGTAGGACAGCATGCCAGCGGCGGGCTCTTCGGTGCACACCACGGTCATCAAGGCCGGCAGACCAGCGGCCTGCGCGCGCGCCTCGGTCAGCAGCGCGCGAAAATCGCTGCTGCGAAAACGCGGTTCGATGGCCAGCAGTTTCACCTCTGCATGGCGTAGCTGGTAGCCGAGTTCATGGGCCGTCGCCCAGGTATTCAAGCCGACCGTGATGGCGCCAAGGCTCATGGCCGCGAAGTCGAGTATCAACCACTCGACGCGATTGCCCATGAGGATGCCGACGCGATCACCGGCGACGATGCCCGCGGCCACCAGGGCCTGCGCGGCGCGTTGCACTTCGTCGGCAAATTGCGCGTAGGACAAGCGCTGCTCGCCATCGACTATCGCCAGCCGCGCGGCGTCGCGCGCGACCATTTCTGCCAGCAGCGCGGGCACGGTTCGGCTATCGGGTTTGTTCATGGCGGAAGAATAAACCGTAAGCGTCGCGGCTTGGCAGCCTTGAGGTGCTCGTGCGCTAATAGCGCCGTCTCGTGGTTTCGAGGTGGCCAGCGCATGCCACCGTTTTGGGGAATCTCAAGTGAGCAACAGCACCGAATTCGACTGGCCAGCGGCCATCCACCGGGTGTTCAAACAGCAGGGCGTGCGCCAGGTCGCCTACGTGCCCGACGCCGGTCACCGGCGTCTCATCGAATTGTGCCGAGCCGATGATGAAATGCGCGCCGTGCCCCTCACCACCGAGGAAGAAGGCATGGGCGTATTGGCGGGCGCGTGGCTGGGCGGCGAACGCGGCGCCTTGCTCATGCAGTCGAGCGGCGTCGGCAATTGCATCAACGCCATCGCGTCCCTGACCCGCGCCTGCCAGTTCCCGCTGTTCATGCTCGTGACCATGCGCGGTGAATGGGGCGAGGGCAATCCGTGGCAGATCCCGATGGGGCGCGCGGTGCAGCCGGTGCTGGAAACCCTGGGGCTGCGCGTGACCAGCGTCGCGCAGGCCGACGATGTCGAATCGACCGTGAGCGCCATGCTCGGCATGACCTACACCACCGACAGCGCCAACGCCGTGCTGCTGTCGCAACGCCTGCTCGGCGCCAAGGCCTTCCAATGACTGCGACACCCACTCTCGAACGACGCGCGGTGGTCGACGCACTGCTCGACGAACGCGGCGACTTGCTGGTCGTGACCGGACTTGGCGGCACCACCTGGGACGTGGCGGCGAGCGGCGATGATCCGCGCAATTTTTATTTGTGGGGCGGTATGGGCACGGCGGTGTCGGTCGGGCTGGGTCTCGCACTCGCACAACCACGACATCGCGTACTGGTGATCACAGGTGATGGCGAAATGCTGATGGGCGTCGGCTCATTGGCGACGGTCGCGGCGCAGGCGCCAGGCAATCTCGCCATCGCCGTCATCGACAATGAACGCTACGGCGAAACCGGCGGACAGTTGACCCACACCGCGTTCGCGAGCGACCTCGCCGCCATGGCGCGCGGCGCCGGCATCACGCACAGCGCAACGCTGACGACACTGGCCGAAGTGAGGGCCTTTCGCGCCCACTTCACACGCGTCGCAGGTCCCCATTTCGCGGTCATCAAGGTGGCCAGCGCCAACGCTGGCATGGTGCTGCCACCGCGCGATGGCGTATTGATTAAACATCGCTTCAAAGCCGCGCTCGCGGCAGGACAACGCTCATGAAACCGCGCTTACTGTTCGCCATCCTGTTGTGCTCGGTCACGGTGTCGGTGTTGGCGGCCAACTCCCTCGCCACCATTCGTGCGCGCGGCCAGCTCATCGTCAGCGTCAAGAATGTCGGCGACAAGGCCGTGGAAAAGCACCGCGACCCGGCGCACTTTCAAAAGCGCGGCATGGAGCTCGCCATCGCGCGCGCCATCGCCAAGCACATCCTCGGCTCGCCCGAGGCTTTGAGCTTGAAGATGATGCGTAAGCCGGAACGACTGCCGGCCATCGCGCGTGGCGAGGTTGATCTCGGCATCTCGATGCTGCGCGTGACGCCGGGCAACGCCAAGCTCGTCGACTTCTCGACGCCCTACTATCGCAACGGCTTGGCGCTGCTCGAAGCGCAGGACGGCGCCATCCACGGCAAACGCGACCTGGCGGGCAAGACGGTTGCCGTCATCGAGCGCAACGATGGCGATGCGGCCGCCATGCTGGCAGCCATCGCCGACGCCACGGGCAGCACGCCCAAGGTGTTGCCTGTCGCGAACTTCAAGGACGGCGTCGCCGCCATCAAGGACGGACGCGTGGCCGGCCTGCTCAGCGAGGCGGTCAACATCGATGTGTTCCTGGCCAAGCACGGCGGCCCCTTCAAGCGCTCACCGCTGCTGACCGAAGACAGCTTCGCGGTGGCCGTGCCGAAGGGCAACAGCGACCTCTTGGCCGCGGTCAATGAAGTGTTGGCCGCGCTCGAAGCCAGCGGCGAATTGAAGGCCATGGCCACCGATGCTGACCTGCCCAAACCAGAATGAACGTTCACCCGCAGGTTCGCTGTGGCGCAGGCATTTAATGCTGCAATGCGGTCATTGTGCCCACCGCCCATCGAGCTGAAAAAAAGGCGTGACGCGGACCGTGATTAAACGTAGCAGTTCCGAAAAAAGCGTGTTAGTCTCCTTCGCACTGCGTGAAATAACGATTACGAATTCCGCCCTTCGAGGTCCTGACCGAGTCCCGCATTCACATCCAACAACGCACTCATACGCCGCGACCGAGCGCGTATTGCACCGTTGAAAGATGCCGCCACGCGCGACCACGACACTAAGATTCCGCTAGCTTGATCGCATACGCTCAGCCAAGGCATTCGATGCCGCCTCGCTTCCCGCATTCGTTGTTCGACTTGAATCCGTCCTTCACTTTGCACTCGACTTCATCCCGCTTGCGGGAATGTTGGCGCGAGCGCAAGTGTTCAACCGAGGCAGTCGCCTCATCAACGCCTGGCATCTATTTTTTGGAGTATTCCTGATGCAACAGAACAAACTTTACGTCGGCAACTTTCCGTACTCGGTCGGTGAAAACGACCTGCGCGACCTGTTCCAGACGTATGGCCCGATCGAAGAAGTCCGTCTGATCACTGACCGTGACACCGGCCGTTCCAAGGGCTTCGCGTTCATTACCTTCGCGACCCAGAGCGCGGCGGAAAATGCACTCGAGCAGAACGGCAAGGACATGAAGGGCCGCGCCCTGCGTGTCAACGTTGCGCAGGACAAAGACAAGGTCAAGCGCACCAACGACCGTCCGCGCTGGTAAGCATCACGCGCATCGTGGACAGGCACCGCTAGCGGATGCCTCGCCACGCGGCGTGATATGGCATCGCCGTCGGGAGACGGAGATGCGGGCGATCCAGGGATGAATTACCCGAATAGATTGCCATAGGCGGATACGGCAGCCAGGGTTCCGGCCCCGTCCAACGGGCGGCCGGAACCCTCGGCTTCCAGGACCGAGGCAGCGACCATGATGGTGTCGCTGACCAAGTCGACGATGATTTTGCGTCCGGGGCGCGTTCGCGGCCTGGACAACGCAGTGCCAACGCACAGTGCCTCCCTGCTCCTTCAAGCATCTTCAAACCTGTGCCCATGCAGGGCTGTCGTGATGGGCGGCAGCGGTTCAGAATGCGGGTCTTTCAAGCAGCCCTTGCAGGCCCCCATCATGAATGTTCACTACATGCAGGCGATTCGCGCCCGCTACGAAAGTCTGGGCTATACGCCCTATCGCTGGTTCGAAGCCGACGGCGCGCCGCCTTGGCAGCCGCTGCCCAAACCCTTGGCCGAGGCGCGGCTCGGACTGTTGTCGACCTCCGGCGCCTACGCGCTCGGCCAGGTCGCCTATCACTACAAGGACGACACCTCGATACGCGCACTGCCAAGCAATGTCGCGATAGAGGACGTGCGCTTCTCACACATCACCGAGAACTACCTGGTCGACCCGAAACGCGATCCGAACTGCATCCTGCCGCTCACTCAGCTGCGCACGCTGCGCGATGAAGGCGTGGTCGGCGAGCTCGCCGATGAAGTGTTGTCGTGCATGGGCGGTGTGTATTCGCAGCGCCGCGTGCGCGAGGAAGTGGCGCCCGCCATCCTGGAAAAATTCAAGGCTCAACGGGTCGATTGCGCGTTACTGGTAGCGATGTGACCCGTGTGTCACCAGACCGTGTGTCTGGTCGCACGTCATCTCGAAGCTCACGGCATCCCGACCATGTGTGTGGGCAGTGCCATCGATATTTTCCAGGCCGGACGGCCGCCGCGCGCGACGTTTGTCGACTACCCGCTCGGCCACAGCAGTGGCAAGCCGTTTGATACGGCCGACCAGCTGTCGATCGTGCGTGCCGCCGTGGCGGGATTCACGCGCATGACCGCCCCCGGAGAGATCCAGGTGCTGGCCAATCGCTGGGGTGATGATGACTGGCGCGCCGAGGCGTCCTCGACCAAGGGTCAGGACACGCGCCAGCCGCGTGACGAAACGCCGCAATTCCAGCTGCCGGCGGACCGCAGCGCGGCACTGGCGAGCGGCGCCCTGCGCGAGTAGCGCGCGGCGCAGCCCGCGTTTCAGGATTGAAAACGCGGGCTGCGCTTTTCCATGAAAGCGCGCATGCCTTCGCGCGCATCCTCACCGAGGAAAAGTTGTTCCTGGGTGCGTTGCTCATAGGCGAGCACCGTGGCAAGTGATTGCTCGGCGCCGAGATAGACACCGTGCTTGATGGCGGCGAGCGCCGCCGCCGGCCCCTGCGCAAGCTGTTCAGCGCGCGTCAGCACGTCCTGCATGAAAGACTCGGCAGGAAAAATTCGATTGATGATGCCGAGGCGATAAGCCTCATCGGCGTCGATGCGGTCACCGTGCATCATGAGTTCCATCGCGCGGCTGGTGCCGACCAGCCGCGTCAGCAGGTAGTGTCCGCCCCAGTCGGGCACCAGGCCAATCTTGACGAAGCTTTCCGCGAAACGCGTGCGCGTGGAGCCGTAACGGATATCACAGGCCAACGCGAGATTGGCGCCACCGCCGGCGGCCGCGCCGTTGATGGCGGCGATCACGGGTTTGTCCATCGCGCGCAGAAATTGAATCAAGTCACTCGCGACCGCGGTGCGCGCCACCACGGGCCTGGCATCGTCACGCGCCTGCAGTTCCAGCATGTTGGCGATGTCGCCACCCGCGCAGAAGGCATCGCCGGCGCCGGTGATCACCACCACACCGACCTCGGGGTCGGCAGCGGCGCGCTCGAGGCCGGCGAGAATGTCTTCACGCATGGTGCCTGCCAGCGCGTTCATGGCGGCCGGACGATTCAGGGTAATCAACGCGACGCGCGCGCTGACCGCATACAAAACCTGGCTTTCGCTCATGGCCGGCCTTTCGATTCGTGCTTGGGATTATTGCGCGCTGCGGCTGACCAGCCGCAGCAGTTCACGCAGGCGACTTTTCACCACGCTGGCATGTGCCGGCCCCATGCGCAGCAGCAGCTTCTGACCGACCGAGCGCGATTCGAGACCTGCGTCGGCGAATTTGTACATCACGGTCGGCTGCACCAGGGCCAGGGGCGTGGCTACCTCGGGCGTCACCAGCAGATGATCGATGACGTCCACCAGGCGGTCGTTGAAATAGGCCTTTGGATAACCCAAAGCCTCGAAGGCGCTCTGAAAGCGTGGGTATTCGCGCACATAGAGCGCTGCCAGCCGTTTCATGTCGAGCTTTTCAAGCACAGCGATATAGGCGTCGTAACGCGCGGCATTGTCAGGCGCGAAACGCAGCGCGCCACCGTCGCCGTTGACCAGCGGCAGATTGCCCAGCGGGCGCAGCGGCCACAGCCGCACCGGCAGTTTGTCGTGGGACAGGTTGTCGACCGCCACCACGATACGGTTGATGAGGTCGTCACTCACCACCCACTGTCGAAACGCGTCGCTGCCGAGCACCGCTTCAAGCGCGGCCTCAAAGCTCTGCTCCGTCGGCGCGGGGCCGGCGGCATCGCTGGCAGTGGACGGCGCGGCGGCCGGCGCCTGCTGGCGCCCGGCCTCGCTTTGTTCTATCGGGTTGACCACCGCCGGCTCGGCGATGGTGGCAGGTTCATCGGCGCTGGGCGCCGCCACCGGCGTCGGCACGCTCGGCAAGGTCAAAGTGTGCAAATCGTGCAGCGGTTGCTGCAGTCCGCGGAAATACAGCGCGCCTATCACCGCCAGGGCCAACACCGTGACGACCATTGGCCACTTCGAATCTTGCCTGGAACTCATCACCCTGCCCTGTCGCCACGCGCTCTGCGCTCACCGTACCCCGCAAAGCTGGCCGCCGTCACGCGCTGCATGACGCCGGCAGGCAATGCACCTCAGGCGCCGGGTTCACGTCCCTGCCAATGATCCCAGCAACTGACTTCTTCGACGGCCAGACGCTTGGCAGGTTTCAAATCGCCGCCCGTCAACCACGCCACCGGCAGCAGGGCGGCCTGGGTGTAGGTGTCGGGAATGCCGAGCAGGGCGCTGACTTCCTTTTCGTAACGCAGATGCAGGGTGGTCCAGGCCGAGGCCAGGCGCCGCGCGCGCAGCGCCAGCATCAAGGACCAGGTGGCGGGCAGTATCGAGCCCCACATCGAGGCCTGGGTGAAAACGTCGTCGTTCTCGAAGCGGCCTTCGATGCAGGGAATGAGCATCACCGGTGCGCGCTCGAGGTTTTCCATGAGATAGCCGCCGGATTTCATCATCGCTTCGCGCTGCTGCTGGCGCGGGTCGGCCTCCTGGTACTCGCGCATCATCGTCACGCCGGTACGTGACAGGCCGGTCTTGCCCGCCACGTAATCGGTCGCCGCCAGGCGGTAATACTCGGCGATGGCGCGACGCTTGGCGGCATCGGTCACCACCATGAAGCGCCAGGTCTGGGTATTGGCGCCGGTAGGCGCCTGCAATGCGATGCGCAGGGCGTCCTTGATCATGGCGTTCGGCACGGGGCGCTCGAAGTCGAGGCGCAGCCGCACGCTGCGAGTGGTGGTCAGCACGTGATCGACGCTGTCGAGATCGATGGCGCGAGGGGTGTCGTCGTTCATCAGGGACTCCGCTTTGCTTGAAGGTCTTTACGAAAAGATAACGTCACAGCGCGTGCTCAGGTCTGCCATGTCGCCTCGTTCATGTGCTCCCACAGTTGAATCATGTTGCCGTCGGCGTCGTAGAACAGGAACGAGCGGCCAATCGAAGCGCAGGTCCACACGTATTCGGTCTGGGTGCGGTAGCCGGCCGCTCGCACCTTGTCGAACCACGCGTCGATGTCGTCAACCATGAGTCCCAGTTCGTGGAAGCCGGTATGGCCGTATTGCAGGTTTTCCGGCGGGGTTTTCTGGATCAGGGGCGTCTCGCACTGTTGCAGTTCAATCAGCGCGCCTTCGTCGGAGGCCAGCAGCACCATCTTCGAGCGCGCGTTCTTGACCTTGAAGATGTCGTCCAGCAGTTTGGGATACATATAGGTCTTGGGCCCCGGCCCCTGGCCGTCGGGGATGACGGTGTCGACCACCACCTTGAAGCCCATGACATCGCGCCACAGGCGGGTCGCCTCGTCGATGTCGCTCACGAATATCGCCATGTGATGAAAGCGCATAAAGGTCTCCTGGGGGATGGGATGGGCGGTGGCGCACGGCCGGCCCGGCCTGCGCCCGGGCATTCTCGGTGCTGGCGCGGCGGCCACGCTACGCGCTAACGGGGGGGGCGGGGGCGCACCGAAGGCACAGGATTTGCGCTGTGGCGCTCGCCCCACTTCTGATCTGCCGCGTCTGCGCTGATAATGTCGCGCGCCGTCGCCCATCCTTTCGCTTCACCTGCCGCATCCGGCCGGGAACGTCACCGCCGAAGGCGATGTCGAAACGCGGCCATTGCAGGCCGTCGGCGCCCTCGCCTTGCCCAGCGCGAGTCAGGCGCCAAATCAACTGGAGATTTTCGATTGAACCGTAGACAGTTTCTTGCAGGGATGTCGGTCCTCGCCGCCGGCGGCATGATGCCACTGACCACGCGCGCCGCGATCAGCACGCCATTCACCTTCGACCTCGAGCCGCCGATGACCGCGCGCGAGGCCTTCGTGGAATGGATGGTCAACAACCGCGGTGAAGACCGGCACTTTCTCGGCCAGCGCTGGGATCGTCTGCAGGCGATGGTCGAGCACAAGGATGTCTGGGACGATGTGGTCAAACGCGCCTTCCTGTTGACCCCGCGCGAAGAGTTCGTGCAGAAGGTCAATCGCTCCCACAGCTACGATCACAATTTTCTCGATATCGGTTACGGCGTGACGATCTCCGGTCCGCACCTGGTCGGACGCATGACCAACAGCCTCGAGATCAAGCAGGGTGACAAGGTGCTCGAAATAGGCACCGGCTCAGGCTTCCAGTCATCGTTCCTCGCGCACCTGACCGACAAGTGCTATTCGATAGAAATCATCAAGCCCTTGGCCGAGCGCACGCGCGGCGTGTACGACGAGCTCATCGGTCGCGGCTACAGCGAATTCCAGAACATCACCACCAAGAACGCCGACGGCTACTATGGCTGGGAAGAGTTCGCGCCCTTCGACAAAATCATCGTCACCTGCGGCATCGACCACGTGCCGCCGCCGCTCCTGAAGCAGTTGCAGCCACAGGGCGTGATGCTGGTGCCCATCGGCCCGCCCGGCGCGCAACGCGTGCTCAAGATCATCAAGGGCGTGGAAGCCGATGGCAGCACGCACATCGCGCGCACCGACATCTACAACGGTCGCATCGTTCCCTTCGTACCGTTCAAGAAACTGGACGGCGACAAGATCTCGGGTACCCATAACACCTGAGTTGCCTGACCGCAGTGGCCGCCACTGACAGCGGCGGCCGATACACCGGAACTGCGCCGGTCACCACGGATTGACTATGCAAGACGTTCGCGAGTTGAACTCTGGCGCCCGCCTTTATATCGCGGTCGGCCTGCTGGCGGGCGCGGTGATCGCGCTGCAGATAGCCGTGATGCGCATCTTCGCCGCCGGCAACTGGGCGCACTTCGGCTCGTTCATCGTCAGCATCGCGATGCTCGGCGTCGGCATTTCGAGCACCGTGATGTGCGTGCGTCAGCCGTGGTTCGAGCGTCACTGGCGGCGCATCGCGAGCGCTGCGCTGCTGGCTTTCGGCCCGATTGCTGTAGCCGCCAACCTCATCGCCCAGCAGTTTCCCTTCAACGCCATCTTCCTGATTGCCGACGACAGCCAGAAGTGGCGACTGGCCGGCAACTTCGTGCTCTACCTGCTGCCGTTCTTCACCGGCAGCCTGTTTTTGGGAACGGTGTTCCTGAAGACCCGTCAGCAGTTCGCGCGCATCTACTTCGCCGATCTCGCCGGCTGCGGTCTGTGTGGCCTCGCCACGCTCGGCGGCATGTGGCTGTATGCGCCCGAGCACCTGCTGCTCATTCCGCTCATGCTGTGGCTGGCGGCGGGTGTGGCCTGGGCGTGGACGATTGCGAGTCGCCGCGTGTTATTCGGCCTGCTGGTGGCGGGCGCACTGGCGTGGTCGGGGCAGACCTGGCTCGCCGACAGCCTGGCGCTGACGCGCCTCGCGGTCTCGGAATACAAGGGAGTCTCGTACGCGCAACGCTTTCCCGATGCCCAGCGCGTGTACGAGCGCGCCACGCCTTTCGGTCATCTCGAAATCTATGCAAGCTCCTACCTGCATTTCGCGCCGGGCCTGTCGGACAACGCCGCGCTCAACCTGCCCGAGATGCCGGACAACGCCTACCTCGGTCTTTACATCGACGGTGACGGACCGATAGGCATCATTCGCGATCTGCCGGCCAGCCAGACCGCCTATTTCGATTACCTGCCGACCGCCCTGCCGTTTGCGCTGAAGCAGGACGCCGACGTGTTCGTGGTGCAATTCGGCGGCGGCCTTTCGACCGCCAGCGCGCTCAACAAGGGCGCGCGCTCGGTGACCGTCGCCGACAGTAATCCGGCAGTCTTGAACGCCTTTCGTCATGATGCGGGACTGCGCGAATTCACCGGTGACATCCTCGCCAAACCGCGCGTCAAAGTGGTGGCGCAGGACGGGCGCATCTTTCTGTCCAATACCGATGAACGTTACGACGTGGTCGACCTGAGTCTCGCCGATTCGGCCGGACTGTCGAATCCCGGCGGCTTCGCCATCGCCGAGAAGTACAACTACACCACCGAGGCGATGCGCACCTACATGCGTGCCTTGAAAAACGGTGGCGTGCTGGCCGTGACTTTGTGGAACAAGGAAGAGCCACCGAAATCGGTGCTGCGCCTGTACGCGACCATGGTTGCCGCCGCGCGCGAGATGGGCGAACCAGACCTCGAGCGCTGCTTCTACGTGGTGTCGAGCTATCTCTCCACCGCGACGGTGCTGTATCGCCGCGGCGGCTTCAGTGATGAAGAAGTGGCGACGCTCAAAGCCCGCACCCGCGCGCTGTCTTTCGATGAAATCCAGGCGCCGGGCAGTCAGGTCGACGCGCACGCGGCGGATGATGTGATGGCCGCCTACCGCGCGCAGATCTTCGGCAAACTGCCGGCCTCGGGCGATGCCAGCATTCCCGACGACAGCAGCGCCGCCACTGAACCCGGCGCCGAGAGCGCGGACGACGACATGGGCGCCGAGACCGGCGACGCGCCGACGGTGATGCCGTCGATCGCACTCGCACGCGCGGCGTGGGCGGCGCTGCTCGCCAACCAGTGGCAGCCGTTCGCCGACACCTACGTCTACGATCTGCATGCGCTCACCAATCAACGCCCCTACTTCGCCGCCTACCTGCGCCCCGCGTCCCTGCCTGGCGTGCTGGACCGGCTCGACCTCCTGCAGGACGAATGGGGTTATCTCCTGGTCTGGGCAACGCTCATCATCGCCTGCTGCGCAGGCGCCATCCTCATCGCCTTGCCGGCGCTGTTCGGCTGGCGTGGTCTGCTCGCGCGCTGTCCGGGCAAGGTCGGCACCTTGCTGTATTTCGCCTGCCTTGGCGCGGGCTACATCATGGTCGAGGTGGTGCTGATCAGCCATTTCATCCTCGCACTCAGCAATGCCACGGTGTCGGCCACCGTGCTCATTACCGGCATGCTGGTGTTTTCCGGTTTCGGCAGCCTGTGCGCGGAGCGCTATCTCGATTCGGCGCGGCGCGTGATGCCTTACATCTTCATCGCCATTGCAGTGCTCTTGATTGGCTATGGATTGTTCATCGACCGCGCGCTCGACGTGGTCGGCTCGCTGCCCTATGGGTGGCGACTGCCGTGCTGCTTCCTGTTGATTCTGCCGCCGGCATTCTTGATGGGCATGCCAATGCCTACCGGCATGACGTGGCTGGCGCGCCTTGGTAAGGAACAGATGTTCCTGTGGGCATGGGGTGTGAACGGCTGCATGTCGGTGATCGGCGCAGCGCTGGTGCCGCTGCTGGCGACGTCCTTTGGCTTGAGTTCCGCCCTGGTGCTGGCGGGTCTGCTCTACCTCGTGGCTTTGCCGGCCTTTCGTGCCTTGCTGCGACCGATGCTGCCGGCCAGCGCGGCGTGACACGCGCCCACGACCAGGTCTGCCTCACGCCGTTCGACGAGAGCCCTTTCCCGCTGCGCAAGGGCCACGCGTTTTTCGATCAACGCGACGGCGCGCGCCGCGGTCGCACCACGCGTCACGGCCAGGTGTACTGGGAAGATCCGACCTACAGCTGCCGCGACGTGTTACTGGCCGTGCCCGCGGACTTCGACACCACGCAGGCCGCGACCCTGGTGGTCTACCTGCACGGCAATCGCGCGCGCCTCGAACGCGATGTGCTGATTCGCCAGCAGCTCGTCAAGCAAGTGCGCGCGGCCGACATCAACGCCGTGCTGGTGGCGCCGCAGCTGGCGCTCGATGCGCCCGATTCCAGCGCCGGCCGCTTCGCGCAACGCGGTGTGTTCGCGCGCTTCCTCGATGAGGCCGCGCACAGGCTGGGTGCACTTGGCGGCACGGGCGCCGCACCGTTTCGCGCCGCGCGCCTGATCATCATCGCCTATAGCGGCGGCTACTGTCCGGCGGCGGCGGCCCTCGCAGTCGGCGGTGTGCGCACGCGGGTGCGCGGCGTGGTGTTGCTCGATGCACTCTACGATCATGAAGCGCTGTTCGCGCAATGGCTGGCGCAACATCGTCGTCATGCGTTTCTGTTGAGCGCCTATACCCACAGCACGCGCACGCGCAACGTGCATCTGCGCACGCTGCTGAAACACGGCCCTGTACCACCGACCCTCGGCCTGCGCGCACAACTGACGCCGGGCACGGCTTGCCTGGTGCCCCTCGATGGCGCGGTTGATCATGCCGACGTGGTGACCCGCGCGTGGTGCGATGGGCCGGTGACCGATGTCTTGCGCCGCACCGGACGCGCGTGACGGCGGCAGCGGCCGCGTTACAATCGCCAGCCTGACAGCGCGCGCGGCAAGTCGTCGCGTGCCCACCGAGACTTCCTGGGGAGGAGGATTCATGACGCCATACGCGATGCGCGGGCTTACGCTCGGCGCGCTGGTCATCTTGTTGGCACTCGACGCCAGCGCTGCCGGTAAACAGCGCGACAGCAGCGCCGCGGCGATCAGCGTCGGCGGTGAATGGTCGAGCTACAACAAGTCGCCCGATGGTCAGCGCTATTCACCCTTGCGCCAGATCAACAGCGGCAACGCCGCCGAGCTCGCCGAAGTGTGCCGCATCCGCATCGAAGACCATGGCTCGTTCCAGGCCGGTCTGGTCGTCATCAACGATGTGATGTACGCCACCACCAGCACCGACACCATTGCGCTCGACCCCGCCACCTGCGCGGTCAAGTGGCGCACCAGTTACCGCCCCGAGAAGCGCATGCCGTTTCCGGTCAACCGCGGCGTTGCCTTCTACGGCGGCCGCCTGTTCCGCGGCACCGGCGATGGCCACGTTATTGCCCTCGATGCCAAGAGCGGCGAGATACTGTGGAAGAACTCGGTCGGCGAACCCGATCAGGGCGAGTTCGTGTCGGGCGCACCGCTGGCCTGGAATGGACTTGTCATCGTCGGCACCGCCGCCTCGGAATTCGGCGTACGCGGCCGCGTCATGGCCTATGACGCCGACACCGGTCGCGAAGTGTGGCGCTTCTACACCATCCCCCTGCCGGGCGAGCCGGGCTCGGAAACCTGGAAGGACACCGTGTGGAACCACGGTAATGGCGGCGGCGGCACCTGGTCGCATTTCGCGCTCGACGCCGCCAGCGCCGAGGTCTTCATCCCGGTGGGCAACCCGGTGCCGGATTTCTCGCCGGGCGACCGGCCCGGCGCCAATCTCTATACCAACAGCGTGGTGGTGCTCGATGCGCGCAGCGGCCAACTCAAGTGGTGGTATCAGCTCGCGCCCAACGACGGATTCGATCACGACCTCGCCGCCGCGCCGGTGCTCTATCGCAACAGTCAGCGCAAGCAGACCATGGCAGCGGCCGGCAAGGACGGCTACGTGCATATTGTCGATCGCGACAGCCACAAGCTCATCGCCAAGACCGCCGTCACGACCGTCGATGAGAACGCACCGCAGCCGACCGAAGAAGGCGTGAAAGTGTGCCCCGGCGTGGCGGGCGGCGTGGAGTGGAACGGGCCGGGCTTCGACCCGGAGCGCAATCGACTGTTCGTCGGCGCGCTCGATTACTGCTCGGTCATGCGTCGCGAATCCGGCACCAAGCCGGTGGCCGGCGGCGCCAATTACGGCGGCAGCTTCACCGGCGTCGGACAACCGAGCGGCTGGTTCACCGCGCTCGATGCCGACAGCGGCAAGATTGCCTGGCAATACCATGCCGACGCCGCGGTCGTCAGCGGCATCACCCCCACCGCCGGCGGCATCGTGCTGGGCGGCGACAATGCCGGCAACTTCTTCGTGTTCGAAAGCGACAGCGGCAAAGTATTGAAGAGCTTTGCTACCGGCGGTTCACTGTCGGGTGGTGTCATCACGTATGAGAATCACGGCAAGCAATACGTGGCATTCACGTCCGGCAATGTCTCGCGTTCGCTGTTTGGCGCGACCGGCAGGCCGAGCATCGTGGTGATGGCCTTGCCCGAAGCGACGCTGGCACGCGAAGCGGCGGCGCAAACCACCGACATCACACGCGGTCGCGATCTTTACTTTGGCCTGTGCGGCGCCTGCCACGGCGCGGACGGCAAGACCTGGAAGCCGGTCGATCTCACCAAGGTCAAGAACAAGATGAACATCGATGAACTGGTGGCCTTCATCAAGAAGCCGCGCGCGCCCATGCCGCAGCCCTTTCCTGAGCCGCTGAATGCCCAGGACGAGCGCGACATACGCGACATCGCCGCGTTCCTCATGCAGTGGCAATAGGCGAATGCCAGCTTGAGCGTCGCGCCCACATCGGGCTTTCACCCATTGCGCGCGCTTGCGCTGCTGGTCGGCGCGCAGACCTTGTTTGCCCTGCTCGACGCGACCGGCAAGAGCCTGTCGCGCGACATGGGCATCCCGCTCATCGCACTGGTGCGTCATGCCGGCCAGGCCTTGCTGATGGTGGCGGTGCTCGGGCCGCGCATGGGCCGTCAGTTGTTCGTGACCCGTCACCTGACACTGCAGGTGTGGCGCGGTCTCGCCATGGCGGGCTTCACGCTGTTCTTCTTCACCGCGCTGTTTCGCCTGCCGCAGGCCGAAGCCACCGCCATCAACTTCATCGCGCCTTTCATCGTCATGCTGCTGGCCGGACGCATGCTGGCGGAGAAGGTCGGGCGTGTGCGCTGGACCGGCGCGGCGGTGGGCTTTCTCGGCATGCTGGTGCTGGTGCGCCCCGACAGTCATCTGGACAAAATCGGTGTGCTGTTCGCGTTGCTGACGGTGGTGTGCAACGTCAGCTTCCAACTGCTGACGCGGCGCCTCGCGCAGGTCGAAAATTCCTTCACCACCATGTTCATCTCGGCCGCCATCAGTGTCGTCATCTCGGCGGCGCTGCTGCCCTTGCAGAGCCGTTGGGGGGGATGGCCCGCCGCCCTCAGCGGCCAACAACTCTTGATGCTCGCCACGCTCGGCGTGCTCGGCGCCGTCAGCCAGTGGTGTCTCATTCGCGCCTATGTGTGGTCGAGCGCCTCGTTCATCGCGCCGCTGCTGTTCATGCAGTTGATCTGGTCGACCGCCACCGGCTATCTGTTCTTCCAGCAACTGCCCGACAGGTACAGCCTGCTCGGCATCCTGGTGATACTCGGCAGCGGCGTCGCGACCATGGTGTTCGCCGCACGCAGCGAATCGCAGCATTGAACACCGCCACGAGGATCAAGCCATGAGCAGCATTGCTTTCGACCTGCCCGACGACATCATCGCCATTCGCGAGGCGATAACGGCCTTTGTAAAGCGCGAAGTGTTGCCGCGCCACGAACGTCACGCGAGTTTGCTGGACGATCCACGCGCCCGCTACGCCGCCGATGGCCGCTACAGCGAGGCGGTCTACGACATCATTCGCGAAGTGCGCATGGCATCGAGTGAAGCGGGCTTTTTCAACATGTGCGTGCCGACCGCCATCGGCGGCGGCGGCTTGGGGCACCTCGCCTATTTCGTCGCCTGGCAGGCGGTCTATCACACCTGTGGCACGCGTTCGTTCCTGGCGCCCTACACCATCGCCCACTGGGCCTTTGCCGCGAGCCCGGTGCTGGAGCATGTCAGCGCAGAAGTGCGCGAGCGCATGCTGCCGGATTTGTTGAGCGGCCGCCGTTCGATGTGCTTCGGCCTGTCCGAACCCGGTGCCGGCTCCGATGCGAGCATGATCAAAACGCGCGCGGTGGCCGACGGGGACGGCTGGCGCCTCACTGGTCGCAAACTGTGGACCAGCAATTCGCCCCATGCCGACTATTGCATTGTGTTCGCGGTCACCGACCCGGCCGCGGCCGCTGCGCACCAGGGCGGCATTTCCGCTTTCCTGATCCCGACCGACGCGCCCGGCTTTGAAGTCGAGAGCGTGGTGAAACTCTTCGGCCATGCCGGCGGCGACGAAGGCGCGCTGGTGCTCGACGATATCCGCGTCGAAGCCTCGCAGTTGGTCGGCAAACTTCACCAGGGCTTTGCCACGGCCTTGCTCGGCGTGTCGCTGGGGCGCGTCTACAACGCGGCCCGCGCCGTCGGTCTCGGGCGCGCCGCGCTCGAACTCGCGCTCACGTACGTGCAGCAGCGCGAAGCTTTCGGTCATGCCATCGCCGAATATCAAGGCGTCACGTTTCCGCTCGCCGAATCCGCCACTGCGTTGCATGCCGCGCACCTCATGGGTATCAACGCCGCCACGCTGCTTGATCGCGGCGAGCGCGCCGTCAAGGAACTGTCGATGGCCAAGTGCTACGCGGTGGAGGTCGGGCTCGAAGCGGTCAACCGCGCCATGCAAGCACACGGCGGCATGGGCCTGACCAACGAAGTCGGCCTCGCCGAGATCTGGCAGACCCTGCGCATCATCAATATCGCCGACGGCACCAACGAGATTCTCAAGCGCACCATCGTGCAGCGCCTGCTGAAGGGCGACGTGGATTTGTAAGGGACCGTGCGCCATGCCGGGCAGCACCCATTGAGCGGCGCCCGCGGACCACGCCAACGGCGCTCTGAAACGCGCCCCGTGAATTGAAAACACAGCAAAATTACCTTAAGGTGACAGCGACATTACCGCGCCGTTGCACGCATCCGTCCCCATCGGAGTCCCACACATGTTCCTCAAGATTTCGGCCTTGGCACTTGCCGCTCTGTTGCTGTCGACGAGCAATGCATACGCCTACATCGACCCGGGCACCGGCAGCGCCGCGACCACGGCCATCATCGGTTTCTTCGCCGCGGCCGCCTACACATTGCGCAAGTTCTTCTACCGTCTTAAGGACATGATCTTCTCGAAGCCCTCCAAGGACGCCTCGACGGACGGCAAGCAAGATAAATGAATTCAAGGGAAGCGCCCGAGCGGGCCTCCGCCAGCGAAACAGCCATTCCTGACAGCGGATCGTTCAGAGACCGAAACAATCGCGTCTATCATCTCGGTTCGAGCATCGTCCGGGGTATCAGCGAACAGGCGCTCGCCAACTGGACGGCCCTCTCCGCGCAGCCATTCTTCCAGGAATTCCTCGCCGCATCGAAAGTGGTAGCGACCGAGCGTCTGCCGGACGACGCGCCCCTTGCGCTGCCCGCGGGTGCGAGCCCGTGGGCCGCTTATTTAAGCCACGAACGCATTCCCTTCGTTTCCTATCCCTACGAATGGCCTTTCGGCATGCTCAAGGATGCGGCGCTGCTGCAGTTGGAACTGGTGGAGCGCGCCATCGAGTGCGGCTGGACCATGAAGGACGCCACGCCCTATAACATCCAGTGGCGCGGATGCCGTCCGGTCTTCATCGACCTGCCCTCGTTCGAGCCCTATACGGCCGGCGACGCGTGGGGCGGCTACCGCCAGTTCTGCATGATGTATCTCTATCCCCTCATGCTGCAGGCCTACAAAGGCGTGGACTACCAGCCGCTGCTGCGCGGCGATCTGGAGGGCATTGATCCGCAGCAGGCAAACCGTCTGCTGTCGGGCCTGACACGCTTGCGCAAAGGCGTGCTGAGCCATGTGTATCTGCACGCCAAGATGCAGGCGCGCTACTCGCAGGCGGACCTGGTCGAGGCCAAGCAGCTGACCGAGCACGCCGCCCAGGAAATGCGTCCGGCACAGCGTATTCATCACTCCAAGGCCATGGTGCTCGGCACCCTGCAGGGCCTGCGCCGCACCGTGCAATCGCTGCACAGCGACGAGTCACGCACCACCTGGAGCAACTATGATTCGGACCACAGCTACGGCGAACAGTCCTTCGAGATCAAGAAGGCCTTTGTCGAGAACGTGATTGCCGAACGCCGGCGCAGCCTGGTGTGGGATCTCGGCTGCAACACCGGCACGTTCTCACGCATCTGCGCGGGCAACAGCGACTATGTGCTGTCGGCCGACGGCGACCGCAAGGCCATTGATCGCTTCTACAGCGCGCAGAAGACCGCAAGCGAGAAAAACATCCTGCCCCTGATCATCAACCTCGGGAACATCTCTCCCGGCCAGGGTTGGCTGGGCAAGGAGCGCAAGGCTTTCGATCAGCGCGGCAAGCCTGAACTCGTGCTGTGCCTCGCCCTCATTCATCACATCGTCATCAGCGCCAACATACCGCTGGCGGAATTTCTGACCTGGCTGCGCCAGTTCGATGCGGAAATCATCATCGAACTGGTGACGATTGAAGACGACATGTCGCGCATGCTGGTGCGCAATCGCGTCAATCAGTATGGCGATCTCACCGAAGCGGGCTTCGAAGCAACGGTGCTGAGCATGTTTACGATCAAGGCCTCGCAGTATCTCAAGGGCGAGCACCGCAAGCTCTACCATCTGCTCCCCAAGGCGCTTTAGGCTCCGCGCGCGACATCGCCATTTCGCGCCATGGATACGCTGGAAGTGCTGCTCTATCCCATCGTCGTCGCGATGGGGTTCGTGTTCGAAATGCTGCACGGCGCGCTCGGCAGTTACGGACTGGCCATCATAGGCACGAGCGCGGTGGTGCGCCTGGTGATGTATCCGATCATCAAGGCCTCGCTGCGGCTCGAGGAAAAGGAACGGCGCACACAGCTGGCGATGGCGCCGGCCATCGCCAGCGCCACCGCCACCTTGAGCGGGCGCGCGCGTTTCGAAGCAATTGATGCCGTCTACCAGACGCACGGTTATCATCCGATAAAGTCGCTCATCACCCTCGTGCCCTTGCTTTTGCAGATTCCGTTTCTGCTCGGCGCGCTGCATCTTTTCGTCGACTACCCGGCGCTGGTCGCGGCAAAATTTCTGATCATCGATGACCTCTCCAAGCCCGACCAGCTCGTGCGTCTGGGTACCTTGGCCATCAATGTCCTGCCCATCGCCCTCGCCGCCATCGCGGTGCTGGATTCTGCCCTCAATCGCAACGCCACCCGCCAGGCACGATGGCGATTTCTGGTCGTGACCGCGGTGTTGCTGGTGCTCATCTATCCGCTGCCTGCGGCTGTCTGCCTGTACTGGTTGACGAGCAATGTGTGGTCGCTGGCACGCACGCTGGTGGCCCGCGCCAAGGTCGCCGTATGAAATTGCTCGACGAGTTGCGCGCCCGCGCCGGGCTGCTGTTCCTGGCCGTGGCGGGACTGGCCGACGCGGCGTTGTCCGGTCGCGTGCTGCACATGCTCGACGCGTCGCCCGAGTTCTACGTCAACTATCGGCTGGAAAAGCCCGCCATTCTCGCCTTCCTTGTAGTGGTCGGCTTCGGCATACCGCTGGCGCTGGGCGCGCTCGCTTATCTGTGTGCGAAACGCAAGGTGACCGCGCTGGTATCGGTGCTGCTGTTCGTAGTGCTGACGGCCTTGACCTTGAGCGGCGCGGCGCGCGCCGTGCCCGACCCGAGCGGCGGCTGGCTGGCGCCGTCGCTGTCAGCCGTGCTGGCGGTCGCGCTGTGGGTCGGCTTCATGAAGCTCGAGGTGGTGCGCATTTTCTTTGCGGCCACTGCACTCAGTCTGCTGCTGACCTTCTACCATTCCGCGACCACCGCCGGTCTGCTGGCCGCGGGCTCCACGTCAAAAGAAGCATCCGCTGGCGCGCCGGCGGCCGCCGCATCGCGCGCGGCGACGCCGTTGCCGAACGTGGTGTTCATCGTGCTGGACGAATTTCCGCTGACTACGGTGCTCGACAAGGACGGCGACATCGACGCCAAACGCTTTCCCAACCTCAAGGCCCTGGCCCGGGAAAGCTACTGGTTCCGTCAAACGAGTTCGGTGTCCTGCAATACGCCGACGGCGGTGCCGGCCATTCTGTCCGGCGCGCTTTTCGGCCAGCCCGCGCCCAAGGCCATGACGCCGGTGCTGCAGAATTATCCGCGCAACCTGTTCACTGAGCTCGGCGACAGCCATGCCATCGAAGCGTGGGAATCACTGACTCGCCTGTGTCCGCGCGGCGCCTGTGGCGACCACGGTGGCGGCAAATTGCATCTCAAGCTCAAGAAGCTTGCCGAGCACCTCGGTGTGGCGTGGCTGCACGCCAGTCTGCCGGTGGCGTTGACGCCGTCGCTGCCGGACATCGATGAGTTGTGGATGGATGCGGCCGCCAATCAGGACGTGCCCGACGATACGGCGCATCGGAAATTATTCCCGGTGCGGGTCCAGCAGTTTCGTCAACTGGTCGCGTCCATCGACAAGAGCGACCAACCGTGGCTGCGCTTCGGTCACTTCCTGCTGCCCCATGCCCCGTTCGAAAACCTGCCTGACGGCACGCCCTACTACAAGGGCATGACCGGCTATGCGCTCGACGGCAAGCGTTGGGACAAGCAGACCGAGCATGTCGCCGAGAGCCATTTCCGGCACATGTTGCAGGCGATGTTCACCGACAGGTTGATAGGCGAACTCGTGGCGCGTCTGCGCGAAGTGGGTGAATACGACGACACCACCATCGTCATCGTCGCCGACCACGGGGTGAGCTTCGTGCCCGGTGACACGCGGCGTGTCACCAACAAGGAAAATTATCCCAACCTCATCGGCGTGCCTTTTTTCATGAAGCTCGCCGGACAGCAGCGCGGTGAAGTCGTCGATACGCCGGTGCAGACCATCGATGTGCTGCCGACTTTGCTGGGCAGCATGAAGACGACGTTCGACGCGACTGCGTTCGACGGACGTGACATATTGTCTGGCCACGTAGCGCCGCTCACCACCCGACTGCACTATTGTTCCGGCGCGAACTACCAATCATTTCCCACCGAGCTGCTGCCGGCATTGTTGACCCAGGTCGCCGCGCGCGATGCGAAATTCGGCGCGCGCGCCGACGGCAGCCTGAGTATGGGCTATGCAAGTTTTCCCGACTGGATTGGCCGCCCATTGACGGAACTGGGTTCGATTGAGAATTCCGGCCGCACCGCGCGACTGCGGGGCTTGCTCCCCGAGCGCGGCGCAAACGCCGGTCCGACCAATGCGCCGCTCTATCTCAACGGCACCATCGATGGCGCCGCGCCGCTTGGCTCCGACGACCTGCTGTTCGTGGCCACGCTCAACGGCCGCGTGGCGGCGGTCATGCCGGCAGTGCGCTTCAAACAGCTGGGCCGCATCATTTCCATCATGTTGCAGCCGAGCCTGCTCGAAGCCGGCGACAACACCCTCGAGTTCTATGCCCTCGACCGCCAGGACACCGCGCCCTACACCTTTCTCAAGCTCAACATGCTCGGCGTGGTGGCCGACACCGCCACCGACAAATTCGTGTTCAAGCGCTGATGAGCGGCGTGCCGCCGGGTCACTGCGGCGGCCTGCCACGACCGGCAACCGCCCTACCTGCGACGTCCCATCCAAGGTAAGATGCGCTTCGCAAAATCTGCAGGCCAGCCGGCTACATTCCCGCATTTGTAACGGTTCTCGATGCTCAAATACCTCCGCACGCTATACGCGATAGTCGCCTCCGCGGCCGCTCGTCTCGGGCGGCTCCGATTGTGCTGGATAGTCGGCTTCGGCATCGGCGCGCGCCTGTCGGTGCTGTTCACCTTCATGCTGGTCGTGCAGCTCGCCGTGCACACCTTGAAGCAGGTCGGCTTCCATCTCCCTTACCCGCTCTCCGAGATCAAATTCGATTCCCACTTCGTGCTGCCGCTGTCTTTCCTGGTGGTGCCGGCGCTGTTCTACTTCGCCGGCTGGACCATGGTCCACGCGCAGAAAATCGCCGCGCAGTTCGTGTCTGATTTCGTGTTTGAAACGCGTCGCTCCAACGTCAAGGCCAGCGCCCATACGCTGCTGATCGAACCGATGCCGTCGCGGCGCAAGCTGGTGCAGGAATTCGCGCAGCGCAACGAACCCGAAATCGCACGCGCGGCGCGCGGCCTGATTGGCGGGCTGGTCACGCTCATCCAGTGCCTGATGATCTGCATCGCCTTGCTGATCACGCTCGGCGTGGTCGACTGGAAAATTCTGCTGGTGGTGGCACTGCTGTCCGCGACGGTCGTGCCGCGTTACGTCAAGAGCAGCTACATCTGGCATCTCGAAGATCTGAAACGCCTGGCCGAGACCAGCCGTCGACTGCGCGAAGGGCATCTCAGCATCGCCGACGGGCCAGGCGTGAAGGAAGGCGACCCGGCCATGGTGCAGGACGCTTTTCTGGAACTGCTGGACGGTGACACCACGCGCAAGGAAGCTCAGGATCTTCTGGACCGACAGCTGGCGCCGCGTCGCTTCCTGCCCTTCCTGTACGCCAATCTCGGCCTCGTGGTCGGCATGCTGCTCTACGAGACCACCCACATGGGCGCCGCCGAAAAGGCCCAGGCCGTCGGACAGTTCGCGACGACCTTGATGGTACTGCGCTTCCTGGTCGGCGAAGTGGCTGCCCTGCTGGGTGCGTTTCGCCAGATCCACACCGGCTATCCGCACGCCGAGAAAATCGCCGGCGTACTGAACCACGCGCCGACCGAACAGGCGCAAGCACAGCCCGACGTTTGAACTCGTCCCGCAGCACTGGCAAGGAGCCGTGATTTCGCATGTTTAGGCTTCTGAAACATGTACCACCGTCGTGGCGCGCAGCGCTGGCGCGGCGCCTGCCACGTTCGCTGCACGACACCTACGTGTTCGTACGAGACCGCGCACGCGGTGACATCAAGCGTGATCTCGAGTTGGACATCGACGCCGATCTCGACCTCGTCATCGAACCCGGACGCGGTTACGACCTGGTGCTGCTGTGCCCGAATTATCCCAGCGAGACCGACGCCCAGAGCAACGGCGGCGAATTTGTCCGCACCCGCGTCGGCGCCTACTGCAAGCATGGGCTCAACGTACTGGTGGTCGAGGTGTCGACCCGCAATACCACGCTGGTCATCGAGCAACACGCGGCCCATCCGGTGGTGCGCCTGCACCCGAGACGTCTCGATGAACTGCTTGGCGCGGTCGCCAACGCCTGCCGCACTGTCGCCGTGCACGTCGTCACCCCGGCCACGGCCGAGGCCCTGGCGCGGCACATCGCCCCGCAGCGTGTGGCCTATTTCTTTCACGGCTCGGAGATCCGCGATTACCGACGGCTGTACTTCAATTACGACACCGCCGACATGGAAACCCATCGTCGGGCGCGCGACGCGACCCATGCAGCGCGCATGGAGACCGCGCGCAAACTGATAGGCGATGGGCGCAGTGCCATGGTTTTCGTTTCGCGCTATCTGCAATCCATGGCCGAACGCGACACTGGCCTGCCCATCCCGCAGGCGACCGTCATTCCCAATTTCATCGACAGCGATTTTTATGTCTACCGCGCCAAGCTTGCGAACGACGCGCGGCGTGTGTTGCTCATCCGCTCGTTCGACGCCGCGAATTACGCGGCGGATATCGCCGTCGACGCCATCGTGCATCTGTTGCAGTCGCCGCTGGGGGAGAGCTTGCATTTCACGGTCTGCGGCTTTGGCCGGCACTTCCGCCGCCTGACCCTGCCGTTGACGGGCTATCGGAATGTCACGCTGCGCGAGGGTGTGTTGTCGCGCGATGAAATGCGCATCTTGCATGCGCATCACGGCATCTTCCTCGCGCCGAGCCGCCACGATACCCAGGGCGTCACCATGTGCGAAGCAATGGCCAGCGGCCTGGTGCCGGTCACGCATCGTGTCGGCGGCATTCCGGAATTCGTCGACCCGGACTGCGGCGCCATCGCAGCTGATCACACGCCGCGCGAATTCGCGCGCTGCATCGCCGAACTCGCTCAGGACCTCGAAGGCTTTGAGCGCAAATCGACGCTCGCCGCACGCCGCGTGCGCGAACGTTGTGGCATGCACGCGACCATCGAACGTGAACTCGCGGTAATCGCGCAATGCTTGGGCGCCGACCATGCCGTGGCCAGCGCCCAGGTGCTGCGCATGACCGACGTGACCGTGCTCGCCGATGCCTCCGATGCGCACGTGGCGAACCTGGCGCGTGCGGGCGCGGTGCTCGAAGTCAGGGGCGAGAACCTGCGCTTCGAGGTCGCTTTGCCCGCGCTCGAAAGCTGTCGCTACGCCTATACCGAAGGCGCCGAGGCGCGTGCGTGGCTGGCCATTGCACGTGCGCTTGGCGAGCGCTTCGCCCCCGGGTCGGTGTTGCTGATTCGGGCCGACGACCCATTGCTGCCGCTGGCCTTGATGCTGAAGAAGCACTTCGGCATCGACTACGCCCTATGCGATTTGACCCCCGCCGCCGCGACCGGCACACCGGCGGTCGCGGTGTTGAGCAGCGCCCTTGCGGTGGTGCTCGCACCCGGCGTCGAAGCGGCCTCCGTCGCCGCAAAATACGTCGGGCCCTTGCCGATGCTGGCGGCGCCGTTGACGCCCGACGCCTTGCTGAATCTTGCGCGTGACGCATCGCAGGTGATTGCGCGCGCAGCCACCGAACCGCGGCGGGACTGCACGCGGATTTTGCTGGTCGCCTATTACGCCGGCGACTGCAAGTCGGTGGGGGCACTGCGTCCCAATTACTGGTTCGAGGAATTTGACCGCCTGAGTGGCGGGCGCACCGAGACCCACCTCGCGACCGCCATGCGGCCGACGCAAGCCCATGCGCGGCTGCATTACGTGCCGGATTTGAACGGCATCACGCTCACCGACGCCGAAGATCTACGCGCGCGTTGGGTGAGCGAATTCGTCAAAACCGAGCAAGAGCGTGTGAAGCATGCCAATACGCTCGGCTATTACTGGCGAGTGGCGCTGGAGCGTTACTTCCAGAATCTCGCTCTCGAATTCGACGCGGTGATCATTTCTGGCAATCCGTTCGCGAATTTTGATTTCGCGGCGTTCGCACAAGCCCGCTGGGGCGCGCGCGTGGTGCTCGACTATCGCGATCCCTTCGCGCTCAATCCACGCTTCAAGTACAGCGCAGAAGCGCGCAGCAGCGTGACCTCAATTGAAGCTGGCTATAACTTCCAGGCCGATTTGATTCTTGCGGTCAACAACGAGTGCGCGCAATTGGTGGTCGGCCATGAAGAGCACCGTACCGCCGTCGTGCCCAATGGCTTCGACGATCGCATCGCAGCAACGGTCACGCCGGCGGCGCTCGGCGATGGCCGTATCAACTTTGTGCATGCCGGCTCGTTCTACTACTACGGAAATGTCGACGACTTGCTGGGCGCGCTCGACCCGCGACGTCATTGCCTGCACCACGTCGGGCGCGCGCCGGAATTTGCGCCCGCCATGCTCGAGTCAGGCAGATTGCAATTGCACGGCCTGCAGCCCTACCCGACCGCGCTGTCGATAGTCGCCGGCGCCGACTGCGGCCTGGTGTTCCTCACCGACTCGGGCTTCGAATCGACCACCAAGATTTTTGACTACCTGTGTTTTGATCTCGACGTGCTGGTGCTGTCACCCGACGACACACCACGCGGTCCGCTGGCCGAGTTCGGCGCCGCCGGCGGCAAACTGCACTGGGTGAAAAATACCCCGGAAGCGCTGAGTCGATTTCTCGCCAGCTACACACCGTCGCCACGGCGCGCCGGTTTCGGTGAGCGCTATTCGCGAGCGACGTCGGCGCGGCATCTGTTGGGGTTGCTGGGGGTTTCTGGGGATGGGGCTCAATAGATAGAACGAGGGATTGATTCGCGAACGCTTGGGCGTTCGCTCACCCCTGCGGGGCGCTGCCGCTTCGCTGCAGCGTCCCATCTTCCTGCGCAAGATGGTCGAACCGAAGGGTTCTCATCAGCGCTCTCTCTCCGCCAAAGAAGCAAAAGGCCCCGCGAGGGGGCCTGTGATCGCTGGAGAGAGAGGGATTGATTCGCGAACGCTTGGGCGTTCGCTCACCCCTGCGGGGCGCTGCCGCTTCGCTGTAGCGTCCCATCTTCCTGCGCAAGATGGTCGAACCGAAGGGTTCTCATCAGCGCTCTCTCTCCGCCAAA
>JADLGE010000075.1 GCA_020849475.1 Gammaproteobacteria bacterium
ATGCTGCTGCCCATCCTCTACCTGCGTTTCGCGTTTCCGAAATCAGAGGTGTCTCATGACTGATTTATGTTTGACCCTACTCTGTCCGCCAGCGGTCGAGGAGAAAGTGCTCGATACCTTGCTCATGCTGTCGCAGGCGCTGGTATTCACCAGCACGCCGACCGCCGCCCACGGGCTGGCCATGGGCGGCCTGTCGCAGGCCGAGCAAGTGATGGGCCGTGCAGACGCCACTGAAGTGCGGGTGGTTTTTCCTGCCGATGAAAAGGACCGCTTGCTTGGAGAGTTGCGCAGCCAACTGGCGGGCGCCGGTCTGCGCTACTGGCTGACACCGGTACTCGAGGCGGGGGACATCGCATGAAGACGCCAATACTGTTACTCGGTTTTCTGACGTTCTGCGCTTCGGCCCATGCGTGGGAGAGCATCGCTCCGGAAGGTCTGTTACCAACTGAAATCGCACGCCCACTGCTCGAGCAGGACCCCGGCGTTGCCGCCGCGCGCGCTGGGCTGGAGCTTGCCTTGCGCGACGCGGGGCTGCTGGATGGCTCGCCCTATGAATGGACCGCACGCGCCACTACGCAGGAGCGGGAGTTATCCGGCGGGCCACATTATGGTGAGTGGAGCGTAGGCATCGAGCGCACCCTGCGCCTGCCTGGCAAGGCGGCCGCCGATCGCAATCTGGCGAGGACCACCATCGAGGCATCTGAAGCCGCCTATGGCGAAGCCTTGCACGAATCGGCCCGGCACCTGATTGCCCTGTGGCTCGACTGGCAGGCTGCCGAGCACGAAAGCGCGCTGACCGCGACCAACCTCAAGGCAGTTGAAGACAGTCTCGCGGTGGTCGAAAAGCGCGTGCGCGCAGGGGATGCAGCCACGCTCGATGCGAGTATCGCAAAAGCGGAAATGGCAGAGCAGAAGCGCCAGCACAACGATGCGCTGACCCAGGCCGCGTCAGCCTGGGCGCGCCTGTCGACGCGCTTTCCCGGGATTAATCAGCAGGTAATGACGTTAGCGACGCCCGTCCCGCTGGGCGATGACGTGGCCTCACTGCGCGACCGTATCCTCACTCAGAGTGACGAGCTCAAGATCGTGGAATTGGAGCTGAAGCTTTCGCAATTCCAAGCAGCACGCGCCGACGCCGAACGCATCCCCGATCCGACGGTCGGGGTGCATGCAGGCTGGGAAAGTGCGGGCCGGGAAAGGGTCGCAGGCGTCTCGCTCAGTATTCCGCTGCCCGGTAGCGCTCGCACTCAGAACCACGAACGCACTCTCGCTGCCACGCAAGTCTCGCTTCAAGATCTGGAATTGAAAAAGCGAGAGTTGGACGCCGAGATCGCTTCTGCTGTCGCGTCCGCGCGGGGCGCCTACGAAAGTGTGCGGCTCGCGCAGGACGGTGCACAGGCCGCGCGCGACAACGCCCGTCTCATGCAGCGGGCCTATGCGCTCGGCGAAGCAGAGTTGCAGACGCTGTTGCTCACACGACGCCAGGAGACGGTGGCCATGAGTTCCGCGCTGACAGCGCAGGTGGCAGCCCTGAAAGCCTGGTTTGGTCTCATGCTCGATGCGCATCTTATTTGGGATCTGGAACATGAAAATGCACAGGAATAGAAACATTAAGCTTTTGAGCGATATGCTCACTGTCAGCAAAAGGCGTCGGACGAATTGCCGTCGGGAGGGAATCGTAATGAATCTGGCTCGCGTCGTTGTCGTTTCCCTGATGTTCGTGGCCACTGTCCAGGCGGCCCCGGCAAACCCGGTCAAACCGCATGCGGACCCGGCATTTGCACTGGTCGGACTTGATTCGTCGGCGGTCGTGATACACGCCAGCGCACAAACTGACGGAGGACGGCATCTCATCCGCGGCTATGTCTTACGCAAGGCTGCCAACAAGGTCGCCGGAACCGGCCACATCCATTTGGAAATCCTTTCACCCACAGGCGAATCGCTGGCCACAGGAAAGACCGCATTGACACCCACGCCACTGCCTCGCGGACGTCTGGGACGTTCCTATTTTCGTTGGCCTGTTCCTGTCCCTGTGCCTGCCGGTGGACGCATCGAATTCCGTTACCACACAGGCTCCCATCGCTCATCCATGTCTGGGACTGCGGACTCCTGAATTCCGTGGACACCAGGTCCGCCCTTGGAAAGCCAGGCGTTCTGCCGGCCCTGACGGCGGCCCTGCTGTTTGGCACGGGCACGCCGCTGGCCAAGTTACTTTTGCAGGACGTCAGTCCGTGGATGATGGCGGGTCTGCTCTATGCCGGCTCGGGTATCGGTCTGTGGCTTTATCGCCGACTAGTCGATGCGCCGGCGGTGCGCTTGCCGCGTAGCGAATTGCTTTGGCTCGCTGCGGCCGTCTTCGCAGGCGGCATCTGCGGCCCGGTGTTATTGATGTTTGGCCTGACGCGTATGCCGGCGTCGGGCGCTTCGTTGTTACTGAACGCCGAAGGCGCATTCACTGCGATGCTGGCCTGGTTCATCTTCCGAGAGAATTTTGATCGACGCATCGCGCTCGGGATGCTGGCAGTGCTGGCTGGCGCCGCCATCTTGAGCTGGCCGACTGACATTGAGTTCGCAGGCCTGTGGCCTGCCTGTGCCGTGCTTGGCGCCTGCTTTGCGTGGGGCATCGATAACAATCTGACGCGCAAGATCTCGCTGGTCGACGCGACCTGGATAGCAACGGTCAAAGGCTTGACGGCCGGTCTTGTCAATCTGGGGATCGCGCTTTTGCTGGGCGATCATTTTCCGTCTCTTGGACATCTCGGCGGCGCGATGCTACTGGGCTTTGCCGCCTACGGCATCAGCTTGGCCTTGTTCGTTGTCAGCCTGCGGCATCTTGGCTCCGCGCGTACTGGCGCCTATTTCTCGGTCGCGCCGTTCTTTGGCGCCACGCTCGCCTTGTGCCTCGGTGACCCGCTCACCTGGCCCCTGGTTCTGGCTGCCGCATTGATGGCGATAGGGGTGTGGCTGCATCTCACCGAGCATCATGTTCACGAGCATGTGCATGAGCCCATTGAGCACGAACATGAACACGAACACGACGAACACCACCAGCACGAGCACGACGATGCCGTGGCCGCAAAGGGCCCGCACAGACACCGGCACAGGCATCACCCCATGAAGCATCAGCACGTGCATTTTCCGGACGCTCACCATCGGCACGGACATTGAGTCTCAGGCGCTGGCAACCCTGCCGGCGCGCTTGAAATAGCCACTGGCGCCGCTTAGTCTCAACGCACGGGGAAATCGGCAGTCTCCCCTTCAGGCGCTCCGGCACCCAAGCTCTGCCCTTCCAATCGGCGAATTCGTCGAGGAGGGACTGTGAACTTGGAAACATTGACTGAGACCGGCGCGCCGCAGCCTCCCCTTTATTCGCTTAAAGATCTGGTGCTTTACGCACTGAAGCTCGGCACCGTCGGCTTTGGAGGTCCGGTCGCGCTGATCGGCTATATGTATCGCGACCTGGTCGAGCAGCGCCGCTGGATCAGCGAAGCCGATTACAAGGAAGGGTTGGCACTCGCCCAGCTCATGCCGGGGCCGCTGGCGGCGCAGCTTGCGATGTATCTCGGCTATGTCCATTACCGCAATATCGGTGCGACGCTTGTCGGCATCGCATTTGTATTGCCCTCTTTCCTGATGGTGCTTGGGCTGGGATGGCTCTATGTTCGCTTCGGCGGGCTTGGGTGTATGCAGGCGGTGTTCTACGGCGTCGGCGCCTGCGTGATCGGCATCATCGCCATGAGCGCCGGCAAACTCACCGCCAAGAACATCGGTCGCGACAAGCTGTTGTGGCTCATCTATCTGGTCAGCGCGTCGATCACGGCGGTAACCGCGTCCGAGCCGGTTTGGGTCGTCCTGGGCGCGGGCGTGCTGGTCTGGCTGGTACGTGCGCCGCCCGCTGCCTTCAAGGGCGGCGGTACCACCTATTCCATGGCGGCGCTCAGCTTGTTAGTGGTGGGTGTCGATTGGCCAGTCCTCGCGGAAATTGGCAGCTTCTTTGCGAAAGCAGGTGCGTTCGTGTTCGGCAGTGGCTTGGCTATCGTGCCGTTCCTGTATGGCGGTGTCGTGACCGAGCATCATTGGCTGTCCGAACAGCAGTTCGTCGATGCCGTGGCGGTGGCCATGATCACGCCCGGCCCAGTGGTTATTACCACCGGCTTTATCGGCTACTTGATCGCCGGTCTGCCGGGCGCCGTGGTGGCTGCGGTCGCCACGTTTGTGCCCTGTTACCTGTTCACCGTCATCCCCGCCCCTTACTTCAAGAGGTACGGCCGACTCCCTGAGGTGGTGGCCTTCGTTGATGGCGCGACCGCGGCCGCTGTCGGCACCATCGCTGGCGCCGTTCTTGTGCTCGGGCGAAGGTCTATTGTCGATACGCCTACAACACTACTCGCGATTTGCACGGTCGCGCTTCTGTGGAAATCGAAGAAGCTACCTGAGCCCGTAGTGGTTGCCTCCGCAGCGGCCAGTGGGTTGTTCATCTTCCCGGGAAGCGCGCAGCCATGAACGAAAGAAATTTCGTTACGTCGAACGCCTATGGACTGTATCGGTCACCCAATAATTTGTTCTGAGGAGAACCATTATGTCTCATGCCACTCGCCGTGAATTCATTCAATCGGCATCAGTCGGCGCCGCTGGCCTCCTGCTTACCAGCGCAGTCAGCGCCGCAGAATCGGCTGATAAAAAGTCCGCCGATGCGGACACAATGATTTCTCCCGTGTTCGCAACCGAACATAAGCCCAAGACCCTCGATTTCGATCCCGCGAAGCTGAGCGGCATATCAGAAAAACTCATGCGTTCGCATTGGGAAAACAACTATAGCGGAGCAGTGAAGACACTCAATGCGGTCAACAAGCAATTGGCCGCAGCGCTATCGGTCAAAGATTCGCCGCCGTGGGCATATAACGATCTCAAGCGCGAGCATCTGATCCGAACCGGATCGGTGGTCTTTCACGAGCTGTACTTCGGCAATCTCGGTGGCGACGGCAAGGCGGACGCCTCCTTGCGTAGCGAACTCGGATCGCGTTTTGGCAGCTTTGACGCCTGGGAGTCAGAGTTCCGAAAGATCGGCGCGGGTCTCGGCGGAGGCTCGGGCTGGGTCGTGCTCGGCTACAACCTGCACACCCAGGCGATCGAAAACTACTGGCTGGCTGATCACGCTCACGGCCCTGCGGCTACCCTACCGCTGTTGGTTATGGACATGTATGAACACGCTTACCAGATGGACTACGGCGCAGCGGCGGGCAAATACATCGATGCTTTCTTTCAAAATATTCGCTGGGAAGTGGTCGGTAGCCGTCTGGCAAGTGTGCGCAATTTCAAAATGGCGGAAGGCACTGCGTGAAGTGGATGAGTCGGGTGCATCAGCATATTGTCCGCATCGGTGGTACGTGCTGATGTACACAGACTAGATCGGGTCACCTTCAACGCTCGAGAAATCGCTAGGGGGCGCCGACAACGTTTTGATATGACCGGCGTGAAACGGCACGATGTGCCACTCGAACATTCCGATGCCGTTCGGGGTTTGTCGCACACGTGAGTCACCTGCGACGGCAAGCACAATGTGGACGCAGGCGCATACACATATCAGTCAGAATGGCCCTGTGCAGGAGCGGCCCCGGCCTTTAACCTCTCCAGATAGTCCGCCCAAGCCTGCATCATCTTCTTACGCTCCGGCAGGTGCTCGGCGCGGTTGTAGGCCGCGCGAATACTGTCCCGCTCGGCGTGGGCAAGCTGACGCTCGATGGCGTCGCGGTGCCAACCCTGTTCATTTAATAGGGTCGATGCCATCGAGCGAAAGCCGTGGCCGGTCATCTCGGTTTTCGTGTATCCCAAGCGCCTCAGTGCAGCGTTGACCGTATTCTCACTCATGGGTCGGGCGCGACTGCGTATGCTGGGAAAAACGAATCGGCCGCTGCCGGTGTGTGAACTCAGCTCACGCAAGATCGCTACGGCTTGTTTTGAGAGCGGCACGAAGTGCGCCTCGCGCATCTTCATGCGTTCACCGGGAATGCGCCAGGTCGCCTGGTCGAGGTCGAATTCCTTCCACTCAGCAGCTCGCAGTTCGCCAGGTCGCACGAACACGAGGGGCGCAAAGCGCAGGGCCGCGCGCGTGATGGGTTCGCCCTGATAGTCGTGAATTGCCCGCATGAGTCCGCCGACGGCCTTCGGCTCGGTGATGGCTGCGTGATGGACAGGGTTGGCAGGAGGCAGGGCGCCGGCGAGATCGGCTGTCGGGTTAGCGGATATGCGACCCGTGGATATGGCGTAGCGGAAAATCTGACCGAGTATCTGGCGCACTCGGCGAGCGATTTCATTGGCGCCTCGGCCTTCGACAGCCTGCAGCACCTTTAGCAGGGCAGGGGCGTTCAGTTCGCTGATCGGTTTCGAGCCGATGCGCGGAAACAGATCAGCTTCCAGCCGAACGAGCTTGGCGTCGGCCGTGACCTTCGCCCACGAGCTGCGCTGCTTGGCATGCCATTCGCGTGCGATGACTTCGAAGGTGTTCTGGCCGGCAGCCGCGCCGGCAGCTTTCTCTGCCCTGCGGGTTTCTGCTGGGTCAATCTTGCAGGCGAGGAGCTTTCTGGCGTGGTCGCGTTTTTCGCGGGCGCCGTCTATCCACAAGCCAGTCTTCTTATCCTGGCGACCGGCAAGCGGCACATCGGGGTAGATGCCAAGACTAAGCAGCTTTTCCTTACCGCTGAATCGATACTTCAAGCGCCACCATTTACCACCCGCCGGTGTCACCAGCAGGAACAGTCCGCCACTGTCGAAAAGCTTCAGGGGCTTTACGTCGGCTGTGGCATTTTTGATGGCAGTGTCCGTGAGCGGCATGTGGGGGTAACCACGCTGGGGTCGTCCTTGTTACCCCAATTTCTACCCCCAGTTACCCCCGGCTGTCAACGGTGGGCTCTGGATCGTCTTGGAAGAGAAATCTTCGATTTTCCCGAGGAATTCCGCCGTTTTTGGAATTTCTCGGAAGCCTCTGGAAGCTCTCTTGGTACCGGGAGGGGGAATCGAACCCCCACATCCTTACGGATACCAGATTTTGAGTCTGGCGCGTCTACCAGTTCCGCCATCCCGGCAAGGTGTGCGAAGGGCGCAGAGTATATTGAAACCTCAGGCTGCGGTCGACCTTGGCGGCATCGGCTCTGATAGACTCGCGCCCGTGCAGCTTTCCGACTTCGATTACGTCCTTCCCGACTCCCAGATTGCGCAACACCCCACCGCGCGGCGTCGTGATGCGCGGCTGCTGGTCGTGGGCGATGAGAGTGGGCAGTGGACGGACGGCGGCATCGCCGATTTGCCGGGGCTGTTTCGTGCTGGCGACGTGATGGTGTTGAACGATACGCGGGTCATTCCGGCGCGCCTGTTCGGGCGTAAGGCCACCGGTGGCGCCGTCGAGATCATGATTGAGCGGGTGATGTCGCCGCAGCAGGCGATGGCGCAGCTGCGGGCCAGCAAGCCCACGCGGCCGGGCACGCGCATTGCGCTTGAGCCGTCCGGGGCCATCGAGGTGTGGGGCCGGGAAGGGGACTTGTTCCTGATTCAGGGCGCCGATGGCGCGACCTTGCCGGAGCTGCTGGCCGCCAGTGGCCACATTCCGCTGCCGCCTTACATCACGCGTGCCGACGATGCCGCCGATGCCGAGCGTTATCAGACGGTGTTCGCGGCGCAGCCGGGGGCGGTGGCGGCGCCGACCGCGGGGCTGCATCTCGATGAAAGCATGCTGGCGGAGATTGCCGCGCGCGGCGTGGCGACGGCCAAAGTCACTTTGCACGTGGGGGCCGGCACTTTTCAGCCGATTCGCGGCGACAGTATCGACGGCCACGTGATGCATGCCGAGCGCATCGAGGTGAGCGAAGCGGCCTGTGCCACGATTGCTGAGGCCCGTGCGGCAGGTGGCCGGGTGATTGCCATCGGCACCACGGTGGCCCGCGCGCTCGAAAGCGCCGCGCAAGCGTGCGGCAGCCTGGCGCCGTTCCGTGGCGATACGCGTCTCTTCATAAAGGAAGGGTTTCAATTCCGCGTGGTGGATGCCTTGCTGACCAATTTCCACCTGCCGCGCTCGACGCTGCTGATGCTGGTCTCGGCCTTCGCCGGCCATGGCCGCGTGATGGCGGCCTACGAACACGCGGTGGCGGCCGGCTATCGGTTTTTCAGCTATGGCGATGCCATGTGGCTGACTCATCAATCTCCCCGAGCCGCGTCATGAGCCTGCAATTCGAACTCCAGGCCACCGACGGCGCGGCCCGTGCCGGGCGCTTGACGCTCAACCACGGCGTGGTCGAGACGCCGATCTTCATGCCGGTCGGCACCTATGGCACGGTCAAGGCCATGAGCCCCGAAGAGCTCACGGATCTCGGCGCGCAAATCGTGCTCGGCAACACCTATCACCTGATGCTGCGCCCCGGCACCGAGGTCATCGGCGCCCATGGCGGGCTGCACGGCTTCATGCATTGGCATAAACCCATCCTCACCGATTCCGGCGGTTTCCAGGTGTGGAGCCTGGGAGAGCTGCGCAAGATTCGCGAAGAAGGTGTGACTTTCCGCTCGCCCATCAATGGCGACAAGATTCTGCTGACGCCCGAAATCTCCATGCAGGTGCAGCGGGCCTTGGGCTCCGACATCGTCATGGTGTTCGACGAGTGCACGCCTTACCCGGCCACCGTCACCCAGGCGGCCGAGTCCATGCGCTTGAGCTTGCGCTGGGCCGCGCGCAGCAAGGCGGCCCATGTCGGGCCGGGCGCCTTGTTTGGCATCGTGCAGGGCGGGGTGTACCCGGTATTGCGCGATGAATCGGCCGCGGGCCTGCTGGATATCGGCTTCGACGGCTATGCCATCGGCGGGCTGTCGGTGGGCGAGCCCAAGGACGACATGCTTGCCATTACGTCGCACACGGCGGCTTTGTTGCCGGCGGCCAAGCCGCGCTACCTCATGGGTGTCGGCACGCCGCAGGACTTGCTGGCCGCGGTCGGCGCCGGCGTCGACATGTTCGATTGCGTGATGCCGACCCGCAACGCCCGCAACGGCCACCTTTTCACGAGCCAGGGCGTGGTGCGCATCCGCAACGCGCGCCATCGGGCCAGCACCGAGCCGCTGGACCCGTCCTGCGGTTGCTACACCTGCCGCAACTACTCGCGGGCCTATCTCCATCATCTCGACAAGTCCAACGAGATCCTCGGCGCGCGGCTCAACACCACCCACAATCTGGCCTACTATCTCGCCCTCATGCGCGGGGCGCGGGCCGCCATCCAGGCCGGGCGCTACGCCGAATTCACCAAGGCCTGCCTGGCCGGCTGGGAGGCCGAGTCGGACGCCTGACAACCTTCCACCAGCCTGTGCAATAATGCGCGGCCATTTTTCGAGATAATTCATGGACTACCTGATACCAAACGCGTGGGCGCAAGCCGCAGGCACGACGCCCCAGGGGGGGCTGGCGAGTTTCCTGCCGCTGGCGATTTTGTTTCTGGTTTTCTACATGTTCCTCATCCGGCCGCAGATGAAGCGCCAGAAGGAACACGCCAAGCTCGTGAAGGAACTGGCCAAGGGCGATGAAGCCGTCACCAGTGGCGGCATGCTCGGCAAGGTCACCGAGGTGGGCGCGAATTTCGTCAAGCTCGAAATCGCCAAGGACACCGAGGTCAAAGTGCAGAAGCACGCCATTGCGCAGGTCATGCCCAAGGGTACCTTGAAGGAAATGTAAGGCGCCTCCCGCCTCCGGCCGGCGCGCCGCCGGCCGAGCGCCACGACACCCATGAAAAGATTCGGATCCCATCGATGAACGAATACCCGCTGTGGCGCTACCTGTTGGTCCTGGTCGTCGTGACCGTCGGCGTGCTCTATGCACTGCCCAATCTCTATGGCGACGACCCGGCGCTGCAGATCTCGGCGCGCCGTTCCGAGACTGTCGACGAAGCCCTGAGCACGCGCGTGGTCGACGCCCTGAAAGCGGCCAGCATCGACGTCAAACGCAGCGAAATGCAGCACAAGAGCGTGCTCCTGCGCTTCAACGATCTCGATGCCCGCGCCAAGGCGCGCGACGTGGTCGAGAAGACCGTCGGCGAGCATTACATCGTGGCGCTCAACATGGCGCCGGCCACCCCCGACTGGCTGCGCAAGATAGGCGCCAAGCCCATGTACATGGGGCTCGATTTGCGCGGTGGCGTGCACTTCCTCATGCAGGTCGACATGGACGCCGTGCGCACCCAGACCGACGAGCGCTTCGTGTCGGAACTGCGCACCGCTTTCCGCGACGAGAAGATTCGTTACCGCTCGATTGCGCGTGACCCTGACGGCGGCGTGCGCGTCAGCTTCCAGAACGAAGAGGCCAAGCAGAAGGCCGGCCCGGTGCTGACCAAGGACTTCCGCGAACTGCAGCGCACCGAGCAGAGCGACGCCACCGAACTCCTGCTTACCGTCAGCCCCAAGCTGACCGACGAAGTGCGCAAGACCGCCATCAAGCAGAACCTCACGACCCTGCGTAATCGCGTGAACGAGTTCGGCGTCGCCGAGCCCGTCATCCAGCAGCAGGGCGAAGGCCGTATCGTCGTGCAACTGCCGGGTGTCGAAGACACTGCCGAGGCGAAGAAGATCCTCGGTGCGACGGCAACCCTCGAATTCCGCCTGGTGGACTTCAACAACGACGCGCAGCGCGCCATCGACAGCGGTCACATTCCGGTCAATTCCAAGGTCTATTACGACAAGGCCGGCAAGCCCATCCTGCTCGACAAAAAGGTCATGCTGACCGGTGAGTACATCATCGACGCGTCGAGCGGCATCGAGCAGACCAGCGGTGGCCCGGCGGTGTTCATCACCCTCGACGGCAAGGGTTCGCGCCTGTTCAGCCGAGCCACCCGCGAGCAGATCGGCAAGCCGATGGCGGTGGTCTATATCGAGCAGCGCAAGGGCCGCGCCATCGAGCAGGTCATCAACGTCGCCACCATCCGCGACGAACTCTCCAAGCGGTTCCAGATCAGCGGTCTCGATTCGACCGACGAAGCCCACACCCTGGCGCTCTTGCTGCGTGCCGGTGCGCTGGCGGCGCCGATAGAAATCATCGAAGAACGCACCGTCGGCCCGAGCTTGGGGCAAGACAACATCGATAAAGGCATGATGTCGGCCATGATGGGCCTCATCGCCGTGGTGGTGTTCACCGCCATCTACTACCGCGCGTTTGGTCTCATCGCCGGCGTGGCGCTGTCGATGAACGTGGTGTTGCTGGTGGCGCTCCTGTCGATGCTGCAAGCGACCCTGACCCTGCCCGGTATCGCCGGCATCGTGCTGACCGTCGGTATGGCCATCGACGCCAACGTGCTCATCAACGAACGCATCCGCGAAGAACTGCGCAACGGCAACTCGCCGCAGGCCAGTATCCATGCCGGCTACGAAAAGGCTTTCGCGACTATTGCCGACGCCAACGTCACGCACATGATCGCGGCGCTGGTGCTGTTTCTGTTCGGCACCGGCCCGGTCAAGGGCTTCGCGGTCACGCTGACCTTGGGCATCCTGACCTCGGCTTTCACCGCCATCACCGGCACGCGCGCCATCGTCAACCTGGTCTACGGCCGTCGCCGTCTCAAGGGCCTGTCGGTTTAAGGCCGAAAGAATCAAGGAACCTGCCATGGCCGAGCATAAAGAATTCAATTTCGACTTCATGGGTCATGTGCGGCCGGCGGTCGCACTGACCACCTTGCTGGTGATCATTTCGGTCGGTGCGAGCCTCTTCAAGGGCTTCAACTTCGGCGTCGATTTCACCGGCGGCACCTTGGTCGAGCTTGGCTACAAGAGCGAGCCGGATCTGAACCAGATTCGCGAGGCGCTGCACGCGTCGGAATTCAAGAACGCCATGGTGCAGCGTTTCGGCACGCCGACCGACGTCCTGGTGCGTCTGCCGCCGACCGGCGATCAGAAGGCGGCCAGCGTGAGCCACCGCGTGGTGGAACTCTTGCCCGGCGCCGAGCTCCGGCGTATCGAATTCGTCGGCCCGCAGGTCGGTGATGAGCTGGCGGAGTCCGGCGTGCTGGCGCTGCTGTTCGCGTTGGGCGGCATCTTCCTGTACGTGATGCTGCGCTTCACCTGGAAGTTTTCGGTCGGCGCCATCGTCGCCACCATGCACGACGTCGTGATCACCATCGGTTATTTCGCGGTCACCGGTCGCGAATTCGATCTGACGGTGCTGGCGGCGGTGCTGGCGGTGCTCGGTTATTCCCTGAACGACACCGTGGTGGTGTTCGACCGCGTGCGTGAAAACCTGCGCAAGATGCGCAAGGGCACCGTCACTGAAATCGTCAACGCGGCGCTCAACCAGACTCTGTCGCGCACCCTCATGACCTCGGGTGAAACCATGCTGGCGGTGCTGGCGCTGCTGTTCTTCGGCGGCGAGCTGCTGCACGGTTTCTCGGTCGCGCTCGTAATCGGCATCCTGGTCGGCACCTATTCCTCCATCTACGTCGCCACCGCGACCGTGGTGTGGCTCGGTATCAACCGCCAGGAAATGATGCCGGTGGTCAAGGAAGGCGCGGGCGCCGACGAGCGGCCCTGAGTCCGGCCGGGCGGCGCCTGATTGCGCGCCGCCCGCAGTTCTGTGCTGAAGATCCTCGCCGATAGAGAAATCAACACCGTCGCGGAGCACTTCTCCGCGCTCGGTTCGCTGCGCTTGTTCGACGGTCGCGCGCTCGATGCGGCCACCCTGGCCGACGCCGAGGTGCTGTTGGTGCGCTCAGTGTCGAAGGTCGATGGCGCGCTGCTGCGCGACAGCGGCGTGCGTTTCGTCGGCACCGCCACGGCCGGCGTCGATCACATCGAGCTCCCCGCGCTCGAACGCGCCGGCATCGCCTTCAGCGACGCCGCTGGCTGCAATGCACGGCCGGTTGCCGAACACGTCATCACCTGTCTTTACCTGCACGCGGCGCGGGTCGGCTGCGCGCCGCGCGATCTCAGCGTCGGCATCATCGGCTGTGGACACGTCGGGCGCAGCCTCATCGCGCTGCTCGATGGACTGGGCATCAAGCATGTCGATTTCGATCCGCCGCGCGCGGCGCGGGATGCGGGGTTCGTCAGCGCCACCTTGGCCGAAGTGCTGACGTGCGCGGTGGTGAGCCTGCACGTACCGCTCATTGCCGACGGTCCATGGCCGACTGTCAACTTGCTCGATGCCGCGGCCATCGCCGCGCTCAAGCCCGACACCCTCGTGATCAACGCCGCGCGCGGCGGCATCGTCGACGAAGCGGCGCTGGTCGCACGCTTGCGGGGTGCGCATGCCTTGCACGCGGCCATCGATTGCTGGGCCGGTGAACCGCGCGTTGATACGCAGCTGCTGGATGCAAGTTGGCTGGCGACGCCGCACCTCGCAGGACATTCCTTCGAGGCGCGACTCCTCGCCACGCGCACGCTGTGGCAGGCGGTGCGCGCATGGCAGGGCCTGCCCGCCGCCGCGCCGCCCGTCACTTTGCCGGCGCTGAAAGTCGAGCGCTCGGTGCCGGCCCATGGCGGCGTGGCCGCGCTGCTGGCCAGCGTCTATCCCATTGGCGCGCACGACGTACGCATGCGCGCGGCGCTGGCAGTGGATGCGAACCATGTGGGTGCGCATTTCGATGAGATTCGTCGACGCCATGCGCTGCGCCGTGAGATAGCCGCCTACAGCGTTGCATGCGCTGGGCTCGCGCCCGATACTGTCGCCGAACTGACGGCTCTCGGTTTCCATTGCGTTTGAGCCCTCGCTCCCTGAACTTTGCCAGCCCCACGTGTTGCCCATGACTTTCGCTTCTATCGGAACGCCGCTGTCGGCCCATGCCACCCGTTTGTTGTTGCTCGGCGCCGGCGAGCTAGGGCGCGAAGTGGCGCTGGAAGCAATGCGTCTGGGGCTGGAAGTCATCGCCGTCGATCGCTATGCCAACGCGCCGGCCATGCAGGTCGCGCATCGCTCCCACGTCATCGACATGCTCGACGCCCGCGCGCTGGACGAAGTCATCCGCCGCGAGCAGCCGCATTTCATCGTGCCGGAAGTCGAGGCTATCGCCACCGACCAACTGCTGGAACTGGAAAAGGCCGGCTTCAACGTGGTGCCGACCGCCAACGCCACGCGTCTGACCATGGACCGCGAAGGCATACGCCGCCTCGCCGCCGAACAACTCGGCGTGCCCACCTCGCGCTACCAGTTCGCCGGCTCCGAAGCAGAATGCGTGGCGGCGGTGGCGGCGGTTGGCACGCCGTGCATCGTCAAGCCGGTCATGAGTTCCTCGGGCAAGGGCCAGGTGACAGTGCGCGCAGAGGCCGATGCCGCCGCTGCCTGGCAGACCGCCATGGCTGGCGCCCGCGCCGCGCGTGAGCGCGTGATCGTCGAGGGCTTTGTCGATTTTGATTACGAGATCACCTTGCTGACCGTGCGCCATGCCGGCGGCACGAGCTTCTGCGCGCCGATAGGCCATCTGCAGATAGACGGCGACTACCGCGAAAGCTGGCAGCCGCAGCCGATGAGCGCGCTGGCCTTCGAGCGTTCCTGCGAAGTGGCCCGCACCGTGACTGATGCCTTGGGCGGCCATGGGGTGTTCGGCGTCGAGCTCTTCATCAAGGGCGACGAGGTCTGGTTCAGCGAAGTCTCGCCGCGCCCGCACGACACCGGCATGGTGACCATGATCTCGCAGCCGTGGTCGCAGTTCGCGCTGCATGTGCGCGCCATTCTCGGCGTGGCGCTGCCGCCCATCGAACTCTACGGGCCCTCGGCGAGCTGCGCGGTCCTCGGTAGCGGCAATGGCAGCGATATCCGCTACAGCGGTTTGCAGCAGGCCATGGCCGTGCCCGGCACGGACTTGCGCATCTTCGGCAAGCCGACGATCGCCGGTAAACGACGCCTGGCGGTGGCGCTGGCGCGCGGGCAGAGCGTGGACGAGGCGCGGGCCAAGGCGCGCGACGCTGCCGCCAGCCTCGAAATCATCATCCGTTGAGAGGGCGTCCGCGCCGCTTGCCTAAAAAGGGGAGACCACCATGAGAATGCTGCACACCATGCTTCGCGTCACGAAGCTCGACGCCTCGCTGGCCTTCTACACCGAAGTGCTGGGCATGAAGCTCCTGCGCCGCCATGATTTTCCCGAGGGGCGCTTCACGCTGGCCTTCGTCGGCTACGGCGACGAGGACAGCCACACGGTGCTCGAACTGACCCACAACTGGGACACCGACAGCTACGAACTCGGCACTGCCTATGGCCACATCGCGCTCGGCGTGGCGGATGTCTACAAGGCCTGTGACGAGATCAAGGCGCGCGGCGGCCGCGTGGTGCGCGAGGCCGGTCCCATGAAGGGCGGCACGCGGGTCATTGCCTTCGTTGAAGACCCGGATGGATACAAGGTCGAACTGGTCGAGGATCGCCACTGATCCCGGACAGCTTGCGCGCCGCTCACGCGCCATCCGCGAGCCTATTCGCGGGTGGCTTTGTGCTACATTAGCGCTCCCCATGGGCGCCCCCGCTCGCCATTGCGGCGAGTCTCGCTGGCGTGGCACCCATAGACGAATTCCGGCGCGACGCGGCCACGCGGCGAGCACTCATTCTGCTGGTGACAGAGGACCTAAGGCATGAAGCGTTTCCTTCGAGTTTCGATGGCGTCTTTCCTTTTGCTGGTGAGCGCATTCGCGTTCGCGGCCAGCGAGGCCCCGCCGCTCGATATCGTGCGTACCACCACCGACAGCGTGCTGGCGCGCGTCAAGGCCGACAAAGACACGCTGCGTGCCGACCCCGGCAAGATGTTCGACCTGGTCTCCGAGCTCATCTTCCCGCACTTCGATTTCGCCATCATGGCGCAGTGGGTGCTGGGTGACAGCTGGGCCGGCGCCGACGAAGCGACCCGCACCGCCTTCGTCGATCAATTCCGCAAGCTGCTGGTGCGCACCTACGCGACCGCGCTGCTGGAATTCTCGGACCAGACCATCGGCTATCCCGATATCGAGCCGCCGGCAGCCGCCAACACCGCGACCGTCAAACAAGAGATCTCCCAGCCCGGCAGCGAATCGATTCCGATCGTCTACCGCCTGCACAACAAGACTGGCGACTGGAAAGTGTTCGACGTCTCCGTTGACGGCGTGAGCCTGATCAAGACCTACCGCGCATCCTTTGCCGCGGCGATCAAGAACGACGGCCTGCCGGCGCTGATCCAGAATCTGGAAGCGAAGAACCAGCAGTTCGCCGCCGCCAAGACCCAATAACCATTTGCGCGCGACAGCGCCCGGACCCACACAGGCATGACTCCCAACGAAATCCGCCAGATGATCGAAGCCGGCATGGCCGGCGCCGAAGTGCATGTCGACGGCGACGGTCAGCACTTCGTGGCCCGCGTGGTGAGCGACGCCTTCGCCGGCCTGCCGATGCTCAAGCAGCATCGACTGGTCTACGCGACGCTGGGTGACAGCATGGGCGGCGCGATTCACGCGCTGTCCATTCAGACTTACACCAAGGACGCCTGGGAAAAGGCGCGCAAGTTCCAGACGCTCTGACGGGCGTCAAGGTAGCGATGGACAAACTGATCATCCAAGGTGGTATCCCGCTCGAGGGCGAGATTCGTATTTCCGGCGCCAAGAACGCCGCGCTGCCGATCCTGGCCGCGACCCTGCTGGCCGAAGGGCCGATGGTGGTGGGCAACGTGCCGTATCTGCACGACATCACCACCACCATGGAACTGCTGGGGCGCATGGGCTGTTCACTGACCGTCGATGAGCGCATGCACATCGAAGTCGATACCAGCACCATCAAGGAATTTTTCGCGCCCTACGAACTGGTGCGCACCATGCGCGCGTCGATCCTGGTGCTGGGGCCGCTGCTGGCGCGCTTCGGCTCGGCCGATGTGTCGCTGCCCGGCGGCTGCGCTATCGGTTCGCGGCCGGTTAACCTGCACCTGCAGGGACTGACCATGATGGGCGCCGATTTGTCGGTCGAAGGCGGCTATATCCGCGCCAAGGCCAAGCGTCTCAAGGGCGTCGACATGGTGCTCGACATCGTCACCGTGACCGGCACCGAGAACCTCATGATGGCGGCGGCGCTGGCCAAGGGCGTGACCGTCATCCGCAACGCCGCGCGCGAACCGGAAGTGGTGGATCTGGCCGACTGCCTGATTGCCATGGGCGCAAAAATCGAAGGCGCCGGCACCGACACCATCCGCATCGAAGGCGTCGAATCACTGGGCGGCACGCGCTACGACATCCTGCCGGACCGCATCGAGACCGGCACCTACCTGGTGGCCGCCGCCATGACCCGCGGACGCGTGAAGCTCAAGAACACGCGCCCCCATCTGCTCGAAGCGGTGATCTCCAAGCTCAACGAAGCCGGCGCGCACATGACCATGGGCGATGACTGGATTGAGCTCGACATGAATGGCAACGAGCTCAAGGCCGTCAACATTCATACCTCGCCCTATCCCGGCTTCCCGACCGACATGCAGGCGCAGTTCACCGCCATGAACTGCATCGCGAGCGGCACCGGCACCATCACCGAGTCGGTGTTCGAGAACCGTTTCATGCACGTGCTGGAACTGCAGCGCATGGGCGCGCAGGTCAAGCTCGAAGGCAACACCGCCATCACCACCGGTGTGAAGCAGCTGACCAGCGCGCCCTTGATGGCGACGGATCTGCGTGCCTCGGCGAGCCTGGTGCTGGCCGGCCTCGTCGCCAAGGGCGCGACCGAAGTCGACCGCATCTACCACATCGATCGCGGTTACGAGACCATCGAAGAAAAGCTTTCCAACCTGGGCGCGCAGATCAAACGCGTGCCGAGCTGAGGGCGAGGCGCATGGCGGCGCCCCAGTCCTCTTCCTGCTGAGTCCTCTGCGAACATGGGCAATACATTCAATTCCAATCCGGACGAGGTGATGCTCGCGGTCTCCAAGGGCCGTATTTTCGAGCAGGCCATGCCGCTGCTTGAGCGCATCGGCATCACGCCGACCGACGACCCGGACAAATCCCGCAAGCTGGTGCTCGACACCACCGCCCCTGGCGTGCGCCTGCTGGTGATTCGCGCCACCGACGTGCCGACCTATGTCGAATACGGCGCGGCCGATCTCGGCATCGCGGGCAAGGACGTCCTGATGGAATACGAGGGCAGCGACTACTACGAGCCGCTCGATCTCAAGATTGCGCAATGCCGCCTGGCGGTGGCCGGGCCGCCGCAGGCAGTGTTGGTCGACGGTCGCACGCGGGTCGCGACCAAGTATTCCAAGGTCGCGCGTGAATACTACGCGCGGCTCGGCGTGCAGGCCGAAGTCATCAAGCTCTATGGCTCGATGGAACTCGCGCCCTTGGTCGGACTCGCAGATCGTATCGTCGACCTGGTCGATACCGGCAACACCCTGCGCGCCAACGGCCTGGTCGAATTCGAAACCATCTGCGAGATCAGCTCGCGATTGATCGTCAACAAGGCCGCGATGAAGACCAAGCACAAGCGCGTCAGCGCCATCATCGCGGCGCTGCGTGCGGTAGTGAAAGATGGCTGATACTTGCCCCATGCGTCGGCTCGACGCCGGCGCCGCCGGTTTCGAGGCCGAGCTCTCGACCCTGCTGGCGTGGGACGACGACTCGCGGCCGGAAGTGGTGGAAACCGTGCGCGGCATTGTCACCGACGTGCGCCGCCGCGGTGACGCGGCGCTCATCGAATACACCAATCGCTTCGACCGGCGCGCCATCGTCGACGCGCGCGAACTGGAACTCCAAGATTTCGCCGCGCTGGGCGCCGGCATCGCGCCCGAACTCGCGGACGCCTTGCGCGCCGCCGCCGCGCGCGTGCGCAGCTACCACGAGCACCAGAAGGCCGAGTCGTGGCAATACCGCGAGGCCGACGGCACGGTGCTCGGTCAGCAGCTGCGGCCTTTGGACAGGGTCGGCATCTATGTGCCGGGCGGCAAAGCCGCCTATCCGTCTTCGGTGTTGATGAATGCCATCCCGGCCAAGGTCGCCGGTGTCGAAGACGTTGTAATGGTGGTGCCGGCGCCGGACAACGCGCTCGAGCCCGTGGTGCTGGCCGCCGCCGCGATTGCCGGCGTCGATCGCCTGTTCACCATCGGCGGCGCGCAGGCCATCGCGGCGCTGACCTATGGCACCGCGACCGTGCCGGCGGTCGACAAAATCGTCGGGCCGGGCAACATCTACGTGGCAACCGCCAAGTCCATGGTGTTCGGCCGTGTCGGCATCGACATGATCGCAGGGCCGTCCGAGATCCTCATCGTCTGCGATGGCGGCACGGATCCGGACTGGATAGCGATGGATCTCTTTTCTCAAGCCGAGCACGACGAACAGGCGCAGTCGATATTGCTGTGCCCCGACGCGGCGTTCCTCGATGCGGTGGCCGCCAGCGTCGAGCGACTTCTGCCCGACATGCCGCGCGCCGACATCATCCGTCAAGCGCTGGCCGCGCGTGGCGCGCTGGTCAAGGTGGCCAACATCGCCGAAGCCATCGCGCTCGCCAATCGCATCGCGCCCGAGCATCTTGAATTGTCGGTCGCCGAGCCACGTCGCTGGCTGCCGGACATTCGTCATGCCGGCGCGATTTTTCTCGGCCGCTATACCGCCGAGGCGCTCGGCGACTACTGCGCCGGGCCCAACCATGTGCTGCCGACCGCCGGCAGCGCGCGCTTTTCATCGCCGCTCGGTGTGTACGACTTCCAGAAGCGTTCATCCATCATCGAATGCTCGGCGGCCGGCGCCGCCGAGCTCGGTCGCGTGGCCGGCACCCTGGCGCGCGGCGAGGGCCTGGTGGCCCATGCGCGTTCAGCGGAATATCGAGTCCCGAAATCATGAGCATCGACTCCCGTATCGCGCGCTTCGTGTCTCCCTGGGTGCGGGATCTGACGCCCTACCACGTCGCCGACGCCACGGGTCTCATCAAGCTCGACGCCATGGAAAACCCGTTTCCCTTGCCCGCGACCTTGCGCGAGCAATGGAACGACGCCATCGCGCGCACTGAACTCAATCGCTATCCGGACCCGCACTCCACCGCGTTGAAAGCCGCGTGGCGCGCGAGTCTCGCCCTGCCCGACAGCCTGGCCATGATTCTTGGCAACGGCTCGGACGAACTCATCCATCTCCTGTGTCTGGCCGTCGCCGGCATGCCCGGCGCCAAGGTCCTGAGTCCCGAGCCGAGCTTCGCGGTGTATCGCATCGCCGCCCAGTCCCTCGGCCTGGACTTCGTCGGCGTGCCACTCAATGCCAACGATTTTTCCCTCGACCTGGCGGCCATGCTCGAAGCCATCGAGCGCACGCAGCCGGCGCTGGTGTTTCTCGCCAGTCCCAACAATCCGACCGCCAATCGCATCGATGCTGAAGGCCTGGAGGCGATTTGCGCGGCGGCGCCGGGCCTGGTGGTGCTGGACGAAGCCTATTACCGCTTCGCCCAGGGCACGCGCGTGAAGGAAGCGGTCGACCACGACAACCTGGTGGTCATGCATACGCTGTCCAAGATTGGCCTGGCGGGCCTGCGCCTGGGCGCGCTGTTCGGCCCGCAGCCGTGGATAGATCTGCTCGAACGGCTGCGCATGCCCTACAACATCAACACCCTGACCCAGGTCGGCGCGCAGTTCGCGCTCGAACACCTAGCGGATTTCGAGCGCCAGATTTCGCTGATAGTCGAGGCGCGCGCCGACCTTCATGCGGCGTTGTCCGATGTGAACGGTATACGCACCTGGCCGAGCGCCACCAACTTCATCCTGTTCCGCGCGCCGGCCGGCCGCGCCACCGCGGTGTTCGAATCACTGCGTGCGCAGGGCGTGTTGATCAAGAACGTTTCGGGCGCCCATGCCTTGCTCGCCGACTGCCTCAGGGTGACGGTCGGTACGGCGCGCGAAAATGCTGTTTTCATCGCCGCGTTGACCAAGGCGCTGGCCTGAAAATCGGCTCGCCCGCGACGGCTCCCGAGGCCGCCGTTTGCCCCTGACCACCGCGATTTTGGTGTTATACTCGCCAGCCATCAGACGTGAGCTTCGACGTCGTGTGGGCCAGCACTTGATGCATGGCCGACACACATAGCTCCAGTGGCTGACTATCGGGGCGAGGGGACGTCACCGGTATCTGTGTCGAAGCATGCGCGGGGTTACCCACGCGCCCACATCGGCATGACCATCACATTGCAGGAGACCTTGTAGCATGAGCGAGACTGCTGTCGATCTGGATCGACGCCGCTTTCTCACCGGCACCGCCGTCGTCATTGGCGGCATCGGTGCGGCAACCGCAGCGGTACCATTCATAGCGTCGTTCCAACCCAGTGCACGGGCCAAGGCCATCGGCGCACCGGTTGAAGTCGACATCAGCACCATTGAAGTCGGGCAGCGCGTGACCTACAAATGGCGCGGCAAACCGGTATGGGTGCTGCGCAGAACCCCCGAGCAGCTCGATGCGCTCAAGGGCGGCAATGGGCCGGTGCTGGGAGACCCGGATTCAGTGAAATCCGAACAGCCGGCCTTCGCGGTCAACGCCTGGCGCTCGCTGAAGCCCGAGTATCTGGTGCTGGTCGGCGTCTGCACCCACCTTGGATGCTCGCCGTCGTTTCGTCCTCTGCCGGACGCCGACACCGGCGCCGATTGGAAGGGTGGCTTCTTCTGCCCCTGCCATGGTTCCAAATTTGATCTCGCTGGTCGCGTCTTCGCCGGCGTTCCCGCACCGACCAATCTTGTCGTGCCGCCCTACAAGTTCCTGAGCGACACCCGCATCCTGATCGGCGAATCCGACGGAGGCAAGTCATGAGTTTCATCACCAAGGGTCTCACCGGCCTGCGCGATTGGGTCGATGACCGTTTCCCGCTCATGACGCTGTGGAACGATCACATGGGCGCCTACTACGCGCCCAAGAACTTCAACTTCTGGTACTACTTCGGTGTGTTGTCGCTGGTGGTGCTGGTCATTCAGATCGTGACCGGCATCTGGCTGGTGATGAACTACAAGCCGGATGCGACGCTGGCCTTCGCCTCCGTCGAGTACATCATGCGCGACGTGAACTGGGGCTGGTTGATTCGCTACATGCATTCAACCGGCGCCTCGTTCTTCTTCATCGTGGTCTACATGCACATGTTCCGCGGTCTGCTCTACGGCTCGTTCAAACAGCCGCGCGAGCTGATCTGGATCCTGGGCATGTTCATCTACCTGTCGCTGATGGCGGAAGCGTTCTTCGGTTATCTCCTGCCGTGGGGCCAGATGTCGTTCTGGGGCGCGCAGGTCATCACCTCGCTGTTCGGCGCGGTGCCGGTGGTCGGTGAACAGCTCGCCGAACTCATTCGCGGCGACTACGTCATCTCGGACATCACGCTGAACCGCTTCTTCTCTTTCCATGTCATCGCGCTGCCGTTCGCGATTGCGGGTCTGGTGGTGCTGCACATCATCGCGCTGCACGAAGTCGGTTCGAACAACCCCGATGGCGTCGAGATCAAGAAACTCAAGGACAAGGACGGCAAGCCGCTGGACGGCATTCCCTTCCATCCCTACTACACGGTCAAGGATTCCGTGGGCGTAGTGGTGTTCCTGATGTTCTTCGCCAGCGTAGTGTTCTTCGCGCCGGAGATGGGTGGTTACTTCCTGGAGGCCAACAACTTCATCCCGGCTGACCCGATGAAGACACCGCTGCACATCGCGCCGGTGTGGTACTTCACGCCTTTCTACTCAATTCTGCGCGCCAACACCTATCCGTTCTTCGGGGTGGACGCCAAGCTGTGGGGTGTGATCTTCATGGGCTTGGGCACCATGGTGTTCTTCCTGCTGCCGTGGCTGGACCGCAGTCCGGTCAAGTCGATCCGCTATCGCGGCGGCATCTACAAGTCGGCGCTGGCGATTTTCGTGGTGGCGTTCGTGGTGCTCGGCTACCTCGGCATTCTGCCGCCGACCCCGGGGCGCACGCTGACCGCGCAAATCTTCACGGTCGTCTACTTCCTGTTCTTTGCGCTCATGCCGCTCTACACGAAGTGGGACAAGACCAAGCCGGTACCGGAAAGGGTGACGCACTGATGAAAACCTTCATCTTCGCCTTGTGCTTAATGGGCTGTGCCGGCCTGGTGTCGGCCAATGAGGGCGGTCCGGTCTTGCTGGAAAGCCATGCCAACCTCGATAGCAAAATCAATCTGCAGCGTGGCGCACGCACGTTCGTGAACTACTGTCTGAGCTGCCATTCGGCGAGCTACATGCGCTACAGCCGCCTGATTGACGACTTGGGCTTGACCAAGGAAGTGGTCGAAAAGAACCTCATGTTCACGACCGACAAGATTGGCGACCCGATGCAAGTCGCGATGAAGCCGGTAGATGCTGAAGCGTGGTTCGGCGTGCCGCCGCCCGACTTGTCGGTCATTGCCCGCGCGCGTGGCGCCGACTGGCTGTACTCGTTCCTGCTCGGTTTCTACAAGGATGAGAAGCGCCCGACCGGCGTCAACAACCTGTACTTCCCGACCACCGCGATGCCGGCCGTGCTGTCGCGCCTGCAAGGTGTGCAGGTGTTGAAGACTGCCGCCGAAGGCGAAGCGGCCCATGGTGAAGGCCATGCCGGTCACAGCGGTCCGACCCTGGAACTGGCCATGCCCGGTACCCAGTCGCCCGAGGAATACGCGGCCACGGTGCGCGACCTCGTCAGCTTCATGGTCTACCTCGGCGAACCGGCCAAGCTCGTGCGTTACAAGATTGGCTTCTGGGTGCTGGCGTTCCTGTTCGTATTGTTCATCTCGACCTATCTCCTGAAAAAGGAATACTGGAAGGATGTTCATTGATATGACCGCACTGGCAAATCGGCGGTCGGTCATGACGCTTTATGCAGACGCCGCCGATCCGCTGGGGCACAGTGTGCGCCTCGTGCTGATGGAGAAAGACATCAATGTCGAAATCCATTTCATCGATGAGGACAGCAAGCCCGAGGATCTCAACGACCTCAATCCCTATCACAACTTGCTGACGCTGATTGACCGTGATCTGGTGCTGTATGACGCCCAGATCATGCTCGAATATCTGGACGAACGTTATCCGCACCCGCCGTTGATGCCGGTAGACCCGGTATCACGTGCCAACAATCGCCAGCTGCGCTACCGCATCGTGCGCGATCTGTACTCGCTGGCAAATGAGCTGGAAGGCGACAACGAAATCGCTGCCGCCAATGCGCGCAAGACCATGCGCGACAACCTGATGGCGATCTCGCCGCTGTTCGGTCAGTTCCCGTTCTTCATGTCGCCCGAGTTTTCGCTGGTCGACCTGTGCATGGCGCCGCTGTTGTGGCGCCTGCCGCGTTACGGCGTGAAGCTCACGCCACAGGCCAAGCCGCTGCTGAAATACGCTGACAAATTGTTTGACCGCCGCGCCTTTCAAATCAGCCTGTCGCCGGTCGAGCAGGAAATCCGCTGAGTCTTTGCGGCCCTCACGCCGTGAGCAATTCCACGCCCATGACATCCACGCGTCCGTACCTGATTCGGGCTTTGTACGATTGGATAGTCGACAACCAATGCACCCCGCACCTGCTGGTGGAAGTCAAAGACGAGCACACGCGCGTGCCGCGCCAGTTCGTCGACAAGGGGGTGATCGTGTTGAATGTGTCACCGACAGCGGTCAAGCATCTGTTGCTTGGCAACGAGCGCATTAGCTTCAGCGCACGCTTTGGCGGCACGCCCCATGACATCGACGTGCCGGTCGCGGCGGTGCAGGCCATCTACGCTCGCGAAAACGGTCAGGGAATATTTTTAGGTGATGGCGCCGATGAGGCGACGCCAACAGCCGCGCCGGTGGACGGCGAGGTGGTCACGCCCGCGCGCCCCGGTGGCAAGCCACCTCATCTGACGGTCGTCAAATAGCCGCGTCGCGCCCGCTAGCTCGGCGCAACGCGCGCAACTTCCTTACTGATACTCGAACAGTTTGACCACGCGCTGCACGCCGGCGGTCTGACTGGCGAGCTGCGCGGCAAGGTCGCCTTCTTCCTGTTTGACCAGGCCCAGCAGGTAGACCGTGCCGGCCTCGGTCACCACCTTGATTCGAATCGCGTTCAATTCCTTGGCGCCGACAATCTTGGCCTTGACGCTGGTGGTCAGCCAACTGTCGGTGGTGCGCGAACTGACCGGGCTCGGCGCCGCAATCGTCACTTCGTTGTGCGCGGTGCGCACCTTCTCGATGCCCTTCACAAGGTTGAACACGCGCGCGCGCATGTCTTCGGTGGGCGCTTCGCCCGATATCAGCACTATCTGGTTGTAGCTGGTCACGTTGATGTGGGTCTGCTGCGAGAGCTCCTTGTCGCCGCGCAACAGGTTGCCGGCCTTGAGCTCGATGCTTTCATCTTCGACCAGTGAGCCGGCGGTGCGCGGGTCGTTCACCACCGATGCGCCGCCGGCCGCGCCACCGAGCACCACGCCGATGCAACCGCTGAGCGAGCCAGCCATCAGCACCGCCGCTGTCAGGCGTGCAAGCGAACCCGAGTTCAATAATCCAGTGCTTTTCATTTACGACTCCTGGCCAAGCAGATGGCAGTCAACCAAATCACATAGACAATGGATCACCGCAAGGGTTGATTCCTGCACGCGGGCGGTCGAGTAACTCGGTATGCGAATCTCGATATCGCCGTCGTCCATGCTTGCCGCGGCCTGACCGCCATCTTTGCCGCTGACCAGGACCACACGCATTTCGCGATCGTGCGCGGCATCGATGGCGTTGAGGACATTATGCGAGTTGCCACTGGTGGAAAAAGCCAGCAGCACGTCGCCGGGATGGCCGAGTGCGCGAATCTGGCGCGCGAAGATGTCGGCGAACTGGTAGTCATTGGCGATGGAGGTGACGGTCGACGCGTCGGTCGTCAGCGCGAACGCAGGCAGGCCCGGGCGTTCGCGTTCGAAGCGGTTCAACATTTCTGAAGAGAAGTGCTGCGCATCGCCGGCTGAACCGCCGTTGCCGCAGGTCAGCACCTTGCCATTGTTCATGATCGCATCGGCGATGGCGGCAGCGGCGGAAGCGATCAAGGCCGGCAGTTCATCGCGGCAACGCTGTTTGACGGCGATGCTTTCGTCGAAAGTCGATTTGACGCGTTCAATCGGATCCACGGCGCGGCTGTTCCTGAAAAATCACGGGGATGAAGTCAAGGTGCGCAGGCATTATGCAGAAAACGCCCCCGCAATCCAGTCGCATTGGGGGTGCTTGGCGTCACCATGCAGCGCCACGACATCGAAACGGCAGGCATGGTTCGCATATTCGGGATGGCGCACGAGGAAGTCCTGTGCCGCGCGGATCAGGCGTTGCTGCTTACGTGCGTCGATACTTTCGAGTGCGCTGCCAAAACGTTGTCCGCGGCGATAACGCACCTCAACGAAGACCAGCGAGTCGTGCGCCAGCATGACGAGATCTATTTCGCCGCCGCGACAGCAGTGATTGCGCGCCACGCACTGCATGCCTTGCGCGACGAGTCGTGCTTCGGCGTGACGTTCCCAGCGCTCGCCGCGGCGCATGCGAGCCTTGCCGGTCGTCGTCTCAGTTGACGCCAATCGTGCCGGTCTCGCCGATGGCGGTGGGCACGCCCTCGACGAATTTGATCCACGACAGGTTGCGATGGAGCACGCCATCGCTGTCCATCCACAAATCACCGGTCACACCCGGCACGCGCATGGTTGGACGCGTCCGCATGCGCGACAGGAAGGGCAGGATGCGATAGGCGTCGATGCCGAAGCCGTAGAGGCGTGTGTAGGTTTGCGCGGGGCCCGGCCAGCTGCGTCGTACGAGCTGGTAAGACTCGGCATCGACAGTGCCAAACAGCCACGGCATGTCGCCGAACACGAGACCGTTCAAGTCGATTTCATCGGCCCGGGTGTTGCCGTTGAAAACGTTGGACGTTGCGAACACGGGAATGGAGTCGGCGCCGAAATAGCGTAGCTGCGGCAGCAACTGGCGCGCATTGTTGGGGAAGGCGGCCAGCAGGATGACGCTCACGTCGGCGCGAATGCGCGCTTCGGCATGCAGGGGAATGCCGAGCTTGCGACGCAGCGCGGCGGCGCGTGCCTCGCTCATGTCGATATTGAGCGCGCGGCGTATCGCGCTCGGATAAGCGTCGGCGGAATCGGAGTAGGAGATCTGCGCCAGTACCGTGCCGCCGAGATCCTGCCAGGCCTTGTTGTAGGCCGAGGTCAGGCGTGCACCCCAGGCCGAGTTCGGCGCGATGATGAGGGCGCGGCCGCCATCGCTGTACGCGCGGCGCGCCACCTGGCTGGCTTCGTCTTCCGGCGTCAGGCCGAATTGATAGAAGCCGGGCCGCGCACCGGCCGCGCCAGGCTTGTTTTCGACGACGTTCAAGGCCAGTACGCTGACCGGCATTTCCGGCAGGGTTTTCAGGCGCTCGACCAGGTTCTTCTGCAGTGGCCCGACGATGAACTCGGCGCCGTCACTGACCGCGCGCTGATAGTCCGCCAGGATGTCATCGCCATTGTTGGCATAGACACTGACGGCGGGTCGCGCCTCGACGTTCTTGTCGCTGAACCAGGCGGTCATGAAACCATCGCGCACCGCGCGCGCCGCGCCGCCCAGGGTTTCATCGAAGGGCAGAATCAGGGCCACGCGCTTGGGCCGCGCGGCAGCGGCGGTGGCGCGTTCCAGCACACCATCGACGAGCGGCGTGGCGAGGTGGCCGGCATGACTTTGCTGCCATTCGGCGAGCTTCTGGCGCATGCCTTCGGCATCGAAGCCGGATTGTCTGGCGATGTTGAGCAGGGCGTACCAGCCGTTGCTGGCCGGGTCGGCGGCGGTCGCGGCGAGTTGCTCGCTGAGCTCGGCGGCGGACAGGTGGGTGAGTGCGGCCCAGGTCGACTGCACCATGGCGGCCTGCTGCGCGGCCGGGTAAGGGAATTGGAAGGATTGAATCCAGGCCGGCGCGGCCGTCGCGAAATCCGACAGGCTGGCAGCGGCCGCCGCCAGCACGCGGCTGCGCACGCCACGCCCGTAGGGCGTCAAGCTCGCGCTGTCGGCCTTGCTGGCGAGTGCCAGCGCAATATCGGCGTGGCCGTCTTCGAGCTGCGCGCGCGCCTGCGCCAGCGTGACCAAGGGGTCAGTGCTGTCGCTGCCTGTCGGCAAGGCTGCCAGAGTGCTTGCGGCGTGGACCGTGTCGCCGGCATCGGCGTAGCTCAAACTCGCGAGGGCGTTGGCGTGCAACGCCTGGTCAGGGGGGAGCTGGGTGGCTTGGGCCGCGTAGGCGGCCGCCGCATTGGCATAGTCGCCGCGTTTCAGCATCTGCTCGGCGGCGGCGAGTGGATCGGGCGCCGGCGTCGGGGCTTCTTCCTGCACGTTGCCTTGCGAAGTGCAGGCGCATGTAATGAGCGCCGCCACACCCACCAGAACAAAGCGCAGAGGACGCAGGCTTGAAATGAGCGCGGAGCAGATCACCAAGGCAGTATCTTTGCCCGCCGTGGACGTGTCAATTGAACGCCCTGGCGTTTATATCGTGGCGACGCCCATCGGCAATCTCGGCGATTTTTCAGCGCGTGCGGCCGCCACGCTGGCGGCGGTCGACATCATCTTCTGCGAAGACACACGCCACAGTCGCCGTCTGCTCGACCACTTCGGCATCAATACCCCGGTGAGCGCGCTGCACGACCACAACGAGGCGCACATGAGCGAGCAATCGCTCACGCGCATGGCCGCGGCAGGCCAAGCCTGCGCGCTGATCTCCGACGCCGGCACGCCGCTGATCTCAGATCCCGGCTACGCCTTCGTGCGGGCGGCGGTGGCGGCCGGCTTGCCGGTGCGCACGGTGCCCGGTGCGTGCGCGCTCACGGCCGCGCTCAGCATCGCGGGGCTGTCGACCGCGCGCTTCAGCTTCGAGGGCTTCCTGCCGGCCCAGACTGCGGCGCGCGAGGCGCGACTGTCGGCACTGGCAAGCGACCCGCGCACGCTGGTGTTCTACGAAGCGCTGCATCGCATCCTCGCCAGTCTCACCGCCATGGTCGAGGCCTTCGGCGCCGCGCGCGAAGCGGTGGTGGCCCGCGAACTGACCAAGCGCTTCGAGACCCTCTATCGCGGCAGCCTGGCGGACATCGTGGCGCGCGTGGAGGCCGACGCGGATGCCTCGCGCGGCGAGTTCGTGGTGATGGTGGCGGGGAACGTCGCCGAACAGGGTGCGGACGATGCCGAACTCGAGCGACTGCTGCGCATCACCCTGGCCGAGACCGACAGACGCGCGGCGGTGCGCATCGTCACCGCGTTGTCCGGGCGGCCGCGTAACCAGGTCTACCAAGCCTCACTGCGCGTATCGGCGGCCGGTGAGACGTGAGCGTTGGCAGCACGGGTGATTGAATTGGCGGGCTCGAACTCCCACACTGCGCCCAGCAAGTCGGCCGGGTGATCGCTGTCGCTGGCATCGGCCCTTACCGGCCGCTGCGGGGCGATAGAGGAAAGTCCGGGCTCCGCAGGACAGGATGCCAGGTAACGCCTGGGGGGCGTGAGCCCACGGAAAGTGCCACAGAAAATATACCGCCACGCGGCAACGCGGGGTAAGGGTGAAATGGTGCGGTAAGAGCGCACCGCGCCGGCGAAAACCGGTGGCAGGGTAAACCCCATCCGGAGCAAGACCAAATAGGGGAACGTGCCGCGCAAGCGGTGAAGTGTGGTCCGCACCAGTTCCCGGGTAGGTCGCTTCAGGCGCGTGGCGACACGCGTCGCAGATGAATGATCACCGTGCTGCTTCGCAGCAATACAGAACCCGGCTTACAGGCCGACTTGCTCTTTTCATGACCCTTCGAAAATCCGCTCAAATCGTAACAATCCAGGTGAGCTACAAAGCTTATCTGGATGATTTATTGGAGCGTTTTCCCACAGGCATCCAAGCCCTGTCGGCACTTTTGGTGGCCTGCGCTAAGTTACTGTAACTAAAGCAAGAATCACCCTTGCGACGGGGCCATTTTGCTTGACAGTTTTCGGCCGCGCTCCTTATAGTGCCCGCTGGTGGTAAATAGTGGGGAAAAGTGGATCTGTCGTGATCACCATGCCGGGATTGCATGGGCGTTCTTGCCCTGCCCCGCATTGGTCCGCCGCAGACCCCAGTCGTGTCGATGTTCCGTGGACAAAGCACAATCAGCGTCGATGCGAAGGGGCGGTTAGCCGTCCCGACCCGCGTGCGTGAACTGCTGTCTACCCTGCCGAGTCAAGAACTGGTCATCACCCTCAATCCCTGGGATCTGGCCCTGTGGGTCTACCCCGTCGCGGAATGGCTCTTGATCGAAACCAAACTCGCCGGCCTGTCGGATTTCGACCGCCAGAGCCGTCGCACCAAGCAAATCATGCGCGGCTATGCCACCGACTGCGAGTGCGATGGTCAGGGCCGCGTGTTGCTGCCGCCGCAGTTGCGTGAAATCGCCGGCATCGACAAACAGGTGGCGCTGCTCGGGCAAGGCAACAAGCTCGAGATCTGGAACGCCGCGACCTGGGCCGCCGAGCGCGACAAGTGGCTGCGTGATGTGGCGGACGGCAGTGACGCCTCGACGTCCGCCGGTCTGGAATCTCTTTCGCTGTGAGTGACCGCGCTATCCGCACATATCCCGGTACTGCTGCATGAGGTGCTCGACTTCATGCACGTCCAGCCGGCGGGAACCTATATCGACGCGACTTTCGGTCGCGGCGGTCACAGCCGCGCCATTCTCGAACGCCTTGGTCCGCAAGGACGCTTGTTCGTCTTCGATCGTGATCCGCAAGCCATCGCCTGCGCGCGCGAACTCGCCGCTGGTGATGCGCGCGTGACGGTCATGCATGCCGCTTTTTCAAATATCGCTGACTGCGGCGTGCGTGACGTCGACGGTGTGCTGTTCGACCTGGGCATCTCCTCGCCACAAGTGGACGATGCCAGCCGTGGCTTCAGCTTTCGCCAGGACGGTCCGCTCGACATGCGCATGGATCCGCGCACCTCACCGAGCGCCGCCGAATGGCTGGCGGTGGCCGCCGAAAACGAGATTGCCGACGTGTTGTTTCGCTATGGTGACGAACGTCGCTCGCGACTCATCGCCAAGCGCGTGGTCGAAGCGCGGCGTCGCGCACCGCTCAGCACCACGCTGGAATTGGCAAAGCTCATTCACAGCTGTTTTCCGCACCACGGTGGCCGCATCGACAACGCCACGCGCAGCTTCCAGGCGTTGCGAATTTTCATCAACGATGAGATGGGCGAGATTGAGCGCGCCCTGGCGGTGGCGCTGAATCTCATCAAGCGTGGCGGCCGCGTGCTGGTCATCGCTTTTCATTCGCTCGAAGACCGCTACGTGAAGCATCGCTTCCGCGAACTCGACGCTGAAGGGCGCCATGGGGCCGACAACGGTGAGTCGCGCTTTCGACTGGTGATGCGCAAGTCGGTGCAGGCCGGCGAGCAAGAACTCGCCGTCAATCCGCGCGCACGCAGTTCGCGTCTGCGCGCGTTGGAGCGTGTCGCATGAAGTCGCTGGTGGTCGCCATCATCGTCGGGCTGTGCACGTTTGCCTCGGCCGTTGAACTGGTGCTGTGCCGTCACCAGAGCCGGCGCCTGTTCGTCGAACTGCAAAGCCTGCACGAAGTGAAGCAGGGGCTCGACCAGGAATGGGGTCAGCTGTTGCTGGAACAGGCGACCTGGGGCGCCGAGCTGCGCGTCGAGCAGATCTCCAACGACAAGCTCAGCATGGTGGTGCCGTCACCGGCGCAGGTGGTGGAGCTGCAATGAGCGCGCGCAACGAGGCCCGTCGCGAACTCAAGCTGCGTCGTCGCGTCGTGGTGGGGCTGTTCGTGCTCGGCGCGGCGGTGCTGTCATGGCGCGCCATCGACCTGCAGGTCAACAAGCGCGAGTTTTTGCAGAACCATGGCGATGCACGCTATCTGCGCGTGGAACGCATCGACGCCAATCGCGGCATGATTCTGGACCGCAACGGTGAGCCGCTGGCCATCAGCACGCCCACGCAGTCGGCGTGGGTGCAGCCGCGTCGCTTCGTGGAGTCCAAGGATAAATGGCCCAAGCTCGCCAAGATCCTCGGCATTCCTCTCGACCAGATCGAAGCGCTGATCATGCCGCGCCTGGAAAAGAAGTTCGTCTACCTGCAGCGCCATCTCACGCCCGATGAAGGCGACGCCTTGAAGCGTCTCGAAATCCCCGGTCTCAATCTGCAGGAAGAGCAGCGTCGCTATTATCCGGCTGGTGAAGTGGCGGCGCACATCCTCGGCTTCACCAACGTTGACGACCAGGGCCAGGAAGGCGTGGAGCTGTCCTACGATCACATCCTCAAGGGCGAGCCCGGCCAGCGCCGCGTGATCAAGGATCGTATCGGTCGTGTGGTGGAAGACGTCGAGCGTCTGCGTGCCACGCGTCCCGGCCGTGATGTGTATCTGAGCATCGATCAGCGCATTCAATACGCCGCCTATCGCGCGCTCAAGATAGCGGTGCAACAGAACGAAGCGCGCGCCGGCATGATGGTGGTGGTCGACCCGCGCAGCGGCGAAGTGCTGGCGCTGGTCAATCAGCCGTCCTTCAATCCCAACAACCGCGACAACCTTAACAGTGAGCGTTATCGCAATCGCGCCGTCACCGACCTGTTCGAACCGGGCTCGACCTTGAAGCCTTTTACCTTGGCGGCAGCGCTGGAGAGTGGCCAGTACAAGCCGGAATCCACCGTGGACACTTCGCCGGGCCGCTTCAAGATCGGCAAGGACACCGTGCGTGACATCAAGAATTACGGCGTGCTCGACCTCGGCGGCATCATCCAGAATTCAAGCAACGTCGGCGCCAGCAAGGTTGCGCTGTCGCTCGAACCGGAAGTGTTGTGGAAAGCCCTTCGTGATTTCGGTTTCGGATCGATTTCGGAAATCGCGCTGCCCGGTGAAGGCTACGGGCGTTTGAACGAATATCGCAACTGGAGCGAGATCGAACACGCCACGCTGGCTTTCGGTTACGGACTGTCGGTCACCGCCGCGCAGCTCGCGCGCGCCTACACGGTGCTCGCGAACGATGGCTGGATGCAGCCCTTGAGTATCGTCAAGCTCGATGAGATCGGACCGCGCAAGCGCATCATCAGCGCCAATACCGCGCAGGAAATCCGTCGCATGCTGACGCGCGTGATCACCAAGGGCACCGGCGCCCTGGCGGCGGTGCCGGGTTATTCGGTGGCGGGCAAGACCGGCACGGTGCACAAATCGATAAGCTCAGGCTATGCCGAGCATCGCTATCGTTCGCTGTTCGCCGGCATGATTCCGGCCGAGAACCCGCGCCTGGTGGCGGTGGTCATCATCGATGAGCCGCAGCGCGGCGTGTATTTCGGCGGCAAGGTCGCGGCGCCGGTATTTGCCAGCGTCATGCGCGATGCGGTGCGCATTCTCAACATCCCGCCCGATCAGCCGGTGCAGGCCACGCCCGAAGCGGTATGGCTGGCTACCGGCCATGATGGCGATCGCGCCGCGGAGTCGACGCAATGATGGCCAGCACGCTCGCTCATGGCGTCAGGCTCTCGAGTTTGCTGCACGACCTCGTGACGGTGCCGCGCCCGCTCGACCGGCATATCGAAGACATCACGCTGGACAGCCGCGAAGCGCGGCCCGGCAGTTGCTTCATCGCGTTGGGCGGGCACACGGACGACGGCGCCCATTACGCCGCCGATGCCATTGCGCGCGGCGCCATCGCCGTCATCGCCGAGCGTCCGTTGACGAATCTGCGACCCGATGTGCCGTGCCTGCACAGCGCCGACCTGCGTCAGCATCTGGGCACCATTGCCAACCGCTTTTTCGATACGCCGTCGGCGGCGCTCAAGCTGTGTGCGATTACCGGCACCAATGGCAAGACCACGGTCGCCCATCTCGTCGCGCAGGCCGTTGAGCTCATGGGTGACGCGGCCGGCTATATCGGCACGCTGGGCGCCGGTGATTTACGTCATTTGCAGCCGCTCGCCAACACCACGCCCGACATCATCACCATCAATCGTTGCCTGGCGGCTAGCCGTGCGCGCGGTTGCCGCGTGGTGGCATTGGAAGCGTCTTCCCACGCGCTTGCGCAGCAGCGTCTCGCCGGCCTCGCCATCCACGTTGGCGCATTCACCAATCTCGGCCATGACCATCTCGATTATCACATCGACATCGACGCCTATGGCGCGGCCAAGCGACGTTTGTTCGCGCATCCTGATCTCAAGGGCGCGGTGATCAATATCGATGACGCACTCGGTGCGCAGATAGCGCTCGGCCGTCCGTCCTCCGCCAGCTTGTGGACCTGCTCGTCGCGCGATGGCAATGCGCGCCTGCGCGCTGACGGCATCGTGGCGGTCGCCAGCGGCATGCAGTTCACGCTCGATATCGATGGCTGGCGCCAACGCATCGCGAGCCGACTTGCCGGCCGCTTCAACGTCGACAATCTGCTCGTCGTGTGCGGGTTGTTGCTGGCCTGCGATTACGCGCCGCAAGCGGTGGCCGCGGTTTTGCCCCTGCTGCGCGGCGTCAGCGGTCGCGCCGAGGAATGTGGGCGCAGTCGGCGGGGCGCGCGGGTGTTCGTCGATTATGCCCACACGCCGGACAGTCTCGCCGCCATCCTGGCAACGCTGCGCGAGTTGACGCCGCGTCGCATCGTGGTGGTGTTCGGTTGCGGCGGCGGACGTGATCGCAGCAAGCGGCCGGTGATGGGCGCCATCGCCGAGCGCGACGCCGAGCGCGTGATAGTGACGTCCGACAATCCGCGCGATGAAGACGCGGCGACCATTGCCGACGAGATCCGTGCCGGCATGCGCGCCCCGCACAATGCCAGCGTGGTGCTCGATCGCGCGGCGGCGATTCGTCTGGCCGTGAGCGAAGCGCAAGACGGCGACTTCGTGCTCATCGCCGGCAAGGGCCATGAGCGCACGCAGGAAAGCGCCGGCCAGGTTTCGGCGTTCAGCGATCATGCGGAAATCGACCGCGCCTTGGCAGAGAGCAACCCATGATCAGCATGACGCTCAGCGCCGCCGCTGCCGCGCTCGATGCACAATTTTGCGCCGACGACCGCACCTTCAATGGCGCCAGCACCGACACCCGCAGCTTGGGCCCCGGCCAGTTGTTCTTCGCACTGCGCGGCCCGAATTTCGACGCCCACGAGAAACTCGACGAAGCCCAGGCGGCCGGCGCGGTCGCCGCAGTGGTCGAGCGCGCCATGCCCTCGCGCCTGCCGCAGCTGTTGGTGGCCGATACGCGCGCCGCGCTGGGCCAGCTCGCGCGCGCCTGGCGTCAACGCTTTGACATTCCGGTGCTGGCCGTGACCGGCAGCGCGGGCAAGACCACCGTCAAGGAAATGCTTGCCGCCATCATGCGCACCCAGGGGCCGGTGCTCGCCACCCGTGGCAATTTCAATAACGACATCGGCCTGCCCTTGACGCTCTTCCAACTCGATGCCAGCCACCGCGCGGCGGTGCTGGAAATGGGCGCCAACCATGTCGGCGACATCACCTTGCTGGTGGCTATCGCGCGTCCGCATATCGGTGTCATCACCTTGTGCGCGCCCGGCCACCTCGAAGGCTTCGGCAGCATCGAAGGCGTGGCGCGCACCAAGGGCGAGATGTTTGCCGGTCTGCCCGACGACGGCATCGCGATTCTCAACGCCGATGACGCGCAGGCGCCTTTGTGGCGCGAACTCGCGGGCAAGCGCCGCGTGTCGAGTTTCGGTCTATCGGCGGATTTCCGCGCCGAGAATATTCAAGCGACGGCGGACGGCAGCGTATTCACCCTGCGCTCGCCCGCTGGCGCCATCGAAATAACGCTCAAGCATCGCGGTCTGCACAACGTGCGCAATGCCTTGGCCGCCGCCGCTGCCGCGAGCGCCGCCGGCGTGTCCCTCGCTGACATCCAGCGCGGACTGGCCGAGGCGGGCATCGTCAAAGGCCGTCTGCAGTATCGCGCCGGCAGTGTCGGCTGTCGCATCATCGACGACAGTTACAACGCCAACCCTGCCTCCGTGGCGGCCGCCATCGCGGTGCTGGGCAGCGAGCCGGCGCCGCGCTGGCTGGTGTTCGGCGACATGCGCGAGCTCGGGCCCGATGCCGTCGACTATCACCGCGAAGTCGGCGCGCAGGCCGCCGCCGCCGGCGTCACGCAGTTATTCACCTACGGCGCGCTGGCGCGCCATGCCGCGGAGCGTTTCGCGGGCTTCGCGCAGCATGCCGACTCGCACGGCAATCTGCTGGCCGCCCTGCGCGCGGCCTTGTCCGAGGCGGCCAATGCGCCGCCGACTCTGTTGATCAAAGGTTCGCGCGCCATGGCGCTCGACGAGGTGGCGAATGCGCTCGCCGAAGGGAGTGATGTCGCGTGTTGATGGTGCTTGCGGAATGGCTGGCGAAGTATCACTCCGGTTTCGATGTGTTCCGGTACCTGACGCTGCGCACGATTCTCGGGGTGCTGACCTCGCTGTTCATCGCGCTCATGGTCGGCCCCAAGATGATTCACTATCTTGCCAAGTTCCAGATTGGCCAGACCATCCGTGAGGACGGCCCGCAGTCGCATTTGTCCAAGGCCGGCACGCCGACCATGGGCGGGCTTTTGATCCTGGTCTCGATCGCCGCCAGCACACTGCTGTGGAGCAATCTCAACAATCGCTTCGTGTGGATAGTGCTGGTCACGACCTTGGTGTTCGGCGCGGTCGGCTGGTACGACGATTACCTGAAGCTCGTGCGTCGCAATTCCAAGGGACTCGCCGCGCGCTACAAGATGTTCTGGCAGTCGCTCGGCGCGCTGGCGGCGGCGGCGGCCTTGTTCTTCACCGCGCAGTCGCCGACCGAAACGCAGCTCATCGTGCCGCTGGTGAAAAGCGTGGCGCTCGATCTCGGCTGGATGTATTTCGTGGTGGCCTACTGCGTGATTGTCGGCACCAGCAACGCGGTCAATCTCACCGACGGTCTCGACGGCCTGGCGGTGCTGCCGACCGTGATGGTGGCGGCGGCGCTGATCGTGTTTGCCTACGTGGCCGGCAATATCAAGTTCGCCCATTACCTGGCGGTGCCCTATGTGCACGGCGTCGGTGAGATCTGCGTGTTCTGCGGCGCCATCGTCGGCGCGGGCTTGGGCTTCCTGTGGTTCAACACCTATCCGGCCATGGTCTTCATGGGGGATATCGGCGCACTGGCGCTCGGCGCCGCCATCGGCACGGTGGCGCTGACCGTGCGCCAGGAACTGGTGCTGGTGATCATGGGCGGCGTGTTCGTGATGGAGACGGTGTCGGTCATCCTGCAGGTGGCATCGTTCAAGCTGACCGGCCGCCGCATTTTCCGCATGGCGCCCATCCATCATCATTTCGAATTGAAGGGCTGGCCCGAACCGCGCGTCATCGTGCGTTTCTGGATTATCACCGTGGTGCTGGTGCTGGCGGCGCTGGCGACCTTGAAGATCCGTTGATCATGACGACCATGACCGCGAACAAAAGCATCACCACCGACACGCTGGCCGATTACGCGGTGGTCGGGCTTGGCATCACGGGCCTGTCCTGTGTGCGTTATCTCGCCGCGCGGGGCGTGTCGGTAGTGGCCATGGACAGCCGTGAAACGCCGCCCAATCTCAACGCCGTGCGCGAGGAATTTCCGGACGTCACCGTCATCACCGGCGCGCTCGACGCCGAGACTTTGCGCCGTTGCCGTCACATCGTGCTGAGCCCGGGGCTGTCGCTGGCCGAGCCCGCGATTGCCGCCACACTGGCGGCCGGCGTGGAAGTGATCGGTGATATCGAACTGTTCGCGCGCGCCGCCAATGCGCCCGTCATTGCCATCACCGGCACCAATGGCAAGAGCACCGTCACGACCTTGGTGGCGCGCATGCTCGAGGCCGATGGTTATCGCGTCAAGGTCGGTGGCAACCTTGGCACGCCGGCTCTTGATCTGTTGGACGTGCCGGCGCCCGATTGCTACGTGCTGGAACTGTCGAGCTTTCAACTCGAGACCACCAGCAGCTTGGCGCCGCGCGTGGCCTGTATTCTCAACATCACGCCCGATCATCTCGACCGCTATGGCAGCTTCGCCGACTACCGCGATGCCAAGGCGCGCATTCTCGCGCGCGCCGCGCAGGTGGTGGTGAATGGCGATGACGACGTGGCGCGACAATTGCCGTGCGCCGCGCCGCTTACCGTGTTCACGCTCGCCGAGCCGGGCGCGGAGCAATACGGACTCAAAGTCGAGCCGCAGGGCGAATACCTGGCCGGCCCCCACGGCACACACCTGGCGGCCAGCGCGCTGACGCTGGTGGGTCGCCACAACATAGCCAATGCGCTGGCCGCACTTGCGGTGTGTCACGCTTTCGGCGCACGCGGCCAGGCGCTGCTCACTGCCCTGGCGAGTTTCTGCGGGCTCGATCATCGCGCGCAGTGGGTCGCGACCATCGCCGGCGTGCGTTACATCAATGATTCCAAGGCCACCAATTCCGGGGCGGCCTGCGCCACTATCCGCGGCCTGTGTCACGCGCAGGGCGGGGTGCTGATCGCCGGCGGCGAAGCCAAGGAGCCGGACTTCAGCGAATTCGCCGACACCGTCGTCGCACATATGCATACGGTGGTGTTGATCGGCCGCGCCGCGCCGATGTTCGCGGCCGCCATCAATGGCCGCATCGCGACCGTGTTCGCCACCGACATGCGTGGCGCGGTCGCGGCCGCGGCGGCGGCCGCGCACGAGGGCGACATGGTGCTGCTGTCACCTGCCTGTGCGAGTTTCGACATGTTCGCCAACTACGCGGCCCGTGGCATGGCGTTTCGCGATGCCGTGCTCGAAAGGGTGCCGTCATGAGCGTCACGGCTGAAGCCATTGGTCAGGCCAAGGCGCAGCCCGCGCGCGCCGAGGCCGTGCCTTTGCCGTATGACATCTGGCTCATCGGCGGCGCTTTCGCGCTGTTGTGCGTAGGCTTGATCATGGTGGTCTCGACCTCGGTCTCGATAGCCGAGCATCGCGATCTGACCCAGCTCTATTACTTCAAGCGCCAGTTGTTCTCCGCCATTCTCGGCATCACCGGCGCCATCGTGCTGACACGCACGCCGCTGTCCTATTTCGAGCAGTGGAGCACGGTGGTGCTGTTCGTCGCGATTGCGTTCCTGATTGCGGTGTTGATTCCGGGCCTGGGTCATGAAGTGAACGGCTCGATGCGCTGGCTGGGCTTCGGCTTCTTCACCATTCAGACTTCGGAGCCGGCCAAGGTGGCGGTGGCCATCTACGTGGCGGCCTACCTCGTGCGTCATATCAAGCAGGTGCGCACCGACTTCATCGGCTTCATCAAACCGATCGGCGTCATCACCCTGATTGCCGGCCTGCTGCTGCTCGAACCGGATTTCGGCACGGCCGTGGTGTTGTTCACCACGGTGCTCGGCATGCTGTTCCTGGCCGGCGTGCCCTACATCCGTTTCTTCTTCTGGGGGCTGGCGGCGCTGAGCGCCCTGGCGGCCTTGTCGATGCTCGCGCCCTATCGCCTGGCGCGTCTCATGACCTTCATGGACCCGTGGTCCGACCCGTTCAACACCGGCTTTCAATTGACCCAGGCCTTGATTGCCTTTGGCCGTGGCGAATGGTTCGGCGTGGGCTTGGGCAATTCGGTGCAGAAGCTTTTCTACCTGCCCGAAGTGCACACCGATTTCGTGTTCGCGGTGATTGCTGAAGAGGGCGGCTTCGTTGGCTGCCTGACGGTCAGCTGTCTGTTCGTGTTCCTTATCTGGCGCATCTTCCACGTCGGCGGTCGCGCCGAGCGCGCCAACCTGCTGTTCGCCGCCTACGTCACCTACGGCATTGGACTGCTCATTGGCATCCAGGCTTTCGTCAACATCGGCGTGAACATGGGCATCCTGCCGACCAAGGGACTGCCGCTGCCGTTCCTGAGCTATGGCAGCAACAACCTGGTGGTCACGCTGGGGGCGATAGGCATCGCCTTGCGCGCCGGTATCGAAGCCCATGAAGTCACGTATCCGCGCGCGACCGCGCCGCAGATCATGACGGCGCCGCCGACCTCCGGTAGTGAGGATGATGAGTACGATGACGAGGAGCGCGATGATGACTAGAACCGTCATGATCGTCGCCGGCGGCACCGGGGGGCATGTCTATCCAGGTCTGGCCGTGGCCGAAGCGCTGCGCGCGCGTGATGTGCAACTGCACTGGATGGGCACCGAGCGCGGCATCGAAGCGCGTGTGGTGCCACTGGCCGGCGTGCCGCTCACCACCATTCCTGTCAGCGGTCTGCGTCGTCGCGGCTGGTGGCGCTGGTTGGCCGCGCCTTTCGGCGTGAGCTATGCCATCTGGTGCGCATTGGCGGCCATGCGTCGCATCCGTCCGCAGGTGGTGCTGGGCATGGGCGGCTTCGTCAGCGGTCCGGGCGGCATTGCCGCGTGGCTGACGCGCCGGCCGCTGATCATTCACGAACAGAACGCGGTGCCCGGACTTTCCAATCGCATCCTCGCCCACTTCGCGCGGCGCGTGTTGCAGGGTTTTCCGGGCAGTTTCGCCGCCAAGGTCCATGCCATCACCACCGGCAATCCGGTGCGCGCCGACATCGCCGCCATCAGCGCGCCGCGTGCGCGCACGCACGACGGTGGTCCGTTGAACGTACTGGTGTTCGGCGGCAGCCGCGGTGCGCGCGCGCTCAACGAGCACGTGCCGCAGGCGTTGGCACAGTGCGGCATCGAGAATCTCCGCGTGCGTCATCAATGTGGCGCCGACGATGTGGCCGCCACCGCAGCGCGCTACGCGCAGGCGCGCAATGTGACCGACAGCGAAGTGGTGCCTTACATCGATGACATGACCGGCGCTTACGCGTGGGCCGATCTCGTCATCGCGCGCGCAGGCGCCAGCAGCATCGCCGAGATCGCGGCCTGCGGCGTAGCCTCGATTCTCATTCCTTATCCCTATGCGGTGGACGACCACCAGTCGGCCAACGCGCGTTACCTGGCGGCTGGCAACGCCGCGGTGCTGATGTCGGAAGCCGCGCTCAGCGTCGACACCCTGGCGCGTGAAATCGCGCGACTGCTGGGCGATGCCGAGGCGCGCATGACGATGGCCGAAAGCGCACGTGCCCTGTCGCGTCCGCACGCGACGGCCGACGTCGCCGCCCAATGTCTGGAGTTCATCGATGCATGACCCTCACGGCACGCTCATGCATCGCGTAGAGCGTATTCATTTCATCGGCGTTGGCGGCTCGGGCATGAGCGGCATCGCTGAAGTGCTGTCGAACCTCGGCTACAAGGTCTCGGGCTCGGATCAGAGCACATCGCGCGTGACGGAGCGTCTGCGCGGCGCGGGTGTCACGGTGCTCGGTTCGCACATCGCCAGCAATGTCGACGGCGCCGACGTGGTGGTCTATTCCAGCGCCATTGCCGACGACAATGTCGAACTGGTGGCGGCGCGCGCGCAACGCATCCCGGTGGTGCCGCGCGCCGAGATGCTGGCCGAACTCATGCGTTTCCGTCGCGGCATCTGTATCGCCGGCACCCACGGCAAGACCACCACCACCTCGCTGGTGGCGACGGTGCTGGCCGAAGCCGGCCTCGATCCGACCTTCGTGGTCGGCGGCCTGGTCAAGAGCATCAATGCCAACGCGCGACTCGGCGCCGGCCGTTACCTGGTGGCCGAAGCGGATGAGAGCGATGCTTCGTTCCTGCTGCTGCATCCGCTGGTGGCGGTGCTGACCAATGTCGATGCCGATCACATGGCGACCTATCACGGTGACTTCGCGGTGCTGAAGGCGACTTTCGTCGAATTCTTCCGCCGTCTGCCGTTTTATGGCGTGGCCTGTGTGTGTCTCGATGATGCGCAGGCGGCGTCCCTGATCCCCGAGATTCGCGCGCGCGTCATCACCTATGGCGTGCATGAAGAGGCCGACGTGCGCGGCTACGACCTGCGTCATGTCGACGGACGTGAACATTTTCGCGTGGCCTTGAAAGACGAAGCGTCGCAGCCGCAGGACGAGTTCGTGTTGAACCTGCCCGGTGAGCACAACGTGCAGAATGCCCTCGCTTCGATCGCGGTGGCGCGCGAACTCGGCGTTGATCTCGACGCCGCACGCCGCGCGCTGTCGAGCTTTCAAGGCATCGCGCGACGCTGCCAGATCCATCGCGGCATCGACATCGGCGCGCGTCGCGTGACGGTCATCGATGACTATGGTCATCACCCCAAGGAACTCGAAGCGGTGTTGAAGACCATCCGCCGCACGTTTCCGGACAAGCGCCTGGTGGTGGTGTTTCAACCGCATCGCTATACCCGCACGCGCGACCTGTTCGAGGATTTCGCCGCCGTGCTGTCGCGCGCCGATGTGCTGGTGCTGCTCGAAGTCTATGCCGCCGGCGAAGCGCCCATTCCCGGCGCCGACGGTCGCGCCCTGGCACGCGCCATTCGCACCCGCGGTCATATCGACCCGGTATTCGTCGCCGAACTCGGCGCGGTAAAAGATGTATTGGCCGACATCGTGCACGACGACGATGTGGTGGCGCTGCTCGGCGCCGGCAATATCGGCGGCATTGCCGAGGCCCTGGTGTCATGAGTGTCACGAGCGCGCCCAGGTGTCGGACGTGAACGCGCAGGCAGATCGCATGCACGCGCCGTGGCGCGGCGCCTATCGGCGTGGCGAGTCGCTCGCGCGCCATTGCAGCTGGCGCTGCGGCGGCCCGGCTGATCATTACTTCGAGCCCGCCGACCGCGAAGAGCTCAAGGCCTATCTCGCCAGCAACGGCATCGACCCGCTGTTCTGGCTGGGTTTGGGCAGCAATCTTCTGATTCGCGATGGCGGTCTGCGGGGTACTGTCATCTCGACCGCCAATCTCGTCGGCTGCGAGTGGCGCGATGACACCCATTTATATGCCGAAGCCGGTGTGCCCTGTGCGCGCATCGCACGGGCCGCCGCCGCCCAGGACCGCGCCGGTCTCGAATTCCTGGCTGGCATTCCCGGCACGCTGGGCGGTGCGTTGCGCATGAACGCCGGCGCCTTGGGCGGTGAAACCTGGCAGTTCGTCGCATGGGCGGAATTGATCGACCGGCGTGGTGCTGTCACGCGCATCGACCGCGAGCAGTTCCAGGCCAGCTACCGCCGTGTGCGGCAGCCGCAGCCCGGCTGGTTCATCGCCGCGCTGCTACATGTGCCTTTGTCGGCGCAGGGCGAGGGCAATGAACGTATCCGCCAGGTGCTGGCGCAGCGCGGCGCGAGCCAGCCTACCGGCAAGGCCTCGTGCGGCTCGGTGTTCAAGAATCCGCCCGGTGATTACGCCGGGCGTCTGATCGAGTCCTGCGGTTTGAAGGGCTTTCGCATCGGCGGCTGCGAAGTGTCGCCGGTGCACGCGAACTTCATCGTCAACGACGCCGGCGCCCGCGCTGCTGACGTCGAACACATGATTCGCCATGTGCAGGCCACGGTGCGCGCACACACCGGTGTCGCGCTCGAAACCGAAGTGCAGATTGTCGGTGACGCCGGGGAGGCGAGTGCATGAGCGCGCCGTCCCGCCATGAATTCGATGCCATGGTGCGCGCCGCCGGCCGTGTCGGCGTGCTGATGGGCGGACGCTCGGGTGAACGCGAGGTGTCGCTGAAAAGCGGCACCGCCGTCACCGCGGCATTGCGTAACGCCGGCATCGACGCCACCGCGCTCGATTGGGCGGGCACGCTCGAATCCCTGCTGGCGTTCAAGGGCTATGACCGTTACTTCATCGCCTTGCATGGCCGCGGCGGCGAAGACGGCCAGGTGCAGGCCGCGCTCGATCTGCTCGGTGTGCCCTACACCGGCACCGGCGTCGCGGGCTGCGCGATTGCGATGGACAAATACCGCACCAAGCTTGCGTGGCTGGGCGCCGGTCTGCCCACGCCGCCGTACAAAGTGGTCGACGCCAACACCGACGTGCAAAGCGTGATTGCCGAGTTGGGCCTGCCGTTCATTATCAAACCCGGGCGCGAAGGCTCGAGTCTCGGCGTTGCCAAGGTCAGTCTCGCCGATGATTTCGGCAGCGCCGTCAAGGCCGCGCTGGCCTACGACGAACTCGTGATCGCGGAGCGCTACATCAAGGGCGGCGAATACACGCTGTCCATTGTCGCCGGCCAGACCTTGCCGATGATTCGCCTCGAAACGCCGCACGAGATCTACGACTACGCGGCCAAGTATCTGGTCGACACCACGTCATATATATGTCCGTGTGGATTGTCGGCGGCGGACGAAGCGGCGGCCGCGGCGCTGGGTCTGCGCGCTTTTGAAGCTTTGGACGGCAGCGGTTGGGGACGCGTCGACTTCATGCGCGACGCGCAGGGCCGCATGTGGCTTATTGAACTCAACACCGTGCCAGGCATGACTGATCATTCGCTGGTGCCGATGGCGGCGCGCCAGGATGGCTGGACGTTTGAGCAGCTGGTGGTGACGATTCTCGCTTCCAGCCGCGCGCGCGAGGTTCGCGAATGAGCCACGCCGTGCCCAAAGTCACCGAGCCCGTGCCGCCGCGCGTGGCGCCGACCACCATTGCGTTCATCGTCATGGCGGTCGCCACTGTGATCGGCGCGGTGTGGCTGGCGCGCGAACTGTCCGACCCTGCCGCGTTGCCGATACGGCGCGTGATGGTCGAGGGTGAATTCAAGCACCTCACCACCGAGCATGTGCAGCGCGCGGTGGTCGGCGCGGTGCACGCCGGTTTCTTTGGGGTGGATGTGAGCGACATCCGTCGTCTGCTACAGGACGAAGCGTGGATTCGCGATGCCAATGTCAGTCGCATGTGGCCCGATGGCCTGCACGTGACCATCGTTGAACAAATTCCGGTGGCGCGCTGGGGTGACTACGGTCTGCTCAACGAGCGCGCCGACATCTTCGTGCCCGCCGCCGAAGATCTGCCGCGCGACCTCGTACAACTCAACGGGCCTTTGGGTTCAGAGCAGGAAGTGCTGGAGCGTTTCGGTTACATCCGCTCGCAGCTCCGGGCGATTGGCCTCAAGGTCGTGGCCTTGAGCCTGTCGGACCGCCGCGCATGGACCGTCACCACCGAGGGTGGACACGAGATTCTGCTCGGGCGGCGCGACCTGGAAGAGCGCCTGGCGCGCTTCAAGTGGGGATATACCAAGGGTTTGAATGCAGCGTGGGAGCGTATCGGCCATGTCGATATGCGTTACACCAATGGATTCGCGGTGGGCGAGCGCGGATCAGCGAAGAGGAATGGTTGACATGAAGGGCTGGCGGATGGAAGTCGGCACTGCGCGCAAGCGCGGGAGCACAATATGATGGTGAAGAAGCCGGACAAGAAGCTGCTGGTCGGCCTCGACATCGGCACCTCGAAGGTGGTGGCGATCGTCGGCGAGATCTCGCCCGACGGTTCCATCGAAGTGGTGGGACTCGGCTCCCATCCTTCGCGCGGCCTGAAGAAGGGCGTGGTGGTGAATATCGAGTCGACGGTGCAGTCCATTCAGCGCGCCATTGAAGAAGCCGAGCTCATGGCCGGTTGCGAGATTCACTCGGTGTACGCCGGCATCGCAGGCGGCCACATCCGCAGCTTGAATTCGCACGGCATCGTCGCCATCCGCGACAGCGAAGTCACTCATAATGATGTCGAGCGGGTGATCGATGCGGCGCGCGCGGTGGCGATACCGGCCGATCAGAAAATCCTGCACATCTTGCCGCAGGAGTTCATCATTGACGGCCAGGAGGGCATACGCGAACCGATAGGCATGTCGGGTGTGCGCCTCGAATCGCGCGTGCACATGGTGACCGGCGCGGTGTCGGCGGCGCAGAATATCGTCAAGTGCGTGCGACGCTGTGGTCTCGAGGTGGACGACATCATCCTGCAGCAACTCGCTTCATCCTATGCGGTGCTGACCGAGGACGAAAAAGATCTCGGCGTGTGCCTGTGCGATATCGGTGGCGGCACCACTGACATCGCGGTGTTCGTGCACGGCGCCATCCATCATTCGGCGGTCATTCCGATTGCCGGTGACCAGGTCACCAACGACATCGCGGTGGCGTTGCGCACGCCCACCCATCATGCCGAGGACATCAAGATCCGCTACGCCTGCGCGCTGACCCAGCTCGCCAACCCCGATGAAACCATCGAGGTGCCGAGCGTCGGCGACCGGCCGCCGCGGCGTCTGGTGCGCCAGACCCTGGCCGAAGTGGTGGAGCCGCGTTACGAGGAGTTGTTCAGCCTGGTGGCGGCCGAACTCAAGCGCAGTGGTTTCGAGGAAATGATGGCTGCCGGCGTGGTGCTGACCGGCGGCGGCTCAAAGATGGAAGGCGTCATTGAACTCGCCGAAGAGGTGTTCCACATGCCGGTCAGACTCGGCACGCCGCAATACGTGGCGGGGCTGGTCGATGTGGTGCGCAATCCGATTTATGCAACGGGTGTCGGTCTGCTCCTGTTCGGCAATCAGGCCGGCGGCGGCACTTACACGCAACCCGCGCGTTTCGAGAGCACGGCAGGACTCTGGGAGCGCATGAAGGCCTGGTTCCATGGAAATTTTTAAGGCCGGGCACCGGCGGCTGCGAAGCCGCGCGACGCACCGAGCCAACGCTGGATCATAACGAATACATAACAGTCACCCGGCCCTTGCATGGGGCGGATAGTAGACGGAGGGAAGAAGATGTTCGAACTCATGGACTCTTACAGCCAACGCGCGGTCATCAAGGTGATCGGTGTCGGCGGCGGTGGTGGTAACGCGGTTCAGCACATGCTGAGCGCGGACATTGATGGCGTTGAATTCATCTGCGCGAACACCGACGCGCAGGTTTTGAAGAATTCGCCGGTCAAGACCACCTTGCAACTCGGTGCGGATATCACCAAGGGCTTGGGCGCGGGCGCCAATCCCGATATCGGCAAACGTGCGGCGATGGACGACCGCGATCGCATCGGTGATGTGCTCGAAGGCTCCGACATGATCTTCATCACCGCCGGTATGGGTGGTGGCACCGGCACCGGCGCGGCGCCGGTGGTGGCGCAGATCGCCAAGGAGATGGGCATTCTGACGGTGGCGGTCGTGACCCGACCGTTTCCGTTCGAAGGCAAGAAGCGCGCGGCGATCGCCGACCAGGGCATCAAGGATCTCGCCCAGTACGTCGATTCGCTGATCACCATCCCCAATGAGAAGCTGCTGTCGGTGCTCGGTCGCGACATCAGCCTGCTGGATGCCTTCAAGGCCGCCAACGACGTGCTGCTGGGCGCGGTGCAGGGTATCGCGGAGCTGATCACCTGCCCGGGTCTCATCAACGTCGACTTTGCCGACGTGCGCACCGTGATGTCGGAGATGGGCATGGCGATGATGGGCTCGGGCCAGGCCCGCGGCCAGGATCGCGCGCGCATTGCCGCTGAAGCTGCGATCTCGAGCCCGCTGCTGGAGGACATCAATCTGTCCGGAGCCAAGGGTATCCTGGTCAACGTGACCTCGGGTCTCGACCTCAAGATGGGCGAGTTCGAGGAAGTCGGCAACACCGTCAAGGCCTTTGCCTCCGACAACGCGACCGTGGTGGTCGGCACCGTCATCGACCCCACCATGGAAGACGAGATCCGTGTGACGGTGGTGGCGACCGGCATCAGCTGTGAAGCGCGTCAGAAGGAAGAGCCGACCCCGGTGTTGCAGCAGACCACTGCCGTGGCGTCCGCCGGCCCGACCGCGGTGCCGTCGAATGCGCCCTCGGCGCGCCGCAGCGAGGAGGAAATCGACTTTCGGCGCATGGACCGACCGACCGTGATCCGCAACCGGGAGGAGCGTGTGCTGCCCGATTTGAGCGACGGCAATACCGATTATCTCGATATTCCGGCGTTCCTGCGCCGTCAGGCCGACTGAGTCGGGCCACGGCGCGGGGCCGACGCGAGATCAGCAAGGACGGTGGGTTCGCTGAATAAGGACAGGGTTATCAAGCCTATACGGAGGTGTGTTATATTCCTGACACAAAAGCGGACCTTCTCTCAGGAGAAGTGGAGAACATGATCAAACAGCGGACCCTGAAGAATGTGATCCGGGCGACGGGTGTCGGCCTGCACACGGGGCGCAAGGTCTTTTTGACCTTACGCCCTGCGCCGGCAGACACCGGCATCGTATTTCGTCGGGACGACTTGAAGCCGTCGGTCGAAATCGTGGCGCGTGCGGAGAACGTCGGTGACACCAGTCTTTCGACCAGTCTAGTCAAGGACAACGTGCGCATCTCGACTGTCGAGCATTTGCTGTCGGCCTTCGCGGGTCTGGGCATCGATAACGCCTACGTCGACTTGAGCGCTGCGGAAGTGCCGATCATGGATGGCAGCGCCGGGCCCTTCGTGTTCCTGATTCAGTCCGCCGGTTTCGAAGAACAGAACCAACCGAAGAAATACATGCGCATCAAGCGCCAGATTTCGGTGCGCGACGGCGATAAATGGGCGCGTTTCGAGCCATTTGACGGCTTCAAAGTGTCCTTCGCCATCGAGTTCGATCACCCGTTCTTCCACCAGCGCAGCAAGCATGCTGAAATCGATTTCTCCACCACCAGCTTCGTCAAGGAAGTGGCGCGTGCGCGCACTTTCGGCTTCATGAAGGACGTCGAGATCCTGCGTGAGCAGAACCTCGCGCTGGGCGGCAGCCTCGATAACGCCGTGGTGGTCGATGACTATCGCGTTCTTAACGAGGACGGCCTGCGTTACGAAGACGAATTCGTCAAACACAAGATTCTCGACGCGATTGGCGATCTCTACCTGCTCGGCCATAGCCTGATTGGCGCCTTTCACGGCTACAAGTCCGGACACGAACTCAACAATCGTCTGCTGCGCAAGATCCTGGCGACAGAAGACGCATTTGAACTGGTGTCGTTCGAGGGCGAGGAGAGCGCACCGTTTTCCTTCATGCAGCCGATTCCGGCGCGCTGAGAATGGCCCGGGACTAGTCCCGGGCGTGGCGCGCCAGCCGCTCGAGGGCGGCGCGCAGTTTGCTGTCGGTGGTGCAGCGCGCTTCCTGACGCAGGGCATCCGCCGCCGCATGGGTCATATGCCTGCGCGGCGGGGCGACTGTCTTGGGTCGCGGCTCGGTGACATTGCGCACCCGCACGCTGCGTACTTCGCGAAATTCCGGATGGGCCTTGAGCTTTTCGAGGATTTCCGGGGTTTTGAAACGTAACTGCGCCGCCCAGGTCGAGCCCTCGGCCTGTAACACCAGGCAGCCGTCGCGCACCGTGGCCAGCCGAACGTGCGGGACCAGGGAGGCCGGCACGCAGGACATCAATGACTCGTTCAGGTCGCGCAGCCGATTGGCCTTATCGGTCAATTGCTTTAGCTGCGAAAATCTGGAGACAATGTCAAAAACAGACAGGGGGGTGCTCACAGCGGCTGGCCTGGCCTCGGGGTCGGCATGGCCGTTGCCCAACTAGTGTCATGGAAATAATCATCCTATCAAAGTCGCGGGGCACAACCGCGAGATTCCGCATCGGTTGGCAGATGCTGACGCTGACCGCTGTGATACTCATCGGCGGCTCGTCCAGCCTAGCGTGGTGGGGATATTCGCGTGGTGGCAACGCCATGGTCGAGGAGATGCTCAACAATCCCGAGCGTTCGGCGCAGATCTGGCAGCGTGAAATCATCAACCAGCGCCAATTCCTCAACACTCTCAATGAAGACATGAATGCGGATTTGAGCGCCCTGTCCGGCGCCATCGGCCGCATTCAGTCGCAACTGACGCGCCTCGATGCGGTGGCCGAGCGGGTCGCCAAGTCCGCCCGCATCGATGCCGCCGAGTTCGATTTCGGCCACGAGCCTGCCATCGGCGGTCCGCAGAGCGCCAATGTCCAGGCCCCGCAGTGGACCGATCTTCTGGCCAACCTCGACTCGATCAAGAGCGAGGTGCAGTTGCGCGACGACCGCCTGGGCGCCATTGAAGCCCTCATGCAGAACCGCCAGCTGCATGACGACATGAAGCCGGCCGGCCAGCCCTTGAGCGATGGCTGGATTTCCTCGGGCTTCGGCTACCGCACGGACCCGGTGACCGGCGGCCGTGAATTTCACGATGGACTCGATTTCGCCGGCAAGCCCGGCGAGCAGGTGCGCGCGGTGGCGGCGGGTGTGGTGACCTGGTCCGGCAAGCGCTGGGGCTATGGCAACCTGGTCGAGATCAGCCATGGCAACGGCTACATCACCCGCTACGCGCACAATCGCGCCAATCTGGTGGCGGTCGGCGAAACCGTCAAGAAGAACCAGGCGGTCGCGCTGCTCGGTTCTACCGGTCGCACCACCGGCCCCCACGTGCACTTCGAAGTCGTGCACGACGGCGATCGGGTCGATCCCCTGAAGTTCGTTGGCAACCCCGCGCAACTGCGCGTGCAGGCCGGCACCGTCCTGCGACGATGAATCCGCCGCCCGCGCCGTAATCGGTGGGCGGGCGCACAGGATCCGCACTTCCCTTTGCTACAATGGCCGCGCCGCGACCGTCGCCTCCGCCGAGGCGCCTGTCGGTCGCCGCCCAATTCAATTCCAGCGCATTCCAATGGCCGCAACTTCAAAGTCCCTTTCCGCCCGCATCATCCAGTCGGTATTCGGCAGTCGCAACGACCGACTGCTGAAGAAGATGCACAAGACCGTCAATGCCATCAACCAGTTGGAGGGGGGGATCGCCGCCCTCGACGACGCGGCCCTGCGCGCCAAGACCACCGAATTCCGCGAGCGTTACAAGGCCGGTGAAAGCCTCGATGACCTGCTGCCCGAAGCTTTTGCCGTGGTGCGTGAGACCGGCAAACGCGTGCTCGGCATGCGCCATTTCGATGAGCAGATGATCGGCGGCATGGTGCTGCATCAAGGCAAGATTGCCGAGATGCGCACCGGCGAAGGCAAGACCCTGGTCGCGACCCTGCCGGCCTATCTCAATGCACTGTCGGGACGCGCCGTGCACGTGGTGACGGTCAACGATTATCTCGCCCGGCGTGACGCCGAGTGGATGGGGCGTTTGTACAACGCGCTCGACATGTCGGTTGGTGTCATTCTCACCGGCATGTCCAGCCAGGATCGGCAGCGCTCCTACAGTTGCGCCATCACCTACGCCACCAACAATGAACTCGGCTTCGATTATCTGCGCGACAACATGGCGTTCCATCCCAGCCAACGGGTGCAGCGTGACCATGCCTTCGCGGTGGTCGACGAAGTGGACTCCATCCTCATCGACGAAGCGCGTACGCCGCTCATCATTTCCGGCCCGGCCGATGATCGCAGCGATGTCTACACGCGCATCAACAAACTCATTCCCCTGCTCGAGCGCCAGGAATTCAGTGACGACAAGGACGCGCCGGAAAAGCCCGGCGATTTCTCGGTCGATGAAAAAGCACGGCAGGTGTACTTGAGCGAAGCCGGGCACGAGAAGATTGAGCATCTGCTGGCCGATGCCGGCATGCTGGCCGAAGGTGACAGCCTGTACAGCGCCACCAACATTTCGCTCATGCACCATGTTTACGCGGCGATTCGCGCCCATGCGCTGTTTCAGAAGGATGTCGATTACGTCGTCAAGGACGGCGAAATCATCATCGTCGACGAGTTCACCGGGCGCACCATGCCCGGCCGTCGCTGGTCCGAAGGCCTGCACCAGGCGGTTGAAGCGAAGGAGGGCGTGGCCATCCAGCAGGAGAACCAGACGCTCGCTTCTATTACCTATCAGAATTATTTCCGCCTCTACGACAAGCTGTCCGGCATGACCGGCACGGCCGATACCGAGGCCTACGAATTCCAGGAAATCTACGGCCTCGAAGTGGTCGTGATCCCGACCCACCGGCCGATGGTGCGTGATGATCGCGGCGACCTCGTGTTCCTCACCGCCAAGGAAAAATTCGACGCCATCATCGACGACATCAAGGACTGCGCGCAGCGCGGGCAGCCGGTGCTGGTCGGCACGACCTCGATTGAAACGTCGGAATTTCTGTCTGGTCTCTTGCGCAAGCAGAACATCAAGCACGAAGTGCTGAACGCCAAGTTCCACGAGAAGGAAGCGCAAATCGTGGCGCAGGCCGGCCGCCCCGGCAGCGTGACGGTCGCCACCAACATGGCCGGTCGCGGTACCGACATCGTGCTGGGCGGCAATCTCGGCGCGGAACTGGCCGAACTCGGCAGCGACGATGCGGACAAGGTCGCCGCCGTGCGCGCCGCCTGGGAAGCGCGTCAGGCGCAGGTGCTGGAGGCCGGCGGTCTGCACATCGTCGGCACCGAGAGACATGAATCGCGGCGCATCGACAACCAGCTGCGCGGCCGTTCAGGCCGCCAGGGCGACCCCGGTTCGAGCCGCTTCTACCTGTCGCTCGAAGACAACCTCATGCGCATCTTCGCGTCCGAGCGCGTCAGCGGTCTCATGCAGAAGCTCGGCATGCAGGAAGGTGAGGCGATTGAACACCCGTGGGTGAGCAAGGCCATCGAGAACGCGCAGCGCAAGGTCGAAGGGCGCAACTTCGACATCCGCAAGCAGCTGCTGGAATTCGACGACGTCGCCAACGATCAGCGCAAGCACGTCTACGAGCAGCGCCGCGAAGTGATGGAAGCGGAGGACATCTCGGAGAACATCCGCGGCATTCGCCATGACGTCGTGAACGCCATGATAGACACCTACATCCGCCCGCAGAGTTTCGACGAAACCTGGGATCTGCCGGGCCTCGGCCAAGCGCTGGACAGCGAGTATGGGGTCAAGGCCGATATCGCCGAGTGGCTGACGGAAGACGACAAGCTCGACGAAGACGGCATCCGTGCGCGCGTGCTCAAGCTGGTCGAAGACGCCTACACCGCCAAGGAAGAGCAGGTCGGCGCCGCCGATATGCGCAACTTCGAGAAGGGCATCATGCTGCAGGTGCTCGACACGCACTGGAAAGAACATCTGGCGGCGATGGACCATCTGCGTCAGGGCATCCACCTGCGCGGCTTTGCGCAGAAGAATCCCAAGCAGGAATACAAGCGCGAAGCGTTCGAGATGTTCGCGCGCATGCTCGACGAGATCACGCGCGATGTGATCGGCATCCTGTCCAAGGTGCAGGTGCGCGCCCACGAAGACATCGAGGCGGTGGAAGAACAGCAGCGCCGCCTGGCGGCCGAGAAAGAACAGGAATACCAGTACCAGTCAGGGGCCAACGAGCCACCGCCGCCCGCGGCCTTGCCGCAGGACGAGCGAGGCGGCCCGCAGCTGGAGCCTTATGTGCGCGACGGTCGCAAGGTCGGTCGTAACGAACCCTGCCCCTGCGGATCGGGCAAAAAGTACAAGCAGTGTCATGGCAAACTCGATTGAACGGCCGACGGCCGATACCCAACCCCGCCCGATAGCCGGCATTCGTCTCGCGACCGCCGCGTCGGGTACGCGCTACAAGAACCGCACCGACCTGACGCTCATCGAAATCGCGCCGGGCGCGACCGTCGAGTGCCTGTTCACGCGCAACAAGTTTTGCGCGGCGCCGGTCACGGTGGCTCGCGAGCACTGGGCGCGTGGCCAGTCGCGCTATCTCATCATCAATGCCGGCAATGCCAATGCCGGCACCGGTACGCCGGGCCAACAGCGGTGCCTGGAAGTGTGCGCGGCGATGGCCAAGGCCGCCGGCTGCGAGACGGCCGACGTGCTGCCATTTTCGACCGGCGTCATCGGCCAACAGATGAATGCCGCCGCGCTGTCGGCACCCGCGCCGGCGCTGGTCGCCGAGCTCGCGGCCGATGGCTGGCAGCATGCCGCGGCCGCCATCATGACCACCGACACGCGCGCCAAGATTCGCAGTGTCGAGGTCAACGAGGGCGGCCAGCGCTTCGCGGTGACCGGCATCGCCAAGGGCAGCGGCATGATCAAACCGGACATGGCGACCATGCTCGGCTACGTCGCGACCGATGCCAAGGTCGCACCGGCGGTGTGGAAAGCCATCGCCGCGCGCGCCACCGATGTCAGCTTCAACCGCATCACGGTCGATGGCGACACCTCGACCAATGACGCCCTGGTGCTGATGGCAACGGGCGCCGCCGACATGCCCGTCATCGACAGCCCGCAGCACCCGCTTTATGCGCACCTCGCGGCGGCGGTGGAAGCGGTGTGCATCGGCCTTGCGCAGGACATCATTCGTGATGGCGAAGGCGCTACCAAATTCATTACCGTCAGGGTCAGCGGCGGTTACAGCGAGCGCGACTGTGTACGTGTGGCCTATGCGGTGGCCGAGTCACCGCTGGTCAAGACCGCGATGTTCGCCAGCGATGCCAACTGGGGGCGCATCCTCGCCGCCGTCGGTCGCGCCGGCGCCGAGCAACTCGCCATCGAGGAAGTGAACCTCGCCATCGGTGGCCTGCCCATCGTCATCGGCGGTGAGCCGGCGCCGAACTACACCGAAGCCGAAGGCAGCGCCATCATGAAAAAGCCGGAGATAGACATCGACATCACCATCGGTCGCGGTGCCGAGTCCGCCACGGTGTGGACCTGCGATTTCTCCTACGACTACGTCAAGATCAACGCCGAGTACCGCAGCTGATCTGAACCGTGAGCACGGCGCCGCAGCACAGCGCCGCCACGCCCAGACTGCGCGTGGCGGCGGCGGCCATCCGGCGCCACGATGGCGCCATCCTCTTGAGTGTGCGTCCCGCGCATACCGCCCACGGCGGCCTGTGGGAATTCCCCGGCGGCAAACTCGAAGCGCGTGAGCGGCCGGTCGACGGGCTCGCGCGCGAACTGGTCGAAGAACTCGGCATTCATATCGAGCGCGCCACACCGCTCATCACCGTGCGGCATGTTTATCCCAAGGCCGAGGTCGAGCTCATCGTCTTTGAAGTGCGCGACTGGCAGGGCGAACCTCATGGCCGTGAAGGCCAGCACGTCGAATGGGTCGACATCTCAAAGTTGTCGGCACTGCAATTCCCCGCCGCCAATCTGCCGGTCACGACCGCCGTCACCCTGCCGCGCGTGATGATGGTCACGCCTGACCTCGGCGCCGACGAAGACGCGTTCCTCACGCGCCTCGAAGCCTGCCTCGCGGCGGGTGTGGAGCTGGTGCAGTTGCGCATCCGCGCGCTTGGCGAGCAGCGCCGGCGCGTGGTGACGGCGGCCCTCGCGGCCTGTGCTCGCCACCATGCGCGTTTGATGTTGAATGGCTCAGCGCAGGACGCGGTCGCGCTCGGCGCGCATGGCGTGCATCTCAATCGCCAGCGCCTGTTCGAGTGCGAGGCGCGGCCGGTGGCCGCGACAATGTTGCTGAGCGCCGCCTGCCACGACGCACGGGAATTGGCCCAGGCCGAGCGCATCGGCGTGGACTTCGTCTATCTTTCTCCGGTGCTGGCGACCACCAGCCATGCGGGCGCCGAGACGCTGGGCTGGCCACGGTTGCGCGCGCTGTGCACGGCCACGCGCCTGCCGGTCTATGCGCTGGGCGGCATGACGCCGCCGCAGCTGCCACGCGCCGTGCGCGCCGGCTGCCAGGGCATTGCGATGTTGAGTGGTCTATGGGAACACGCGGCGCCGGCGGCGCTGCTGGAACGTGCGGCGAAGGAACTCGCGAAGGCGGCCCGTCACATCAAGCCGGGCTGAAATCCGCGCGCGTCAGATGCCGCAGCAGGCCAGTTCGAAACGCACGTCGTCCTGCACCTGCACGGCGCGGGTCGAGGTCTGACGCTGCGAATAGAAGCGCACCGTGAAGCGATGCTTGCCTCCGCTGATCTCGGGAAAAGTCTCGGCGCCGCCCGGCATCACCACGCGCACTATCTGGCACTGCGCGGCGCTCTCGAACTGCTGTTGATAGAAGCCAGCGTTGGCGACCGCGATGCGTGGATTGGCGCTGTCGCGAATCAGCGCCAGGATGAGCTTGATGGCTTTTTCGATGACGCGGATGTCCTGCATCCACACCATCATCTGACCGCTGCGCTGAGAGGGCTGACCGTTCAACCAGAAATGCAGTGACGGCACGTCGAAACTGCAGGTGCCACCGGGAATGCTCATGCGCTGGCGCACCTGGTTGGCCAATTCATCGTTGCGTATGCGCGCGCCGGGCTGGCAATCCGGCGACTTCAATTGCACCAGCACCTCGCTCATCGAGCCGATGGTTTTGTCGAGTACGGCAGAATTGACGCTGGGATTGTTGCGCAGGCTGTTGAACGTCGAGATCTCGCGTTCCAGTTCCTTGATCAATTCTCCCTTGATGTCGGTGCGCACCAGGAAATCGCTGACCTCGAGGAGGCGGCCCAGCGCATTGCGCGCGCTCCAGTGATCGCCGCCTTCAATGCCGGTGTCGATGCCATGGAAAAGATGTTCGAGACGCAGGCAGTTGCGGATACGCTCATTGAGCGGCTGCTCGTAGATGACCGAGGTGTCGGTGTCAGGGAAAAGACTGGGCTGACTGGCCCCGCGATCGCCTGCGGTCACAGGAATGCCTTCATGCTTTGGCCGCGGCTAGTTGCAGGTACATGTTGTGTAGTTCGTCCACACGGCCGGCGAGTGAGGCCGTGTCTCCATCATTGACCACCACATCGTCGGCGATGCGCAGACGCGCCTCGCGGCTGGCCTGTGTGCGCATGATTGCGGCGACCTCGGCTTCTGTCAAATGATCGCGCGCGCGCACGCGCTCCATCTGCAGGGCTTCAGGACAATCGACCACCAGCACGCGGTCGATGAGCTCATTGCGGCCGCCTTCGGCCAGCAAGGGGATGCCGAGCATGCAATAGGCGTCGCTGACGGCCTCGACATGGGCGCGCATGCCGGCGCGGATGGCGGGGTGGGTGATGGCTTCGAGTTCGCCGCGCCGCGCCGGGTCGGCGAACACGATGCCGCGCAGCCGCGCGCGATCAAGCCGCCCGTCGTCGCCGACGACTTGCGGGCCGAAAGAAGCAACGATGGCCGCGAGCGCGGGTGTGCCGGGCTCCACCACCTCGCGCGCCACCTGGTCGGCGTCGATGACAACGATGCCGTGGCGCTCGCTGAACACGCGGCACACGGTCGACTTGCCCGAGCCGATGCCTCCGGTCACGCCCACCACGTACGCACGCTTCACAGTCTCGCTCCCGATTGAAACAGGCCGGCGATGGCGTCATCGAAAAACATCGCGACGATGCCGGCGGCCGCCAGAAAAGGCCCGAAAGGAATGGGTTCGCCGCGCTTGGTGAGGCCGCTGGCCATCGCGCCTATGCCGACCACCGCGCCGATCACCGACGACAACAGGATCACTGCCGGCAGCGCCTGCCAGCCCAGCCACGCGCCCAAGGCCGCCAGCAATTTGAAGTCGCCATAGCCCATGCCTTCCTTGCCGGTGATGAGCTTGAAGCCCCAGTAGATGGACCACAGGCTGAGATAGCCGGCCATGGCGCCGAGCACCGCGCTGCCGAGATCGGGCGCGAACAAACCGAAGAACGAACAGGCGAGGCCAGCCCACAGCAGGGGTTGGGTGATGTTGTCGAACAGGTAGTGGGTGTCGAAATCGATCAGCGCCAGTGCCACCAGCGCCCATGCATAGCAGGCGGCGGCGAATGCGCGCAGCAGCCACAGCGTCGAGTCGGCGTCGGCCGCAAATCCGAAATGCCAGGCCGCGAGTCCGCCCAGCAGACCGCCGCTGGCTTCGACCAGCGGATAGCGTTTGGAAATGGCCACCCGGCAATGGCGGCAACGGCCACCCAGCACCAGGTAGCTCAGCAGTGGGATGTTCTCCATGGCCGTGATCTGCGTGCCGCACTTGGGGCAGCGCGAGCGCGGACGGACCAGGTCAAAGGGTTCAGGGGGGCTGTCGCCGTCGCCGAGTTCGAGCAGGCTGCGGCAATCGCTGCGCCATTCGCGTTCGACCATGACAGGCAGACGGTGGATGACGACATTCAGAAAGCTGCCGACCAAGAGGCCCAGCACCGTCATGGCGCCGACCATGAGGGCGGGTTGCGCGGCGAGTAGGGTCAGGGTTTCCATGGCTGTAGCGGCTGCCGCCAGTGCCGCAGCGCTGATCGTGTGGCAACGATCAGCGCACTGTTGCGGGCTTTGGAAGCGGGACGTCGGTGGCCTTAAACCACCTGGCCCATCTTGAAGATTGGCAGGTACATGGCGATCACGAGACCACCGATGAGCACACCGAGCACCGCCATGATGATGGGCTCGAGCAGGCTGGTCAGCGAATCGACCGCGTCGTCCACTTCCTGCTCGTACCAGTCGGCGACTTTGCTCAGCATCGAATCAAGCGCGCCCGATTCTTCACCGATGGCGACCATCTGCACGACCATGTTGGGGAAGATGTTGACGTCGCGCATGGCGGTCTGCATCTGCGTACCGGTGGCGATTTCGTCGCGCATCTTCATCACGGCTTCGTAATAGACGATGTTGCCGCAGGCGCCGGCCACCGAGGTCATGGCTTCCACCAGCGGCGTGCCGGCGGCGAACATGGTGGCGAGCGTGCGCGCAAAGCGCGCGATCGCCGACTTGTTGAGGATGTCGCCCAGCACCGGGAACTTGAGCAGCGCCCGGTCGACGAAATGCGCGAATTTGATTGAGCGCTTCATGGCCTGGATGATGCCGAACACCGCGCCCACGATCGCGCCGATCAGGAGGTACCAGTAAGACTGGAACCACTTCGACATGTTGATCACTATCTGGGTCAGGGCCGGCAGCTCGGCGCCGAAGCCCGAGAACAGATCCTGGAACTGCGGAATGACGAAGATCATGAGGATGCAGGTGATGACGAAAGCCACCACCACCACCGCAATCGGATAGAACATCGCGCCCTTGATCTTGGACTTCAGGGCCTCGGTCTTTTCCATGTAGGTGGCGAGCTTGTGCAGGATGTCCTCGAGGATACCGGCATGCTCGCCGGCCACCACCAGGTTGATGTACAGCTCGTTGAATTGCTGCGGATGCTTGGACAGCGCCTCGTTCAGCGAACCGCCCGCTTCGACATCGGCCTTGATGCCCATGATGAGCTGCTGCATGGCCTTGTTCTCATGGCCACGCCCGACGATTTCAAACGACTGCACCAAGGGCACGCCCGACGACATCATGGTCGCCATCTGGCGGCTGAAAACGGTGATGTCCTTGGTCGTGATCTTGCCGCTCGACTCACCGAACAGCGGCTTGCTCTTCTTCTTGACCTTGAGCGGGTTGACACCCTGCCGCCGCAGTTGGGCCTTGATCAGGGCATCGTTCTGCCCGGACATCTCACCCTTGACGCGCTTGCCATGCCGGTCCACCCCTTCCCAGGTGAACATCGAGGATTTGACTGCGGCTTCTGCCATGACTTACTCCACTGTCACTCGGTTGACTTCGGCAAGGCTGGTGACGCCGGCCCGAACCTTGGAAAGGCCCGAAGTGCGAATATCCCAGATGCCCTCGGTCTTGGCCTGATCGGCCAGCACCACTGCGTTGGCACCTTCGATGATGAGCCGTTTCATGGTGTCGGAGATCGGCAGCACCTGGTAGATGCCGGCGCGGCCCTTGTAGCCGCTGGGACAATCCGCGCCGCCGTTGCCAGGCCCGAACACGCTGATGCCCTCGTCAACCCACTCCTGCGGGAAGCCTTCCTTCAACAAGGCGTCATTGGGCATGTCGAGACGGACTTTGTAGTCCGGATGCAGACGCCGGCACAGGCGCTGACCGGTGATGAGGTTGATGGTGGTGGCGACGGCGAACGCCTGGATGCCCATATCCTGCAGACGCGTCAGGGTCTGCGGGCCGTCGTTGGTGTGCAGGGTCGACATCACCATATGACCGGTCTGGGCGGCCTTGACCGCAATCGAGCCGGTTTCGTAATCACGAATCTCGCCGACCAGGATGATGTCCGGGTCCTGGCGCAAGAAGGCTTTCAGCGCTTTGGGAAACGTCATGCCGGTGCGCTCGTCGACCTGCACCTGGTTGACACCCGGCAGGTTGATTTCGACCGGGTCTTCGGCGGTCGAGATGTTGACGTCCTCCTGATTGAGGATGTTGATGCCGGTATACAGCGAGACGGTCTTGCCCGAGCCGGTGGGGCCGGTCACCAGGAACATGCCGTAGGGCTTGACGAGGTTCTTGAGAAAGAGCTTCTTCTGAAATTCTTCGTAGCCGAGCTGATCGATCTGCAGCTTGGCGGAGTCGGAATCGAGGATACGCAGCACCGACTTTTCGCCGAACAGGGTCGGGCAGGTGCTGACACGAAAATCGATGGCCTTGGTCTTGGACAGCTTGAGCTTGATGCGGCCATCCTGCGGCACGCGGCGCTCGGACACGTCGAGGCGCGACATGACCTTGATGCGCGCGGCAATCTTGCCGGCCAGTGCGAGCGGCGGGCGCGACACTTCCTGCAACACGCCGTCGATGCGGAAGCGCACCCGGTAAATCTTTTCGTAGGGTTCGAAGTGCAGGTCCGAGGCGCCGCGCTTGATGGCGTCGAGCAGGCACTTGTTGACGAAGCGCACCACCGGCGCGTCGTCGATTTCGGCGTCGTTGCTGTGGTCCTGCTGTTCCTGGCCGACTTCGACGTCGTCGAAGTCCTCGAGATCCGAATCCTCCATCGCGCCGAGACTGGTGTCGGCCGCTTCGAGGGCTTTGTCGATGATCTTGGCGAGCTTGTCCCATTCCACCACCACCGCTTCGGTGGTGCCGCCGCCGATGTTGAACTTGATTTCGTCCAGCGCCTGCAGGTTGGTCGGGTCGGGGATGCCGATGAACACCCGTGCGCCGCGCTTGAACAGCGGCATGGCGTTGTGTCGGGTGATGAGGTCGCGGCTGACTATCTTGATGGTGTCGGGGTCGATCTCGAGGGTGTCGATATCGACCATCGGCACACCGAATTCGCTCGAGGCGGCGTGGGCAATGGCGCGGCCGTTGACGATGCCGTTCTCGACCAGGAACCTGACGAAGGGGACCTTCTTGGCGAGCGCATCCTGAAACGCTTGGCCCGCGGCCTCTTCTTCGAGGAGGCCGTCAGCAACAAGTCTGCGTGCGAGGCCACTCAAGGGCACTCGGTTACTCGATACCGCCATGGGTCAGCTCGCGAGGTCAGTTGATTCCACACAAAATGGTAGATTAGTCGCTTCTAAATAGCTACTCCGTCGAATGATTTTGACGCGCGCGCACGCCCTCAAACGAGGCGTGCGCGGCGCTGTGAGGCGGCCTTTTTTCAGGCCGCGACGGGGCGTGCTCCACCGAGCATCAGGCCCTGCTCACCACAGTCGACATGGACGGTATCGCCCGCCACATAGCGACCCTTGAGCAGCGCTTCGGCGAGCGGCGTCTCAAGCAGGTTCTGAATCGCCCGCTTGAGCGGCCGCGCACCATAGACCGGGTCGAAGCCGGCCTCGCCGAGCTTGTCGAGCGCGGCGGTGGTGACTTCGAGCGTGAGGTCCATCTGCGCCAGGCGCTGCTTCAAGCCGGCAATCTGCACCTCGGCGATGGCGCGGATCTGGGCTTTCTCCAGGGCATGGAACACCACCACCTCGTCGATGCGGTTGATGAACTCGGGCCGGAAGTGGTTGCCGACCACGCCCATCACCGCCGACTTCATGCGTTCGTAATCGGCGCTGCCAGTCAGGGCCTGGATGGTGTCCGAACCCAGGTTCGAGGTCATGACGATGACGGTGTTGCGGAAATCCACCGTGCGGCCGTGGCCGTCGGTCAGGCGCCCGTCGTCCAGCACCTGCAGGAGGATGTTGAACACCTCGGGGTGGGCCTTTTCCACTTCGTCGAGCAGCACCACCGAATAGGGTTTGCGTCTGACGGTCTCGGTCAGATAGCCGCCTTCCTCGTAGCCGACGTAGCCGGGCGGGGCGCCGATGAGACGCGCCACCGAGTGTTTTTCCATGAACTCCGACATGTCGATGCGCACCAGCGCCTGCTCGGTATCGAACAGGAAGGAGGCCAGCGACTTGCAGAGTTCGGTCTTGCCGACGCCGGTCGGCCCCAGGAACAGGAACGAGCCGTTCGGACGGTTCGGATCGGACAGTCCGGCGCGCGAACGACGGATGGCGTTGGCGACCGCGGTCACCGCTTCATCCTGGCCGACCACCCGCGCGTGCAGCGCTTCTTCCATGCGCAACAGCTTGTCACGCTCACCTTCGAGCATCTTCGAGACCGGAATGCCGGTCCACTTGGAGACGACTTCCGCGACTTCTTCTTCCGTCACACGGTTGCGCAGCAGCTGGTTGGGCTTGCCGTCCTCGCGGCCGACGCTCGCCGCCAGTTGTTTCTCCAACGCCGGGATGACGCCGTACTGCAGCTCCGACATGCGATTCAAATCGCCCGAGCGGCGCGCGGTCTCGAAGTCGAGGCGCGCCCGTTCGAGATCGGCCTGCACCTGGTGGGCGCCGGTCAGTGCTGCCTTCTCGGCCTTCCAGATCTCTTCGAGATCGGCGTATTCGGCCTCGACCTCGGCAAGCTGCGCTTCGAGATCCGCCAGGCGCCGCTTGGAGGCCTCGTCCTTTTCCTTACGCAAGGCTTCGCGCTCAATCTTGAGCTGGATGGCGCGCCGCGCGAGGCGGTCCATGGACTCCGGCTTGGAATCGATTTCGATGCTTATCCGGCTGGCGGCCTCGTCGATGAGATCGATGGCCTTGTCCGGCAACTGGCGGTCGGTGATGTAGCGGCTGGACAGATGGGCCGCCGCGACGATGGCCGGGTCGGTGATCTCGACGCCGTGATGCACGGCATAGCGCTCCTTCAAGCCGCGCAGGATGGCCACGGTGTCCTCGATGCTCGGCTCGTTGACCAGCACTTTCTGGAAGCGCCGTTCGAGCGCGGCATCTTTCTCGACGTACTGGCGGTATTCATCGAGCGTGGTCGCGCCTATGCAATGCAGCTCGCCGCGCGCCAGCGCGGGTTTCAACATGTTGCCGGCATCCATCGAGCCTTCGGCCTTGCCGGCGCCGACCATGGTGTGCAGCTCGTCGATGAACAGAATGACCTGGCCGCCCTGCTTGGACAGATCGTTCAAAACACCCTTAAGGCGTTCCTCGAACTCACCGCGGAACTTGGCGCCGGCAATGAGCGCGCCCATGTCCAGCGACAGCACGCGCTTGCGTTTCAAGCCTTCCGGCACTTCGCCATTGATGATGCGCTGGGCGAGGCCTTCGACGATGGCGGTCTTGCCGACGCCGGGCTCGCCGATCAGCACCGGGTTGTTCTTGGTGCGGCGCTGCAGGACCTGAATGGTGCGGCGAATCTCTTCATCGCGACCGATCACCGGGTCGAGCTTGCCTTCCTCGGCCCGCGCGGTGAGATCCACCGTGTATTTATCCAGCGCCTGGCGCTGTTCTTCGGCATTGGCGTCCGCCACGCTGTCTCCTCCACGCAATTCGTCGATGGCCTTGGTGATGCGGGCGCGGTCGGCGCCCTGTTCCTTGAGCAGTCGTCCGACTTCTCCGCTGTCTTCGAGCGCCGCGAGCAGGAACAGCTCGCTGGCGATGAAGGCGTCCTTGCGCTCTTGCGCAAGCTTGTCGGTCAGGTTCAGAAGCTTCATCAAGGCGTTGGACGGATGCACGTCGCCGCCGACGCCGCTGACCTTGGGCAGGCGCTCGAGGCTGCGCGCCACGGATGCGCGCACGCGGCCGACATTCACGCCGGTGTTCTGTAATAACTGGGTGATGACGCCACCGTCCTGATCGAGCAATGCGCTCAAGAGGTGGGCAGGTTCTATGAATTGATTATCGGCGCCCAGCGCCAGGCTCTGTGCATCGGACAGCGCCTGCTGGAACTTGGTGGTCAGTTTGTCGGCACGCATGCAGCGTTTCCTCGAAGAGTCGAACGGTTGCCAAGGAAATGGGGCTGCGCGCGATTAAATCAAGCGCGACCCTCGATCCAGATCATCGCTGCCATGCGGCCAGTCTCGCCGTCGCGACGATAGGAGAACCACTGCTGCGCGTCGCTGTGCACGCAGATGCCGCTGTGACTCACGCTGCCCACGCCGAGCGCCGTCAATTGCAGCTCGGCGATCCGTGCCAGACTCATGTGCCAGCGTCCGTCGTGCTGCGCGAAGCCGGCCGCGTTGCGCGCATCCAGCGCCACGAAGCGCGTGCGCAGATCATCGCCGACAGCATAGGCCGCCGCGCCGATGGCAGGGCCGAGCCACGCATGCAGCGCGGACGGCGGTGCGTCGAAGGCGGCCACGGTCCTGGCAATCAGCTCACAGGCGAGGCCGCGCCAGCCGGCGTGCACCGCCGCCACCTGGCGACCGGAGGCGTCGCACAGCAGCACCGGCAGACAATCGGCCACCATCACGGTCGCCACGCGGCCGACGGTGGTGGTGATGGCGGCGTCTCCGCGCCGCGGGCTCGCCGCGTCGTCGAGGTCGAGCAGGATGTCGCTGTGCACCTGTTGCAGCCAGCACGGCTCTTCGCGCAGCCCGAGGTGGCGCGCCAGCGCGGCACGATTGGCGGTGACCGCGGCGGGCCTGTCGCCCACATGGTTGCCGAGATTGAGGCTCGCGTAGGCGCCTTCGCTGACGCCGCCGCGACGGCTGCTGAAGGCGGCGCGCACATGGGCCGGCGCCGGCCAGTCGACCTGCAGGCAATGCGGCGCGCCGTTCATGCGTCGCGCTGCCCGTGGGCCTCGACGTCAGCCTGCAGCACTTCGAGCAGGTGTTCGAAATCCGCCGGCGGCGCCGATTCGAATTCGAGCTCGGTGTTGTCCACCGGATGGGTGAACGCCAGCCGCCAGGCATGCAGCGCCTGACGGGGAAAATGCTGCAGGGTCGCGCGCAAGTCCTCGGTCGCGCCTGGCGGCAGATGCGGCCGGCCGCCGTAGCGGCTGTCGCCCACCAGCGGATAGCCGCGCCACGACAGGTGCACGCGAATCTGGTGGGTGCGGCCGGTTTCGAGTTCCACTTCGAGCAGGGTATGGGCGCGGTAGCGCTCGGCCACGCGGTAATGGGTGACGGCCTCGCGGCCGCCCGGCATCACGCGCATGCGCGTGCGCTGCTGCGGGTCGCGGGCGATGGCGGCCTCGATGGTGCCGCCCGCCACCATCACGCCGTTGACCACCGCGAGGTAATGGCGATGGATGTCGCGCCGGGCCAGCGCCCGCACCAGCGACTGGAAAGCCTGTGGCGTGCGGGCCGCGACCAGCAGCCCGGAGGTGTCCTTGTCGATGCGATGTACGAGGCCGGCGCGGGGCAGGGCGGCGAGCTCGGGAAAGCGCGCCAGCAGGCCATTGACCAGGGTGTGATCAGGATTGCCGGCGCCCGGATGCACCACCAGGCCGACCGGTTTGTCGATTACGATGACGTGCTCGTCGACGTGGGCGAGGCTGAAGTCGACCGCCTGGGGCGCGAGTTCGCCGGTCGCGTCGAGAGTGGCGATGACCTCGATGATGTCGCCGCCGCGGGCCGTGGTGCGCGGTTTCAGCACCGCGCCGTGGCGCGTCACCTGGCCGGCGTCCATCCATTGCTTGATGAGATTGCGCGAATACTGGCTCAGCACCCGCGCCAGCGCCTGGTCGAGGCGCAGACCTTCGACCGCCGCCGGTAACTCGACGCGATGATGTTCGGTAATGGCGCCGCTCACGGACGCGGCACGCGGTGCGCGGGCGCGGACCCTGAGCGACATGCCGGTGGCGCAACCATCACGTTCATTGCCTTGTCGAAAATTCCGCCACTACAATACCGCGCGCTTACGACCGCGCAGCCCACCCATACCCACGCGGGGATTCTACGTTAGATGACTTCCAAGCTCAGCCCCGCGCTCGTGCGCGCCTTGTTCCTTTGCCTGTGTGCGCTCACCGCGAGCTGTGGCTTCTTGCCGAGCGAGACCGACAAGGACAAGGAGATGTCGCGCTGGCCCGAGGATCGCCTCTACCAGGCGGCCAAGGATCACCTCGATGGCGGCACCTGCGGTTCAGCCATCGAGTACTACGAGAAGCTGCAGTCGCGCTACCCCTTCGGCGTCTACACCCAGCAGGCACAGCTCGAACTGGCCTATTGCTATTACAAGACCGACGAACCGGCCTCGGCGATTTCGACCCTGGACCGCTTCATGAAGCTCTATCCGTCCCATTCGAACATGGCCTATGCCTACTATCTGCGCGGCCTGGTGAATTTCGGCGCCGGCCAGGGTCTCGCCGAGCGTTACATCCATCGCGACCCTTCACAGCGCGATCCGGGCGCGGCGCTGAAGTCGTTCAACGATTTCGCGGAAGTCATCAAGCGCTTCCCCGACAGCAAGTATGTCGATGACGCGCAGCTGCGCATGCGTCACCTGCGCAATCTGCTCGCCCAGCATGAGGTCAACGTCGCCAATTACTACATGCGCCGCGGCGCCTTCGTGGCCGCTGCCAACCGCGCGCGCTACGTGGTCGAGAACTACCAGCAGACGCCGGCCATGCCCGAGGCGCTGGTGCTGATGGCCAAGTCCTACAAGATTCTGGAGCTGAACGATCTGTCCAACGACGCGCTGCGCGTGCTGGAACTCAATTTCCCGAACTATCCGGGCATCGAGGAAGTGAAGGAGACGCAGGTCAGGTAGGACCGGCGACTGCAGGATGTGGCGTTTCCTGTTGTGGGTCAGATTTCAGTCTGACATTTAGAAACCGACGACGCGCCGCTGAGCTGATTTTCGAATGTCAGACTGAAGTCTGACCCACGGAAGAGCGGGCACTGCGGACTGCCGGCCCTCAGGGCTCGTCCTGCTCGTTGTAGCGTGAGGTGATCGGGAAGCGCCGGTCACGGCCGAAGGCGCGGCGGCTGATGCGCACGCCGGGCGCCGCCTGGCGACGCTTGTATTCGTTGCGATCGACCATCGCCGCCACCCGTTTCACGGTCGCGAGATCAAAGCCCTGCGCGGCAATCTGGTGCGGGGTCTGATCGAGTTCGATGTAGCGCTCGAGTATCGGGTCCAGCACTTCGTAGGGTGGCAGCGAATCGGAGTCCTTCTGATCGGGGCGCAGTTCAGCGCTCGGCGGCCGTTCGATGACGCGCGCCGGAATCACGGCTGATTGCGCATTGCGCCAGTTGCACAGGCGATAGACCAACAGCTTGGGAATGTCTTTCAAGGGCGCGAAACCGCCCGCCATGTCGCCGTAGAGCGTCGCGTAGCCGACCGCCATTTCGCTCTTGTTGCCGGTGGTCAGCACCATGCGGCCGCTGGCATTGGAGACCGCCATCAGGATCACGCCGCGTGCGCGGGCCTGTATGTTCTCGGCGGCGACGCCGCTGTCGCGTCCACTCAAAATTGGCGCCAGCACTTCGGCAAACGCACCTACCGGTTGCTCGATGGGCACGACATGGAATTCGCAGCCCATGTTGATTGCCTGCTCGCGCGCATCATCGATACTCATGTCGGCGGTGTAGCGCGACGGCATGGAGACCGCCATCACGCGTTCGGCGCCAAGCGCATCGACCGCCAGCGCTAGGGTCAGCGCCGAATCGATGCCGCCCGACAGGCCGAGCACGCAGCCTTGGAAGCGGTTCTTGGTGATGTAATCGCGGATGCCGAGCACCAGCGCGTCGTAGACCTCGGCTTCTTCTTCGCTGCTCTCGGCTTCCGGGTGTGAGCCATGCAGCTCGACGCCATGGGCGCCGCGCTCGACCCGCAGCGGCAGCAGATCCTCGACGAAGGCCGGCGCTTGCGCGGCCAGCGAGCCGTCCGCATTGAGCGCGAACGAGCCACCGTCGAAGACCAGTTCGTCCTGGCCGCCGACGGTGTTGACGTAGGCGACCGGAATGCCGCCCGCCGCCACCGCTGCGCGCACCGCCGCCAGTCGCTCTGGTGCTTTGCGCAGGTGATAGGGCGAGGCGTTGATGTTGCAGATGAACTCGGCGCCGGCGGCGCGCGCCTGGGCGGCGGTGGCCGGCGTCCAGATGTCCTCGCAAATGCTCAAGCCCATGCGCACGCCTTTGATCTCGACCACCACCGCGCAATCGCCTGGTGCGAAGTAGCGCTTCTCGTCGAACACCGCGTAGTTGGGCAGGTGCTGCTTGCGGTAGTTGGCGAGCACCTGGCCGTCGTGCAGCACCATGCAACTGTTGTACAGCCGCTCGCCGTCCGGTTCGGGATAGCCAAGCACCAGGTGGATGCCGGTCACGCGCGCGGCGATAAGGTCGAGCGCGGCTTTGACCCGCGCATGCAGGCCGGGGCGGAACAGCAGGTCTTCCGGCGGATAGCCGGTGATGGCGAGTTCCGGCATCACCACCACGTCGGCGCCGGCATCGCGTGCGCGCAGGGCGAGGTCGATGATGATGTCGCGGTTGCCGGCGATATCGCCGACACAGAAGTTGGCCTGGGCCAGCGCGAGGCGGAGTTCGGAACTCATGTCAGTGCCGGCGCGCGCGCGTCGTCTTCAACGCTGCGCGCGGCGCCGGTCCATGCTCACGCGCCGAGGGCCTTGGCCATGGCGGGGCCCATGTCGGCCGGCGAGCGCACGATGTGCACACCCGCGGCTTCCAGCGCCTTGAACTTGTCGTCGGCCGTGCCCTTGCCACCGGAAATAATCGCGCCGGCATGCCCCATGCGCTTGCCGGGCGGCGCGGTGACGCCGGCGATGTAACCGACCACTGGCTTGGTGACGTGCTTGCCGATGAAGGCTGCCGCGTCTTCTTCGGCCGAGCCGCCGATTTCACCGACCATGATGATGCCTTCGGTCTGCGGGTCTTGCTGGAACAGCGTGAGGCAGTCGATGAAGTTCATGCCATGGATAGGATCGCCACCGATGCCGACGCAGGTGCTCTGACCGAGACCGGCGCGGGTGGTCTGATGCACGGCTTCGTAGGTCAGGGTGCCGGAGCGCGACACGATGCCGATGCGGCCCTTCATGTGAATCTGCCCGGGCATGATGCCAATCTTGCATTCACCGGGGGTGATGATGCCGGGGCAGTTCGGCCCGATCAGACGCACGTCGGGGCGCGCCGCGAGGCTGGCCTTGACGCGCAGCATGTCCAGCACCGGAATGCCTTCGGTGATGCAGGCAATGACCTTGATGCCGGCATCGACCGCTTCGCAGATGGCGTCGGCGGCGAACGGCGGCGGCACGAAAATCATGCTCGCGTCGGCGCCGGTGGCGCTCACGGCGTCGGCCATGGTGTCGAAAATCGGGCGGTCCAGATGCTTGGCGCCGCCACGGCCGGGGCTGGTGCCGCCGACTATCTGGGTGCCATAGGCAATCGCCTGTTCGGCGTGGAAAGTGCCTTGCTTGCCGGTGAATCCCTGCACCAGCACGCGGGTCGCACGGTTGACCAGAATCGACATCAGTTCTTTCCTCCCACGGCCGCCACCGCCTTGTTGGCGGCGTCGGCGAGATCCTCGGCGCTGGTGATCGCAAGCCCGCTCTTGGCCAGCATCTCTTTACCTTCGTTGACATTGGTGCCTTCGAGTCGCACCACCACCGGCACGCTGACACCGACTTCCTTGACCGCCGCGATGATGCCTTCGGCAATCAGGTCACAGCGCACGATGCCGCCGAAGATGTTGACCAGGATGGCCTTCACATTGGGATCGGAAACGATGATCTTGAACGCTTCAGCGACGCGCGCCGCGGTGGTGCCGCCGCCGACGTCGAGGAAGTTGGCCGGCGCGCCGCCGGACAGCTTGATGATGTCCATGGTCGCCATGGCGAGACCGGCGCCGTTGACCATGCAGGCGATGTTGCCGTCCAAGGTCACGTAATTGAGATCGAATTCCTTGGCGCGGCGTTCTTTCTCGTCTTCCTGGTCGGGGTCGCGCCAGCTTGCGATTTCCTGGCGGTAGAGCGCGTTGTCGTCGACATTGATCTTGCCGTCCAGCGCGCACAGCGAACCGTCGGTCAGGATCGCGAGCGGATTGATTTCGACCAGGCTCAAGTCGCGTTCGTTGAACAGGCGATACAGGCCGTGCAGGATGATCTGCAGCTGGCTGCGCTGCTTGGCATCGAGTTCGAGGGCGAAGGCCATCTTGCGGCACTGGTAGTCCTGCAGACCGAGCACCGGATCGACGGTGAAAGTGACGATTTTCTCGGGCGTGGTGGCGGCGACTTCTTCGATGTCCATACCGCCGGCACGTGACGCCATGAAGGCGACGCGCCGGCTGGCGCGGTCGACCAGCACCGACAGGTACAGCTCATGGGCGATGTCGGCGGCCGCGGCGATCAGCACGCACCCCACCGGTTGGCCATCGGCGCCGGATTGATAAGTCACCAGTCGCGAGCCGATGAGGCGTGCGGCGGTGGCTTCGAGTTCTTTAAGATCGCGGGTGAATTTCACGCCGCCGGCCTTGCCGCGGCCACCGGCGTGGACCTGGGCTTTCACCAGCCACGCATCGCCACCCAAGGCACGCGCCTGGGCCACTGCTTCTTGCGCGCTGTGGGCGATTTCGCCGCCTTGCACCGGAATGCCGTAGTCGGCAAACAGGCGTTTGGCCTGATACTCATGCAGATTCATCTATCCCCCTTCACGGACGGCGGGTACCGGCACCGATGACGACCAAGCTTATCACCAACCGCCTTGAGCTGGACGGATCAAAAGGTGAACATACGGCCGCTTTGGCGACGGAACGAGGACTCGCAGTATGGCGGTTCAACCCTGCTTTGTCATGACTGCGAAAATGAACGCGCCCGCGTGCGCGGAGGCGCTCTGAATGCTCGTACGTTTGATCCTTTTAGTGCTGTTGGTGGTGGTGGTGATGATGGTGATGCGACGTCTCAAGGTCGCTGCCCGCACCTCGCACACACGCAAAACCGTTGAAGCGCAGACCGTGCGTTGCGCGCACTGCCAGGTCTATCTGCCGAGCAACGAGGCGGTCGCCCGCCACGGTCAGCACTATTGTTCGGCGGCCCATGCCGACGCGGCGCGGTCGCGCGCATGACCCAGGCCGCGACGCGCGCCCACGAGGTGCGGGAACGCGTTCAACACAACAACTGGAACGCGCTGCGCTACTTCAACTTCTATCGCATCGTCATCGCCGGTGTTTTCACCATTCTGAGCTTGACCGGCAAGCTGCCGCCGAATCTGTCCGATGTTGATACACGACTGTTCGTCGGCACCGCGCTCGGCTACCTGGTGTTCGCGATCGGCGCCATGTTCCTGGTCGAGCAGCGTGGCCTGACCTATCGCCTGCAGGTCTATGGTGGTGTGCTGGCCGATGTCGGCGCGACGTCGCTGTTGATGCACGCCGCCGGTGGTGTGACCAGCGGCATCGGCATCCTGCTGGTGATGTCGGTGGCGGGCGCGTGCCTCCTGGCGTCGGGACGCGCGGCGGTGTTCTTCGCGGCGCTGGCGAGCATGGCGCTGCTCGGCGAAACCTTCTTCGGCACGCTCTACGACGGCTATTCGCCGGCCAACTACACCCAGGCCGGCCTGCTCGGCGCGGCCTGTTTCGGCACCGCGGTGCTGGCCTCGGCGCTGGCCGAGCGTGCACGACGCGGCGAAGCGCTGGCGGCCGCGCGCGCGCTCGACATCGAGCACCTGTCGCGCCTCAATGAGCACATCGTCAGACGCATGCGCGCCGGCATCATGGTGCTCGACCGCAAGGGCGCGGTGGTGCTGGCCAATGATGCGGCGGCCGAGATCCTGGGGCGTGAGAGCGACGACCTGCGCGGCGCACTGGCGGATATTTCCTCTTCGCTCAACGATTCGTTCCGCAGCTGGCTGCGCAGCGGTGAGAATCCCGCTGCCAGCATCGGCGCCCATGGCAGCATCAATGCGCTGGTGTCTTTCACGGAGCTTGGCGCCAGTGAGCCTGAGCAGAACGGCACGCTGGTGTTTCTGGAGGACGCCGCTGAAACCCGCCAGCGCGCGCAGCAGTTGAAGCTCGCGTCCCTCGGACGGCTCACCGCCAGCATCGCCCACGAAATCCGCAATCCGCTCGGCGCCATCAGTCATGCCGGTCAATTGCTGTCGGAATCGCCCGATCTGACCGCGCAGGACCGGCGCCTCACCGACATCGTGCTGCAGCACTCGCAGCGCGTGAACGCCATCATCGAAAATGTCATGACCATCGGCCGCCGTCACGACGTGGTCTCGGAAAGCTTCGCGCTGCGGCCGTGGCTGGAGCAGTTCTGCGCCGAGCTCGAAGAGCGTTTCGAGCTTGCCGAGGGGGATGTGGTGCAGCACTGGCTGCACGAACCCATCGTGGTCAAGATCGACAAAAGCCAGCTGCAGCAGGTGCTGTGGAATCTGTCCGAGAACGGACTGCGTTACGCCGGCCAGGCGCCGCGCCTGGTGTTCGAAGCGGGCATCATCGAGAGCAATGGCCGGCCGTTTCTCGACGTGCTCGATTCCGGCCCGGGCTTGAGCGACGCAATCGCCGACCGGTTGTTCGAACCGTTCGCGACCACCGAAAGCAGCGGCACGGGGCTCGGCTTGTACATCGCGCGCGAGCTGTGTGAATCCAACCAGGCATCGCTGCAACTGATCGAGCGTCAGCGTGGCTGCCGCTTCCGCATCGTGTTTGCGCATCCTGGCAGGCAACAAAGGATTGGAAAGGTATGAGCGACAAACGTGCGCTGATAGTCGACGACGAGCCCGACATCCGCGAACTGCTCGGCATCACGCTCGGGCGCATGGGCGTGCAGGCCAGTCCGGCCGCCAACATCGCCGAGGCACTGGCGCTGCTGAAACAGGAGCATTTCGATTTGTGCCTGACCGACATGCGTCTGCCGGATGGCAACGGGCTTGACCTGGTGGCGGATATCGCGCGCCGCCATCCCGGCATGCCGGTGGCGGTGATCACGGCCCACGGCAATATGGAGTCGGCCATCACGGCGCTGAAATCGGGCGCCTTCGATTTCGTCACCAAGCCGGTCGATCTCAAGGACCTGCGCAATCTCATCACCCAGGCCTTGAAGCTGCGCGGCTCGCCGGCCGCCGAATCGCGCGCCCTGATTGGCGCCTCGGCGGCCATCGAACGGCTGCGCGCCACCGTCGCCAAACTCGCCCGCAGCCAGGCGCCGGTTTACATAAGCGGCGAATCGGGCACCGGCAAGGAACTCGTGGCGCGGCTCATCCACGAGCAGGGCGCGCGCGCGCTGGCGGCCTTCGTGCCGGTCAACTGCGGCGCCATCCCTGACGAGCTCATGGAGAGTGAGCTGTTCGGCCATAAAAAAGGCAGCTTCACCGGTGCGGTGGCCGACAAGCCGGGCCTGTTCCAGGCCGCCGACGGCGGCACGCTGTTCCTCGACGAAGTCGCCGAGTTGCCGCTGCACATGCAGGTCAAGCTGCTGCGTGCCATTCAGGAAAAGCGCGTGCGCCCGATCGGCGCCGACGCCGAAGTCGCGGTCGACTGCCGCATCCTGTCGGCCACCCACAAGAAGCTCGCCGAACTGGTCGAGGCCGGCGAGTTCCGCCAGGACCTTTACTACCGAATAAATGTCATCGAACTCAACGTGCCGCCGCTGCGCGAACGGGCCGATGACATTCCGCTGCTGGTCGAACACTTCCTGGCCAAGAAAAGCGCCGAATTCGGCATCGCCGCGCCGCGCCTGTCGATGGAAGCCCTGGAAGCGCTGCGCGGCTATGGTTTTCCGGGCAATGTGCGCGAGCTCGAGAACATCCTCGAACGGGCACTCACGATGTGCGAGGACGACGAGATTCGCGAGCCGGACCTGCTGCTGCCCGAGGGCCAGCGCGCCGCGCCGGGCGGCGCCGGCAGCGCCGAACTGCAGGATTACCTGGACGACGTCGAGCGCAGCCGCATCCTCGCCGCGCTGGAACAGACCCGCTGGAACAAGACCCGCGCCGCCAAGCTGCTGGGCATAAGTTTCCGCGCCTTGCGCTATCGCCTGCAGAAACTCGGCATCGAAGGTTGAGGCTGCCGCGCACCTGACGATTTTTGTCACATTGTGACGCCCACTTAGGCCATTAGCGGTTTTCGCGTAGGCGCCTTGCTACGGCGCCTGGTGGTTCATACCAATGATTTCAGGGGATTGGTGGCTTTCGGCTGCCATGGCATGGAATCTGCTAACCCTTCCCGCACGAGTTCGTACCGACGCCCATCGGCACGAATGAAGGTTTGCCGGCAGGGTGCCGATAAGCCAGCCGCGCCGGCTCACTGGCGAATGACAATTCGAAATCAATTCTCGAGGAGAGACGACACATGAAGATGCAAAAACAACAGGGTTTTACCCTTATCGAATTGATGATCGTCGTGGCGATCATCGGCATCCTGGCCGCGGTCGCGATTCCGGCCTACCAGGACTACACGATTCGCGCCAAGGTGACGGAAGGTCTGTCACTGGCCAGCGCCGGCAAGACCGCCGTTTCCGAGTACTTCTCGGCCAATGGCAGCCTGCCGACCGACAACACCGCGGCTGGTATGGCTGACGAAGAATCCATCGCTGGCAACTCGGTTGACAAGGTCAACGTCGGCGCCGGCGGCGACGGCATCATCACCGTGACCTTCTCGACCACCACCATCGTCGGTCAGACCATCACCCTCGAGCCCAAGACCACGGGCGGCAAGGTGGTGTGGGACTGCACCAACGGCAACCTCGAAGGCAAGTATCGTCCTTCGTCCTGCCGCAAGTAAGTCTGACTCAGTCTGACGCCAAAGCACGCTGCGCTCTGCGCAGCGTGCTTTTTTTTTGCCCACTCAATCGTTCTGCCCATCACAGCCCCTGAGGCGGGCACTGCCATGGTGACCGAGAGGCACGTCGAACTGCGCAGCCTGTGGGCGCTGGCCTTGCTCGCGGCAGTGGCGCTGGTCTATTGGCCGGGTCTCGCCGGCGGCTTTGCCTTCGACGACTATCACACCATCGTCGACAATGTCGCATTGGCGGGCGCCGGCAGCAGTCTTTCCTCCTGGTGCGACGCCGCAATGTCGGGCCTCGGCACCGGGCCCCTGGCGCGCCCGCTCGCCATGTTGAGCTTCGCGTTCAATTACACGCTCAACGGTCTTGACCCGTGGCGGTTCAAACTCACCAATCTCTTCATCCACGCGCTCAACGCCGTGCTGGTGTGGGCCCTGGTGGCGCGCCTGGCGACGGCCTTGGCGCCGCGCGCGACGGCGGCCAGCGCCTGGGTGGTCGCCGCGCTGTGGGCGCTGCATCCCGTCAACCTCACTTCGGTGCTGTATGTCGTGCAACGCATGACATCGCTGTCGGCGACCTTCGTGCTGTTGACGCTGCTCGTCTACACCCGCGCTCGACAGCGACAGCTGCGCGGCGAGCCCGTTGCACGCGGCTGGCCAATCGCCTGTGCCGCCCTGGCCTTGCTGGCCCTGCTGAGCAAGGAAACAGCGCTGGCCCTGCTGTTCTATCTGGTGCTCATCGAGGCCTGGGTGATCCGCGCGCCGCGCGCGGCGCTGTCGCAGATGTCCCGCCGGCTGTTGGGCATGGCGGCCGTGGCCGTGGTGGCGGCCGCGCTGTGGTATTTCCTGCACGGTGTGCTGCCGGGCTATGGTGGCCGCGAGTTCACGCTTGCCGAGCGCCTGTGGAGCGAGGCGCGCGTGATGTTCATGTATCTACGCCTGCTGCTGGTGCCGACGCCGGGTGCTTTCACGCTCTTCCACGATGACTTCGTGCTGTCGCGCGGCTGGCTGAGTCCGCCCACCACGGCGTTGGCGGTCCTCGCTTTGCTGGCCCTGGCGGTGCTGGCCCACGCGCGGCGACGCAGCCACGCCGCGCTCGCTTTCGGCTGGGCGTGGTTCGTATTGGGGCACCTGTTCGAAGGCAGCGTCGTGCCGCTCGAACTCATGCATGAACATCGCAACTATCTGCCGGGCCTGGGCGTGATGCTGGCCGTCACCTTGACCCTCGCCGACAGCGCCACGGCGAGCCGCTGGCGCGTGCCTGGCGCATTCATGGCCATGCTGGTGCTGGCCGCCGTGACCTGGTCACGTGCCACGCTGTGGGCGTCGCCGTCCCTGCTCGTGGAAAGCGAATTGCGCCATCACCCGGCTTCACCACGGCTGTGGTACGAAGCCGGCCGCCTGCGCATTGCCGACGCCAACGGTGACGCCAAGCGCTACGCGGCGGGCATCGCCGCGCTGGAACAGGCGGCGCGCCTCGCGACGAACAAAACCTTGCCGCTGTCGGCCTTGCTCAGGACCGCCATCGAGCGTGACGACGAAGTCACCATCGCGCGCCTGCTGCCGGTGATAGTCGCCGAGCCGCGCGAAAGCGTCGGCGAAGATATCTTTCGCGAGCTCGTCATCTGTCAGGGCTATGGCCGCTGCCGCCATGACACCGCCAGTGTCCAGCGTCTCGCCAACGCGGTTTTGGCGCGGCCCGGTCTGACGGTCGATACACGGCAGCGCGTGCTGGAATGGTTGGCGGTGTTCTACGCGCGCGTGCTCGGCGACCCGGCCGCGGCCATCACCATCCTCGAGGACCTGGTCGCGGCGCGCCCGCACAGCGCGGGCTTGAAGACACGCCTCGCCGAGGCCTATGCCAGCGCCGGGCAGGCGGACCGCGCGGCCGCCGTGGCGCGCGACGTGCGCGCTTCGCTGCCGTGGTCGAGTCGCTTCACGCAGCGCGATCTGCGCATTCGCCTGGCGCGCCTGGCGCCGGACAGCCGCCATGACTGAGGCGCGCGGTATCGATAGGGGCAGCGCTGTGGCGATGGCCGCGCTGCTGGCGCTGACGGTAATGCTGTACTGGCCAGCGCTGAGTGGACCGCTGCTGCTCGACGACAGCACCGTCATCACGCCCTTGTTGCGCGCCGCACAACTCGGCCAGGACTGGCGTCTGTTCCTGTTCAGCGACAGCGGGCCGCTGGGCCGGCCGCTGGCCATGGCGAGCTTCATCGCCAATGCCATGTTTAGCCCGGACCTGCGCTACTGGAAAGCCACCAACCTCGTCTTGCATCTCGTCAACGGCGTGCTGGTGTTCGCCCTGTTCGCGCGCCTGGCGCGCATCACCGACATGCCGGCGGCGGCCGTGCGCGTGATGGCGGTGGGTGGCGCGGCGCTGTGGCTGTTGCATCCCGTGAACGTCAGCACCGTCATGTATCTGTGTCAGCGCATGACAGAGCTGGCGACGCTTTTCGGTCTCATCGCCATGCTGTTGTACATCGAGGGGCGCACGCGCATCGCCGCGCAGCGCGGTGGCGTGCTGGCCGTGGCGCTGGCGTTGCTGGTGTGCACGCCGCTCGCCGCGCTCGGCAAGGAAATCGGTTTGCTGACACCCTTATACCTGCTGGCGCTCGAACTCTGTGTGTTCGATGGGCCGCGATGGCCGCGCCCGCCGTGGCTGCGCCATGGCTTCGCGCTCATCACGCTGCTGCCGTTGCTGTTGGCGGTGCTGTATGTCGCCACGCACTGGTACGGCGCTTTCGTCGCTCCCTACAGCCTGCGTGAGTTCGGACCGCTGGAACGCCTGCTGACCGAGGCGCGTGTGCTGCTCGTTTATGTTGGCTGGATAGTGGCGCCACGCCGCGCCGCGCTCGGCTTTCATCATGACGATGTCGCCATCGCGCAGTGGCCGCCGGATACCGCCACCGCGCTCGCCATCGTCGCGCTGTGCGCAGTGCTGGTGACGGCATGGCGCATGCGCCGGCGCGCGCCCCTGGCGGCTTTCGGCGTGATGCTGTTCTTCGCCGGGCACGCGCTCGAATCCAGCATCTTCGCGCTGGAGCTCATGTTCGAACACCGTAACTACCTGCCGGCCATCGGCATCTGCCTGACCCTCGCGGCCGTGAGCGCGAAGGGCCTGGCGCCGCGTCGCGCCACCCTGCTGCTGGCGAGCATGGCGCTGCTCTACGCGTTGGTCACCGCCAGCATGACGCCCACCTGGGGCAACGCCGGCGCGCTGTATGGGTCGTTCGTGAATGATCATCCGCACTCGCCGCGGGCGCGCGCCAATTTCGTCGAATGGCTGGTCGGGCGCCGTGATTTCGACAGCGCGACGAAGGTGCTGGGCGACGCGACCGATGCCACCGCGCAATTGCATCGCACGCGCATTGCCTGTCTGCGATCCCATGACGACCCTGCGCAGCGCACGGCACTCAGCGCTGCGGCGGCCATGACGCGGCCCGATCCGATGGCGGTCGAAATTCTTTTGTGGCTCGCCACGCAGGTGCTGGATGGCAGTTGCGCGCTCGACAGCGCGGCGCTGGCCGCGACGCTTGAAGCGATTCGCGATCGACCGCTGTCGTTCAATACGCGCTATCTCTTGTACGTGAGCAGCGCGCAACTGCGTCATGCACGGGGCGAACACACCATCGCCGCGCAGGCCGCTGCCAGCGCGGCGCGCTTGATGAAAAGCGATCCCTATCCGCTCTATCTCGGTGTCGAGATAGCGCTCGATGCGGGCGACAAAGTGGCCGCGCGTCAGCTGCTCGATGAGGCGCGTGCCCGCGCGCGCGCCCAGCACGCCGACTTCTCGCGCATGGACGCGAGCCTCGAAGCGCAGCTGCGCGACGCTGAATGAAACCGGTGCCAATCCATTCGCACCCTGAATATCAGACTGAAGTCTGACATTCGAATCACTGCGCGGCCGCTGTCAGACCGAAGTCTGACCAACGTTAAAGCGAATGTGCGATTGAAATCCCACCTGCAGAGGAGTCGAGGCTAATCGTCTTGATGCGGCGTGCGACGCGCGAGCCGTCGCTCGGCATCGGCTTCTTTGTAATGCAGCGCCGACACCAGCTCCGCCAGGATGCCGAGCATGAAGGTCGTCACCGAAGTCGTTATCAGCAGCGCCGACATGTTGGTGAAGCGGTGCGAATCGATGAAGGTGTAGAGGTAATAGAGCATGCCGGTGGCGAAGATCGCCATGCTGACCGGCAGGAACAGGCGCATCGGTGAAAACAGCGCGCCGACTTTCAGGATGATCATGAAGAAGCGCAGGCCGTCTTCGAACAATCTTATGTGACTGCGCCCGCCGCGCCGCCGCGCGCTGATCGGCACGTAGGCGATGGGCAGACCGGAGCGGAAGAAGGCCATGGTGCTGGTGGTCGGATAGGAAAAACCATTCGGCAGCAGGTACAGGAAGCGCATGAAGTGGCGGCGCCGTGCGGCGCGAAAGCCCGAGGTCAAATCCAGCACCGGCCGGCCCGCCATGTAACTGGCCAGGCCGTTGTAGATGTAATTGGCGGCGCGCCGCGCCAGCGACGCATGGGAATCCCAGGTGCGGGCGCCGACCGCCATCTCGTAGCCTTCGTCGAGCTTGTCGAGCAGCGCCTGGATGCCGGTCGGGTCGTGCTGGCCGTCAGCGTCCATGAACAGCAGCACATCGTGGCTGGCATTGCGCGCGCCGGTCTTGATGGCGGCGCCATTGCCCATTGAATAGGGATGGGACACGCAGTGCACGCCATTGGCCTTGCACAGCGCCACGGTATCGTCGGTGCTGCCGTCATCGACCACGATGATCTCGGCGTCGGGCTGCGCGGCGCGCAGCACCGGCAGAAGATGCACGAGGTTCTGACCCTCGTTCTTGGCCGGCAGGATGATGCTGACGGTGGCCATCGCCCGCTGCGCGCCGCTCAGGCCTGCTCGCTGCTCGCGGCACGGCCGCCTTCGCGCGTCGCGAGGGCGCCGAGCAACTGGCGAAAGACCTTGGCATTGCCCGCCACGATATCGCCCTTGTCCATGTGCTTTTCTCCGCCGTTCGGGTCGCCGACCAGGCCACCGGCCTCCAGCACCAGGAGCGAGCCGGCGGCGATGTCCCACGGCTGCAAACCGAATTCCCAGAAGCCGTCCAGGCGCCCGCAGGCCACATGTGCGAGATCGAGCGCCGCTGCGCCGGCGCGGCGCACGTCGGCGCAGCGCTCGAGCACCGTCGCGAGGGAGCTCACGTAGGGGCGGATGTGGGCCTTGCGCCGCACCGGAAAGCCGGTGCCGATCAGCGCATCTTCCAGATGCGCGACCTTGCTGACGCGCAGACGGTGACCATTCAATTGCGCGCCGGCGCCGCGTGAAGCGGTGAAGAGTTCGTCGCGCACCGGGTCGTACACCACCGCCTGTTCGATGCGGCCGCGCACGGCAAGCGCGATCGAGACCGCGAACTGCTGGTAGCCGTGCATGAAATTGAGCGTGCCGTCGAGCGGGTCGACTATCCACACGTAGTCGCCGTCGCGGCCGGTGGTGCCGGATTCCTCGGCCACGATCTGATGGCCCGGGTAGGCCGTCAGCAGGGTGTCGATGATGGCCGACTCGGCGTCCTTGTCGATTTGCGTCACGTAGTCCTGGTGACCTTTGCGCGTGATGGTGACTTCGTACAGCCGCTGTTGACCGCGCGTGATGACGGTGCCGGCGCGGCGGGCGGCGCGCACGGCGATATTGAGCATGGGATGCATGGCGCGATCCGGGGATTAGAATGCCGGGGATTCTAACCGATAGTCAGCGCCAGACCGTGGACCCCACTGAAATCGAAGCTCGCATCGTCGTCGCGCCGCTCGCCGCACGCGTGCGCGTGGTGCTGGTCGGCACCACCCACCCGGGCAACATCGGCAGCACCGCGCGGGCCATGAAGGCGATGGGTCTGAAACATCTGCACCTGGTCGCGCCGGAGCGCTTTCCGCATGACGAAGCGACCGCGCTGGCGGTGGGCGCGGCCGATCTGCTGTTGACGGCCGAGATTCACGCCAATCTCGCCGCGGCGCTGGACGGGGTCGATATCGCCTACGCGACCAGCGCGCGCGACCGACGCATCGATTGGCCGACCTTCACGCCGCGTAACGCCGCGGCCGACATCGTGGCGCGCGATGAGACGCAGGTCGCGGTGGTGTTCGGCCCCGAGCGCAGCGGCCTGTCCAATACCGATCTCGATCTTTGCCAGCGCCTGATCGAGATCCCGACCGTGCCCGACTTCAGTTCACTCAATCTCGCCCAGGCGGTGCAAATCATCGTCTACGAGTTGTACGCCGCCGCGCCCTTGCGGGTGGCGCCGCCGCGCCGCAATCGGCGCCTGTCGGACCAGAGCGCGAGCGCCGAGGATGTCGCGCAACTGCAGCGTCACTGCATGCGCGTGATGGCGGAAGTGGAGTTCTTCGAACCGGGCAAGCCCAAGTTGCTCGACCGCCGCTTGCGACGCCTGTTGAGTCGCGCCGAACTGCGCGACAGTGAAGTGAAGATTTTGCGCGGCTTTCTGACCGCGGTGGAGGAACGTCTTGAGCGTCAGCGCAGGGCGCCGCTGTAGGCCACGCCCGCGCCGCCGTCGCGCACGCTGCCAAGTCGGCACACCTGCTCGCCGGCTTCACTGAGCACGGTGCTCACCGCCTCGACATCCTCGGGCGCGACCACCACCACCATGCCGATGCCGCAGTTGAAGGTCTTGAGCATTTCATCGGTTGCCACCTGGCCGGCGTCGCGCAGCCAGGTGAAGAGCGCCGGCAGGCGCCAGGCGTGCAAATCGATTTCGACCGACAGGCCATCGGGGATCACGCGCGGAATGTTTTCCGTGAGGCCGCCGCCGGTGATGTGGGCGAGGGCATGGATGTCGACCTTGGTAAGGGCTTTCAGCAGTGGTTTGACGTAGATGCGGGTCGGCGTCAGCAGGGCATCGGCCAGCGTGCCGTCGCCGAAGGCTGCATCCAGCGACTGGCCGCTGCGCGCCAGGATCGCGCGCACCAGCGAATAGCCGTTGGAATGCACGCCGCTGGAAGCGAGGCCGAGCAGCACGTCGCCAGCGCGCACCTTGCTGCCGTCGATGAGGCGCTCGCGCTCGACCGCGCCGACGCAGAAACCCGCCAGGTCATAGTGTTTGGCGGCATACATGCCGGGCATCTCGGCGGTCTCGCCACCGAGCAGGGCGCAGCCCGCTTCCACGCAGCCGCGCGCCACGCCGTTCACCACCGCCGCGCCGGTTTCGACGCTGAGCGCGCCGGTCGCGAAATAGTCGAGGAATAACAGCGGCTCGGCGCCCTGCACCACCACGTCGTTGACGCACATCGCGACCAGATCGATGCCGATGGTGTCGTGCCTGCCGGTTTCAATCGCCAGCAGCAGTTTGGTGCCGACGCCGTCGGTGCCCGACACCAGAATAGGATCGCGATAGCCCGTGGCGCGCAGATCGAACAAACCGCCGAAGCCGCCCAGGCCGCCCATGACGCCGCTGCGATGGGTGGCGCGGGCGCCGGGCCCGATGCGTCTGACCAGTTCCTCGCCTGCCTCGATATCGACGCCGGCGGCGCGATAGGACAAGCCCTGTTGTTCGTTGCTGCTGTCGTGGGTGCTCATAGGCGCGCATGGTAACAGGCGCTAGGGAAGCTCTGAAGCACGCGGAAAATCGCTGCTGCTCACGGCGATTTTCATCGGCCTGTTACCATAGCGCGCCGCCACGAGGCGGTCGGCAGCAACAGGTTGGGCATGACGCGAAAGACGACGAGACGATGGACGGGCCTGGTGGTGGCGCTGCTCTTGTGCGCCTTCTTCGGCCCCCTCGCGGCGCGCGACGTCGGTGGTCTCTACAACGCCACCGTGACGGTCAAGGACCGCAGCCCGGCCGAACGTTCGCGCGCCAGCGCCGCCGCGCTCGGCGAAGTGCTGGTCAAGCTGACCGGCAACCGGCGCACCCCCAATGACGCCAGCGCGCGACCGCTGCTGGCTCGCGCGTCGACCCTGCTCCTGCAATACGCCTACGGCCAAGCGCCCGATGGCGGCCTGACTTTCAGCGCCCAATTCGACGAACACGTGCTCGAACGCGAACTCGAGGAGCGCGGCATCGGCCTGTGGGGCAAGCAGCGGCCCGACACCGTGGTGTTCCTGGTGCTGGATAACGCTGAGGGGCGCAGTCTTGTCGGCGGCGAAGCGCCCGGCAAACTCGGCGACACGCTCAAGCGCAAGGCCGAGGCGCGGGCCTTGCCGGTGTTGCTGCCGCTCATGGACATCGAGGAAAGCGCGGCCTTGAACCAGGCCAAGGACTGGCATGGCTTGTCCGATGGCGCGGTCGGCCTCGCCGGCCGCTATGGCGCGGCGGCGGTGCTGGTCGGACAACTGCACGAGGCCAGCGCCCAGGTATGGGAAGTCCGTTGGCGCCTCGACATCGACGGCGAAACCCTGGAATGGACGCAGGAAGGCGCGAGCGCCGACGCCATCGTCGAAGAAGGCGTGGACGCACTCGGCGATGCTCTAGCGCGACGTTATGCCGAACCCGGCATGCTGGCCGGCGCCGAGCGCGTGAGCCTGGCGGTGACCGGTGTACGTTCGGCCGCCGACTATGCGCGCCTCGCGCGCTATCTCGACACCCTGGACAGCATCTCGGCCTTGTTCCTGCGCACCGTCGACAACCAGCGCGTGGTCTACGAGATCACCGCGCGCGGTGGTCGCGCGGCACTCGCGCAGGCCATCGGCTTCGGCCATGTGCTGGCGCCGGTGCCGGCGCACAGCGACACCTACGAGTTACTGCCATGAATACTTCCCTCGCCGATTCCCGCCAGTGGTTCATCCTCGCACTGGTGGTGGCGGGCGGCTGGCTGCTGTATCTGCTGGCGCCGGTGCTCACGCCGTTCTTGATGAGTGCGCTGCTGGCCTATCTCGGCGACCCGCTGGTCGACCGCCTCGAGCGTCTCGGCGCGAGTCGTACGGTCGGCGTGCTGACCGTATTTGGCGTGATGCTGGTGATGGGCATCGTGGCGCTGCTGGTGCTGCTGCCGATGCTGAGTCACCAGACCATCGCCTTTCTGAACAACATCCCCGAGGCCCTGGACTGGCTGCAGAAGAGCGTCGCGCCGCGCCTCGCCGCCATGATCGGCAGCGACGTGGCCAGCATCGACATTGAAGGTCTGCGCACCGCCCTCGTCGATCACTGGCGGCAGGTCGGCTCGGTGGCGGGCCAGGTGATGTCGTCCATCGGCCGCTCCGGCCAGGTGCTGCTGGGCTGGCTGACCTATCTGCTGCTGATCCCGGTCGTGACTTTCTACCTGCTGCGCGATTGGGACGCGCTGGTGGCGGCGGTGCGCGATCTGTTGCCGCAGCGCGCGGCGCCGACCATCGGCAAGCTCGCCAAGGAAATCGACGCGGTGCTGGCCGAATTCCTGCGCGGTCAATTGACCGTGATGCTGGCGTTGGCGGCCATCTACATCTGCGGCCTGTGGATAGTCGGCCTCGATCTCGCGTTCGTGATTGGCATGCTGGCCGGCCTCCTGAGTTTCGTGCCCTACATGGGCGTCATCGTCGGCGTGGTGGCGGCGGTGGTGGCGGCTTTCCTGCAGTTCCACGACGCCGCCCATCTCATCGGCGTGGTGGCGGTCTTCACCGTCGGACAATTGCTCGAAGGCATGGTGTTGTCGCCGATGCTGGTCGGCGATCGTATCGGCCTGCACCCGGTGGCAGTGATTTTCGCGGTGATGGCGGGCGGCCAGTTGTTCGGTTTCTTCGGCGTGCTGGTGGCGCTGCCGGTGGCGGCGGTGGTGGTGGTCTTGCTGCGCCACTCGCGCGACGAGTACCTCAAGAGCGAACTCTACGGGCCATGAGCGCACGCGGTGCCGATCCGCAGCTGACGCTGGCGCTGTTCAACACCACCCAGCACGACTTCGCGAGCTTTGAGCCGGGCGACAATGGCGAGGCGCTGCGCGCGGTGCGCCAGTGGTCGCAGCGCAGCGGTCCACGCATCGTGCATCTGCGCGGCGCGGCATCCACCGGCAAGAGTCATCTGCTGCAGGCGGCGATTGCCGCCCTCGCGCCGCAGGGCGTGCGCGCCATGGTGCTGCCATTGCGCGAGTTGCTGGCGGCCGGCGCCGCGGTGCTGGACGATTTGGACAGCGTCGACATGCTGGCCCTGGACGATATCGATGCCTGTGCCGGCGACGCCGACTGGGAACGGCAGCTGTTCAATCTTTATAACGCCGTTGATGGCAGCGAGCGTTATCTTCTGTGGTCGGCGCGCGCCGAGCCGGCCTTCGCCCTGCCCGATCTCGCTTCACGCCTGTCGGCGAGTCTCATCTATCAACTGCACGAACTCTGCGATGCCGACAAGGCGCGGGTGCTGCGTGCACGGGCCAATGCCCGTGGCCTTGCCATGCCAGAAGCGGTGCTCGACTTCATCATGCTGCGCGAACGGCGCGACATGACGACCTTGATGGCGCTGCTCGATGAACTCGATACCGCGGCGCTCGCCAAGGGCCGGGCGCTGACGGTGCCCCTGGTGCGCGAGGTGTTGGCCGCACGCACGTAGCTGCGAACTTGCAGTCTGACCCACAATGCGTCGCAGCCATCTTCCTGTGGGTCGGACTTCAATCTGACATTCGACGCAGTGCCTGGCGGCGAATGTGCGAATCAGGCCAGACGAGACGCGGTCTCCGCCAGTCGCTTGCCCAAGGTCCGCGCCACGCGCTTCTCGTGTTCACTCAGTGCATTGCTGTTGTCGACGCCGGCCACGTGACTGGCGCCGTAGGGCGTACCGCCGCTGCGGGTGTCGAGCAGCGCCGCTTCACTGTAGGGCACGCCCATCACCAGCATGCCGTGATGGAGCAGCGGCAGCATCATCGACAGCAGGGTCGATTCCTGGCCGCCGTGCAGACTGCTGGTGGAGGTGAACACGCAGGCCGGTTTGCCGATCAGCGTGCCGGACAGCCACAGGTCCGAGGTTTCATCGAGGAAGGCTTTCAAGGGCGCCGCCATGTTGCCGAAGCGCGTCGGTGAACCGAGCGCGAGACCGGCGCATTCGCGCAAGTCATCCTTGCTGACATTCGGCGGCCCACTGACGGGTACGCTGTCGGGACGATGGGCGAGGGCGGCGACGGTGCGCATGCGCGCGCTGCAGCCCGGCACCGCGATCACGCCATGGCGCAGTTCGTCCGCCAGCGCCGCGGTATGGCCATGGCGGCTGTAATAAAGAATGAGGATGTCGGTCATGGCCGCTTCAATCGAAGAGCCTGTCGATATTGGCCGGCGGCCGGCCCAGCACCGCGCGTGTGCCACGGACTACGATCGGCCGCTCGATCAGTGCGGGATGGGCGACCATGGCGTCGATGATGCGCGCTTCGTCTGCATCATCCTCGAGGCCACACTCGGCCCATGCCGCTTCCTTGTCGCGCACCAAGGCGCGCGCCCGCATGCCGAGCGCCGCCAGCAGCGTGCGCAGTTCCGCGGCCGACGGTGGTGTCGCGAGATATTCGATGACGGTTGGCGTGATACCGCGCGCTGCGAGCAGCGCCAGGGTCTCACGGGATTTCGAGCAGCGCGGGTTGTGGTAAATGATCACGTCCACGAAAAGTCGCTCCAGGGTCTGTCGCAGGTCGGGTGGCGGCCTGGCTGTGGTGTGGCATTGTAGGCGTGTCATCCGGCGCCGGGCATCCCGTCCGGTCGTTCACACTCGCCACGCAGGAGCGACGACCATGCAGCGCAGCCGCCATCATCATGTGCGCCATCGGGCGTACCGCGCCGCGGACCTTCTTGCATGAGCGAGCCGCAGCGCGGTCCGCTCGTGGCGCTGCTCGCGCACAGCCGTTGGCTGTGGTTGTTTGTGTGTTATCTCGTGCGGCGTTTCGAAGCGGACCAGTGCCTGCGCACGGCCTCGGCGCTGGCCTATACCTCGCTGCTCGCGCTGGTGCCGCTGTTCACCGTGCTGTTCGTCAGCCTGTCGGCGTTTCCCGCGTTCCAGGATTGGCGCGAGACCATCGAAAGTTTCATCTTCCGCAATTTCGTGCCGGCGCTTGGCGAGCAGGTGCGCGCCTACCTGGTCGAATTCAGCGACAAGGCACGCGGTCTGCAGGCGGTCGGTGTGACCGTGCTGCTGCTGACCGTGCTCGCCATGCTGTCGACCATCGAATCAACCTTCAATGTGATCTGGGGCGTGCGCCGCAAGCGGCCACTGCTGGTGCGCTTCCTGGTCTATTGGTCGGTGCTGACCCTGGGACCGGTGCTGATCGGCGCCGGTATGGTCGTGACGTCCTACGTGATGACGCTGCCGGTCATCGCCGGCCACGCATTCGATGCTGGCGTGCGTACGCAATTGATTGCGGTCTCGCCCCTGGTCGCGACGCTGCTGGCCTTTGTGCTGTTCTTCAAGCTCATTCCCTACCGACCGGTGCCGGTGCGCAATGCCGTCATCGGCGGCGTGGTGGCGGCGGTGTTGTTCGAACTGGCCAAGCATGGCTTCGCGCTGTTCGTCACACGCTTTCCGTCCCAGGAAGCGATTTACGGTGCGTTTGCCACCGTGCCCATCTTCCTCACCTGGATTTACCTGTCGTGGGTGATCGTATTGCTGGGCGCGGAGATCAGCCAATGCCTGACCACCTTCCGCCCGCCACGGCCGCGCCAGCACGCGGTGCTGGCGGCCGACGACCCGCTGTATTGCACCTACCGCGTGTTGCTGCGCCTTAACGAAGGGCAGGGCCGCGGCGAGAGCCTGTCGGACAAGGATCTTCTGCGTCTCGAACCGGACTTCGGTTACGCCGCCATCAACGCTGCGCTGGAAACCCTGGACGCCGCGGGCTGGATCAATCGCGACGAACGCTTCGAATGGATGCTGGCACGCGACCTTGATCACCTGAGCCTGCTTGACCTGTTACGCCTGACGCCGAGTTTTCCCTTGCGCGAAGACGTGCATGCGCTGGCCGCCGACACCTCGGACCGACTGCTGCACGGCCATCTCATCGAACTCGCGCAATGGTCGGAACAGCATCTGCGCACGCCGCTGGCGGCGTTGTTCGAGGGCGAACACTTGTAGATACCGTCTTAGCTCCGCTCATGCAAGGCTGATGTTTGGGTCGAAGGGACGGTTGGATTTAAGGACGCCGAAGGCGATGTGCAGCAGTTTGCGCATCGCCGCGCAGACAATCGCCTTGCCGTTCATTCCCCGCGCCTTGAGTCGCTCACAGAAGGG
>JADLGE010000076.1 GCA_020849475.1 Gammaproteobacteria bacterium
AATTTGGCGCGCCCGGAAGGATTCGAACCTCCGACCCCCTAGTTCGTAGCCAGGTACTCTATCCAGCTGAGCTACGGGCGCGTGTCTGCTGCGGAATTTCGGCTTGGCCTCGGAGAGGCGGTCGGCTTCGGCAGGGCCGGCATTATCGTGGGCGGTCCTTGGGCTGTCAAATCAAAATGTGACAGCGCGGCTGCCGGCGGTGGTTCGAAAGTGGTCGGGTGGGAGGGGCGGCGCTACACTCGCCCCTTCCGTTTGATGAGGACCGCGTGATGCTTGCGTCTATTGATATCAATTGCGACATGGGCGAAAGCTTTGGCAACTGGCAGATGGGTAATGACCCCGGCATGATGCCGCTCATCACCACCGCCAATGTCGCTTGCGGCTTTCATGCGGGTGACCCTGTGACCTTGCTCAATACCTGCAAGCTGGCCGGTCAGCATGGCGTGGTGGTGGGGTCCCATCCGGGCTTGCCGGACCTGTTGGGCTTTGGCCGGCGCGCCATGAACATCACGCCCGAGGACGCCTACGCCTACGTGGTCTACCAGACCGGGGCGCTGCAGGCGGCCTTGCGCGCCAATGGCATGAAGCTTCATCACATCAAGCCCCATGGCGCCTTCTATTCGGTGTTGCGCACCAACGAGGCGCTGGCCGAGGCGGTGGCGGATGCCATCGTCGCGATTGCCGATAGTCCGATGCTGTACTGGCCGGCGCCGACCGATGCGGCCATGCCGGTAGCGGCGCGTAAGCGCGGCATCCGCGTGGTCGGCGAAATCTATCCGGATTTGACCTATGCGCCCGATGGTTCGCTGGTGCTGCAGCGGGCCAAGCATGTCACCGATACCGCCTTCGCCGCGGCGCAGGTCAAGCGCTATGTCGAGACCGGCAAGGTGCTGGCCAACGACGGTTCGCTGCTGGCGCTCGATGCCGAGAGCCTGTGCATTCATGGTGATGGCCCGAACGCCACCGAAGTGGGCGACGCGGTGCGTGCGGCGCTGAACGAGATTGGCTGCAAGATTGCGCCAGTCATGGCCTGAGGATAGCGAGCATGGCGATGAAATTCGGTTTGATGTTTTCGCAGCAGGTGCCGCCCGGCAGTGGCATTGCCTGGAGCGAGCCTTACCAGGATATGTTGAAGTGCCTGCCGCGCGCCGAGGAGTTGGGTTACAGCTCGGCGTTTCAGGTCTCCCATCACGCGCAGAAGGATGGCTTGTGCCCGGGGCCGCTGATCGCCTGTGCCGGTGCGGCGTCGGTGACCAAGACCATGCGTATCGGCACCGGTGTGTTGCTGGTGCCCCTGTATGCACCTTTGAAACTCGCCGAAGACGTCGCCGTGCTCGACAACCTCTCCGGCGGCCGCTTCGTGTTCGGCGTGGCGCCGGGCTATGTGGCCAAGGAGTTCGAGGCCCACGGCATTCCGCGTGACGAGCGCGTCGGGCGCTTTGAAGAAGCGCTCGATCTCATGACGCTGGCCTGGACGGGCGAGTTCTTCGAGTTCGACGGCAAATATTACAAGGTGCCGCGCACGCAGCTGACGCCGCGCCCGGTGCAAGACCCGCATCCTCCCTTCTGGTACGGCGTATCCGCCACCGCTTCACTCAGGCGCGCCGCGCGCCGGCATGCGGTGCAAATCATGTCGCCGCGTCACGGGCCGGAAGAATTGCAGGCGCATTTCAAACCCTATGAAGAAACCGCCAGGGAAATTGGCTGGACCATTCCCGAGCGGCCCATCATGCGTTCGGTGTTCGTGGCGCCGACCAAGGCCCAGGCCGAGGAGATTGCGGCGCCGGCCTTGAACTATCTGTTCCGTGAACTCTATGGCGCGGCCTCGGCGGCCGGCGATCGCGTGCTGCGCGCGGCCGATGGTTCGGTGATCACCGACAAGGACGATGTCGGCTTCGAGAACTTCAAGAACCGCTACATCATCGGCGACCCGGCGTTTGCCATTGAGCAGTTGTCGCTCTATCGCGATGCCGTGCAGCCAAGCGAAGTCATCTGCTGGATGCATCTGCCGGGCTTGAGTGGCGCACAGGCGATGGGCTCGGTCGAGTTGTTCGCACGCGAAGTAATGCCGCATTTCCAATGACATCGCTTGCGGCCGCGCGCGCCACGCGCGATTGCGTGGTCTGCGGCGCGCCGCTCGTCACGCATCTTGCCGATTGGCTGTTGCGTTGCCCGCGCTGTGGGCTGCGTGTGTCGCGACTCGGCGAAGAAGCCGTGACCGCGCGTACGCCCGGCGCCTGGGATGAACACAATGCCGCCGCGCTGACGGCCTTGCGTCAACACACCGCCACGCGTCTGCTCGATGCGCTGGCGGCGTTGCGTCTTTTGCATGAAACGCGCTTGCTCGACGTCGGCTGTGGGCCGGCGTGGTTTCTCGATGCGGCGGCGCTGCGTTGCCAAAGCGTGGCGGGGCTCGAGCCCGATGACGCGACCGCCGCCCAGGCGCGCGCGCGCGGTCTCGATGTCAGCACGGGTTATTTTCCCCACAGCGCGCCGCCCGGCCCGTTCGACGTGGTGAGTTTCAACGACGTATTCGAGCACCTGCCCGAGCCCTTGCAGGCAGCGATGAGCCTCGCCGGCCTGCTGAGTGAAGACGGCCGCGTGCTCATCACCGCGCCGTCACGCCGCGGCTTTTTCTATCGCCTCGCCGAAGGTCTCGCGCGCTGCGGGCTCAAAGCGCCGCTCGAACGCCTGTGGCAGCGTGGCTTCGTGAGCCCCCATCTTTTCTACTTCGAGCCCGCCAGTCTCGATGCGCTGTTTGCACGCTGCGGGTATCGCTGCGTACGCGCGCTGGAACTGCCAAGCGTGGCGCGGCCCGGTCTATGGGCGCGTATTCGTGAGGGCGGGCGCATGCCGCTGCCGCTCGCCGCGCTGATTTTTGTCGGCTGCTGGCTGCTGATTCCGCTCTTGCACCGCCTGCCGGCCGACATCGTGGTGCGCATCTACCAGCGCGCGCCCGCGCCGTGAACGAACCCGCATCGCAGGCAGCGCCCGCGCCGTCGTTGGCGAGCGCCCTGCGTTTTCTCGATCATCGCAATGCGTGGTGGGCGGCGGCGCTCGGCACGCTCGCGATGCTGGCGTTCTTCGTGCTGACGCTCGACGCGGGCGCCGTGCACGATGCCTGGCAGGCGCTGACGCCGCGCCTGCTGGTGATTGTCGCGCTGCTCATCAGCATCAATGGCCTGCTCGATGCGATCTGGATGACGGTCATCACGCGCGCGCCGCAGTCGCAGAGTTACCGCGTGGTCGCCTGGCACATGATGATGTCGTCGGTGCTGCCGGCGCGGCTGGGTGATGTCGGGCTCATGGTGTGCATGCACCGCTGGCTGGCGCAGCCGCCGGCGCGCGCGGTGTTCGTGACGCTGTATCACCGCCTGCAGGATTTCATCATCGTCAGCCTCATGCTGCTGCTGTCGCTGCTGGTGGCGCGCACGCAGTTGGGCGGCGTGCCGGTGCTGGTGGCCGCGCTTTTGATACTGCTGATGATGGGCGTGGTGTGTGGCAACCTCGGCCGCCTGCTCGGCGTGCTGGCGGCACTGGTGCTGCGCTTGCAGCGCCGTTTCCATCACCGCTGGCTGCGACAGGTGCTGACTCAGGTGCTGCACGTCCGCATCTGGTATCGCCATCGGCTCACGCGTCGCCAGGTGCTGTGGTCGTTCGTCGTCATCGTGCTGCGCTGGGTGACGATACTCGCGGCGTTGACGCTCGTCATCCGCAGTCTGGCAACGCAAGTCTCGGCGGGCGACAGTTTCCTGCTCGCCAATGCCTACGTGTATTTCGGCATCGTGCCGGTGCAGTCCATCGGTGGTTTCGGCAGTGGCGAGGCGGGCCTCGCCTGGATGCTCACGCACTACGGTGTGCCGCTGGCCCATGCCAGCGCCGTGGGCTTGCTGCTCAGGCTCTCGATCAACCTCGTGCACATGGTGCTATGGGCGCTGGTGGTCGCGCTCCTGTGGCTGCGCGGGCAGCGCGCCTGAGGCGGCGTCGAATTCATCGGCGAACAATTTTTGCAAAGGCACGCTCGGCACGTTCTGCACGTCGTAATTGATGGCCGACAACAGCATCTGCACGCCGACGATGATCGGCAGCGCCGCCACCATTACCGTGCCGGCCGAGGCATAGGGCGCGCCATGGAAGGCCTGCAGCCAGTGCACGCCGCCGAACAGCACGCCGAACAGCAACGCCGCCAGACCGAGAGGCGCTTCGATGGAAGCAAGATTGAAATCGCGCAGGTAGTAGTTGTAGAGCACCCGCCGCGCGGCGTTGCGCACGTGCTTGACGGCGAACTGGGTAATCACACGGTGGATGCGCAGGCTGCTCTGTTCATCGCCGTACACCGCATCCATGGGAATGTCGCGCACCACCGCGCGGGCGATGTTCAAGCGACACAGCATGTCCGACTCGAAGAAATAGCCGCGATCGATGGCGTCCAGTGGCAACAGCCGCAGCGCACTGGCATGGATGGCGGTGTAGCCGTTGTTGGGGTCGAAGGTCTGCCAGTAACCCGACGACAGCTTGGTCAGGAACGACAACACCGCGTTGCCGAACAGTCGCGCGGGCGGCATGCCGACGAGGCTCGCGGGGCGATGAAAGCGGTTGCCCTTGCAATAGTCCGCCTCGCCCGCCAGCAGCAGGCGCACGAAGCGCGGAATGAGCGCCGGGTTCATCTGCCCATCGCCATCGAGCTTGACGATGATGGCCATGCCATCGGCCAGCGCCGCGCGATAGCCGCTCAGCATGGCCGCGCCGACGCCGCCATTGCGTACGTGGCGCAGCACCGTCACGCGCGGGTCCTGACAATGGGCGCTAATATGATCGCCGGATTTTTCCGGACAGGCGTCATCGACGCAGTAGATTCTGCTGACCATGGGCGGGATGGCGGCAAGCACGTTCAACACCTGCGCGGCGACGCGATAGCAGGGCACCACCACCGCGATGCGCGCGGCGGCGGAATTCGAATCAATGCTCGAAGTCATGGGTGTGAGTCATGGAGCGCAAGGCTTGAACAACCGTCGTCATTCTAATTCGAAAGCACGCCAGCCATGCGAGCAGCGCTGACCTTCACGCTCGATCTCGAAGACCACCGCGAGCACCGCGCGGCGCCGGCCCGTTATCCCGCCATCACCCGCGAGCTGTTGCCGTGGCTCGCGGAGCTCAAGGTGCGCGGCACGTTCTTCGTGGTCGGAGAAGTGGCGGCCGCCGAGCCGGCCTTGATTCGTGAAGTGGCGGCGGCCGGCCACGAGCTGGCGCTGCATTCCTGGGACCACACACCCTTGACCGCCATTACGCCGGCGCGCTTTCGCGACGACACCGTGCGTGGGCGCAGCGTGCTGGAAGATCTCAGCGGCAAACCCGTGCAGGGCTATCGCGCACCGATATTTTCCCTGACGCCGGCCTCGCGCTGGGCGGTCGGCATCCTGGCCGAGCTCGGCTTTCGCTATTCATCGAGCGTGCTGGCCGCGCCCCATCCTTTATACGGCTATCCCGGTTTGCCGTCGGCGCCGTTTCAGTGGCCCGAGGGGCTGCTTGAGATCCCCGCGCCCCTGGCGCGCCTTGGCGCGTGGCGCCTGCCTTACTTAGGCGGCTTCTACCTGCGCTACCTGCCGCTGCCCTTGATCCAATGGCTGCGCACCTGCGCGCCGCGCGATGAACTGCCGTGGACCTACTGCCATCCCTATGACTTCGACGTCGATGAAGCTTTCACACCGATACGCGACGCGGCGCTGTGGGTGAGCGTGTTGCTATGGTGTCGTCGACGCGGCACGCGCGGCAAGCTCGCGCGTCTCATGGCCGATGGCTGCGCGCCGCCGTTTGCCGAGCAGTTGGCGCGCGGTGATTTTGCGCAGGCCAAGACTTTGCCCTGATCAGAACGCGTCGAAGTCGAGAAAAGTGAACAGCATGCGTTCCGCGTGCAGCGGGCGGTGACGCTCTTCATGGGCGAAATAGATGAGGCGCAATGGCGAGGGCCGAAAGCGCAGCGGAATGCTGACAGCGCCGCGCGCATGCAAGGCGCCATGAGGCGCGAGACCAATGACGACCGCCGGGCGCGGGACCAGCCATCGCGTCGGTGACAGCGACACACCGTCACGCGCAATCACGGCCCGCGCGCGCAGCAGCGGCATGCTCGATGCGCCTTCCACCACCAGGCTGTCGTGCGTGGCGCTCACCACGGCCAGTCGGTTGCTGGGATTGTTCATGCGCCAGGCAAGCGTCGCGTCGCTCCATTGATGGGCGAACTCGGCATCGTGCAAAGCACGCTCTGCGACTAGCCTGTGGGGCAGCCATTCAAGCCAGGCGTCGAGCCCGGCGATGTTCTGGAAGCCGAGCTTGTGCTCAAAAGCCGCCACGGAATTCTGGTTGGCAACGCCGATGACGCCAGCATGGCCTGCTTGTGCCGAGCGCGCGATGACCTGCTCGGTCAGCGTCTTGATCAGGCCCTGACCGCGATGCGCGGGATGCACGGCGATATTCATGATGACGGTCACGCAGCGCGCGACGCCGCGCAGGCGCACGGCGATGGGAATGCCGGTCAGATGGCCGACCAGTTGCGCGCCAGCCCACACATTGCAGATGAGCGGCGCACCCAAAGGATTCTCGTAATACTGCCAGCGCAAAAAATCGACCGAGAACTTGGTCGCGCCAGGAAAGCCCAGCGCCATCAATTGCACGGTGGCGGCCAGGTCTTCGGGTTCGGCAGCGCGAATTGAAAGCGATGTCACGAAGCCGCCGCCTTGGGCTTGCCTCGCCGTCGCAGCGAGAAGCGCTCGAGTTGCATGCCCATGGCGAGCGCCAGCGGCGGCAGGAACAGGAGGTTGTAGCGCGGGATGCTGACCGACACGGCGGCCTGAAAGAAACACAGGAACAGCGCCGGCAACAGCAGCAGCAGAAAATCCGCCTGCCGTGCGCGCCAGCCACGCCATAGCGCGAGCGCGGCGCACAGCCACGCGACCAGGCCCCAGGTCTTGCCGATGAAGAAGCCGCGCCACGCCAGCGCCACGGTCGCACGCGCGTGGCGCACGGGGTGGCGCAGCACTTCATCGCGCAGCAGCGTATCGACTTCGGTCTTCACCACGCCGCGCCGCATGTCGGCGCGCATGTGCTTGACGCCCTGGCGATAGAAAGTTTGTTCGTCGTCCCAGCCGAGACGCACGAAGGACGAAGCCGGCAGCAAGCGACGCGCCAGCGAATCGCCAAAATCTGGCAGCCAGTAAATGAAGGCCGCGCCGAATTCGTCGAGACGCATGTCGTTGTAGGCAAGGCGCTGCAACAGCGCGCGGCCGCCGTAGTCGCCGCCCGACAGCGCCAGGCGATCAAATTCGATTTGATTGCGCACCAGCCACGGCAGTGTGACCAGTGCCGCCATCGCGCCCATCAACAACAGCGCGGCGCCACCCCGGCGCCAGCGTGGCACGCTCGTGCGCAGCAGGGCGAACGCGATGCAGGCCAGCAGCAGATACCAGAACGACGGACGCGTCAGCGCCAGGAGGCCCAGCGCCAGACCCGCGACCAGCAGCGGCCAGGCCGTGCCATGGCGCTTGATGTAGAGCGCGAGGGCGAGCGTGAACAGGCCGCCGAGCGGCAAGGTCAGCGCTTCGGTCAGGATGACCGGCGCGAACTCCGGCACGATGCCGGCGCCAAGCGCCGCCAGCCACGCCGCCCACGCGCACAGCGGGCGCGCGGTCCAGATATACGCCGTCGCCCACAGCAAGGTCAGCGTCAGCATCAGCAACGCGCTCTGGGTGTGCACGAGGGTGTAGTAGCCGTGGGGGCAATGCGCGGCGCCGCGCTTGTCCTTAACGTCGAGCACACAGACCAGGGTGTCGCGCAGTCGGCTGTCGGCACGCATGAGCTGCGCGACGAACCACGGATACAGGGGCGCGACATCCATGGCCGGCATCGGCGCATGGCCGGCATCGCGATAACGCCCGAACACACCGAACTCATGCACCCCCAGCGCCAGCCGCGCATAGACCCGCGCATCGGACTGCGGCGCCGTGGCCGGCGGCTGTGCGGCCACCAGCACGAACAGCGCCAGCGTGCCGAGCAGGCAGGCGAGCGTGAGATGCACGGCGAGCGCGCCGCGCGACAGCGTCAAAGGGGAGGGCAGGCGGGTCATTCGATTCGACGGTGGTGACGATGTGCGGCGTCATGACGCCACACACCGTTCACCTTCAGCCCCGCATCCCTGGCAGGTCGGGGCCCGGTGTGCGACTGCGCGTCGCACACCGCGTGCTTCATCAATACACGATTACGCCGCGTGCGTTGACACCCTTTTCCAGATCGGCGAACGCTTCTGGCGCTTCGTCGATGGTGTAGGTGCGGGTCACAAGGCGGTCGAGGTCGAGCTTCTTCTGGCGGTAGAGGTCGAGATACATCGGGAAGTCGACCTTGAAGTTGGCGCTGCCGTACATGCAACCGCGAATGGTCTTGGCGGTGAAGGGCACGATCATGGCGTTGAAGGAGAAGCGGTCGTCGGCGCGGCCGACACCCACCAGCACCGTCATGCCGCCCATGCGCGTGGCCTTGAAGCAGGCTTCGACGAGCTTGCCCATGCCGACCACTTCAAAGGCGTAGTCGACGCCGATGCCGTTGGTCATGTCCAGCACCTGCTTGAAGGCATCGGTCTTGGGATCGATGACATCGGTGGCGCCGAAAGCGCGCGCCAATTCCATGCGCTCGGCGGAAAGATCGACGGCGATGATCTTGGCCGCGCCGGCACTGCGCGCGCCCTGGATGACGTTGAGGCCGACGCCGCCGCAACCGAACACCGCGACCGTCGAGCCGGGTTTGACTTCGGCGGTCTTGATGGCCGCGCCGACACCGGTGGTGACACCGCAGCCGACCAGCGCCGCGGCCTTGAAGTCATGGCTCTTGTCGATGGCCACCACGCACACCGAGGGCACCACGCAGTATTCGGCCATGTTGCCCAAGAAGGACATCACGGTGATTTCCTTGCCGTCGAGCTTGACGCGGCTGGTGCCGTCGATGAGGCCACCGTGCGGCTTGTTCTGCGCGCACAGGTGCGGTTCGTGGTGATCGCAGAAATAGCAATTACCGCAGTTGGGGACAAAGGACAGCACGACGTGGTCGCCGGGCTTGACGTTGGTTACGCCTTCGCCCACTTCCTCGACGATGCCGGCGCCTTCGTGGCCGAGCACTGAGGGTAGCTTCCAGCGGATGGTGCCGTTGATGATGGAAAGATCCGAATGGCAGATGCCGGTGGCCTTCATCTTGACCAGGACTTCGCCGGTCTTGGGCTTGTCGAGGGTGACATTGGCTACGGAAAATTCGTTGACTGCGTGTGCGACTACCGCCTTCATAACGGTCGGACCTCCAAGAAAAGTGGAATGGGCTGGATGGAATCTTGGGAGGTTAGCATTTTTCGCCTGGCGCGGGCGGGCTTAAGGCCGCTGCGCGGCCAGCGTGGCGCGCGCGGCGTCGCGTAACGAGCCAGGCTGAGAGCGGCGCCATCAACAGCGCCCCGCCTGGCAACGGCACCGGGGCGGCGGCGAAGCTGTTCGTGAATACCTGCGCCATCACTGCATGCACACCGGTGGTGGGATGGATGTTGTCCCAGAACAGGTGGTCCTGGGGATTGGCGCAGGCCGTGCTGTCCAGCAGGCCGTCGACGCAGGACGTGGTGGTGTCGGTGTAGCCAAAATCGCCGGCATGGGCGAGCAGGAAGTTGAAGGGCGTGAACATGTCGACCAGGTGCACTTTCGCGCCGGCGCCGCCGACCAGGGCGAGCAGGCCGTTGTTGAAGTCGATGGTCGCGGCGCTGAGATCGGCCGCGCGCCCGCTGGCGATGCCGTCGGGCGTGCGACCGAGGTCGGGCAGGTTGCCGACGTAGACATCGTTGGCGCCCAGCGCCAGCAGCGTGCCGATGGCGTTGCCGACGTTGCTGAGTGAAGTCGGCACCACGTCGCGCGGATTGGCAAAGCCGATGTCGAGCGCGGAATTGATGTCGTTGGCGCCGATCCACAGCACGAATGACGTGCCGCTACCGCTGACGTTCGGCACCTGCGGCAACTGCGTGTTGAGACCGCTGACGGCGGTTTGCAGTGAGCTGCCGAAGAAGGGCACGGCGCCGAGTTCGTCGTCACCGGCATTGTCACGACCGTTCAAGACCCCCGAGAACGCGCCACCCATGGCGAAATCGACGACCGTGACGTCGGGGTGCGCGGCCGCGTAGTAGTCGACCCACACCGGACCGTTGCTGAAGCGACCCGGAAAATAGGGCGCGCTCGGCACCGAAAACAGACCGAAGGTGGCGGCAGCCGTGGCCTCGGCCAGGCGGCCGTTATCGGACAGGCTGTCGCCGAGCACGGCCAGCGTGGTGAAGTCGGCGCGGGCGGGTTGCTGGAGCAGGGTGAGGAGCAGGGCGGCGGCAAACGCGCGAAATTTCATGGGGCTCATCCTTGTAAGTGACGGTTGGCCAACGATGGAAATATAGCACCGCCACCGCTCGCGAAGTTTCGCCTTCGCATAATCGTCTGGGGATGATTAGAATGCCGCGAACCCCTGCAACCCGGTGGTGGACGGCGCCGGCCGTCGACTGGTCGCGGCTTCGGGCAATCTAAAGATGGAGGCGACGACGGTGATTCGAGCAAGCAATATCCTGCGAGTCGGATTCGCGCTGGCCGTATGGTGCGGCGCAGCCCTGGCCGCCGACCCGCTGCCCCCCGAGAAAATAGGCGTCGCCACGGCGCCCGTGCCCACGCCCCATCGCCTGTACCTGACCGACCTGCAGATAGCCCACATCACCGACGGCGTGGTGCATATCGTCGACGGCCAGTCGTTCAAGTACCTCGGCATGTTCTCCACCGGTCTGTTCGGCATCACCGCCCTGACCAGCGACAGCTCGGAAATGCTGGTCGCCTCGACCTACTACACCAAGCGCAACCGCGGTGACCGCTTCGACCAGCTCGAAGCCTTCGACACCAAGACCTTCGCGCTCAAGAAAGAAATCCAGATCCCCGCCAAGCACGCCATGGCGCTGCCCTACAAGGGCACCATCGCGCCGTCGGTGGACGATGCCTGGGTGTTTATTCAAAACGCCACGCCACTGTCGTCGGTGACGGTGGTCGATCACAAGGCGTGGAAAGTCACCGCCGAGATCCCGACGCTCGGCTGCTGGATAGTGCTGCCGTCCCAGAGCAATCCGCGCCGCTTCGCGACATTGTGCGGCGACGGTACGCTGGTCACCGTGACCTTGAACGAGAAGGGCGACAGCGCCACCCAGGCACGCAGCGAGAAACTTTTCGATGCGGAGAAAGATCCGCTGTTCGTGCAGGGCGAGCGGGTCGGTGACAGCTACTACTTCGTGTCCTATGAAGGCAACGTCAAGGTCATCAATGTCGGCGGCGACGTGGCCAAGGTCGAAGACGCGTGGTCGCTGGTCGATGACGCCGACAAGAAGGCGGGCTGGAAGCCGGGCGGTTACCAGCTGCAGGCCGTGCACGCGGCCACCAAGCGTCTGTACGTCGGCATGCACGACGCCGCCAAGAACGGCAGCCACAAGAATCCCGCCAAGGAGATCTGGGTGTTCGATCTCGCGACCAAGAAGCGCATCCAGCGCGCGCCGGGCTCGAATTCGATCGCCATGGCGCTGACCAAGGAAGCCAAGCCCACGCTGTATGCCTACGACGGTATCAATCTGAATTTCGTGCGCTACGAAACCGCGCCGGAATTGAAGCCGGTCGCGAGCGGCGACAAGGTCGGCGATTTCGCGGGCCTCATCGAGACCCATTGAGCGCATGACGCTGGACCCGGTAGTGACGCATCTGGTGGCCGCAGCCCTGGCCATGCTGCTGCTGGTCGGCGCGTGGCAGAAGATGCGCGATCAGATGGCGTTTCGCACCGCCCTCGAGGCCTATGACATCGTGCCGGCCAACAGCCTGTCCGCGCTGTTCGCGTGGCTGCTGCCGTGCGCTGAAGCGCTGGCGGCGGTGGCACTGGTGATCGACGGCACGCGTACCTACGGTGTCATGCTCGCCGCGCTGCTGCTGTGCGTGGTGACGGCGGCGGTCATCATCAATCTCCTGCGTGGACGCACCGATCTCGGCTGTGGCTGCGGCGGCATCGAAGACGAACAGACCCTGTCGTGGGCGCTGGTCGCGCGCAACGGCGTATTGCTGGGCCTGCTGGCGGTGGTGGCGGCCGAGCCCGCCGCACGCACGCTCAACTGGCTCGATTACCTGACGGTGGCGCTGGGCGCCTGCGCGCTCTACGGCCTCTACGCCATGCTCAATCAATTGCTCGCCAACCAGCCGCGCCTCACGCGCCTGCGGAGCCTGGCATGAACGAAGCCCTGGCCGTCGCGGTGGTGGTGCTGTTCGTGCTGGTCATCGCGCTGGTGGTGGCGGTGTTCGCGCTGGCGCGCCAGATTGGCGTGCTCTACGAGCGCGTCGCGCCGATGGGCGCGCTCATGATGGATGAAGGCCCCAAGGTCGGCGACGTTGCACCGGTGTTCAATCTCGCCACCCTCGCCGGCCCGCGCGTGCAGGTCGGCGCGCCCGGCACCCACAGCACCCTGGTGTTCTTCGTCTCGCCCACCTGCCCGGTGTGCAAGAAGCTCATCCCGGTGCTGCGCTCGTCGGCCAAGGTCGAAAGCGCGTGGCTGCGCGTGGTGCTGGCCAGCGACGGTGACGAAGCCCGTCAGCGTGCGTTTTACGAAAAGGCCGAGCTCAGTGATTTTCCCTACGTGCTGTCGACCGATCTCGGCATGGCCTACAAGGTCGGCAAGCTGCCCTTCGCGGTCTTGATCGACGAACAGGGCCGCGTGCGCGCCAAGGGCTTGATCAATTCACGCGAGCAGTTGGAAAGCCTCTTCACGGCCAAAGATCTGGGCGTGGAGTCGATTCAGGAATATTTGCAGAAAGCATAACCTTCAGTGGGGACTCGCTTATGAAATGGTTCGACGAGTTTTTTGAGCGCCAGGCGCGCGCGGTCGCGCAAAAGACTTCGCGTCGCAGTGCGCTGACCAAAATCAGCCGCGCGCTGGTCGGAACCGCGTTCCTGTTGCCGGTGTTGCCGTTCGCGCGTGTCGCGCAGGCTGCCCATGGCGGCGGCGCCGCGCCCGACGCCAAGCTCGACCCGATGAACGACACCCATTGCGAATACTGGCGCTATTGTTCGCTGGACGGTTTTCTGTGCACCTGCTGCGGCGGCTCGGTGACCAAGTGCCCGCCTGGCTCGCAGGCCTCGTCGGTGACCTGGATAGGCACCTGCCACAATCCCGATGACGGTCGCGATTACATCGTCAGCTATAACGACTGCTGCGGCATCGCGTCCTGCGGTCGCTGCTTCTGCAACGCCAACGAAGGTGAACGTCCCGGTTATCGCCTGTCGGTGCACAACGACGTCAACTGGTGCATGGGCAACGAAAGCAGCATCTATCACTGCACGGTGTCGGTGGTGCTCGGTGTGTCGGGCGGCGCCGGCTGAGCGTGGCGCCGCGCCTGTCGCTGCGGGTCGCGGCCACGCTGGTCGCGGCTTTCGCCATCGCCGTCAGCGCTGAGCCTTCCCTGCAAACCGCGACGACCTCTCCCGCCGAACTCGATTACCTGCAATTCTGCTCTGGCTGTCATCAAAGCGACGGCAGCGGCAGCGTCAGCAATCATGTGCCGCGTCTGCCGGGCAGCGTCGGGCACTTCACCCGCTCGGCGAAAGGCCGCGCATTCCTGGTCCAGGTCGGCGGCGTGGCGCAGGCGCCGATCAGCGACGCCCAGGTCGCGGCGCTGCTGAACTGGATGCTGCCTGCCTTCGACCGCGCCAACCTGCCCGCCGACTTCACGCCCTATACCGTCGACGAAGTGACGCGCGCCCGCGCGCACCGTCCCGGCGATATCGCGGCGGCGCGCGCGCAGGTGGTCGACACCCTCAAGGCACAAGGCATCGAGGTCGCGAAGTACTGACCATCGCAGGCATCGGTGCAGTTCGTTGCTACCTCAATAGATAGTGGAAATTCCCCCGTACATTTGCACATTTAGCGCATTTCAAAGCTTGGCAGGCCCGGACCATACGGCGTAGAATCTCGGCCCGTTCTCGCATGTCGTACCCACCGGGATTGGTGAGCCATCCCGCACGGAGGAGTGGCGATTGAAGCCCACAGATATCGGTAATCCCAACTACTTTCATAAAGTCGTTGACTGTCAGTGGGCCTGCCCGGCCCATACCCCTGTTCCCGAATACATTCGCCTGATCGCGGCCGGCCGTTACGCCGACGCGTACATGGTCAACTGGAAGTCGAATGTGTTCCCCGGCATTCTCGGCCGCACCTGCGACCGCCCCTGCGAACCGGCCTGCCGGCGCGGGCGCGTCGAGGAAGAGCCAGTCGCCATCTGCCGCCTGAAGCGCGTCGCCGCCGACTACAAGGGTGATGTCAGTGCGCGCATGCCGGCGCCCGCCGCGAGCAAGAACGGCAAGCGCGTCGCCTGCATCGGCGCTGGCCCGGCCTCGCTGACGGTGGCACGCGATCTCGCGCCGCTTGGCTACGACGTCACGGTCTATGACGGTTCGGAACGGGCGGGCGGCATGATACGCAGCCAGATTCCGAAATTCCGCCTGCCGGAGGAAGTCATCGACGAAGAAGTCGGTTACATCCTGAACCAGGGCGTCAACTTCAAGAGTGGTACCTGGGTCAACTCGCTGAAGGACATCCTCGCCGAGAAATACGACGCGGTATTCGTCGGCACCGGCGCCCCGCGCGGTCGCGACCTGAATATCCCGGGTCGCAAGGAAGCCGCCGAACACATCCACATCGGCATCGACTGGCTGTCGTCGGTCGCTTTCGGTCACATCGAAAAAATCGCCAAGCGCGTCATCGTGCTCGGCGGCGGCAACACCGCGATGGACTGCTGCCGCTCGTCCAAGCGTTTGGGCGGTGAGGAAGTGACGGTCATCGTGCGGTCGAGCTTCGAGGAAATGAAAGCCTCGCCGTGGGAAAAGGAAGACGCCCAGCACGAAGGCATTCCGATTCTGAACTTCATGGTGCCGAAGACCTTCGAGCACGACAACGGCAAGCTGACCGGCATGACCTTCGAGACGGTGCGCGCCGAATACGACGCCAAAGGCCGTCGTTCGCTGGTGCCCACGGGCGAGCCGGACAAGTTCGTGGCCGCGGACGCGGTGCTGATTGCGGTTGGTCAGGAGAATGCTTTCCCCTGGATCGAACGCGACATCGGTCTCGAGTTCAACGAATGGGACATGCCCAAGCTCAACGAAGAGACTTTCCAGTCGACCATCCCGAACGTGTTCTTCGGTGGCGACGCGGCGCTCGGTCCGAAGAACATCATCTGGGCCGTGGCCCATGGTCATGAAGCGGCGGTCTCGATCGACAAATTCCTGCACGCGGACTCGCTCGAAGAGCGCCCGCTGCCGCAGGTGTCGGTGACCTCGCAGAAGATGGGCATTCACGAGTGGAGCTATGACAACGATGTCTCCAACGATCATCGTTTCAAGGTGCCGCTGAAAGATCTGAAACTGGCGCTGGCCAACATCAAGGTCGAAGTCGAACTTGGTTTCGATCAGAAGCTCGCGCTCGCCGAAGCCGAACGTTGCTTGAACTGCGACGTGCAGACGGTCTTCACCGACAAGCTCTGCATCGAATGCGATGCCTGCGTCGACATCTGTCCGGTGGACTGCATCAACTTCACCGCCAACGGCGAGGAAGTGGAAGTGCGCGCCACGTTGCGCGCGCCGTCCACCGACACCTCGCAGGATCTCTACGTGTCCGGTCCCTTGAAGACCGAGCGCGTGATGATCAAGGACGAGAACGTCTGCCTGCATTGCGGTCTGTGCGCCGAACGCTGCCCGACGGGCGCTTGGGACATGCAGAAATACTTGATGGAGATGGAGCACGCAGGACCCGGCTGCCGCAGCAAGCGTGCCGGTGCCCGCGCGGCCTGAGCGGAGCTTTAAACACACATGAAGAAGCAACTCGCAGCGGTCAACGACTTCGTCGTCAAGTTCGCTAACGTCAACGGCTCGGGCTCGGCCTCTGCCAACACGCTGTTCGCCAAGTCCATCATGCGCATGGGCGTGCCGGTCAGCCCGCGTAACATCTTCCCGTCCAACATCCAGGGCCTGCCGACCTGGTACGAAGTGCGGGTCTCGGAGCGCGGCTGGCTGGGGCGTCGCGGCGGCGTCGATCTCATGGTCGCCATGAATCCCCAGACCTGGAACGAGGACGTCAAGGAAATCGCCGCCGGCGGTTACCTGTTCTACGATTCCACCAAGCCGATGCCGGCGTCGAAGTTCCGCGATGACATCACCGTCATCGGCATGCCGCTGACCCAGATCTGCAATCGCACCTATACCGATGCGCGTCAGCGTCAGCTGTTCAAGAACATCATCTATGTCGGTGCGCTGTCGGCGCTGCTCGACATCGACCCGGAAGCCATCAAGAAGCTGATTGCCGAGCAATACCGCGGCAAGGAAGCGCTGCTTGATTCGAACATCAAGGCCTTTGAAATGGGTCGTGATTACGCCCGCGCCGAATTCAAATGCCCGATTGGCCTGCGCTGTGAAGCGCGCGATGCGGTCGGCGACCAGGTGTTCCTGGAAGGCAACAGCGCGGCGGCATTAGGCGCGGTCTACGGCGGCGCCACGGTGTGCGCGTGGTATCCGATCACGCCGTCGTCATCGGTGGCCGAAGCCTTCGAGCGTCACTGCAAGAAATTCCGTCGCGAGCCCGAGACCGGCGATGCGCGTTTCGCCATCATCCAGGCCGAAGACGAACTCGCGTCCATCGGCATGGTGATAGGCGCGGCGTGGAACGGCTCACGTTCCTTCACTGCGACTTCCGGCCCGGGCATTTCGCTCATGCAGGAATTCATCGGCCTCGCTTACTTTGCCGAGATCCCGGCGGTCATCATCGATGTGCAACGCGGCGGTCCGTCTACCGGCATGCCGACCCGCACCCAGCAGTCGGACGTGCTGTCCTGTGCTTACGCCTCCCATGGCGATACCAAGCATGTGCTCTTGTTCCCGGAAGACCCGCGTGAAGCTTTTGAACTGACGGCGCTGGCGTTTGATTATGCCGACCGTCTGCAGACGCCCATCTTCGTGATGTCCGATCTCGACATCGGCATGAACGAGCGCCTGTGCAAGCCCCTGACCTGGGACGACAGCAAGGTCATTGATCGCGGCAAGGTCATGACCGCCGAGATGCTCGATGCCGGCACCGCTTTCGGGCGTTACCTCGACGTCGACGGCGATGGCATTCCCTACCGCACCTATCCCGGCACGCATCCGAAGTCGGGCGCCTATTTCACGCGCGGCACCACCAAGGACCGCATGGCGAAATACAGCGAGGCAGGCCCGGATTACATCGAGAACATGGAGCGCCTGCTCAAGAAGTTCGAGACTGCCAAGAGCATTCTGCCGGCGCCGATGCGTCACCAGAACCAGGTCGCGACCCGTATCGGTGTGATGTATTACGGCTCGACCTCGCCAGCCATGGAAGAAGCCTTCGAGCTGCTGCAGGAAGATGGCATCGTGGTCAACGGCCTGCGCATCCGCGCTTTCCCGTTCCATGAAGAAGTCGAGAAGTTCGTGGCCGCGCACGACGTGGTGTTCCTGGTCGAGCAGAACCGCGATGCGCAGCTGCGCACCTTGCTCATGACCGAGTGCGAGATGGATGCGTCCAAGCTCACGCCGGTGTTGCACTATGATGGCACGCCGATCACGGCGCGCTTCATCGCCGGCGCCATCGCCGTCAAGCTCGGCGCGAAGAACGCCCAGGCGCAACGCAGCGCCGCTGGTAACTCTTAAGGCATCAAAAGCATGACCTACATCGCCAAACCCAAGCTCAATCATCCGCAGGCCGCGGTCAACACCCTAGGCTTCACGCGTCGTCACTACGAAGGCACGATTTCGACGCTGTGCGCCGGCTGCGGTCACGACTCGATCAGCGGCGCCATCATCCAGGCGTTCTTCGAACTCTCCATCGAGCCGCACCGCGTCGCCAAGCTGTCGGGCATCGGTTGCTCGTCCAAGACCCCGACTTACTTCCTCGGCGGTTCGCATGGCTTCAACAGCGTGCATGGGCGCATGCCGTCGGTGCTGACCGGCGCCAATCTCGCCAACCGCGACCTGATTTACCTCGGCGTGTCGGGCGACGGTGATTCGGCCTCGATTGGCTTCGGCCAGTTCGGGCACTCGATACGTCGCGGCGTGAACATGCTGTACGTGGTTGAGAACAACGGTGTGTATGGCCTCACCAAGGGCCAGTTCTCGGCGACGGCCGATCAGGGCTCGAAGTCGAAGAAGGGCGCCATCAACAGCGATTCGCCGATTGATCTCGTCAGCGTGGCCATGCAGCTCGGCGCGACTTTTGTCGCGCGCAGCTTCTCCGGTGACAAGACCCAGCTCGTGCCGCTGTTGAAGGCCGCCATCCAGCACAAGGGCGCGGCCTTCATCGACGTGCTGTCGCCGTGCGTGGCGTTCAACAACCACGGTGGTTCGACCAAGAGCTACGACTACCTGCGCGAGCACAACGAAGCGGTCAATCGCCTCGACTTCATTCCGAAGCGTGACGAGATTACCACCGACTATGCGCCGGGCACGGTCGAAGATATCGAGCAGCACGATGGCAGCGTGGTGCGCCTGCACAAGGTCGCCGAGGATTACGATCCTTACGACCGCATCGCCGCCATGAACTACCTGCAGGCCCATGCCGCGGCGGGTGAACTGGTGACCGGTCTGTTGTATCTCGACCGCGAGCCGGAAGACCTGCATGCCCACCTCGGCACCGTCAAAGCGCCGCTCAATTCGCTCGGCGACAAGGAACTGTGCCCCGGCGCGAAAGCGCTGGACGCCATCAACGCCAGCTTGCGTTGATTGAGAAGGGCACGGGCGCTGCGCCCGTGCCTGACACTGCGGCGACGTCTGCGTCGCAGGTGACCCAACGCATCCTCTCTGAATGTCAGACTGAAGTCTGACCCACAATGGATTGCACTCGCACTGTGTGGGTCAAACTTCAGTCTGACATTCCAGCTCGATACGCTGGCCTTCGCCGCTGGGGTCGAATGCAAATGCATTCAAAACCACAACGCGAATTCGTCTTTGCATGAAAGGAAGACATCATGGGACTGACTTGCGAACAACTCATCGGCCGCGCCCATGAACTCGCGCCCGGCTTTGCCGAGCGCGCACAACGCACTGAAGACGCCCGCGCGCCGCTCGACGAAAACGTCGCAGCGATGATCGATGCAGGCATCCTCGCCTGCCTCACGCCGCGCTGCTATGGCGGCCATGAGCTGCCGATCGCGACCATGTCGCGCATCGTCGCCATCCTGAGCGCCGCCTGTCCGTCGACGGGCTGGGTGTCGGCGTTCTACATGGGCGCGGCGTGGCGCGCCATGATCTTTCCCGAGCAGACCCAGCGCGAACTGTTCGCCGACAAACCCTATCTGTTGAACGCCGGTCAGGCGGCGCCGCTCGCCAAAGTCGAACGTGTCGCGGGCGGCTATCGCTTGAGCGGCCAGACGCCATGGAGTTCGGGCTCGGTGCATGCCGAGTGGGTGACGTTCATGGGCGTGGCGCAGGGTGGCGACGCGCCGCCTGAACCGCTGGTGTTCATGGTGCCGCGTGCCGAGGCTGAACTCATCGACACCTGGCAGGTGGCGGGCATGCGTGGCACCGGCAGCAACGACATGCGCGTCGACGAGGTGTTCGTGCCCGCCCATCGCGCGACCTCGTTCGTCGCCGCGCTGGAAGGCAAGGCGCCGGGACAGGCCTTGCACGCCGCGATGTATCGCCAGCCCTTCATTCCATTCCTCATGTGCGAAGTGGTGCCGGTGCTGGTCGGCGCACTGCGAGGCGCAAGCGCGGCGTTCATCGCACGCACCCACGCGCGGCATTCGACTTTCACCGGCGCCAAGGCCGCCAGTCGTCAGGCCGCGCAGATGCGCATCGGTCGAGGTCTCGCCGCCGCCGATGCCGCCGAGACCTTGCTCGACGCCTATCTCGAACGCTACATGCACGTGCGTGCGGAGCAGAATGACATTGCCGACCGCGCGCACATGAAACTGAAAGCGGCCTTCATCACCGACGTGTGCCGCAATGCCATTAACGATCTCGCGCGTGGCTTCGGTGGCGACGGCTTTCGCGAGCAGTCACCGCTGCAACGCTACTTTCGCGACATCAACATGCTGGCCGTGCATGCCTTTCTTGATATCGACACCGCCGCCGAGACGGCCGGCCGCCTGGCCTTGGACCTGCCGCCGGACGATCCCCTGCTGTAATTCTCCGCGTGGCTCTCGGCGCTTGATCCTGGTCAAGCGCGCCCTCCAACTATCCCTTACCAATAAGCCTGTGCGGGCGTGCCTGCGCAGAACGATGGTAACGAGGCGGAGCGCTGCGGCCGCGGCGCGCAAAAGGGGAGAGGCGCATGGCGATCAACGCTCGAATTGGATGGCTGTCACTGCTGGTGGCAACCGGCGCGGCGCAGGCCGCTACGCTGGAAGGCAGCGTGCGCGTCGCCGACAAGGCGCTGGCTGGCGCCATGCTGAGCATCACCAATGGCCAGGGCATGACCGACTCGGTGTACAGCGACGCGGCCGGCCACTATGTCTTGAGCACCCGCCTTAAGGGCGCACTCAAGCTGCGCGTGCGCAAGCGCTATCACAGGGACGAGGTGCGCGATGTGGCCTTGGGCGCCGATGCGCAAAGCACGCTCGACGTCACCTTGACGCCGCTCACCGACGCCAAGGAATTGTCCGACGACCATCCGTCGTTGTCGCATTTCGCGCAGATTGATTTTGATAAAGACGAGAAGGCGCCGTTCTCGCGCGCCAATTTCACCCGCGATTGCCTGAGCTGCCATTCCATCGGCAATCTCACCACGCGCTGGCCGCGGCCGCCGGAGGGCTGGGTGCCGACCGTGCAGCGCATGCACGGCTATCTCGGCAATGCCGACATGAATCTGATCAAGCAGCGCGCCGAGCGTCTGTCCAAGGCGCTCGATGGGCGGCTGGTGAATTCGCGTCCCGAAGTGCCCTACGATGCCTTGCTCGCACAGGCCAAGGTGCATCAATTCCGCCTGCCCAACACCGTGGTGCCGCACGACGCTGAATACTCCCCGACCTATGACAAAGTCTTTTCGTCCGAGATGTTCGCCGGCGAAGTGCTGGAGACCGATCTCAAGAGCGGCCAGACCCTGCATTTCAAACTGCCGGACGATGGCGAAAAGCCGGGCGGCGAATTCACCCGGCGCGGTCTGCCGGCGCCCTATGGCCTGACCATCGCGCGCGCCCCCCACAGTCTGGCCGAAGGGCCGGACGGCAAGATTTATCTCACCGATTCGATAGGCGCCGGCATCACGGTGTTCGATCCCAAGAGCCACGCCATGCAGTCCTACCAGGTCGGCGGCGGTGCGCTCTATCCCCACACCGTGCGCGCGGCGCAAGACGGCATCATCTGGTTCACCATCGCGATGTCCAACCAGGTCGGACGCTTCGACCCCAAGACCCATATCAGCCAGGTCATCACCTTGCCGGCGACGCCGTCACTGAGTGCATCCGGCGGGCCGATACCCTATGGCATCGACGTCAGCCCGACCGATGGCAGCGTGTGGTATTCGAAGCTCGCCTCCGACAAGATTGGTCGCATCGACGCCAAGACCCTCGAAGTGAAGGAGTTCGATTCACCGGTGCGCGGACCGCGTCGCCAGCGCTTCGATGCGCAGGGCCGCTTGTGGGTGACGGGCTTTTCCGAGGGCGCGATCGCGTGCATCGATGTGGCGAACTGGAAGGCCGATATTTATCCCTTGCCGCGCTACGCGCCGAACGAGATCCCGGCGCCCTATGCGCTGGCCATCAATCCCGTCACCCAGGAAGTGTGGGTGAACGACACCATGCTCGATTTGGCGTGGCGCTTTCTGCCCAAGGAGCAGCGCTTCGTCGCCTACCCGATGCCGCTCAAGGGCACCTACACCCGTGACTTCAGTTTCACGCCCGACGGCTGGGCCTGCACCGCCAATAATCCGATTCCGGCCGCGGCGCTCGAAGGCGGCACGCCGGAACTGGTGTGCATCGATCCCGGCAAGCCCACGAATGCCGTCGCGGTGAGCGCGCGTTGAGCGACCTGCGATCGCGCGTTGCCCTGGGCGCGGCGCTGCTGTTGGCGAGCGCCACGCTTGAGGCCGCGCCGCCTTACACGGCGCTCGATGCCAATGGCCACAGTGTGGCGGATGCCACCGCACCGGCCTGCCTGCGCGACAACGCCAGCCAACTGGTCTGGGCCATGAAGCGCCACGACGGCGGCCTGCACGACCGGCGCTGGACCTACACACCCTATGACGGCAACCCGGCCACCAATGGCGGCTATGCCGGCTATCGCGATACCACCAGCGGTGACTGTCCGCGCACGCGCATGCAGGGCGGTTCGTGCAATACCGAAGCCTTGGTGGCCGCCGTCAATGCCAGCGCGCTGTGCGGCTACACCGATTGGCGCCTGCCGACCTATACCGAACTCGCGGCCATTGCTGCCCACACCAGCAGCGCGGCCACGCCAACCGCCGAGCTGGTCTTCTCCGATATTGAAGAAGGCTGGTATTGGACGGCGGTGGCCAAGGTCGGCGTCACCTCGTTCTCGCGCGTGGTGCTGTTGCCGCCGCGCGCACGGCCGCGTTTCTATGACGGCAGCTACCTCGTGATAGTGGTGCGCGGACCGTCAAGATTCTCATCCGGGGGCCGTTAAACGGAGCTATGGAAGTCTCTTCGTCGCGCGTCGTCTCGGACGATGTTTTGCCGTCCAACGTTGCCAGCGCACCTGCCGCCGGCAGCGACAGAAGCCGCGTGACGCGCCTGCACGTCAAGCGTTACGCGCTCTTGCACTCCCAGCTGCCGGGCACGGTGGTCGGCTCGCTGGTGGCCGCCGGGCTCGTCACCCTGCTGCTGTATTCACACGACCCCGGCCTGCCGCTTTGGCCGTGGCTGGCGGCGATGTTGGGCGTCACGCTACTGCGCATCTCGCAGTTGCTCTGCTATCGGAATATCCGCATCACGCCGTCCAATTCAGCCTACTGGCGCAGGGCTTACATCGTCTGCAACATGGTCGCCGGGGCGGCTTGGGGTACGCTGGTTTTCGTGCCGGATATCCACGAGTTCCGCCAGGCCATGCCGGTACTGGTGGTGCTATGCGGCGTGATGGCCGCTGCGGGCGTGCTGTACGCCGCATCGCTGCGCGCCTTCATCGCATTTGCCGTACCCATCATGGGCGCGATTCTCATCAAGCTCTGGGGCCATCCCGAGCTTCGCGAGCTGGTGCCGCTGATGCTCGCCTATTCCCTCATGGTTGGCGGTGGCGCCCTGCGCACGGCGCGCGCCCTGTCCGAGTCGTTGGCAGTGCAACTCGAGAATGTCGAACTGCTCGATTCCCTGCAGGAGGAGCGCGACCGCTTCCGTCTGCTCAATGCCGAGCTCGAATCCCGCGTCAGCGATCGCACCACCGAACTTTCCACCAGCAACGAATTGCTGCAACAGGAGATCGCCGAGCGCGATCGCGTGCAGCGCAAGCTCCTCTACCAGGCCAGCCACGATGCCTTGACCTCGCTGGTCAATCGCACCGAATTCGAATCGTGCCTGCGCAAGATAGTGTCCGACCGGCGTCGCACGCGTCGGCCGCATGCGGTGTGCTGCATGGATCTCGATCAGTTCAAGCTGGTCAACGACACCTGTGGTCACGGCGCCGGCGACGAACTTCTGCGGCGCCTGTCAGGCATGATGCAGAGCCAGGTGCGTACCGGTGATGTGCTGGCGCGCCTCGGCGGCGACGAGTTCGGCATCCTGCTGTACGACGCCGGCCTCAACGAATCCATGCAGCTCATCGAACGGCTGCGCGACATGATTGAGAACTTCACTTTCCTGTGGGAACGCCGCCAGTTCAAGGTCACCGCAAGCTTTGGCGTCGCCATCGTCACCGACGACTACGACTCGGTGACCGATGTGTTGCGCGATGCCGATACCGCCTGCTTCCTGGCCAAGGATCGTGGCCGCAACTGCGTGCACGTGCACGTGCAGGACGACGCCACGGTGTCCGAAAGACGTCAGCAGATGGCCTGGATCAACCGCCTCGACGCCGCCATGGCCGATGGCCGCCTGCTGCTCGCGCGCCAGCCCATCGTGCATGGCGCCGGTCAAGGCGCGCCGCACTGGGAAGTGCTGCTGCGCCTGCGCGACGAAGACGGTGACATTGTCACGCCGGGTTTCTTCCTGCCGGCCGCCGAACGCTTCGGCATGATGCCGCGCATCGATCGCTTCGTGGTCGAGCGCATCACCGATTACCTGGCTGACGATAGCGAGGGCGTCGATTGCTATGCCATCAACCTGTCGGGCGCATCCCTGGGCGATGAGCGCCTGATTGCGTTCCTGGTGGAGCGCGTCAAGCGTTGCGCGAATCCGGCGCGCCTGTGTTTCGAGATCACCGAAACCTCGGCCATTTCCAATCTAACCCAGGTGCGCGAGATCATCGGTGAACTGCGCGGTCTCGGTTGCCAGTTCTCGCTCGACGATTTCGGCACCGGCATGGCTTCGTTCGACTACCTGCGCTCACTGCCGGTCGACTTCCTGAAAATCGACGGCAGCTTCATTCGCGACATCGCCGAAAATCCGATTTCTCTGGCGATGGTGCGCGCCGTCAACGACATCGCCCATCTGATGGGCATGCGCACGGTGGCCGAGTTCGTCGAGAGCCACGAGATAGCCAGCGTGCTACGTGGCATCGATGTCGACTACCTGCAGGGCTACGCCTTCGGTCGTCCGTGCTTCTTCATGCCCGGCGACAGCGACCATGAAGTTGTGTCCCATATCGACACCGTGCAGTTCGTGGTCAACGCCTGACGAATCTCCGCGCAAGCCACCGCGCTGCCGCGATATCATGACGATTGCTCGTTGCGCTACCGGCGCGCGGCAGATCATCGGTATCCCGGAGCGCGTTTTCATGTCAGGTCAGTTCAGCAATTCATCCACCGACATCCTCGAGGACGTCAACGTCACCGCTGTCGCGCCCCTGCCGGCGCCGGCGGTCATGCATGCGCGCCTGCCGCTTTCGACGCAGGCGCACGCCACGGTCGCCGATACGCGCCGCGCCATCAAGGCCATCATCGAGGGTCTTGATGCGCGCCTGCTGGTGGTGGTCGGGCCTTGTTCCATCCACGATTTGACCGCCGCCCGCGATTACGCCGCGCGCCTCACCGCGCTGGCCGCCGAAGTGTCGGAGCATTTGCTGATAGTGATGCGCGTCTATTTCGAGAAGCCGCGCACCACCACCGGCTGGAAGGGCTATATCAACGATCCGCACCTCGACGACAGCTTCGACATCGAGCACGGCCTGACCCACGCGCGTGCCTTCCTGCTCGAATTGGCCAAGGCCGGCATGCCGACCGCCACCGAGGCGCTGGACCCGGTGGTGCCGCAGTACCTGGGCGATCTCTTGAGCTGGTATGCGATCGGCGCACGGACCACCGAATCCCAGACTCACCGCGAAATGGCCAGCGGCCTGTCGGCGCCCTGTGGCTTCAAGAACGGCACCGACGGCAGCATCGACGTCGCCATCAATGCGATTCTGGCCGCGCGCAGCCCGCATCATTTCCTCGGCATAGACTCCGATGGCCGCACCGCCGTCATTCGCACCCGCGGCAATGCCGATGCGCATCTCATCCTGCGCGGCGGCACGCAGCCCAACTATGGCAGCGACGTGGTGGCGGCGTGCCGCGAGCGCCTCGCCGCGCAAGGGCTGCCGGGCGCCATCATGATTGATTGCAGTCACGGCAATTCAGCGAAGGACCCGGCGCGCCAGGTGACGGTCGCGCGCGAAGTGGTGAGCCGCCGCGCGCAGGGCGAGGCCGGCATCATGGGACTCATGATCGAAAGCCACCTGGGCTGGGGCAACCAGCCCTTCAAGACCGGCGCGGCGGATCTCAAATATGGCGTGTCAGTCACCGATGCATGCATCGACTGGGCGACCACGGCAGCGTTGTTACGGGAGTTGAACGAGGCCTTGTAGGTGCGAATTCATCCGCACATTCATGCCGAGGTTGAGACTCTGGAGTAAGGCTCGAATGTCAGACTGAAGTCTGACCCACAGAAACTCGCTCTTCTTCTTTGTCGGTCAAACTTCAGTCTGACATTCACAGTCGCTGCGCCATGTGCGAATGAATTCGCACCTACAGGGCTTTCGCCAGGCGTTGCCCTTCACGCAATGCCGCGATGTTCAAATCGCGAAACTTGGGCGGTGTCGAGCGTGACACCGCCTGCTCCAGTGTTTCGAAATCACATAGCGACGACAGACTCACCAGCGCGCCGAGGCTTACGACATTGGCGACGCGCGGATTGCCAAGCTGGCGCGCGCTGGCGGTCGGATGCAGGGCATGCATGGCGAAGCCGCCTTGCGGCGGCGCCGGCACGCGGTCGGCGTCGATGATGACCAGCGCATGGGGATCGAGTAATTCGTCGGCGTCTTCCAGCGCCGACTGGTCGAGCAGCACCAGGTAGTCGAGACGCGTCACCAGCGGATAGTCGACGCTGTCGCGCGCCACCACCAGATCCGAGCGGCTCGCGCCGCCGCGCGAGGTCGGTTCATAGGTCTGTGATTGCGCCACGCGCATGCCTTGCGCGACCAGCGCGTCGGCGAGCAGACGGCCGGCGAGGCCCAGACCCTGGCCGCCGGTGCCGGCCAGGCGAATCTGACAGTCTTCCTTCATGGTGCGACTCCGCCGCCGTGTTGGGCGCAATGGCTGCGCCACGCCGCGCCGTATTCCACGCGTTCGTCGCGCGCCAGGATGCCGGTCTGCCACGGGCCGGGGCGGAACGGCCGCTCGACCTGGTTGCCGTAGGATTCCGGTCGTACATCGTGCTTCTGGCGCAGGACCATTTCCGGCGACGAACCGAGTTCATTCTTGCGACCGTAGATCTCGGTACAGTCCGACATCACCTCGACGAAAGAAAAGCCCGCATGGGCGATGCCTTCACGAATGAGGTTCTTCAGCGCCGGCAACTGCAGCGTCACTTCGCGCCCGACGAAACTCGCGCCGGCTGCCTGCGCCAGTTTGCAGGCATCGAAGCGCGGCTCGTGATTGCCGAGCGGCGTGGTGGTGGTATAGCGGTCGGCGCTGGTGGTGGGCGAGGCCTGGCCGCCGGTCATGCCATAGACCTCGTTGTTGAGCATGAGACAGGTCAGATCGAGATTGCGTCGGCAGGCGTGAATGAGGTGGTTGCCGCCGATGGCGAGACTGTCGCCGTCGCCAGTGATGACGACGACAGTGAGATCGGGTCGTGCCAGCTTCAAGCCGGTCGCAAACGCCAAGGGTCGACCGTGGGTGGTGTGATAGGTGTTGGCGTCGACATAGGCCGACAAGCGCCCCGAGCAGCCGATGCCGCTCACCACCGCGAGCTTGTCCTTGTTGAGATCAAGCTCATGGATGGCCCACAGCAGCGCGCGTAGCGCGATGCCATGGCCGCAGCCCGGACACAAAAAGTGCGGCATGCGATCGAGGCGCAGGTAGTCGCGAATGTCGAAGTCCTTGCTCACGGGTCGATTCATTGCAGCTCTTCCTCAGGCACTGTCGCCGACGCGGCGCATGCGCGGCTTCGATGCCGCCAGGCGCTCGATGTCGGCGAGGATCTGGGCGGGCGTCAGGGTCTCGCCATCGAGGCGATGGAGACCATGCACGGCCGGGTTGTGAGCGCACAGCCGCTCTATTTCGAGGCGCAACTGTCCGGCATTCAGTTCCGGCACCAGCACTGTGTGCGCGTGGCGCGTCGCGTGCGCGAATGCTCTTTCCGGAAACGGCCACAGCGTGATGGGGCGGAACAGCCCGGCGGCGATGCCGCGTGCGCGCGCCGTATGCACCGCGTGAGTCGCGGCACGCGCGCTGATGCCGTAGGCCACCACCAGCACTTCGGCGTCGTCGCATTCGATGCAGTGCCATTGCTCGATGGCATCGCGATGCCTGTCGGTCTTGCCGAGCAGGCGCTCCATGATGCGCGCCACGCGCACCGAATCCTGGGTCGGGAAGCCATTGGTGTCGTGGGTGAGGCCGGTGGTGTGGGTGCGGTAGCCATCACCGGGACGCGCCATCACCGGTATGCCGTCTTCGTCGGGCGCATAGGGTTGATAGCTGTCACGCGCGGCGCGGGTGTAGCGTCGTTCGACCGGCGTCACTGCACCCGTGGCGCCGAGCTCGACGGTCTCGACCAGGTGCCCCAGCACTTCGTCGTACAACACCACCACTGGAATGCGAAAACGCTCCGACAGTTCAAAAGCCTTGCGCGTCTGCGCATGAATCTCGGGCACCGAGGCCGGCGTCAGCACGATGATCGGATGATCGCCATGGGTGCCCCAGCGCGCCTGCATCACATCGCCCTGCGCAGGACGTGTCGGCATGCCGGTGCTCGGCCCACCGCGCATCACGTTCACCACCACGCACGGAATCTCGGCGGCGCTGGCGTAGCCGAGATTCTCCTGCTTGAGTGAAAAGCCCGGCCCGCTGGTGGCGGTCATGGCAATGGCGCCGCCCATGGCCGCGCCGACCACCGCCGCCATCGACGCGATTTCGTCTTCCATCTGGATGAACACGCCGCCGAGCTTGGGTAACTCGGCGGCCATGGTCTCGGCGATCTCAGTCGACGGCGTAATGGGATAACCGGCGTAGAAGCGGCAGCCGGCCGCGATGGCGGCCAGCGCACAGGCGCGGTTGCCCTGCAGGTTGACCAGTTGCGTGGATGTATTCATGCGTGCTGCGCCTCTGCTGTCGGCAGCAGGTTGACCTTGATGGCGAAGTCCGGGCACAGCCATTCGCAGATATGGCAGCCGGTGCAGAGCGCGGCGTCGGTCAACTCGGCCTTCTGGTTTTCATTCAAGCGCAGGCACAGCTCCGGACACATCTTCACGCAGATGTCGCAGCCCTTGCACCAGGCCGGGTTGATGTCGAGCGCGACGCTGTCGACGACCGCGGCGGCGGGCCGCGCTTGCGGCAGATTGAGTGGCGCGGTGACGGCTTCGCCTTCATGCACGCGCCGCGCCCACTTGCGACCGACTTCCAATGCTTCGAGATTGGTGCTGACGGTGGCGGCCGGCACGAATTCGGCAATCACGCGCCGCCATTCCTCGGCCGGGAAATCGAGGGTGGTCGACAACACGCCGAGCAGCACGGTGTTGGCCACGCGCGGATTGCCCAGTGCCTCGGCCATGCCTTCAGCGTCGAGCGCATAGAGATTCGGCACGTGCGCGGCGACTTCGGCGATACGCGTATCGGGATAGGCGAGCGTCGCGCCGCGGCGACGGTCTATGCAGCCAAACGGCGGCACGATGCGCTTGGTATCGACAATCAGGCTGCCGCTGACGGGATTCAGATACGGCAGCCAGCGCAAACCTTCGGCCCACTCCAGCGCCACCACCACATCCGCTTCGCCGAGCGCGATGGTCGGCGCCCACACTTCGGCGCCGAAGCGCACATGGCTGAACACCGAGCCGCCGCGCTTGGCCATGCCATGCACTTCGCTCTGTTTGATTTCACGGCAGTGCAGTTGCGCGATGCGCGCCATGACTTTCGACACCATGATCACGCCTTGCCCACCAACGCCCACCACCAGCACATTGGTCGGGCGCGTGGCGTCGACATTCGCGCCGAACACCGGCTCAAGCGTCGCGCTCATGCGCCGGCCTCGATCGCGCCGCAAGCCAGGCCGTCGGTCGGGCACACCTGCACACACATCGAACAGCCAATGCACAAGGACTGATCGATTTGCACCTTGTGCCGGCCTTCGAACAATTCATCGCTCCAGGTGATGGCCGGGCAGCCGAGATTCATGCACGACTGACAGGCGGTGCAGGCCTCGGCGCGCACGCGGAACGGCGTGCCTTTAATCTTGACCGGATCCAGCACACAGGGCCGATCGGAGATCACCACCGCCACGCCGTCGTACTCCATCGCTTCGCGCAAGGTCTGGTGACCGACAGCGAGATCGTAGGAATCGATACGTTTGATCCAGCTGACGCCGGCCGCGCGGCAGATGGCTTCGTAATCGACCTTGTGGGTCTTGTCGCCGCGCAGGGTCTTGCCGGTGCCGGGATGATCCTGGCCACCGGTCATGGCCACCGTGCGGTTGTCGAGCAACAGCACGGTGATGTTGGCCTGGTTGTAGACCGCGTCTATCAAGGCCGGGATGCCGCCGTGCAGGAAGGTCGAATCGCCGATGGTGGCGACGATGGGTTTGCGCTCGGCGCGTGACAGCGACATGCCGACCGCGTTGCCGATGCTGGAGCCCATCGATACACAGGTGTCCATCGCTGCCAACGGTTTCAAGGCCGCGAGGGTGTAGCAGCCGATATCGCCGGTCACGCGCGCATCGTCGCCGCGCAGGCCGTGGTAACTGCCGATGTGCGGGCAGCCGGCGCACAGCACCGGCGGCCGCACCAGCGGCGTGAACGGCGCGGGCGGCATGGCGGGCCGCGCCGCGAGAATGCCGGCGGCGACGAAACCTTCACGCACGTTCTCGGCCGACAGCTCGCCGATACGCGTGAAGAATTGCTTGCCGTGGGCGTCAATGCCCATGGCGCGCACTTCGGTCTCGACGATGGCTTCCAGCTCCTCGACCACGAACACCCGTTCGACGCTCGCGCAGAACTCACGTATCGCATCGCGCGCCAGCGGATAGGACGACGGCAGTTTCAATACGCTCGCTTCGGGCAGCACTTCCTTCACGTACACATAGGCCATGCCGACCGTGATCACGCCGATCTTGGCGCTGCGCATTTCGCGACGGGTGAGCGCTGAGGCGCTGAACCACGCTTCGAGATTCTTTTCACGCGCGATGATGCGCGGCCGCTGACGCCGCGACAGGCTGGGCATGATCACATTGCGCTCGGGCTCTTCGCGAAACGGTTTGGGCGGCACTTCCTGACGCGGCCCGACGCGCACCGGCGCGCGGGTATGGGACAGGCGCGTGGTGCTGCGCACGATCACCGGCGTGTCGAATTCTTCGCTCAAGTCAAAAGCGAGACGCGTGTATTCCAGTGCTTCCTGGGCGTCGGCCGGCTCCAGCACCGGCACCGTCGCCAGGCGGGCGTAAAGGCGGGTGTCCTGTTCGGTCTGCGAGCTGTGGATGCCGGGGTCGTCGCAGATGGCCAGCACCAGGCCGCCGTGCACGCCGATATAGGCCTGTGAGAGCAAGGCATCGGCGGCGACATTGAGACCGACGTGCTTGGCGGCGGTCAGGGCGCGCACGCCGCAGTAGCTCGCGCCGATGGCGACATCGAGCGCGACTTTCTCATTGGTCGACCACTGCGCGTGCAGGTCTTCGCGCGGGTAGAGGGCGAGGTTTTCGAGAATCTCGGTCGAGGGCGTGCCGGGGTAGGCACTGGCCAGGCGCACGCCCGCTTCCCAGGCGCCGCGCGCGATGGCCTCGTTGCCGGTCATGGGTCGCACTTCGAGGCCCCCTGCCGCGTCCGCCGTCTCCACCACCTTCGCCACGCTGCTCATCAAGACTCCCCCTGTCACCGACATCGCGTCCGCGGCCGACATGCCGCGTCGCCAATGTCGCCCGCGATCCCTGGCATCGACTTGATGTGCGTCAACCGGGCTTGGCCTTGCGGCCCATCTGAGCCCTAAGGGAGCCCTAAAGAATCAACCGCTCGAACCGCTATATGATTTCCACCCTACAAGGCAGCCATGATGGTCGAACAAAACGAGGATTTCCTGACCCCCGCCGAGGTCGCCCACCTGCTCGGTGTCGCGCCGGTCACGGTGCGTGCCTGGGCCAACAAGGGCCTGTGCGCCGATCGCATCACGCCCGGCGGCCACCGACGCTTCGCCCGTCACGAGGTTGAGCGCTTTGCGCGCGAGCGTGGCATTCCCTTCGTCAGCGCCCAGGGCAGTGGCCAGGCCCGCACCCTGGTGGTCGACGATGACCCGCAGATCCGGCGCCTGCTGTGCGATTTCCTCAGCACCCACGGTGTCGAGACGGAGATTGCCGGCGATGGCTTCGAAGCCGGCTTCAAGGTCGCCACCTTCCACCCCACGGTGGTGCTGCTTGATCTCAAAATGCCGGGCTTGGACGGCCTTGAAGTCTGCCGCCGTATCAAAGCCGACCCCTCCACCCGCGCCACCCGCGTGGTGTTCCTGTCGGGCTACATGAACAGTGAAACCCGTGAGGCGATGCGTGTCGCCGGCGCCGATCTGTGCCTGGAAAAACCTTTGGACATGGCGTTGCTGGCCAGCCACCTGGAATTGGGTGACGCCGCACTCGTGGCCGAGCAAAGCCGATGAACAAGCTTAGATGTCCCCCGCACGATGACTGAGTACACAGCGCCCCTGCCGACGTGGCGACCCGCGCTGGCGCTTTACCGGCTTCTGGCGCGCTATCCGCTGCGTGTGACCTTTCCCGCGATCATGGCGGTCGGCTTCGCGCTGCTGCTCATCGACACCTACGTGCACGAATTCGACGCCAACCGTCGTCATGCCCTGGCGCAGATGGCGACGCGCGTGGTGTCGACCTCGAACGAGATGACCGCGCAGCTCGCGCACTCCCTGCTCAAGCATCATGCCGGCGATGTCACGGCGGCGTTCGAGGCGCTGACGCTCGATCCGGATTTCGAGGCTGCGGTGCTGGTGGATACCGCCGGCAATGTGCTGGCGGCCAGCGGTGCGCAGGAAACCGGCGCCAGCTTCGACAAGTCGCATTTTGGTCTCGTCGATGGGCGTGAGCCGGCGGCGGGTGGCGAGGTCCGTGGCTCGCGTTTCTATGCGGTGACGCCGGTCATGGCACCGGCGGCCGATGGTCAGCCGCCACGGGAAATCGGACGTCTCTACCGACGCGACCGCACCGAGGCCGCGCTGGCCGCCGCCAGTGTCGTCGCGCGCAGGGAAGCGACGCGCCATGGTCTCGAGTTCGCCGTGGTGCTGTTGCTGCTGTGGTGGGTGGGTGATCGTGTCTACCGTGCGCGGCTCGGCACCATCGAGGCCGCGGCCCAGGCCGTCAGTGGCGGCGAATTCGGCGTGCGCGTCACCTTGAACGGCGAGGACGAGCTCGCCAATCTCGCGCAGGCTTTCAATCATATGGTGGCGCGCCTCGAAAGCGACAAGGGCATTTTACTCGAACAGTCGCAGACCCTCGCCACCACCAACGCCGAACTCGATTCCCTGCGCAAGGCGCTCGACGCCCATGCCATCGTTTCCATCACCGATGAGTTCGGAGACATCGTGCATGCCAACGACAAATTCTGCGAAATCAGCGGTTACTCGCGCGCTGAACTACTGGGGAATAACCATCGCCTCTTGAAGTCCGACGCCCATGGCGAAGAAGCCTATCGCCAACTGTGGAACACCATCCTCGATGGTCAAGCCTGGCACGGCGTATTGCAGAACCGGCGCAAGGACGGCGCGCCCTACTGGGTACAGTCGAGCATTCTGCCCTTGGTCGGCAGAGGCGGCCGGCACGGCGGATACATTTCGCTGCGCACAGATATCACCGAGAGAGAACGCCTGCGCCTCGCGCTCGACCGCCTCGCGCGCATCGATGTGCTGCACGACCCGTTTGATTTGTTCGCCGAGGCCCTCGCCTACGGCATCGATGCCAGCGCCGCCGGCGTGGTGCGCTTCGTCGAGAACAACCAGCGCCAGCGTCTGCTCGGCAGTTGGCCGCAGCGCGCGGAATTCGAAGAAAGCGAAGTGCTGGGCAGCGCCGCCGCCATCCGTGATGGCGCGCCAGGCTTCAGTCAATGCGCCTGCCTGAACAGTCTGTTTCCCGACGACCCGCTGTTGGCCGGTCACGATCATGAATGCCTGTATGCCGAACCCATCATCGACCTGGCCGGCAAACCCATCGGCATGCTCTATGCGCTGCGTCGCTGTCGCCCGACCGACGAGGCCAGCACCCGCGCGCTGCTCGGCACGGTGGCGCGACGCGCCGCGGCCGAAATACAACGTCAGTCCATGGAACGCGCGCAGGCACGCCAGCAGGTGTGGCTGGAGTTCGTGATCCAGGGCGCGGCGGCCGGCGTGTGGGATTGGGATCTCACCACCGACGCCGTGCAGTACAACGAGACCTGGGCGCGCATGCTCGGCTACGAGCTCAGCGAGCTCAGGCATCATGTCGACACCTGGAAGAGCTTCATTCATCCCGACGACATCGAGCATGCGATTGCCGCGGTGGCAGCGCATATCGCCGGCAATTGCGAGCATTACGAATCCGAGCATCGCCTGCGCAAGAAGGACGGCAGCTACATCTGGGTGCTGGACCGCGGCACCGTCACCGTGCGGACGCCGGAAGGCCGGGCTTTGCGCATGTCTGGCGTGCACATGGATATCACGCGGCTCAAGAACGTCCAGGATGCGCTGGTGGCCGAGCAGGAGCGCTTGCAGCTGGTGCTGGATAACGTGCCGATAGGTCTGTGGGAGCTCGACCTGGAGTCGGGTGCCGCCACCACCTCCAGCCAATGGCTGACGCGTCTTGGTTTCAGTGCAGCCGCGCATCCCCATTCGCGAGATGATTGGGCGAACATTATCCATGTCGATGACCGCGAGCGTGTGCGTACGGCATTCGGCGCCTACCTGCATGGCGAGACCGCGGGCTACGCGGTCGAATTCCGTATTTCCTCCGGGAATGGCAAATGGCACTGGGTGTTGAGCCGTGGCGTGGTGACAGCGCGTGGTGAGGATGGTCGCGCGCTGCGCCTGATCGGTATCCATCTCGACATCAACGACAAGAAGCGCACCGAAGCCGCGCTCATCGACAGCGAAGCGCGCTTGCGTGCAGTGCTCGACAATTCACCGATCGGCATTTTCTGGACCGACAGCGCAGGCGCCCTGCAGTACCTGAACGCCTCGCTGCGCAAGAATTTCGAACTGGACGCCGAGCAAGGCATGGGCGACAGCTGGAGGGAATTCATTCATCCGGAAGATCGCCCAAGGGTGATTGCAAGCTGGAACGACTATGTCAGCAGCGACGCGCCGGTATGGGAAATCGAATATCGGGCGGTATTTCCCAAGGTCAGTATGCGTATCGTGCATGTGCGCGTGGCGCGTACTCACGGCGCCGGCAGTTCGCTCGGCTTTGTCGGCGCGCTGGAAGACATCACCGAAGCGCGCACCCAGGAAGTCGAGCACGAACGCCTGCGCCTGCAGATTCAGCAGGCGCAGAAAATGGAAGCGGTGGGGCAGCTGGCGGGCGGCATCGCCCACGACTTCAACAACATTCTTGCCAGCGTGATTGGTTTCGGCACCCTCGCGCGCGACCGCTTTGCACAAGATCCGAGCAGCAAGCTTGCCGAATATCTCAACGCGGTGGTGACGGCCGGTGAACGCGGTCGCGACGTGGTGGCCAAGATGCTGGCCTTCAGCCGTGCCGCGCCCAGCGGCCAGAGCCAGGCCATCGAGCCGGTGGCGGTGGCGCGCGAAGTGGCGCACCTGCTCAGCACCATCATTCCATCCAGCATCGAATTCAAGCTCGAGGTGCGCGAGCCAGTGCCACCGATAGCGATGGACGCCGTCGACTTGCACCAAGTGCTGGTCAATCTCGTGGTCAACGCGCGTGACGCGGTCGACAGCCATGGCCACATCGTGATCCGCATTGATGATGTCGCGACGTTTCATGATCGCTGCGCTGCCTGCCAGATGCCGGTGGACGGCGACTACGTGGCCATCTCGGTCAGCGATGATGGCGCCGGCATGGACGCGGCGACCCTGACGCGCATCTTCGACCCGTTCTACACCACCAAGGAAGTGGGCAAGGGCAGCGGCATGGGCCTGTCGGTGGTGCACGGCATCATGCATCGCGCAGACGGCCACATCCTGGTCAGGTCCGAGCCCGGTGTGGGCACCGAATTCGTGCTGCTGTTCCGTCCGGCCCATGCCTTGCTGGAAGGCACGGCCGTGGCAGAACAACGCGCGGTGGCGGTCACTGGATTGCGTGTGCTGGTGGTGGACGACGAACCCTTGATACGCAACTTCGTCAATGAACTGCTACTCGGCGAGGGCGCCCATCCTACGCTGGTCGCCAATGGCCTCGAAGCGCGCACACTGTTCGCCGCCCATCCCGAGAACTTCGACGTGGTGTTCACCGATCAGACCATGCCAGGCCTCACCGGCCTCGAACTGACCGCGAAGCTGCGCGAAGTGCGCGCCGATGTGCCGGTGGTGCTGTACAGCGGTTACACCGATACGGTCACGCGTGAAGTGGCGCGCGCCGGCGGCGTGGTGTTCCTCGGCAAGCCGGCCGAACCGCAGGCCTTGCTGAGCGCGCTGCAGACGGCGGCGGCCTGAGCGACGGGCGACACATCGCGGCGCCCGCGGCGAGCTGCGCGTGGGGCGCGGCCCGCCGTCAGCTGCCGTTGGCCGGCATGTCCGACGCCAGACGCAGCGGATTTTCCAGCTCGGCCACCAACGCGCTCAGGAAATTTGCGGCATCGGCGCCGTTGATGACACGGTGGTCAAAGCCCAAGGTCAGCGACAGGCATTGACGCACGACAATCTGCCCGGCAAGCACACACGGGGTTTCCTGCAGCGCGCCGACGCCGAGTATGGCGAGCTCCGGCCAATTCACCAGCGGTTGCAAGGTCTCGACCTTCATTCCACCGAGATTTGAAATCGTGAAGCCGGCGCCCTGGTAGGCGCGCAATGGCAGCCGCTGTTCGCGCGCGCCGCGTATCAATTCATCGAGTTGGGCGGCGAGACCGGCGAGATCATGGGCGAGTGGTTCACGCGCTACCGGCACCACCAGGCCGCGCGGCGTTGCCACGGCGAGTCCCACGTTCACGTATTCGCGAAACACCAGGGCGTGATGTTCGGCGTCGTAGGCAGCATTGAACAGCGGCTGTGCACGCAGCAGCTTGGCCACCGCGCGCACCATGAGCACACTCAGGGTGATGGGCGCTGCTCCTTCGCGATGGGATTTGCGCAGATCGCGCCGCGCTGCTTCGAGGGCAGTGACGTCGGCGCGCGCCTGAATCCATGCGTGTGGAATGAGGCTCGCCGAGCGCGCCATGTTCCTGGCCGTGGTGCGCGCGATGCGCGGCAGCGCCTGCGTATGCACGGCGCCAAAGGTCGCGAGATCGGGCAGCGTTTCAAATGCGGGCGTTGCAAGGGGAGTGCTCTTGAAGTGCTGTTGCACATGCCGCCGCACATCCTCGCGACTGATGCGCTGGCGCGGCCCGGTGCCGCGCACCTGCGCAAGATCAACGCCGAGTTCGCGCGCTTCGCGCCGCGCCGCCGGGCCGGCCGGGATCATGGGCGCGGTGGTGCGCGGCGCGCGCGGAACATCCGCGGGTGGCATTGCGAATAGCGACGCAGGCGCTGGCGAGTCATCGACAGGAACGGCTGACAATGCGCTTTCCGGTGTCGCTGTCGCCGCGTCGCCGGCGCGCGGCAAAGTAACCGTTGACGGCGCATCGCTCGCCGCGAGGGTTGCGAAACGCGTACCGGCAGACACCGTTTGCCCGACTTCAACCGCAACTTCCATGATGCATCCGGCGCACTCGGCCGGCACTTCCAGGGTGACCTTGTCGGTTTCGATTTCAAGCAGACTCTGGCCTGCCGCGACCATCGCGCCGACGCCGAACAGCACGGCCACCACCGTGCCTTCCGCCGCGCCTTCGCCCAAGTCCGGGATCATGAGCGCTGTGCTGTGTGCACCCATGTCAGTGCTCGGCCGCCGCGCTCGCTTCGGTATCGAGGGCGAACTCGCGGATGACGTCGCTCATCTCCGCCGCGCGGGCTTCACCGCGACGCTTGAGTCCATCCAGGGCGGCCAGCACGATGTGCGCCGCGTCGACTTCAAAGTAACGCCTGAGCGCCTGCCGTGTATCGCTGACGCCAAAGCCGTCGGTGCCGAGCGCGGTGAACTCGCCCGGTATCCACGCTGCAATCGCGCCGGCATAGCTCTTCATGTAATCCGACACCGCGACGAACACGCCGCTCTCGCCCGCCAGCATTTGTGCAAGGTAGGGCGTGCGCGGCGGCGCTTCGGGATGCAGACGGTTCCAGCGTTCGCAGGCCAGTGCATCGCGCTGCAGGGCGTTGTAGCTCGTCACGCTCCACACATCGACCGCGCAGCCCCGTGCTTCGAGGAGCGGCACGGCGGCGAGCGCCTGTTGCATGAGACTGCCGCTCGCGAGCAGGTGCACGTGGCGGCTCGCGCCGTCGGTGGCGGCATGTCGACGCAAACGATAGAGACCGCGCAGAATGCCTGCGCTGGGGTCGTCCTGCGGCAATGGCGGCATGGGGTAGCTTTCGTTGTACACCGTCAGGTAATAGAACACCTTCTCGCCCTCGCCATACATGCGGCGAATGCCATCGCGAATGATGATGGCGAGCTCATAGGCAAAGGCCGGGTCATAACTCATGAGGTTGGGCACGGTGCTCGCCACGAGCTGCGAGTGCCCGTCCTGGTGCTGCAGCCCTTCACCGTTGAGGGTGGTGCGGCCGGCGGTGCCACCGAGCAGAAAGCCGCGCGCGAGCATGTCGCCACACGCCCAGATCATGTCGCCGACGCGTTGAAAGCCGAACATCGAGTAGAAGATATAAAACGGGATGGTCGGCACGCCGTGCATCGCGTAAGCGGTGCCGGCCGCCAGGAACGAGGCCATGGCGCCGGTTTCGCAGATCCCTTCCTGCAGAATCTGACCGTCGACGGCTTCCTTGTAGGGTAGCAGCGAGCCGGCATCCACCGGTGTGTAGTGCTGACCTTCGGGCGCATAGATGCCGGCCGCCTTGAACAGCGCGTCCATGCCGAAGGTGCGCGCCTCGTCGGGCACGATGGGCACCACGTAGCGGCCGATATCCGGATCCTTGAGGAGCTTGGTGAGCAGACGCACCGCCGCCGCGGTGGTCGACACCGGGCGCTCGTTCGAACCCTGCAGAAATTCCGCGAAGCGTTCGCGCGGCGGCGTGGGCAGCGCCGGGCAGTCGACTTCGCGCGTTGGCAGGCTGCCGCCCAGGGCCGCGCGCCGCGTTTTCAGATATCGCATTTCCGCACTGTCGTCGGCCGGCCGATAGAATTCGGCGCGCATCACCGCCTCGGCACTGAGTGGCACACCGTAGTCGCGTGCACAGCGCTCACGTTCCTGCGGTTTCAGATTCTTCTTCTGATGTACGGTGTTGGTGCCCTGCACCGCGCCGAGGCCGTCACCTTTGACCGTCTTCACCAGGATCACGGTCGGCTGATCTTTCGAGCGCAGCGCGCGCTGATAGGCGGCAAAAATTTTCTTGGGATCCTGGCCGCCGCGCTTGATCAGCCGCACTTCGTCATCGGTCAGCGATTCCATGAGGCGTCGCAGTTCGGGATTGTTCTCCACCCAGTGTTCGCGCTGGCGGTCGCCCGGCAGCACCGAGTAATACTGGTAGTCGCCGTCGAGCGCGTTTTCCATGCGCTTGCGCAGCGTTCCCGCGTGGTCCTGGGCCAGGAGCGCGTCCCAACCGCTGCCCCAGATCACTTTGAGCACGTTCCAGTCCGCGCCACGGAAGCGGCGTTCGAGTTCCTGGATGATTTTGCCGTTGCCGCGCACCGGGCCGTCGAGGCGCTGCAGATTGCAGTTGACGACCAGAATCAGGTTGTCGAGTTTCTCGCGCGCGGCAATGGAAATGGTGCCCAGCACTTCCGGCTCGTCCGCTTCACCGTCGCCGATGAAACACCAGACCTTGCCGCCGTTGCGCGGCTTGAGCCCGCGATTCTCGAGGTATTTGGCGAAGCGCGCCTGGTAGATGGCGGTCGGCGTCGACAAACCCATGGAGGCACAGGGCACGGCCCAGAAGTCCGGCATGGCGCGCGGGTGGGGATAGGACGACAGTCCGCCGCCGGGCGCCAGCTGACGACGGAAATTGCCGAGCTGGTGCTCGCTCAGTCGGCCTTCAAGAAAGGCGCGGGCATAGACGCCGGGTGCGGCGTGCGGTTGGAAGATAACCGTGTCGCCGCCATAGTCGCTGCCCTTGTTGCGAAAGAAATGCTGAAAGCCGACTTCCATCTGCGTGGCGGCCGACGCATAGGTGGCGATGTGACCACCGACGCCATGACCGGCATCGGCTGCCTGCAGCACCATCGCCATGGCATTCCAGCGAATGAGATTCTCGATGCGTTTTTCAAGCTCGATGTCACCGGGGTAGGGCGGCTGCTCAGCCACGGCGATGGTGTTCACATAGGGCGTGTTGAGCGGCGCCTCGTTGATGGGCACGCCGATACTCGTTGCATGCCCGAGCACCGCGTGCAGCAGCGCATGGGTGCGCTGCGGCCCGTAGGTCGCGCACAGATAGTCGAGCGAGTCCAACCATTCGCGCTCTTCGAGCGCGTATCCATCGTCAGCATTGTCGGGCTTGTTCATCACGGCTTTCCGCGTTTCTAAACGGGCGCGAAAAGTCTAATGGGCAGGCATCGCAATTAGCTGCCAAAATCGCGTCAGTGTCGGGCGCGCGCGCAATCCATACCAAGCAATAGTGAGATTTGAGGTCATTTATGCCAACGCAACCCTTGGACCGCATGGACTACCGAATCCTGAGTCACCTGCAGAACGACGCGCGTTTGACCAATCTGCAACTGGCGGAGGACGTCGGGTTGTCGCCCTCTCCCTGTCTGCGGCGGGTCAAGGCGCTGGAGGACAGTGGCATCATCCGGCGCTACGTGGCGATTCTCGATGCGGTCGCCGTCGGTCTCCCGATCAGCGCCTTCATCAACGTTTCATTGCGCAGCCAGGAGCGCGAAGCCCTGGAGCAGTTCCAGTCGCGCATCACGGCTTGTCCGGAAGTCATGGAGTGCTATCTCATGACCGGCAATTCGGATTACCTGCTGCGCGTGGTGGTGCCGGACCTTGAGTCCTACGAACGTTTTCTCGGTGACAAACTGACGCGCATTCCTGGCGTCGGCAACATCCAGACCAGCTTTGCATTGAAGCCGGTGGTGTATCGCACCGAGCTGCCGCTCGGCGAGTCGAGTGGCAAGACCGTGAAGCACAGCGCCAAGGCGAAGGCGAACAAACGACGCTGAAGCGCGCCGCCAGGTTTCACCCCGCCATGCGCGCTTCGACCACCGGCGTCAGACTGCTCACCAGCGTGCCGAGCGCTTGGCGAAATTGCGCCAGCACCGCTTCGACTTCGTGGCTATCGGCGCCGTCGCCGAGCATCTTCTCCAGGCGCGCCGCCAATTCGCGCGCCTGCTCCGCACCGACATAACCGAGTACGCTCTTGGCGGTATGGGCGTGGCGCACGGCCGTGCTTTGCTCGGCGTCGGCGAGGCTCTGAGCGATGTCATCGGCGGTGCCGGCGCCGCGCGCCAGAAACTGCTGCAGGGTGCGCAGGTACAGACTCTCGCGTCCGCCCAGACGGCGCAGGGCGGTGGCGACATCGACGCCGGGAATGTCGAGCGTGGCGAGCGGCGGCAGGCTGTCGTTGGCGGGTGTCGTGGGCGCGGGGCTGGCCGTCACACTGGCCGGCGCGGACGCGGTCGCATTGACCAGGGCCGCGATGGTCGCCAGAAACTGCTGCGGGTCGATGGGTTTGACCAGGTGTTCGTTCATGCCAGCGGCCAGACACAGACTGCGCGCCTCGGCCATGGCGTGAGCGGTCATGGCAATGATTGGCAGTTGCTGGAAGTCGGGCCATGCACGGATGCGACGCGTCGCTTCGTAGCCGTCCATCTCCGGCATCTGCAAGTCCATCAGCACGCAGTCGAAAGCACGCGCGCCGCGCGCTTCGAGATATTCGACAGCGATGCGGCCATTGGCGGCGCATTCAACCTGCGCACCGGCATCGCTCAACAGGCTCAAGGCTATCTGTCGATTGATTTCGTTGTCTTCGACCAGCAGCACGCGCACGCCGGCCAGCGCGCTGGCGCTGGCCTCGGCACCGACGACCTGCGCCGCCTGCGCCACTGGCGACTGGTCGTACAGGGCCAGCATCTGGCCGAGCAGATCATTGGTGCTCAAGGGCTTGAGCAGGAAGCCATCGAGCCCGGCGCGGGTCGCACGTTCGCGCAGATCCGGATCGTCGAACGCCGTCAGCATGACGATGCGGGTGTGCGCCGCCAGCGCGGCCTCGCCGCGAATGAGGGCGCTGGCCTCAAGGCCGTCGATGTCCGGCATGCGCCAATCCATCAACACCAGGTCGTAAGGCTTATGGGCCAAGGCCTCACGCATCATGGCCAGCGCTTCGCGCGCATCGGCGGCGCTGTCGGCGCTCGCGCCGAGTGCACGCATCATGTCGCACACCACCTGGCGACACAGTGCGTGATCGTCGACCACCAGTACGCGCAGCGCCCGCAGCCACGCCGGCGCTAGCTCTGGCGTCTGTTGCTCGCCGAGTGTCAGGCGCACATCGAAGCGGAACGTGCTGCCCACGCCCTCGCTGCTGGTGCAGTCGATGGCGCCACCCATCATGCCGACCAGCCGTTTGCAGATCGCGAGTCCAAGGCCAGTGCCGCCATAGCGACGGGTATGGGAGGAATCGGCCTGGGAAAAGCTCTGGAACAGCGCGGCCTGCTGCGTGGCGCTGAGGCCGATGCCGGTATCGCTGACGGCGATTTCGAGGTGCGCCTGGCCGTGGTCCGCCTGCCGCGCACGGACCTTGATGAGCACCTCACCCTGGCGCGTGAACTTGATGGCATTGCTCATGAGATTGAGCAGCACCTGTTGCAGGCGCAGCGGGTCGCCCCGCAGGCACTGCGGCACCGAGGCCGGATTGTCGACCACCAGCAGCAAGCCTTTTTCGCGAATGCTCATGCTGACCATCGCCACCACATTGGCCATCACGGTGTCGAGACGGAAGGGCACGTCTTCGAGTTCAAGCTTGTCGGCTTCGATTTTCGAGAAATCGAGAATGTCGTTGACGATGCCGAGCAGGGCGCTGCCGGCGCTGTGTATCTTCGTCAGGTAATCGCGCATCTCGGGCGACGGATTCTTGCGCAGCGCAAGATGTGCGAGACCGATAACGGCGTTCATGGGGGTGCGAATCTCGTGGCTCATATTGGCCAGGAAATCGGCCTTGGCGCGGCCCGCCGCTTCAGCGTGCTCACGCGCTTCGATGAGCAGCGCTTCGTTGTGCAGACGCTGGGTGGCGTCGCGAACGACGGCGGTCAGCAGTGTGACGCCCTCGCTTTCGCCACGGCTGATGGTGACGTCGACCGTAATCTCGCTGCCGTCGGCGCGGCGCGCGCTCACTTCGCTGATGCGGCCTTCGCGGGTCGCCACTTCCACCGCCTGAAAAATGAAATTGGCGGTGTCGTGCACCAGCTCCGCCACATTGTGGCCGAGCAGTTGGCCTTCGGCGTAGCCGAAGATGCGTTCGGCGGCGGGATTCGCCGCGATCACGGTGCCATCGGTGTGGGTGACGAGAATGCCGTCGCTGGCGGTCTCGAACATCAGGCGCGAGCGCAGCTCGGCGTCGGCGCGTTGTCGCTCGGCCTCGCGTTGCGCGCTCAAATCGCGGCCCACGCCACGATAGCCGCGGAAGATGCCATCGACATCAAAGGTCGGCACGCCGCTGACCTGCAGCGCCATCGCGCGGCCGTCGCGATGGGTGAAGTGCACTTCGAAATTCTGGAACGGCTGGCGCGCGGTCACCAGCGCGCGCTGTGCGCGCCAGGCGGCATCGGTGGCTGGTACGTCGGGCGGTGGCACCAGGTAGTTGCACACCTGTCCCAGCAAGGCCGAGGCCGGCAGGCCGATGACCGGCGCGCAGCCCTCGGACATGAACGTGTAACGCAGATCGGCGTCGGTTTCCCACAGCATCTCGGTGGCGGCCGCGACGAAATCCCGAAAGCGCTGCGAAGCGGCGCGGCTGCGGCCCATCTCGGCCTTGAGTTCGGCGGTGCGCTCGGCGACGCGCTGTTCGAGTTCATCGTTCAGACGTGCGATCTCGGCTTCTCTGTCCTGGCGCTCACCGAGCCGGGCGCGTAGCACGTCGAGCTCGGCAAACACGCGGGTGAATTCGCTGTCACGCACCGCCTCGTGATCGAGCGGCGCAAGATTGTTTTCCGCCATGCGTTTGACCGCGGCGCGGGTGGCGTCGATAGGCTGCATGAGACGGCGGCTCAACTGCAGCGCAGCCGCGGCCAGCAGCACCATGGTCGCGAGCAGCGTGAGCCGCACATTGCGGGTCGCCGACTCGATGGCGGCAAAGGCGTTTTGGTGCGGCGCCGCCAGCACCACGCTCCAGCCCGTCACCAACCGGGCGTGCTGGTGCTGGTCACTGAGTGCACGACTGGCGGCGATGCCATAGACCGGCCTTTCACCGTCGACGCTGGCCGCCGTCGCGCGCCGTTCTCTGTGCGCGGTCAAAAGCTCGGTCAGTGCGCCACCCGTGGCGGAGGGCGGCGCACCGTCGCCCGCTGCGTCGCTGTACAAAAGGCGCTGGTCAGCATCGACCACGGCTACCTCAAGCTGGTGCCTGTGCACGGTGTTCCACGCCGCCTTGGCGTCGGCAATGATGCTTTCCACGCATTTGAAATCAATCAGCCGCAGGATCACGCCGATGGGGCGGGCATCGCTGTCGAGCACGCCATGAGCGAGCAATATCCCTTGCGACTGCGATGTGTCGTCGCCCACCAGACCACGTTGCGGGCCGAACATATGCGTCGTGCCGGGATTGCGCAGCGGGGCCTTGAACCACTCCTGCTGCACGACGGTCGCGGCGTCCACCGACGGCGTGACCGCGCCGCTGTCGACGCGCGCCAGCACCGCACCGTCGTTGGCAAAGAATACCGAGCTTTCGGACACGTTTTTGGCGTATTGATGCGCGGCCAGTTCGGCTTCGAACAGTGGCCGCCGTTGCTGCGCATCCTCGTGGGCGGCGAGACTCGCGAGCTCGGCCGCCACCGTATCAAGGTCGCGCAGCCACTGCAGGACGGCGTGATCGAGATCGTCGATGAGGTTGCGCGCGCCGACATCGAAATAGGCCTGCGTCTCGGCGCTGTAGACGGCGCCGAGGTCGCGATAGCTGTAGAGCGTCACCAGGCCCGGCAACAGACCGAACACGCCCAGTGCAAGAACGATGCGTAATCGAAAATTCATGCCAGTGTGGCGGCCTGCGCGGCTCGAAGCTGAAGTTCCGCTCATCCTGCCCTCAAGTCGCTGGCGGCCGCGCCGCTATGCAGGGATCGCCACGCGGTGTGTGCGATGTCGCTGCATCGAACAAGAACAAAGAGAATCGCCATGAACTCCACCCCACGCATCCTGGCCCTCGACGACGAACCACTGTTCCTGGAAATCATCGCCGGGCTGCTCGATGACAGCGGCTATGAGATCGAGACCGAAAGCAGCAGTGTGACCGCCTGGGAGCGCTTGCAGCGCGAGCCGCAGGCGTTCGACATCCTGCTGCTGGACTGGCAGATGCCGGACATCGATGGGCTCGAACTGCTGCGTCGAATCAAGGCCGACGCGAGCCTGCGCCACCTGACGGTGATCATGCAGACCGCGTTCGCGGACAAGGCGCATGTTGCCGAAGGTATTGCGGCAGGCGCCTTCTACTACCTCACCAAGCCGTTCGAACAACAGGAACTGCGCGCTATTGTCCATGCCGCGGTGGCCGATCTGCGCCGCCAGCACGAGCTCACACTACGCCTGGCGGCCAAACGCCGCGTGCTCGGCACTTTGCAGCATGCCGAGTTCCGCATACGCACGCTGGACGAAGCGCGCGAACTTGGCGTGTTCATTGCCAACGCCTGCCCGCAACCGCAACGTGTGGTGATGGGCCTGACCGAGTTGCTGATCAACGCGGTCGAACACGGCAACCTGGAGCTGAGTTATGCCGACAAGAGCCGTCTCATGGAGAGCGGCCGGTTACACGATGAAATTGCCGCCCGCCTTGGCGACCCGCGCTTTGCGGCGCGGGTGGTGGCGGTCGATTACCGACGCCTGGACGCCGAGGTTGAGATCACGGTGACAGACCAGGGGCCGGGGTTTGATTGGCGCGGCTATCTCGATTTCGATCCCGAACGTGCTTTCCATGCCCATGGTCGTGGCATCGCCATGGCCAATAAATTGAGCTTTGACGCGCTTGCCTACCGCGGGCGCGGCAATGAAGTGGTGGCGACGGTGCGCATGGCCGCCGCCGAACTGACGCTGCCGGCGGCGCATGCTGCCTGAGCGCCAGCCGTCGCTTTGAAGCCGGCGCGCATGGTCGCGCCGATGCCGCTTAGAATCCTGCACTACGGTGACCGCCATGCGCGGCGTCACGCAGCCGTGGAGAATTTCTGGTGGCGAACGAGCAAACCCATCCCTGTGCCGACCTTGCACCCGGCGACACCTTGCCGAGCTGGTCGGTGACGGCCGTCAACGACGCGCGCGACAGCGGCAATCCCATCCATGAAGACGACGGTGCGCAGCGCTACGGATTTGGCGCGGGGCTGGTGGCAGGCGTCACCACCTTCGGCTATCTGCTGCATCCCGTGGTGGCGGCCCTTGGCTCGGACTTTCTGCGTGATGGCACGAGCAGTATTCGATTGCGCAGTCCGGTCTACGCGGGCGAGGTGCTGACGGTCACCGCGCGCCTCGCGGCGCGCGATGCCGGCGGGCTGCAGTTCGAACTCGAAGTGCGCAATCCACAGCAGGCTCTGTGTGCGGTCGGCGCCGCGCAGTGGCCGGCGCCGGTGCTGGCGGGCACGCCATTGCCGCCCAATGCGCCGCTGCCATCGACGCGTCGCGCAGCCACGCCCGAAGCCTTGCGCGCGGCGCCGGTGCTCGGCACTTTGCAGGTCACGCAGAGTGCGGAAGAAGCGCGGCAATTCGCCGACGCGGCGGCCGACAAGCTCGATGCCTATGCTGGCCTCGTGCATCCTGCGTGGCTGTTGCGGCAGGCCAATATTCTCGTCGATCGCAGTGTCGCGGTCGGCGCCTGGGTGCACACCGCGAGCGAAGTGCAACACCTCGGCACGGCGCAAGCGGGCGAAACTGTCACCGTGCGCGGCCAGGTGGTGGCGCTGTTTGAACGCAAGGGTCACGACTACGCGGACATCGATGTCTTCATCGAAGCCCGGCAGCCGCTGATGCGTGTCAGGCACACGGCCATCTTTCGCATGGCGAGTTGAAGCGCGGGGCTTGACCTCGCGACTGATTGCCCGCCGAATAAGCGCCCTTACCTCATAAGGACCGCGCCGTGCCCGCAGGCAGCCTGTTGGCTTTACTCGATGACATCACGACCGTGCTCGATGATGTCAGCCTCATGACCCAGATGGCGGCGAAGAAGACCGCTGGCGTGCTGGGTGATGACCTGGCCTTGAACGCACAACAGGTGGCGGGCATCGCCGCCGAGCGCGAGCTGCCGGTGGTGTGGGCGGTGGCCAAGGGTTCGTTCCGCAACAAACTCATCCTGGTGCCGGCCGCGCTGGCCGTGAGCGCCTTCGCGCCGTGGGCCGTCACACCGTTGTTGATGGTGGGCGGCGCGTATCTGTGTTTCGAAGGCTTCGAAAAGCTCGCTCATCGTTTTCTGCACAGCGCCGGAGAAGATCACGTCGAACATGCCGAGCTCATGCAGGCGGTCGCCGACCCGTCAGTCGACATGCTGGCGTTCGAGCGCGACAAGATAGTCGGCGCGGTGCGCACCGATTTCGTGTTGTCGGCCGAGATCATCGTCATCGCGCTCGGCACGGTGGCCAGCGCGCCGTTCATGCAACAGCTCTCGGTGCTGTCGGCGGTGGCCATCCTGATGACGGTGGGTGTGTATGGCTTCGTCGCCGCCATCGTCAAGCTCGACGATGCGGGTTTTTATCTCAGCGCCAAGTCGTCATCGGCGGCCCGCGCCTTCGGCCGTGCGCTGCTGGTCGCGGCGCCGGCGCTGATGAAATTCCTGTCGGTGGCCGGCACTGTGGCGATGTTCATGGTCGGTGGCGGCATTGTCATGCATGGCGTGCCGGCGCTCGGCCATGTCGGACACGCGCTCGGCGCATGGGGCGCAAGCGTGGCCACTGTCGGCCCGCTGCTGCATGTGCTGCTGCCCTTGCTATGCGATGCGCTGGCCGGCGTCGTGACGGGCGCTTTGACCCTGGCCTGTGTAACGCTTGCGACGCGCGTCGTCGCGCTGCTGCGCGGCCGCTTCTGATTTTCGTGGGGTGTCGCTACGCAGGCGCCCGCATCATCTCAACCATCAAACGAGGAAATAGCCGTGGATGAAGCTGCCAAGAAAACCGCGCTGCGCATGATCCCTTATGGTCTGTATGTTCTGACCAGTGCCAACGCCGAGGGCGAAGTCGCCGCCGCCACCGTCAACTGGGTGACCCAGACCGCTTTCAAGCCACCGCTGGTGGTGGTGGGCGTGAAGACCGATTCCGGCGCCCATGAGATCATCAAACAGTCGCGCCACTTCGCCTTGAACGTGCTCGGCAAGCAGCAGTCAGGACTCGCCTTCGCGTTCTTCAAGCCGGCCGAGCGCGATGGTCACACCGTCAACGGCGAACACTTTCATTTTGGTGTCAGCGGCGCGCCCTTGCTGGACAGCGCCGCCGCCACCATCGAATGCCGCCTGACCGACACGGTCGAGAACGGCGACCACTCGGTGTTCATCGGTGAAGTCATCGACGCCAGCGTCAAGGACGCGCCGGCCGGACGGCCAGACGATGTCACGCTGACCTTGAAAGACCTTGGCGACAAGGTTTTTTACGGCGGCTGATAGTAGAGGTTTCTGTGGGTCAGACTTCAGTCTGACATTCTCGAAGTGGCAATGCATTCAATGTCTGACTCAAGTCTGACCCACAAATCATCCCGATTCATTGCTTGCGTGCGAACAGCTTGCGCACGGCGGCAAACACCGCCACCACCGCCAGCACCAGGAATTTCTTCAACGCGATGGCGACCGCGATGAGCTTGGCGAACAGCCCGGCCTTGGCGGCGGCGCCGCCCGCCACCAGCGCGGCGAGGCCGTAGGCGGCGGTCTTGTCGATATCGGGATCGAAATCCGCATAGCCATTGCCCGGGCTGAACTCGGTGTAGGCCAGCACGTCTTTCATGCGCTCTTGTATGGTCGGTAACTGGCTCATTCCCGACACTGCGTTCAACACCAGCACGCCTTTGCGCCCGAGGATGCGGATGTTGTAGTTGAGCGTGTTCTCGCTGGCGCTGGGCACCCGCAGTTCCTTGGCCCAGTGCAATTTGTGCGCGGCCTTGTCGTAATAGGGGCGCGCCGCCCAGCCCACCAGGTCCAGCGTTGGCTGACCTTGCTTGGCACGCTCGGTGTTGTCGGCGGTGGTCGCCTCCTGCATTTCTTTCATGAGCTTGTCGTAATCGATGCCGTCGGCGTCGTCGTCCGACACGTGACCGTCTTCTTCGTAGGTGATGACCACGCCCCAGCCATGGGCATCGAGCGGGCCGACATCACTCGGGAACAACATGCCGAGCGTGCCGCCACCCTCGGGGTTGCCCCACGCCTGTTCCAGCACGCGCCGCGTGTCCTCGGGGTTGAGATAGCGAAAGCCCGCCGGCAGCTTGAGCACGGCGACGCCATTGGGCAGCGTCACTGCACCTTGCTGATATTCGAGGCTGGCTTCGAAGGCTTCGCGCGTGATCGGCGCGGCATCTTCTTCGGCGGCGCCGACCGTGATGGCGCCCGTCAGGCACAGCAGCAGCAATAACAATCGCATGGTCAGGAGGTTTCCTTCCTTGGGTGATGAATAATGAGGCGTCGCGTGGCCCTCACGCGCCGCGCAAAGCGCTGTGCAGTTCGAAAGTCAGCAAGGCCAGGATCGCGAGCAGGCCCAGGTACCAGCAGCCGTAATTGATGCGCGTGGCGAGCGGAATGTCGTAATACCCGGCAGGCCGACCCTGGTCACCGCGCAGGCTGGCGAGCAGCTGCGGCGCGGCCATGATGGCAATCAGGATCAGCATCGGGCTCGGCCGCCACATGAACAGCGCAATCAGCAGCGGCGCGCCTATCCACCAGATTTTCGGCGACACCACACCAACGATGCGACCGCCATCCAAGGGCGAAATCGGCAGCATGTTGAACAGGTTCAGCATGAAGCCCGCGTAGGCCAGCGCCATCAACAGCTCGCTGTCCTGGGAGCGGGCCAGGAAATAACAGGCGAAGGCGCCGAGCGTGCCGGCCACCGGACCGCCGAGGCCCACGTAGGCCTCGGTCTCGGCGTCATGGGGCAGTGACTTCATTTCTATCCAGGCGCCGACGAAGGGAATGAAAGTCGGCGCGCCCACATCGAGTCCACGCTGGCGTGCGGCGATGTAATGGCCCATCTCGTGAATGAAAATGAGGACGACAAAGCCCGCCGCGTAGGGCCAGCCGAATACGAACGAGTAGGTGATGACGGACAGCAGCATGGTGCCGGACGTGAGCAGGACCTTGCCGAGCTTGCCGGCCCCGAGCAGCAGCATGAGCGCTTTGATCAAGTGATGACTCTGCGTGATGGGAATGCCGGCACTGTGCCGAGCGTGGCTGGGCGCGTCAATCGCCGCACCGCCGCCACCCTTGATCGGGCGGGGCGGCGGCGCGCAGTGCGCGGTTATACTCCGAGACCTGTTGCATCTACCCGAGTATCGACATGACGAGCCGCCGACTTCTTATCGTCAACCGTGGCGAAGTGGCCTTGCGCATCATGCGCAGCGCCGCCGAGATGGGCTATCACACCGTCGCGGTGTACAGCGATGACGATGCCGACAGTCTGCATGTGACGCGTGCCGACAGCGCGCTGCGCATTGCCGGCCGCGGCGCGGCGGCCTATCTCGATGCGGGGGCCATCGTCGAACAAGCGCTCGCCGCGCAGTGCTGGGGCGTGCATCCGGGTTACGGATTTCTTGCCGAACAGGCGCGCTTCGGCGCGGCCTGTGAAGCGGCGGGCCTGGTGTTCGTCGGCCCGACACCGACGCAGCTCGCACTGTTCGGTAACAAGCTCGCGGCGCACGACCTCGCGCGGCAATGCAAGGTGCCGACCTTGCCCGCGTCCAATGCCCTCGCGTCCGCCACGGCGCTGGCGGATTTCCGCGCGGCGCAGGGTGCCCTGGTGGCCGTCGTGATCAAGGCCGCGGCCGGCGGTGGTGGGCGCGGCATGCGCGTGGTCGCGCCGGGTGTCGATGGAGCGCCGCTGTGGTCAGCCTGCACTTCGGAAGCCCTCGCGGCTTTCGGTGACGGCAGCGTGTATGCCGAGCGCTACATCGCCAATGCGCGGCACATCGAAGTGCAGGTGCTGGGCGACGGCCGCGGCGCGGTCACGCATCTGTGGGAGCGGGATTGTTCAACCCAGCGCCGACATCAGAAGCTGATTGAAATCGCGCCGGCGCCGCATCTCGACGCCGAGACCCGCGATGCGCTGCTGGATGCCGCGCTGCGCATGGCGCGTCATGCCAATTATCGTGGTCTTGGCACCTTTGAATTCCTGCTCGATGCCGACAATGGCGCATGGTTCTTCATCGAGGCCAATGCGCGCCTGCAGGTCGAACACACCGTTACCGAAGAAGTGCTGGGGCTCGATCTCGTGGCGCTGCAGCTCGCGGTGGCCAACGGTGCGAGTCTCGCCGAGCTCGGCATGGATCAGCCGCCCGCCGCGCCGCGCGGCTACGCGGTGCAGGTGCGCATCAACGCCGAAGTGCTGGGTGAAGATGGCACGCCGCGTCCGGCCAGCGGCCGCATTACGCGTTTCGAACCGGCCACCGGCCCTGGCATCCGCGTCGACAGCGCGGCGCGCCGCGGTTATGCACCGAGCCCGGCGTTTGATTCGCTGCTGGCCAAGCTCATCGTGCATACCGCCGGTGATTTCACCCAGCTGCTGGCGCGTGCGCGCCGCGCGGCTGGCGAATTCGTGATTGAAGGCATCGCCACCAACCTGCCGCTGCTGCAGGCGGTGCTGGCCGAGCCGGTGCTCGCCGTCGGCGAACTCAACACCACCTATGTCGAACAGCATGGCGCGGCCTTGATGCGTGCCGCCGCTGCGTTTGAAGTCGCCGAGAGCGCCACGACAGAAGTGAGTGGCAGTGCGCGCAGCGCGGTGACCGTGCCGGCCGGCTCGACGTTGGTGGCGGCGCCGATGCGCGCCAGTGTCGTCAGTGTCGACGTGACGCCGGGGATGACGGTCAAGCGTGGCCAGCAACTCGCGGTGCTGGAAGCGATGAAGATGCATCACGTGGTGTCGGCCGGCGCCGCCGGCACCATCACCGGCATCGTGGTGGCGGTCGGCGATGTGTTGGACGAGGGCGAGGCGCTGGCCTTTCTGGCCATCGACGCCAGCGCCGATGATAGCGAAGAAGTGCAGCGCGATATCGATCTCGACGCGACCCGCGCCGATCTCGAAGAAGTGCGCGCCGCCCACGCCTTGACGCTGGACGCCGCGCGACCCGAGGCAGTGGCCAAGCGCCGCAAGCTCGATGCACGCACCGCGCGTGAGAATGTCGCGGACCTGTGCGACCCCGACAGCTTCATCGAATACGGTGCGCTCGCCATCGCCGCCCAGCGCCGGCGCCGCAGCGTCGACGATCTCATGAAGAACACGCCAGCCGACGGCATGATTGCTGGCTTCGGCACCGTCAACGCCGATCAGTTTGGCGCCGACAATACGCGCTGCGCGGTGATGGCCTACGACTACACCGTGCTGGCCGGCACCCAGGGCCATCACAATCACAAGAAGAAAGACCGGCTGTTCGAGATCGCGGCGGAATGGAAGACGCCCATCGTGTTCTTCACCGAGGGCGGCGGCGGCCGTCCGGGTGATGTCGACACCGATGAGCTGTGCATGAGCTGGCTCGATCTGAAAACGTTCGCGACCTGGCCCAAGCTGTCAGGCGTGGCGCCGCGCATTGCCGTCAATGCCGGGCGTTGTTACGCCGGCAATGCCGTGATCTTCGGCTGTGCCGACGTCACCATCGCAACCGCCAATTCCAATATCGGCCTGGCCGGCCCGGCCATGATCGAAGGCGGTGGCCTGGGCAAATTCAAACCCGAGGACATCGGCCCCATCGAAGTGCAGACCGCCAACGGCGTGGTCGACATCGCCTGCGCCGATGAGCGCGAAGCAACCGCCGCCGCGCGCCAGCTGCTCGGTTATTTCCAGGGCGTGGCGCCGCACTGGACAGCGGTTGACCAGCGGCGCCTGCGCCACCTCATTCCGGAGAACCGACTGCGCGTCTACGACGTGCGCACCGTCATCCACGCGCTGGCCGATGAAGGCTCGGTGCTGGAACTGCGGCCGCACTATGGCGTGGGCCTGCTCACCTGTTTCATCCGTATCGAAGGTCAGCCTTTCGGACTCATCGCCAACGATCCGCGCCATCTCGGTGGCGCCATCGATGGCGACGGCGGCGAGAAGGGCGGGCGCTTCCTGCAACTGTGCGATGCCTACAACGTGCCGGTGATTTCACTGTGCGACACGCCCGGCTTCATGGTCGGCCCCGACAGCGAGAAGACCGCGGCAGTGCGCCGCGGCTCGCGCCTCATCATCGCCACTGCCAACCTGCGCGTGCCCTTGTTCTGCATCGTGTTGCGCAAGGGCTATGGCCTCGGCGCGCAGGCCATGTGCGGCGGCAGCACCCATCAGTCGTTCTTCACCATCGCCTGGCCGACCGCCGAGATGGGCCCCATGGGCCTCGAAGGCGCGGTCGAACTCGGCTTTCGCAAGGAGCTCGAGGCGACTCCCGATGCCGCCAGCCGCAAGGCCTTGTTCGATGAACTCGTCGCGCACATGTACACCAAGGGCAAGGGCGTGTCGGTCGCATCGGTGTGTGAGATAGACGCGGTCATAGACCCCGCCGAGTCGCGCACCTGGCTGCTGCGGGGCTTACGCGCCGCCGGCAAGGAACGGCGCGAGCCGCGACGCTTCGTGGATGTGTGGTAGCTGCGAATTCATTCGCACATCAAGACCAGCCGCACGAACGGCGAGCCGCGCCATCAAGGTGCGAATGAATTCGCACCTACAGGTTCATGCGTTTGAAGATTTTTTCTGGAATCGCGCGGATGATCATCATGATGGCGCGCCAGAACCACGGCAGGTAAACCACGTCGCGCTTGTTTTCGATGGCCGCGATGATGCCGTCGGCAATGGTCGCGGGTGTGGTCCACAGCGGGCCTTTCTTGAAGGCCGCCGTCATCGGTGTGTCGACGAAGCCGGGCTTGATGGTCAGCACTTGAACGCCATGTTTGCACAGGCGATTGCGTAACCCCGACAAGAACACCTCCAGCGCGGCCTTGCTGGCGCCGTAGACATAATTGCTCTGCCGACCGCGATCACCGGCCACTGAACCTATCACCGCGATGCAGCCGCGCCCTTGGGCCTGCATGACATTGGCGAGCGCCGTCAGCAAGCTCGTGGTCGACAGCGTATTGACCTCGAACGCAGCGCGCAGCGCGGCCAGGTCCTGTTCGCAGCGGGTCTGATCGGGCAACACGCCGTGTGCGAGCAGCGCCACGTCGAGTCCTTCGAGTGCAGTGTTGGCGCTGTCGAGCAGGGCCGCGGCGTCGAAGGGGCTGGCGAAATCGCACACCGCTGTTGTCACCGAGGTTGCGCCGCGCACTTCAAGGTCGCGCGCCATGGTCGACAGCCGTTCGCTGTCGCGGGCGACGAGATGGAGGCGCGCGCCTTGTGCCGCGTAACGACGCGCGGTCGCTTCGGCTATCGCGGAAGTGGCGCCCAACAGCAGGACTTTCAACATGGCTTACAAACCCAGTCTTTGTGATTGCAGTGAGGCGAAGCGGCCGAGCGCGCGGTATTTCTCGCGGACTTCCTGAAAGCGTTGCCAGTGCGGATAGCCGGCGCGAAACGTGGCGGCGGACATCGCGGCGTCCTTGGCGAGATACAGGCGACCGCCATGGGCGACCACGATGTCGTCGAGCCGCACGCACAGTGCGAGGCTGTCGGCGCTGTGGGCGAAGTCCATGGTCAGCGTCAGTCCGTCCTGCGGAAAGGATAAGAGGTTGTCGTTGCCCGCGCCGAAACCCTTCAACACCGCGAGCGGCGAGACCAGGCCGCTGGCGGTCACGCTGCGCAGTATCTCGCCCAGCGCTTCACGGGCGCCGGCGGGCGGCAATACGCATTGATGCTGCAGGAAGCCGCGCCGGCCATAGAGGCGGTTCCAGTCGTTGAGCGCGTCGAGCGGAAAGAAATAGTTCGCGTAATGCACGCGATGGCTGTCGGCATTGCGCGCGCCGCGTGCGTAGTACAAGGCGTTGAAGGCGCGCGTGACAGGCCGCCCCAGCAGCCAGGCTGGCATGTCGAGTGGCACGCTCAATGGTCGACGGCAGTCGGTCTCAAGGCCGCCAGTGGCGGCGTGTTCGCCCAGCATCACGATGCCGCGACCGCGTCGCGCGCCGCTTTGATTGACGTCCAGCCACGCCACCACATAGGTGCTTTGTTCGTGTTGCGTGAGCAGGGCGAGGGTGGTGTCGAGATCGGGCGCGGCCAACAGGCGCTCATCGATATAGCTGTTGGTGATCGCGCGCAGGCGCAGGCGCGCGGCGACAATGATGCCGGTCAGGCCCATGCCGCCGGCGCTGGCGTGGAAAAGGTCGGCGTGCTCATGGCGTGAACAGCGCAGTATCGAACCGTCGGCCAGCAGCAGGGTGATGTCATCGACGTACTGGCTGAAGCTGCCGTCGTGATGGTGGTTCTTGCCGTGCACATCGGCGGCGATGGCGCCGCCCAAGGTGACGAAACCGGTGCCGGGCAAGACCGGCAGGAACCAGCCGCGCGGCACCACCACGGCAAGGATGGCGGACAGTGTCACCCCGGCGCTGCATTCGAGCGTGCCGGCCTCGGCGTCGAAAGCGATGAAGTGATCGAGGCGCGTCATCACCACGCTGTGGGCGGCGAGGCTCGCGTCACCGTAGCTGCGGCCCATGCCGCGCGCGATGAGGGACGCTGGCGTTGAAGCGAGCACACGGCACAAGGCCGTGCGCGTGGCCGGCTGGTGCGCCGTGGTTTCGATGCCGGGGTAACGTCCCCAACCGCTGCTTAGCATGACAGTGCTCTGGCCCTTCGCTGCTGGCCGCGACGAGAGTGGTCGAGGCGCGGCTATAATAGCGGCTTGCCTTCCTGCGGATGTATGTGAGCGCGCCTCAAGCGGGGCGGCGGAGGATGGCGCACAGCAGCCCAGGACCCAAGCCATGAGTTCAATGGACACATCCGCCGCAGCGCCCATCCGCGGTGGCGTCGACCGCCGCCTGGTAGTCCTGGCGGTGTGCGTGGTGGGCGTGGCGTGCGTGGCGCGCGCCCTGCAGCTCGCCTGGCTGTCGGACGACGGCTTCATTTCGTTTCGTTATGCGCAGAATCTCGCCGAAGGGCGGGGCCTGGTCTACAACGCCGGCGAGTATGTCGAGGGCTACACCAATCTCTTGTGGACGGTGCTGCTGGCGGCTTTCATGCGCATCGGTGCGCAACCCGAGATCATGTCCCATGTGCTCGGCATCGGTTGCTGGCTTGCGCAGGTGTCGGTGCTGGCGTGGTGGTCATGGCGTCGCGCCGCCATCGAGGGCACACGCTTCCTGCCGCTGGCCGCGGCGCTGACCTTGATACTCGAAGATCAGCAGCGTTGGGCTACTGGTGGGCTCGAGACCAGCATGTTCGGGCTCTTTTCGAGTTGGGGCTTGCTGCTGCTGGCGGTCGAGACACCCAATCGTCGTCGCCAGTTGCTGGCGGCATTGCTGTTGGGACTGGCCACCCTCACGCGGCCCGATGGCGTGCTGTTCTGCGCGCTCGGCGTGGCCTATGGGTTTTGCGCGGCGCCGCGCGCAAGCCTGCGCCAGCGGCTGGCCGACAGCGCCACCGTGGCGGTGCCATTGGCCGCGATTGGCGCGGGCCTGGTGGCTTTCAAGCTCAGCTACTACGGCGATATTTTTCCCACCGCGTTCTACGCCAAGTCGGCGCTCGATGAGTACACCAGCCAGGGGCTGTATTACGTCGGTCTGTTCGCGCAGCGCAACTGGTTCATGGCGCCGTTCCTGGTGCTGGTGATATGGCCGGCGCGTGCGCGCCTCGCACGCCTGCTGACGCCCGTGCATGGTCTGCTGCTGGTGGCGTTCGCGATGTTCACGTTCTACGTCATCCACAGCGGTGGCGACTTCATGTATGCGCGGCGCCTGATGCCGGCGCTGCCGTTCCTGTGGCTGTTGTTCGAAGCCCTGCTCCTGTGCATCGAACGCCAGGCCGTGGCCCTCGCGCTGTTTCTCCTGACCTTGCTGGCCGGCGTGCTGCCGGCCAATCCGTTTGGCGACACGCCGCGCACCTTGCTGCGCGGCATCGCCAACGAATGGACGTTCTATCCCAAGGACTACGTGGCCTTCTGCCGTAACCGCGGCGAGTTTCTGCATCGCGTGCTCGGCGAGCGCCCGGTGCGCGCGGTGTACAGCAATTCGCTGGCGATGCTGGCCTATTACAGTCGTCTGCCTTATCTGGTCGAATACTCGGGTCTCACGCAGTACTCGGTGGCCAAGAAGCAGGTCGGTGAACGCGGTCGCGTCGGTCACGAGAAAGCCGTCAACAAGGAATGGATGACGGCGCACGGCGTCGAGATGTATCTGTTCCTGGACAAGGATCCGCTGGTGAAAAATGGTGCGCGCCGCTACGACTATGCGCGCCTCGGCGGGCGGCTCACCGCGCTCATCTGGATCTACCGCGACGAAGTGGTGGATGCCTTTCGCAATGAGGAAGAAATCGACTTCGTGCCCATCGAGGCGGTGATGCCCGGCATCGAAGCGAGCCTCGCGCGCCAGCCCTATGCCGAGGCCCGCGCCACGCTCGACCTGTTCGAAAGCTATTACCTCGGTCACGCGGCGCCCCAATGGGCCGACACCGCGGCGCGCATGCGGCGCATCGTCGCCGACAAAGCACCGGCGCAACCATGAGCGACTCGCGCCCCGCCCACCGACAAGGGACAATCGCGCCATGAACGACAGCCTGGCCACCCCTGGTCGCTCAACGATGGGCGCCATCTTCGCGCTGCTGCGGCCACGTGAGTGGACCAAGAACATTTTCGTGCTGGCGCCGCTGGTGTTCGCCGGCGCCTTCAGCCACGACACCGCGCTCTATCACGCCGGCCTCGCCTTCCTGCTGTTCTGCGTGGCGGCCTCGGCGGTCTATATCGTCAACGACATTCACGACATCGATGAAGACCGCGCTCATCCGCTCAAGCGTCGCAAGCGGCCCTTGGCGGCGGGCGAACTGAGTCCACGCGCCGCGCTGGTCTTGCTGGTGGGCCTGTATGGCCTGCTAGCGGTCGGTTATTGGCTCATGCCGCGCGCCGGCATGATCGTCATCGGTTATGTGCTGCTCAACATCGCCCACACCTATCTGCTCAAGCTGCAGCCGGTCATCGATATCTTCTCCATCGCGATTGGCTTCATGCTGCGCGTGTATGCCGGCGCCGAGGCGATTGCGGTGCCGGTGTCGTCGTGGATGTTCGTCACCACCTTGTGCCTGGCGCTGTATCTCGCGTCGATCAAGCGTCGCCAGGAATTGAACTGGGCTGGCGGCACCGGGCGCGCGGTGTTGCAGCACTACACCGCGCCCTTGCTCGATCGCTTCGCGCAGACCGCCGCCACCGGCGCCCTGATCTTCTACAGCCTGTTCGTGATGTCGACGCGTCCGGAGCTGGTGGCCAGCATTCCCTTCGTATTGTTCGGCCTGTTCCGCTATCAATGGCTGGTGGAAGTGCGCGAACTCGGCGAGTCACCCGCCGATACCTTGCTCGGCGACTGGCAGTTGATGTTGACCGTGCTGTTCTGGTTGGGGATGTGCGCTTACGCGGTGGGGCATCGTGTGAGCTGAGCGCGTCTGCGCGCAGGCTTCATTCGCAGGGGCGTGCTGGTGTATGGTCGCCCTTGAGTGACACCGCGCTTCATACCTTCAGGAAGGCTTCGATGAAATATTGTCCGCAATGTGGAAAACCGTTGATGCGTCTGCCGCTGGGTGGTCGTGAACGTCCGGCCTGTCCCGATGCCCGCTGCGGATTCGTGCACTGGAACAATCCCATTCCGGTGGTCGCTGCCATCGTCGAACATGATGACCATGTGGCGCTGGTGCGCAACGTCGGCTGGCCCGAACATTGGTATGGCTTGGTGACGGGCTTTCTCGAATCGGGCGAGATGCCCGAGGAAGCGGTGCTGCGTGAAGTGCAGGAAGAACTGGGCCTCGCCGCCGAGCTCAAGTCCTACATCGGCATGTACGAGTTCTATCGTAGCAACCAGCTCCTGATCTGCTACCACGTCACGGTGGCCAGCAAGGAGGTCAAGCTCGACCGTCACGAAATCGCCGACAGCAAGTGGGTGCATGTCGAAGAGGTCAAACCGTGGACCGCCGGCACCGGCAAGGCGCTGCGCGATTGGCTGCGCCAGCGCGGCATCGAGCGTGACCTGGTGGATTTCGATCGGGTCAGGTACTGACCGGTTGCCGCCGTAGGTGCGAATGAATTCGCACCTACACAGGAACAATCAAGGTGCCTCGCGCGGTGGCACTGGGTCGAGGCCCGAACCGCCCCAGGGATGACAGCGCAGGAGTCGCGCCACGGCCAGGCGCCCGCCTTTGATCAGGCCATGCAGTTCGACCGCTTCAGCGGCATATTCTGAACAACTCGGCAGGTAGCGGCAGCGCGGGCCGAGCAGCGGCGACAGCGCGACCTGGTAGCCGCGAATCAGCACCAGCACGGCGCGCACCGGCCAGCGCCGCGACGACCCCCCGCCCTCAGGCGTGATGGGCATCCGACGATTCGTAGCCCGACTTGGCGAAACGCTGACCGCAGTAATAGCAGTCCACGTGGCGCCGACCTTCGAACGGCAGATAGACCCTGGGATGGCCGAGGGCGCCACCCCCCCCATCACAGCCAATCTCTTCGGATTTGTCGTCGACAATCTTGATTTCGCGGGGCCTGGTAGTCACGAATGCGCGGAGCCTCAAGGAGCGGTTGGAAGATGATGCCGCTTAGAGCGGCATGCGTTCGTATTCTATAGTATCAGTCAGCCGTGCATGGAAGCCCTGCACGGTGCCGGCCGTGTGCGCCGGTACATCCCATTCCGGAGGTCGAATCATGGCAAAGGTCTCAATGAATTCAGCGGTCAACATGAGCGCTGACGAAGTATGGAAAATGATTGGTCAGTTCAATGCGCTGCCGGACTGGCACCCGGCGGTGTCGAGCAGCAAGCTCGAGGACGGGGGCAAGTTGCGACGCCTGTCGCTGCTCGGCGGCGCTGAAATCGTCGAGCGACTGGAGAAAATTGACGACAACGACCGCTTGTACCGCTACAGCATCGTCAGCGGCCCGCTGCCGGTGGCCAATTACACCGCCACCATCCGCGTCAAGGACGATGGCAAGGGTAAGGCGACCATCGAATGGTCCAGCGAATTCGACCCGGCCGGCGCCACCGAGAGCGATGCCACCAGCGCCATCCAGGACGTCTACAAGATGGGCCTCGATAACCTGCGCAAAATGTTTGGCGGCTGAGGCCGCTAACGCGGGGAGTCTTAAGCGGTGAGTGAATGCCAGTGAATGATCTTCGATATTCCAGTGACCATATGTGGGTGCGCCTCGACGACGAAGGCGTGGCGACCGTCGGCGTCACCGACTATGCCCAGGCCGAGCTGGGCGACGTAGTTGCGGTCGAGGCTCCCGAGGTCGAGAGCGATATTGTCGTCAACGAAGAAATCGGCATGCTGGAGGCCGATGACGGCAACTTTGAACTGAAGGCGCCGACCAGCGGCAACGTCATCGAAGTCAACGAGGCGGTGCTGGAAAAACCCGAACTCATCAACGAATCACCGTTGGACGATGGCTGGATTTTCCGCATGCGCGTCGACGATGACGAAGCGCTGGACGACCTCATGGACGAGGAAGCCTACGCCGATTATCTCGATTCGTTGAGCTGAGGCGCCGGCGCCACGGACGGCTGCCAGTCGCGCAGATGGCGGGCGATGTTCTCGCCCACCCAGATCTGCGGTTTCGAAGGCTCTTTCATTTCGCGCTTCTCACGCGCCGCGATGGCGGCGGCGGCTTCGTTGAAGGCCGCCACGAAATCGGTGGTGCGCGTGAGTGCGTCGGCGAAATAGGCCTGGCCGAAATAGGTCCAGTCGCGTTCGGCGCTGCAGCCGAAAGACGCGCGGTCACGCGCCGAGGCGGTGATGACGATGCTGTCCGGTGATTTCAAACCGTCGATGAAGCCGCCCGAATAGCAGGCGGAAATGATGATCACCCGGTAGCGGATGCCGGCCTGGTCGAAGCTGCTGCGGATGTCTTCGGCGTAAATGTCATTCAAGCCCAAGGGGCCGAATTCCACCGCCAGTGACGAATCCTCGTAGCCGTGCGAGGTCAGGAACAGCACCGCTACATCATCGTCGACATCCATCACATGGCCGAGGCCGGATGCCACCCGCGCAAGGTTGTGGCGGTTGGCGAGCGGGTAGTCGTCGACGGTGCTGCGGTTGTTGATGAGGGTCAGCGTGCGGCCCGCGAGGCGGAGGCGCTTGACCACGATATCGCGCACCGCCAGTACTTCACGCATGAACACATCCTGCTCGGCATAGGTCGCCATGCCGACGAAATAAAGGTCGGTCGTGAAAGGCGTCTGTGGCCGCAGTTGCACCATCTCGGCGTCAAGCATCTGCTGCTGCTGGTAATAGACGGTCTCGACGTCGACACCGGGTTCATCACTTTCGGCGCGGTAGAAGACCGGCGAGTCCGGCAACCATTGATGCATGGCGGCCAGCACCGCGCCCAGGCACAGCACCGCGAGCGCACGGCGCCACGCCGCACTGTGCAGCGGCGGCAAGGCCAGTGCACGCCACAGCAGCGTGCAGTACCACAGCAACATGCTGCCGTAGAAGACCAGGGTGTAAGGCGTGTCGATATCGAGCGCGAAGGCCTTGGCGAGGTATTCGATGGCACGGCACAGCGCCCACACCGGCAAGCCGGCACTGCATTGCACGACAATGAGATAGGCGAGCCCGCCGCGGCCGACGCACAGCCACGCAGCGAAGGCCAGGGCCGCCAGCCACACATACATGCGTGTCGCTTCGGCCATCGCGCCCCAGATCCAGAACGTCGCGCCGTCGCCGGCCGCCAGCCATTCGACCGACAGGGTCGCGCACCACACCAGCACCAGCATCAACAGCGCCTGGCCGAGGCTGGCGTCGAAGGCGTCCGCCTGCGGCGCATGACCGCGCGCGACGCGCGCGCCGGCGAGGATGTTGCGCGTCAGCGCCGTCAATGTGCCATGGCGCGCCGGGGCGGACTCATGCGCGGGAAAGAGATCGCTCATGCGGTTGGATTCAAGCCTCGATGAAGGGCGGCCGCCGCGCGCCGCGGGCGCGCAAGTCGTGGAAGTCCAGGCGCCGGCGCGCGCAGCGTGCCTGCCGCGCAATAGCCGGCATTTTGTGGAATCATGCGCCCTCACCTCGACTCACGGAATTGCACCATGTTGACCGCCGAAGGTAAACGCAGTCTGCGCGCCCAAGCACATCATTTAAAGCCAGTGGTATTGATCGGCCAGCACGGAGTGACCGACGCCGTGATCGCGGAGATCAGCATCGCGCTCGATGCCCACGAGCTGATCAAGATTCGCTTCCGCGGCGCCGAGCGCGAAGCGCGCCAGGCCGACATCGAACGGATTTGCGAGCAGCTCGGCGCCGACTTCGTTTCCAGCATCGGCGGCACCGCGGTGTTGTTCCGTCATCGACCCGAACCGAAACCCAAGGCCCGTGCCCGCGCCAAGAAGCAGGTCAAGCCACGTTCGCGTCCAGGCGCGGTGCGCAATCGCAGCAGGGGGCGTGATCGTGATGAACTGTGATCTGGCGGTGCTCGGCTCGGGGCCGGGCGGTTATTCGGCGGCGTTCAGGGCGGCCGATCTCGGCATGAACGTGGTGCTGGTGGAACGCGATGCGACGCTCGGTGGTGTGTGTCTCAACGTTGGCTGCATTCCGTCCAAGGCATTGCTGCACGCGGCCAAGGTCATCGCCGATGCGCGCGACATGGCGGCGCACGGCGTGCATTTCGGTGAGCCGCGTATCGAACTCGACGCGCTGCGCAACTGGAAGGGCCGGGTGGTCGGGCAATTGACCAAGGGTCTGGAAGGCCTCGCCAAGCAGCGCAAGGTCACGGTGCTGCGCGGCACGGGCAGTTTCACATCGCCCAACACCCTCGAAGTGCGCGGCGAGTCGGGCGACACCACGCTTGAATTCAAACAGGCCATCATTGCGGCGGGTTCGGAACCGGTGCGCTTGCCGGGCCTGCCGGACGATCCGCGCGTCATGGATTCCAGCGGCGCGCTGGCCTTGGCGGACATTCCCGCGCGTCTGCTCGTGATCGGCGGTGGCATCATCGGTCTCGAGATGGCGACCGTCTACATGGAACTCGGCGCCGACGTCACGGTGGTCGAGCTCATGCCCGAGCTCATGGCAGGCGCCGACCGCGACCTGGTCAAACCCTTGGAGAAACGCCTCAAGAGCGGCCTCGTCGGCGTCATGACCGCCACCAAGGTGGTGAAAGTCGAAGCGGGCGACAAGGCGCTGACGGTGTATTTCGAAGGCGCGGGCGCGCCGGCCAAGGCCGACTTCGAACGCGTCCTGGTGGCGGTCGGACGCCGGCCGAATGGCGATCGCATCGGCGCCGAGCAGGCCGGCGTGGCGGTCGATCAGCGCGGCTTCATCGCTGTCGACAAGCAGATGCGCACCAACGTGCCGCACATCTTCGCCATTGGCGACCTCGTTGGCCAGCCGATGCTCGCGCACAAGGCGGTGCATGAAGGCAAAGTCGCGGCCGAGGTCGCGGCGGGCCACAAGGCGGCCTTCGACGCGCGCGTCATTCCGTCGGTGGCGTACACCGATCCGGAAGTGGCGTGGGTGGGTGTGACCGAGACCGAGGCCAAGGCGCGCGGGTTGAAGGTCGAGAAAGGCGCATTCCCGTGGGCGGCGAGCGGCCGCGCCTTGTCACTCGGGCGCAGCGAAGGCATGACCAAGCTCATCATCGACCCCGAAGACGGCCGCGTGATCGGGGCGGGCATCGTCGGCCCGGGCGCAGGCGACCTCATCGCCGAAGTGGCGCTGGCCATCGAGATGGGCTGTGATGCCGAGGACATCGGTCTCACCATCCATGCCCATCCGACCCTGTCGGAGACCGTGGCAATGGCGGCCGAGATGTGGACGGGCAGCATCACTGATCTCTACGTGCCGAAGAAGCGCTGAGCCCGGCGCTCGCGCGGGCATGCGGCTTGACAGCCCCGTGCCCCGTCCTTAGAGTTCGTGGCATCATGCTGCGTCGCAACAAAGCCCCTGTTTGCAGGGTGTTTGTGCTTCCATTGCAGCGACCAGCACGCACGCGGGGAGTCCCATCATGAATGCCAATGCACCATTCGCCGATCTGCCGAGTCCGCTCGATCTTGCCGAAGCCGTCAGCAATGTCAGCGCGCAATCCCAGGCGATGCTGAAAAAATTCTTCGAAGGCCACAGCACCCAGGAACTCAGCGACATCGACCCGGCCGGCATCCTGCCGGCTTTCGCGGCCTTCACCGAGAGTTTGAGCCGCGACCCCTCGCGCCTGCTCGAAGCGCAGTTCAACGCCTGGAACACCTACATGCAGATCTGGCAGTCGACCGCCCAGCGCATGTTCGGCATGGCGGCCGAGACCGTGGTGCCGACACCCAAGGAAGACAAGCGCTTCAAGTCCGAGGACTGGGACAAGAACCCGCTGTTCGATTACATCAAGCAGACCTATCTCGCCACGGCCGGCCTCATGCAAGGCCTGGTGGCGGGCGCCGATGGCATGGACGACAAGACCGCCAAAAAGCTCGAGTTCTATACCAAGCAATATCTCGACGCGATCGCGCCGACCAATTTCGCCCTGACCAATCCGCAGGTGCTGCACGCAACGGTCGAGACCGGCGGGCGCAACCTACTCGACGGCCTGAAGAATTTCCTGGCCGATATCGACCCCAAGGACGGCAAGCTCAAGACCCGCATGGTCGACACCAGTGCCTTTGAGCTTGGCAAGAACGTCGCCATCTCGCCGGGCAAGATTGTCTATCAGAACGAGCTCATGCAGCTCATCCAGTACAGCCCAAGCACGGCAGAGGTCTATCGCCGGCCGCTGCTGATCATTCCGCCGTGGATCAACAAGTACTACATCCTCGATCTGCAGCCGAAAAACTCTTTCATCAAGTGGGCGGTCGACCAGGGCCTCACGGTGTTCGTCATCTCGTGGGTCAATCCTGACGAAAGCCTGGCCGAGATGGATTTTGACGATTACGTGCGCCAAGGTCCGCTGGCGGCGCTCGATGCGATTGAACAGGCCACCGGCGAGCGCTCCGTGAACGTGATTGGCTATTGCCTCGGCGGCACCTTGCTGGGCGCCACGCTCGCGCTCATGCAGGCGCGCGGCGACGAGCGCATCAACGCGGCAACCTTCTTCACCGCCATGCTCGATTTTGCCGAGCCGGGCGATCTTGGCGTATTCATCGATGAAGGTCAGCTCAAGGGCATCGAGCAGACCATGCAGGAGAAGGGCTTTCTCGACGGCGCCGAGATGGCGACCACCTTCAACATGTTGCGCGCGAACGATCTCATCTGGTCGTTCGTGGTCAACAACTACCTGCTCGGCAAGCAGCCGATGGCGTTCGATCTGCTGTATTGGAATTCCGACTCCACACGCATGCCGGCGCGCATGCACAGCACCTACCTGCGCAAGATGTATCTTGAGAACCAATTCTGCAAACCGCAGGGCATGAAGGTTGACGGCACGCCGATAGACCTGCGCCAGGTGCGCATACCGACCTGCTTCGTGTCGGCCGTTGAAGATCACATCGCGCCGTGGAAATCGACCTACGCCGGCGCGCGTCTGTTCCAGGGCCCGGTCAAATTCATTCTCGGCAAGGCCGGCCACGTGGCGGGCATCATCAATCCGCCCGGACCGCGCCAATACGGCTACTTCACTGGCCCGACGCCGAGCGAAATGACGGCTGAAGAATGGCTGCGCAAGGCCGACGCGCACGAGGCCTCGTGGTGGCATGAGTGGACGCAGTGGGTGAGCGCATTGAGCGGCGATAAAGTGCCGGCGCGCATACCGGGCGCGGGCACGCTCAAAGTGATAGAAGACGCGCCGGGCAGTTACGTGGCGCGCCGCCTGTCGGCCTGACGCGTCACGCGTTGGGCATGAGGATGGCGATGAACTCCGACACTTCAGTGTCGACCTGTTGCATCAATTCCTCGATGGTCTCCTCGGTGGTGCCGGTCAGCGCGACCGCGGTCGCGTCATAGTCCGGCACCGGTTCGCTGTCGGCGTCCTGCCACACCGCCGCGCGCGCGGTGGTGGCGGCGATGTGCATGACGGCTGCGAACGGCTGGTCGGCGCTGGCGATGTTCGCAATCACGTGCGTGTGCAGCGCCACCGGCTGTACCAGTGCCGGCGGCAGATTCCATTGCCGCAGCAATTCCGCACCGACATCCGCGTAGTCGAAACCGAGCAACTCCTGCTGCTTCAAATGATAGGGCCGCTCCGTGGCGCGTGCTGACTGCACGCATTCCATATACGCCTGCGGCAATTGATGCGCGATGATCAGATTGCCGATGTTGTGCATGAGTCCGGCGATGAACAGTCGCTGCGGCGCCGGCAGGGAACAGCTCACCGCCAGGTGCCGCGCGCAGACCGCCGTATACACACTCATGCGCCAGAAATCGAAGATGTCGAACATCTCGTTCTTGAGTCGCGTCAGCGAGCCGACCGCGGAGGTGGCCAGCGCGATATCGTGAATCTGTGAGAGCCCGAGTACGCGTACCGCGTGGTCGATGGAATCGACCCGCGAGGCGAGCGCCAGGTACGCGCTGTTGGCGAGTCGCAATACGCGACCGGTCAAGGCCGGGTCGCTGGTCACGACTTCGCTTATCGCGCGCAAGGATGCGCCCGGGTCATCCACGATCTCGCGGATACGTACATAAGCCTGTGGCAGTGGCACGAGGTCGAGCATGCCGTCGACCAGGGTCGCTACCGGTGACATCGTCTGTGCTTGTAGGGATGTAGCCATGAGGCGGCTATCGGCAGCGATTTTGCGGGCTTGAATGCCGTGCCCCGGTTCGGGTGGCGGGAATGTGAGCGGTGCCGCAGTCCGGCGCGCCGGACAGCGGTTGCCGGACACCGGCAATGCGTGTGAAATGCAGGAAGGTAGCAGCGGCCAGAGCCGCCGAATCGCGAGGCGCCATGCCCAAGGAAAGTTCTGGCTACGCTACCCACTCGGACGCCCTGGCGCGCCTGCGTCGGGCCGCGCTGGACGGCAACCTGGAGGCGTGTTGTCAATTGGGGCGCTGCTACGCCCACGGTTGGGGCGGTCCGCGTGATGAGGCCCAGGCCTTCGACTGGTTTGCGCGGGCGGCGCGCGCCGGCCACGATGAATCGGCGTTCCGCGCCGCGCGCCTCTTGCTCGGCATGATCAACGTCGCGGACCAGCGCAGTGACGACGCCCGCTACGCCCTGCAGCGCGCAGCCTATGCAGGCCATGCCGAGGCGCAGGCGCTGCTGGGTTGGTGTCATCAGCGTGGTCGCCTGGTGGGTGCCCCGGATCAAGGGCTTGCCATTGCATGGCTGCAACGTGCGGCCCACGCTGGCAGCGCCAGCGGTCGATATTTTCTTGCCCTCAATCTGCAGCGCGGCCACGGCGTTGAACGCGATGCACGCGCTGCCGTGGTCTTGCTGGAACTGGCCGCGGAACAGGGTGATCCGCGCGCGCAATGGGCTTTGGGACGTGCTCTGAGCGAAGGGCTGGGTGTGACGCGGGACTGCGCGGCCGCGCTGGCCTGGTATCGTGCCGCCGCGTCGCGCGGACACGCCCGCGCGCGATACAGCCTGGGCCTGCTGCTGGCCGGTGGCGCGGCGCCGGAACAGGATGACGAACAAGCCGCGTGCTGGATCCTCGCCGCGGCCCGGCAGGGTCTGCCCAAGGCGCAATACACGCTCGCTTCGCTCTATGAACGGGGGCTCGGCCTGTCGCAGGATCTGTCCGCCGCGCAGCGCTGGCTCGAGTGCGCGGCGCAGCAGGGCCATGGCAAATCGCAGTGGCGGCTATACCGCTGGTTGAAACGCGGCGGGCAAATCGCCGCCGCACTGCGCTGGCTGGAGGCTGCCGCCCACGGCGGCAATCACTACGCCCAATACAGTCTCGCCCGTCACCATCTGAAACTCGGTACGGATGATGCCAGGCGCGAGGCTTTTACCTGGTTCAACCGCGCGGCGGATGCCGGCCGTGCGCAGGCGCTCTACTGCGTCGGCGTGTGTCATTACAAAGGTGTGGGGACGCGCCGCGATCCGCTGGAAGCGTGGCGCTGGTTTCAACGTGCCGCCAACGCAGGCTCGGACTCGGCACAGGCGGCATTGCAAACGCTGGCCGGCCGCATGGGTCCCGATTCACTGGCACAGGCGCGCGGCCCGGCCACTTGATCCGCTGTTGCGGGCGAACCGCGGAAAAGGGCGGACAATCACCGTCAATACGGTATACTCGCGGCCCGCGCCGCCGGGCAACCCCGCCAGCGCGCAAGAATGTGACGATGAGCCCGTCAGGCGATGGGCGAATCCAATCAGTTGTACGGCAGCGCAACGCGCTGCGGGCTACTGACGCAACAGTCACGGAGAGGTGGCAGAGTGGTCGAATGCGGCTGACTCGAAATCAGTTGTACGTTTGCGCGTACCGGGGGTTCGAATCCCTCCCTCTCCGCCAAATATCAATAAGTTATCCTCTTAAAGCCCTTGATTTAGCATAAGTTTCAGCTAAGTCCGGGGATCCCTTTCTTGCACGACTTCGTAGCACGGCGTAGCATCGCGTAGCAGTAAGTTGTGGGATTTAGTGTCCCCAGCGGTGTCCCTAAAACCTGCCCAGGGAGGGCGAGGGCATGGCTAAGCGGCAACAGATTTCTCAAGACCGGCAAGTACGATCTTTGACGGCCGAAA
>JADLGE010000077.1 GCA_020849475.1 Gammaproteobacteria bacterium
AGTTGGCCGGCGCGGGTGTGAGCCTGAATCTGGACAATGTGTCTGGCACGCAGCTACGCGGGCTGGAGGCAGTGGCCCTGACGGGCAGCGGCGCGAACAGCCTGCGGCTGAACGTGCAAGACCTGTTGAACCTGTCGGACACCAGCAACACCTTGACGGTGCTGGGTGATGGCAATGACTCCGTGGTGGCGACGGGCGGCTGGGGCAGTGGGGTGAACCTGGGCACGGTCACGCAGTTCACCCACGGTCACGCCATTCTCCTGATCGACAACGACGTCCTTGCCAACGCCGCGACGTCGATTATCTGAGCTCAAGCCGCATCATCTGACGGTCGCGCCCATCGGCGCGCCGTCTTTCCGCGAAATGCTTTTTCCCACGACGCCGAGGCGACGATGCGCCGCCCGGTGATCACATTCCGCGATTTCAGCGCCCCGCAGCAGGCGGTTTACCTGACTCGGCGACACGCGCCTGTCATCTCCCAAAGCCATCCTTTTCTCGTCCATTGATTGCAATGCGACGGCGATCACATTTCGTAACACTAATTTGCAATCGCCGCGGATTTGCCAACCACGCACGGCGAAGGATGGCCGAGCACAGTAAGTTCCAGCGGTTCGAAACCGAGGACGGAAGAACAGGCGAGCGGTAGGACGTCTCAACGTCACTTTCGTGGTCGCACTGTGCCGGAGCACACGGCGAGTCGAGGTGCCGCGCAACGCGCGGTGGATCAAGTTCTCTTTTTCACTCATTCACGGGCGGCCATGGACGCGGCGGTCTGACTGCGGCCTGCCGCATTCGACAAACAAGCGAGAAGTCTGATGGCGCAAATCACTGGCGACAGCCTGAACAATACCCTGAGCGGCGATGTGGACGGCAGCGTCGACGACACGCTTTACGGCATGGCCGGCAACGACACCCTGCTGGGTCTGACCGGCAATGACCTGTTGGACGGCGGCTCTGGGGCAGACACGCTGATTGGCGGCATTGGCGACGACAGCTACGTGGTGGACAGCCTTGGCGACCTCGTGGTCGAGCAAGCGAATGAAGGCGACGACACCGTAAGCGCCAACTTCAGCTACACCCTGACCGACAACGTCGAAAACCTGGTGTTGCTGGGCACCGCGGTGCGGGGCACCGGCAACGATTCCGACAATACCATCACTGGCACCAGCGGCAGCAACATCATCGATGGCGGCGCCGGCGCCGATCTCATGCAGGGTGGCGCGGGCAACGATACGTATTACGTGGACTCTGCGTTTGACCAGGTCGTGGAACTGGCCGGCGAGGGCGCCGACCTCGTCTACAGTACGGTCTCCTACACGCTGACCGATGCCTTGGAAAACCTGACTCTGCTTGGCGCCGCCGACCTCGTCGCGCGCGGCACTGCAGCGGCCAACACCCTGATCGGCAATGCCGGTGCGAACTTGCTGGACGGTGGCGACGGCAACGACATTCTGGACGGTGGCGCCGGCATCGATACCCTGGTCGGCGGCAATGGCAACGACACCTACATCGTCGACAACGCCAACGAAATTGTGCGAGCGACGCTCGACGCCGGTATCGACACCGTGCGTGCGAGTGTCGATTACACCCTCGGCGCCTACCAGGAAAACCTGATTCTGACGGGGCCGGCCGTGAGCGGCACCGGCAATGGCACGGACAATGTCATCACCGGCAACGCGCTCGCCAATACGCTCACGGGCGGCGATGGCAACGACACGCTCGATGGCGGCGCCGGTGTTGATCTGCTGGTCGGAGGCAATGGCAACGACCTTTACATCATCGACAACGCGGCCGAAATCGCGCTTGGCACGCTCGACGCAGGTATCGACACGGTCAAATCGAGTGTCGATTACACCTTGGGTATCAATCAGGAGAATCTCGCGCTGGCGGGCTCCGCGCTGCTGGGCATCGGTAATGCTGGCAACAATGTCATCGCCGGCAATGGCCTGGCCAATACGCTGCAAGGTGGCGACGGCAACGATACGCTCAACGGTGGCCTCGGCGCTGACATCCTGATTGGAGGCGCCGGCAATGACGTTTATATGGTCGACAATGTCTTGGACTCTGTCATCGAAGTGGCCGGTGAAGGTCTCGATGTCGTCAGCGCCAGTGTGTCCTTCGCGCTCCGCGAAGAAGTCGAGAATCTGACCTTGACGGGCAGCGCCAATATCGACGGCACCGGCAATCTCGGTAACAACGTCATCACCGGCAACGCTGGCAACAATGTGCTGTACGGTGGCGGTGGCGGACTGGACACCCTCAACGGCGGCGCCGGCAACGACACTTATCTCATCGATTCCACCAGCGTCAGCATTGTTGAAGCGAGCACCGGTGGCGTCGATCTCGTGCGCGCCAATATCGATTTCACACTCGGCGCCCATCTTGAGAATCTGGAACTCGTGGGCGCGGCGAACCAAGGCATCGGCAATGCCGCGGCGAACATCATCACCGGCAGCGCGGTTGCCAATTTTCTCGACGGCAAGGCGGGCGCCGATACGCTCATCGGCGCCGAAGGCGACGATATCCTGGTCCATGATGCGTCCGACATCCTGCTGAGCGGGGGCGCGGGCAACGATACGCTGCTGCTTGCGGCGCCGACGGCGCTTCTCGACCTCACCACGGCCAGCAATCTGCAAGGCATAGAGCGTGTCGATGTGGCCGATAGCGGCGCGACGGTGCGCCTGTCCGCGGCTGCGGTAACCGCCTTGTCGGATTCGGATCTGCTGGTCATCGACGGCGCCGCCGGCGCTGCCGTCACCACCAGCGATGCCTGGAACTACGTCGGCGACTTCGGCGACTACGCCCGCTATCAACTCAATGGCGCGACCTTGGACATTGCGCTCGCTGTCACCCGCAGCGGCGTGGTGCTCGCGGCGCCGCCTCCGCCGCCGGCGAATTCTCTGGCTTTCGATTCGGCCAGCAGTGCGAGCGTGCTCGAGAACGCCACTGGCGCCGTCATCGACGTCAACGCGACCAACGTCAATCAGCCTGCGCAGATCTTGAGCTACGCCATCTCCGGCGGCGCCGACGCCGGCAAGTTTGCCATCGATGCGGGCAGTGGCGTGGTGAGTTTCATTTCCGCGCCAGACTATGAAGCGCCGACGGACAGCGATGGCGATAACGTCTACCTGCTGCAGGTCACCGCCAGCGATGGCGTGCTCTCGGCCACGCAGGACATCGCGGTGAGCGTGGCGGCCGTCAATGACAACACGCCGGTGATGACATCGGCGAATACCGCCAATTTCGCCGAAAACGCCACCGGCGCCATCATGACAGTGCAGGCGGTCGATGCCGATCTGCCGAGTCAGAGCCTGGCGTATTCGATCTCCGGCGGTGTGGATGCTCTCAGGTTCGCCATCAATGCCACTACCGGTGCGCTGACGTTTGTGAACGCGCCGAATTTTGAAGCGCCAACCGATGCCAGCGCGAACAATATTTACGACGTGCAGGTGACGGCGAGCGACGGCGAACGCGCGGTCAGCCAGTCGATTGCCGTCAGCGTGACGCCGGTGAACGACAACGCCCCTGTCATCACCAGCGCCGCCACCGTCAATTTTGCCGAGAACGCAACGGGGACGGTGATTGATGTCAATGCCACGGATGCCGATCTGCCGGCGCCGCTGCTGACGTATTCGATCTCGGCCGGCGCCGATGCCGCGAAGTTCGCCATCAATGCCACGACCGGCGTGGTGACCTTCGTGACGGCGCCCAACTACGAAGCGCCGACCGATGTCGGCGCGGACAACGTCTATAACCTGCAGGTCACAGCCAGTGATGGCGCGCGGAGCACGGCGCAGAACATCGCCGTGACGGTGACGCCGGTCAACGAATACAGCCCGGTATTCACTTCCCTTGCGTCCGTGAGCTTTGCCGAGAACGGCACGGGTACGGTACTCGATGTGAATGCGAACGATGCCGACTTGCCGGCGCCGACGCTCACCTTCTCCATTACGGGCGGCGCGGATGCCGCGAAGTTCGCGATCAATGCCAGCACCGGCATCCTCACCTTTGTGTCGGCGCCGAATTATGAAAATCCGACCGACCTCGGCGCGGACAACGTCTACAACCTGCAGGTGACCGCCAGCGATGGCGCGCGTAGCGCCACGCAGGCCATCGCCGTCACTGTCACCGCGGTCAACGAATTTGCGCCGGTGTTCAGCTCGGCGGCCACCGCCAGCTTTGCCGAGAATGGCTTGGGGACGGTGCTCGATGTGAACGCGACCGACGCCGACCTGCCGGCGCCGACCTTGAGCTATTCGATCACGGGCGGCGTGGATGCGGCCAGGTTTGCAATCAACGCCAGTACCGGTGTCGTGACGTTCGTGTCGGCGCCGGACTATGAGAATCCGGCCGACCTCGGCGCGGATAATGTCTACAACCTGCAGGTGACGGCCAGCGATGGCGCGCGCAGCACCACGCAGTCCATCGCCGTCACCGTCACCGCAGTCAACGAGTTCGCACCGGTGTTCAGCTCAGCGGCCACGGCCATTTTTGCCGAGAACGGCACCGGCACGATTTTGACGGTGCAGGCGACGGACGCCGATCTGCCGGCGCCGGCCCTGAGTTACTCGATCAGCGGTGGAGTTGACGCCGCGCAGTTCGCCATCGACGCCGCGACCGGTGCGCTGCGCTTTGTCGCGCCGCCAAGCTTTGCCGCGCCGACCGACAGCGGTGCGAACAATGTCTACGACGTGCAGGTCGCGGCCAGCGATGGCGTGCGCAGCACCAGTCAGGCACTCGCGATTACGGTCACAACCGCGAACAGCAACGCACCGGTGATCACGTCTTCGTCGACGGTGAGTTTCGTCGAGAACGGCGTGGGCCCGGTGGTGGACGTGAACGCGACGGATGCAGATCTGCCGGCGCAGACGCTGACGTATTCGATCACGGGC
>JADLGE010000078.1 GCA_020849475.1 Gammaproteobacteria bacterium
GACGATGTCGCGCAGCGCGGCGGCTTGAAGCGACGTGACGATGCCGATCGTGCGCGGGTAGGCGGGCAGCGGGCGCTTCTTTTCGGGCGCGAAGAGGCCCTCGGCGTCGAGCTTGGCGCGCAGCCGGGCAAAGGCTTCATAGAGTTTGCCCAGCCCGCCGCGCCGCATTGCTTCGACCGTGAGTTGGAAATCGCCGCGCGCTTCGTAGAGGGAAGCCAGGCCGCGCACTTCGACTTGCTCGCCATTGGCGATCTGCCACGGCACGAGGTTGGCGCGCGAGCGGAACATCACGCAGCGAACCTGCGCCGCTTCGTCCTTGAGCGTGAAATAGACGTGCCCCGACGCGGCGCGCGACAGATTGGAAATCTCGCCTGCGACCCAGAGCAAGGGCAGCGCACGCTCGATCGCCTGGCGCGCCCGGCGATTCAGTTCGGCGACGGTGAATATGGTGTCGGACATCGCGATAGTGTATTCCGACCCGGCTCGTGAAACCGCATGGTTGAGCCATGTTTTCGTTAAACAATCCTGATTAGCAATGATCGTCAGCCAAGCTCACGTGGTGAGCCGCCACCGGCCGTACTCTGAACTCCAGATCATTTGGGAGGGCAGAGTCATGACGATGAATCGAATCCAATTTCAACCGGGGTTGTCGATGCCGGAGTTTTTCAAACGCTACGGAACCGAGTCGCGTTGTGAGGCGGCGCTGGAACGGGCACGCTGGCCGGACGGATTTTGCTGTCCGAGTTGCGGTGGGTCCGCGCATTGCGTGCTGCGTGGTGGCACCCACAAAGTTTTTCAGTGCAACGCCTGTCGGCATCAAACCTCGCTCATCGCCGGCACGGTATTCCAAGGAACGAAGCTCGCGCTGACGGTGTGGTTCCTGGCGATCTACCTGATCAGCCAAGCCAAGACGGGCCTGTCCGCGTTGGCACTGAAACGGCATCTGGGGGTGAGCTACCCGACCGCATGGCTCATTCACCATAAGCTGATGCAGGCCATGGCAGCGCGGGAAGCGCGCTATGTCCTCGATGGCCAGGTTCAAGTCGACGATGCCTACTTGGGTGGTGAACGTGGCGGTGGCAAGGTGGGGCGCGGATCGGAGAACAAAGTGCCTTTCGTCGCCGCGGTCTCGCTCACCGATGACGGACATCCTTTGCGCACCAAGCTCACGCCGGTGACCGGCTTCACCCTCCAGGCGATCGCCGCCTGGGCCAAAGTCCAACTCACTCCCGGAAGCACTGTCTTGTCCGATGGCCTGGCCTGCTTCGGCGCTGTGATTGCAGCGGATTGTACGCACCGGCCTACGGTGGTCGCCGGACGTAAGCCGAAGGACATGCCCGAATTCCAGTGGATCAACACCGTGCTCGGCAATCTCAAGACCAGTCTGACCGGCAGTTACCATGCGTTCGACTTTCAAAAATATGCGGCGCGTTATCTCGCCGCTTTCGCGTATCGCTTCAACCGACGATTCGATCTCAAAGCGCTTCTCTCGCGTCTGCTCGTCGCCGCCGTCTGCTGCGGGCCGCAGCCGCTGTGGTCGATTCGGTTGGCTGACGATCGTTGCTAATCAGGAATTTTTTTGACTACAGAAGCGGCAGCACCTTCGCCGCGAACAATTCGAGACTCGCCCACGACAGCTCGAACGGCATGCCTGCGGTCAGCGGGTGGAACGTCAGCATACGGTTCGCCTCGCGCTGGGAGCGCGCCAGCGCGAGACACTGCTCCGGCGTCAGCACCTGATAGACGCCCGTCGAACGCAGTTGCTCCACGGTCTCGACGTGGGAGAACGGGCTCCTGGCGCCGCCCTGCCCGGCCCAGCGGCTGTAGGAACGCATCTCGTGCAGCGCGTAGGGGCCGTAGCGCGCCCAGGTCGCCTCGGGGTCTTCGCTGACGAGGATGTTGAACGGCCCGCCGACGTCGATCACCGGGCCCGGCGCCTTGCCGAGCGCCGCGCATTCCTGGCGATAGGCGTCGATCAGTTCCGGCAGCGGCACCTGCGGACAGAATCCGTCGCCGGCGCGCGCCGCGCGCAGGGCCGAGGCGAGCACGGCGCCGCCGCTGAACAGCGGCGGTCCCGGCTGCTGCACGGGACGCGGCGTGACGTAGACCGGCCGCCCCCGATACTCGAAGCGCTCGCCGGCCAGCGCCCGGCGCAGCACCGCCAGTTTCTCGTCCATCACACGCGCGCGCTCTTCCTTCGCCACGCCGAACATCGCCAGTTCGTCGGGCACGTAGCCGATGCCGAGCGTCAGGTCGAGCCGGCCGCCGCTGATGTTGTCGAGCATCGCCGCGTCCTCGGCGATGCGCACCGGATCGTGCAGCGGCAGCAGCAGGGCATTCACGTGGATGCGCAGCTTCGCGGTGCGGGCCGCCAGCGCGGCGCCGAAGACGAGCGGCGAGGGATCGAAACCGTCGGGCGCGCCGTGGTGCTCGCCGAGAGCGACGCTGTCGAAACCGAGACGATCGGCCCAGGCCGCCTGCTCCAGCGCGACCTGGCAAATGTCGCGCGTGGCGGCGGCGCCGGGCATGCTGCGCAGGTTGTAGCGCAGCCAGATTTTCATTCCCGGACCGGACGTCATTTGGCGCGCGGCTTCACGCGCACCATGCCGAGCCCGCCGGCGCAGGCGCAGTTCACGTCGCCGTCGTGGCCGACGATGATCGGTCCGCCCAGGGCGTCGTAGCGCTTGCTCTTGCCCAGCGTGTAGTGGAAGGCGCTCCGGCCGGTTTTCCAGTCGACGCCTTCGAGCGTCCAGCGCCGGTTGCGCATGCCCCAGCAATACACCATGGCGCTGCCGCCGCTCACGGTGCACACCGTGTTCACGAAGTTGGTCTGGTTCTGCCACACGGTCTTCAGCGTCCGCGTCTGCGGGTCCCAGTCGATGCGCGAGCCGCCCGCGGCCTGGTGGCCCGCCATGTGCACGCGCCCCGAGGCGTCCTCGCGCTGGGTCACGCCTTCGGTCTTTTTCGCCGGCAGGAATTGGGCGAGGAAGCTGTTGTCGAAGTTGTTGAAAAAGGCGCCGTAGCCATGGACCACC
>JADLGE010000079.1 GCA_020849475.1 Gammaproteobacteria bacterium
CTACAACCCGTCCCGGCGATGTCGCCGGTGCAGGCCGCGCCCACCGCCCTGTCGGTGCGATTTCAATCGCACACTCAAACGGACTGCGCAGACTTCAATCCACCGCCCCACGCAGATACAGCGGCAGCGCATGCGCCACGTCGACGCTCTCGCCGCGCCCATGCAGGGCAGCGCCGAGGTGCGCGACGTCGGTGGCATGGGGAAACAGCAGCGGTGCGCGGCACAGGGTGGCGAGATCGGGCGCGAAGCGCGACTCGTAGACCGACCAGCCATTGCCGACCGCAAGCCACTGTGCCGGTGATGCAATCGTCACCGCGGCGGGCGCCAGCACGCAGTCGCTGATGACCGTGCGTTCGAGGACGCCGTGCTCATCGAAGGCCAGCGCGGTGAAATAGATCTCGTCGCGTCGCGCATCGAGCGCCACCAGCACCTGGCGTGCGCCATGCAGGCGCGCACCGCCGGCCGCCAGTGCCGTCAGGGTCGATACCGGCGCCAGAGGCAGGTCGCAGGCGAGCGCGATGCCTTGTGCGACGGCGGCCGCAATACGAACACCGGTGAAGGCGCCCGGGCCGCGGCCAAAGGCGATGAGATCAAGGGCCTGACGTGCGATGCCGGCTTCGGCCAGCACCCGGTCGACCATGCCGAACAGCAGATCGGTGTGCTGTCGTGGCGCGACTTCATGCACTTCCAGCACGCCAGCGGCGCTGAGCAGCGCGACGGAGCAGGCTTCGGTGGCGGTCTCCAGGGCGAGGATATTCATGGCTGTGCAAAAGCGTCGCGGGTGGGGACATGCTTGCGGCTATAATCCGCGCCCATGATCGCGCCGGTAGATTGGTTCATTGGTATTCGCTACATCTATGCACGGCGCGGCAATCATTTCAGCGGCTTCATTTCACTGACGGCGATCGTCGCCACCGCACTCGGGGTGACGGTGCTGTTGACCATATTGTCGATCATGAATGGTTTCGAGGGCGAGGTGCGCGATCGCATTCTCGGCCTCGCCGCCCATCTCGAAATCGACGCGCCGCCCGGGCACGGCTGGCAGGCGATGCTGAAAGAGGTCGGGGCGCAGCCCGGCGTGGTGGCCGCCGCGCCCTATGTGACCCGTGACGTGCTGATTGCTGATCGCGGCGCGGTGCGCGCGGTCGAAGTGCGCGGCATCGACGCCGCGCGCGAAATCGGCGTGACCCAGCTTGAAGCGCATCTCAAGGCCGGCAGCCTCGCGCAACTCGACCAGACCCCTTTCGGCGTCGTCATTGGCCGCGAACTCGCCGCGTCGCTGGGCGTCGACGTCGGCGCCCATCTCACGCTCATCACCCCGCAGCCCAGCGTCACGCCCGCCGGCCTGGTGCCGCGCCTCAAACGTTTCGTCATCACCGGCATCTTTGAATTCGGCCTGCAGGAATATGACGCGAGCCTGGTGCTGATCAATCTCAAGGACGCGCAGCGCCTGTTCCGCAGTCCCGATGCCATCGACGGCGTGCGCGTCAAGCTCAAGGACGGCGGCACGGCGACGGCCATGAAGCACAGTCTCGCGGCAACGCTCGGACGCTCGGTCGACGACGGCAGCATTCGCGACTGGACCGACACCCACAGCAACCTGTTTCGCGCCCTGCACATCGAAAAGACCGTGATGTTCGTGATCCTGGCACTGGCCATCGGCATCGCCGCGTTCAACGTGGTGTCGATTCTGGTGGTGGCGGTGACCGACAAGCGTTCCGACATCGCCATGCTCGGCTCGCTGGGGCTCGAGAAGCGCGACATCATGTGGGTGTTCCTGGTGCAGGGTGGCGTGACCGGCGCCATCGGCGTGGTGCTGGGCGTGGTGTGCGGCGGCCTCCTGGCGGCCAACATCGATGTGATCGTGGCGGCGGTGGAACGCCTGTTCGGCTTCAAGGTGCTGTCGCCCGACGTCTACTACATCAGTAATATTCCGTCGGAGCTGCGCAGCGGCGATTTCATCCTGACCACCGTGCTGGCGGCGCTGTTGAGCCTCGCCGCACCGCTGTATCCCGCGTGGCTGGCGGCCACCACCAATCTGAGCGAAGGCCTGCGGCATGACTGAATCCGTGATCGATTGCCGTGGCGTCGGGCGCCGTTTCGACGACGGCGCGAGCGTGGTGGAAGTGCTGCGCGGTGTCGACCTGACGGTCGCGGCGGGTGACACCGTCGCCATCACTGGCGCCTCGGGTTCGGGCAAGAGCACCTTGTTGCATGTCGTGGGCGGCCTCGATGCGCCGGACAGCGGCAGGGTGTTCCTGTGCGGACACGATCTGGCGCGCGCCAGCGAACGTGAGCGTGCGCGGCTGCGCAACCAGAATCTTGGATTCGTCTACCAGTTCCACCATCTCTTGCCGGAGTTTTCCGCGCTCGAGAATGTCGCCATGCCGCTGTTGATCGGCAGGCGTCCGGCCAGCGAGGCCGCGCAGCGGGCGCGCGCCATGCTGGAACGCATCGGGCTCGGGCATCGCGTCGAGCATCGGCCTTCGGAGTTGTCCGGTGGCGAGCGCCAGCGCGTGGCGATCGCGCGCGCGCTGGTGACCGCGCCGCGCTGCCTGTTGGCCGATGAACCTACCGGTAATCTCGATGGCCGCAATGCCACCATGGCCTGCGATCTGCTGCTGGAGTTATGCCGCGCTCAGAATGCCGCGGTGGTGGTGGTGACCCACGATGAGCGCATCGCCGCGCGCATGCAGCGTCAGCTGCGGCTCGAGGACGGCGCGCTCAGCGTCACGCATCCGGCCTAGCGCGTTCGCGTCGCCGTTGGCGACGTTGCTGCAAGCGATGCAGCAGATGCAGCCGCCACAGGCCGCGCACCGTGGCGTTGCCGAGCGCACCGGCCGCCGCGCCACACAGCAGGCAACCGACCACCAGCGGCAACCACAGTTGCGAGAACATGGCGCTGACGTTGGCCCAGGTGGCGTCGAAATGCAGTTCGCTGAACTGCACTTCGTGGTGCGTGATGACGCCGCCGACTTTGAGCGCAAAGATGAACATCGGCGCGACCGTCACCGGATTGGCTATCCACACCGCCGCCACCGTCACCGGCAGATTGACGCGACACACCAGCGCCAGCAGCAGCGCCATCAGCATGTGCATGGGGATGGGCACGAAGGCCAGGAAGAAACCGATGCCGACGCCGCCCGCCACCGCACGGCGACCAAAGTGCCAGATCTCGGGATCGTGCAAATGTTCACCCAGCCAACCGCCCATGCGCGAATTCAGAATCGCATCGCGATTGCTGAAATAACGTCGCAGTTTCTGCTTGGGGCTCATGTCGCGGTGCTGGGCTTGGATCGCTGGGTAACGGGGTGACGCCGCTCGCGCACCGCGCCGACATGTTCGGTGCGGCGCGTGCAAAGGTCAAATCCGCTACACTCCGATACCTCCGTTCCGCACCTGTCATGGATGACGTATGCGACTTGCCGGCCTGTGCTTCGTCATGGGCGTGCTGTGCGGTCTTCTGACCGCCGCGCGACCGCAGCTCCTGTATTTCTCATTGCTGCTCGTGCCGTGCTGTCGCCATTGGCGCGCCCTGGCATGGCCTTGCTTGAGTCTCGCCATCGGTTGCGCGTGGGCGCTGTGGGCGGTAGCGCGCGCGGAACGCGAGCTGTTGCCAACGGTGCGCGAAGACCAAGCCGTGGTCATCGGCGCGCGCGTGACTGGCTTCCCCATGCCGGCCGACGATGGCGTGGTGCTCGAGCTCGGTGACGCGCAGGAGCGCGGCGCGCGCGGCGCATTCCTGCCCACGCAAATGCGCGTCAGCTGGCGCGCGGCGCCGTCCGCGCCGCGTCTCGGTGACTGGTGCGAACTGCATGTGCGACTGCGCCGTCCCCACGGTCTGGCCAACCCCGGTGGTCGCGATACGGAGCGTGCGGCGCTGGTGCGACACCTGGGCGCGGTCGGCTATGTCATCGCGCATCCGGGCAATCGCTGCGCGCACATCGCCACGCGCCGCGATTTGTCCGGATTGCGCGCGTGGTTGTCGCGCGCCATCGCTCGGGCGGTGGTGAACACAGAGGCCGTCGGCGCGCTGAAGGCCCTGGCGGTCGACGATCGCAGCGCACTCAGCGACGCCGACTGGCTAGTCATGCGGCGTACCGGCACCGCCCACCTGCTGGCCATCTCGGGCCTGCAGATCACGCTCGCCGCGGGTAGCTGTTTTGCCGTGTGCCGCTGGCTGCTCGGGCTGCTGTGGGCGTGGCGCCAGGATTACCTGGTGCTGCGCGCCGCGTGGATCGCCAGCGCGCTGTGCGCGTGGGCCTATACCTTGGTGGCCGGCGCCGGCGTGCCCTCGGTGCGCGCGGCAGTGATGGTGGCATGCGCCGCGCTGGCCGCGCTGCGCGGGCGTCGCGCGGTGAGCTGGGACACCTGGCTCGCGAGTCTCACGGCGCTGGTGCTGTGGGACCCCCTGTGTCTGCTTGGCGCCGGCCTGTGGCTGTCTTTCGGCGCGGTGGCGGTGCTGGTCATGCTCGCCGGCCATCGCGAGCGCCGCTCGCCACTGCGTCTGGCGTGGCGCACGCACCTCGTCATGGCCATCGCCCTCATGCCTTTGACCGCGCTGCTGTTCGGCGAAGTGCCGTGGTGCGCGCCGCTTGCCAATCTCATCGCCGTGCCATGGAGCAACATCTTCGTCGTGCCGCTGGTGTTGCTCGGCATGCTGTGCGCGGCGTGGGCGCCGATGGCCGCGGCCCTGTTGTGGGACTGCGCGGCGCGCTTGTGGGCGCCGCTGCAGGCGCTGCTGACGTGGATGGCGCAGGCGCCGCCCTGGACCTTGCATCATGATGTTGGCCTGGTCGGCGCGCTGCTGTGGAGTGTGGGCCTGGCGCTGCTGGCGTTGCCTCGGGTGCTGCCGGGACGCTGGCTGGGGGCGGTGTTGTTGGGCGTGGCGCTGCTGCCGCGCGAGCGACCGCTGGCCGATGGTGAGTTTCGCGTGCTGCAGCTCGACGTGGGGCAGGGCCTCGCGGTGCTGGTGCGCACCCGACAGCACGCGCTCTTGTACGACACCGGGCCGCGCTGGTTCGACGGCGGCGATGCGGGCGAGAGCGTGGTGGTGCCCGCGCTGCGCGCGCTGGGCGTGGCGCGGCTCGATGATGTGGTGGTGAGCCATGCCGATCTCGATCACGCGGGCGGTGCTGAGTCGCTCCTGAAGCTGTGGCCGGTGGCGCGCGTGTTCAGCAGTGAAGCTGTCGCAACTCTGCGCCACACCGTCACCACGCCGTGCATCGCGCCCACGCGTTGGCATTACGACGGCGTCGACTTCGAAGTCCTGCATCCGCACGCGGATGAGCACAACGCGCCGCGCAACGACAGCTCCTGCGTGCTGCGGGTGAGCGGCCCCCACGGTCGGCTGCTGCTCGCCGGTGACATCGAACTCGGCGCCGAGCACGCGCTGCTCGCGCGACAGGCACAGGCGCTGGCGGCGGAGATCCTGAGCGTGCCCCATCACGGCAGCAGTTCCTCGTCGAGCGAAGCCTTCGTGCGCGCCGTGCAGCCGCGCCTGGCCTTGATCGCGGCCGGCCGTCACAACCGCTACCACTTGCCGCAGGCGGAAGTGGTCGCGCGCTATGAAAGCGCCGGCGCGCGGGTCATGAACAGCGCCGGGCTCGGCGCCATCAGCGTCGAGGTGCTGGCCAACGGCATGCATGTCGAGAGCTATCGCGCCAGCCATTGGGGCTGGTGGCAGCAACGGCCGCCATGAGGTGATGCCTGCATCACCACTTTCGAGGGGAGGCGCGGTTTGCTAATGTCTGCCGCTGTCCGGTCGCGGGCCCGACGCTTTTCAGGAGAATCTCAACTCGTGTTAGAAATGGTGATTGCCGGCGGCATCGTGATGCTGCCGCTGCTGGCCTGTTCCGTCGTCGCGCTCGCGATCGTCATCGAACGCTTCTGGACTTTGCAGCGCAAGCGCGTGGTGCCGGACAACCTCGTCGCGCAGGTCTGGCAGTGGGCGCAGGCCGGCACCCTGGATGATCGGCGCGTGCAGGCACTGAAGAGCGGTTCGCCTTTGGGCCGCGTGCTGGCCGCAGGCCTCGCCCATCGCCACACCGACAGGCAGAGCATGAAAGAGGGCATCGAAGAAGTCGGACGCCACGTGGTGTTCGAACTCGGTCGCTACGTCAATGTGCTCGGCACCATCGCGTCCATCGGGCCGCTGCTGGGACTGCTCGGCACGGTGATGGGCATGATTCGAATCTTTTCCGCCGTCACCAAGCAGGGCGTCAGTGATCCTTCGATTCTGGCGGGCGGCATCGCCGAGGCTTTGATCACCACCGCCAGCGGCTTGACCGTCGCCATCCCCGCCCTGATTTTCTACCGCTACTTCAATCGACGCATCGAAGGTTTCGTGGTCAGCATGGAAAGCGAAGCGCTCAAGCTGGTCGAAGCGCTGCACAGCGAACGCGGCACGGGTACGGGCCAGCAGGCATGAATTTCCGCGCGCCGCGCAACGACGAATTCGAGCTCAATGTCACGCCGCTCATCGACGTGGTGCTGGTGCTGCTGATCTTCTACATGGTCTCGACCACCTTCGTCAGCGAATCGAAAATGGAGCTGACCCTGCCGCAGGCGAGCAAGGAAGTGCCGAGCGAACCGCCGGACAAAATCGACATCGCCATCGACCACCAGGGCCATGTGTTCGTCAACAATCAGGCGCTGCTCAACACCCAACTCGACACCATTCGTCGCGCCTTGAATGACGCGCACAAGAGCGGTGCCGAGCCGGTCGTCATCATCAGTGCCGACGCCGCCGCGAGTTACCAGTCGGTCATCGATGTGATGGACGCCGCGCGCCAGGCCGGGCTCTACAAGATCACGTTCCCGACGCGCGTGCGCGCCGACCAATGAGGGTCGTCGACACGGCAGGGAGCGGCACACCATGAATGACTCGCTGCGCAACCTGGTCGACGACGTCTGGTATGGCCGCCACCCGGCGCGCCTCGCGCTCATGCCCCTGACCTGGATTTATCGCGGTGTGACGGCGCTACGACGCGCGGTTTACGACTCGCGCCTGCTGACTGTCTATCGCGCGCCGGTGCCGGTCATCGTGGTCGGCAACATCACGGTCGGTGGCACTGGCAAGACGCCGCTGGTGATCTGGCTGGCGCGCAAACTCAAGGAGTACGGCTTCAAGCCCGGCATTGTCGCGCGCGGCTACCGCGGCGCGGCGCGCAGCTGGCCGCAACAGGTGCGCGCCGACAGCGATGCGGTGGTGGTCGGCGATGAAGCGCTGCTGCTGGCGCGGCGCACCGGCCTGCCGGTGGCGGTGGGGCCGCAACGCAGCGCCGACATCGCGGCGCTGCTCAAACATGCCGACGTCGACATCATCGTGTGCGATGACGGCCTGCAGCATTACGCGCTGGCGCGCGATCTCGAAATCGCGGTGCTGGACGGCGTACGCCGCTACGGCAACGGTCAGTGTCTGCCCGCCGGCCCGCTGCGCGAGCCGCAGGCGCGGCTGGCCGGGGTCGACCTGGTGGTGACCAATGGCCTGGCCGCGCGCGGCGAGTTCGCGATGCGCTACCTGGCCAGCCATGTGCATCGTGTCGGCCATGGGCAGGAGCGCGTCGCGCTCGCCGATTTTGCCGACAAGCAAGTGCACGCGGTCGCCGCGATCGGCAATCCCGACAGCTTTTTCGCGCTGCTCAAGCGCAACGGTTTTCGCATCACCCAGCATGTGTTTCCCGATCATCATGCCTTCACGCGCGAAGACCTCGCCTTCGATGACACGCTGCCCGTTGTCATGACCGAGAAAGACGCGGTCAAATGCGAGCACTTCAACGATGAGCGGCTGTGGTACGTGCCGATAGAAGTGGAGTTGCCGGACGTTTTCGAGCGGCGCTTCAAGACCCTGTTGCAAGAGGTTTTCGATGGACAAGAAGCTGCTTGACCTGCTGGTGTGCCCGGTGACCAAGGGACCACTCATCTATGACCGCGAGCGCGACGAGCTCGTCTCGAAATCAGCGCGCCTGGCCTATCCGATACGCGACGGCATCCCGGTCATGCTGGAAGACGAAGCGCGCGAATTGAGCGAAGAGGAAGTGGCGCGCCTGTCGGCATGAGTTTCAAGGTTTACATTCCCGCGCGCTACGCGGCCACCCGTCTGCCGGGCAAGCCACTGCTGGAAATTCACGGCAAGCCGCTCATCCAGTATGTCTATGAGCGCGCGCTGGCAAGCGGCGCGGCGGAAGTGGTGATTGCCACCGATGACGAACGCATTGCCGCGGTGGCGCGCGGCTTCGGCGCCACCGCCTGCATGACATCCCCCGAGTTGCCGTCCGGCAGCGATCGCATCGCCGCCGCCGCGCGCCAGCGTGGCGAGGCCGAGGACCAGGTGATCGTCAACCTGCAGGGTGACGAGCCGCGCATGCCAGCGGTCGTCATCGGCCAAGTCGCGGCACTGGCGGCCGGTGCGGGTTGCGACATCGCGACGGTATGCGAGCCCTTGCAGGCGGCGCAGTTGTTCGACCCCAATGTCGTCAAGGTGGTGCGCGACCACAGCCAGCGCGCGCTCTATTTCAGTCGCGCGCCGATTCCCTGGAGTCGCGATGAATTCGCCAGCGGTCAGCACACCACCGCGCACCTCGCGCTGTATCGCCGCCATGTCGGCATCTATGCCTATCGCGTGGGATTTCTGACGCGCTTCGTGGCGGCGCCGCCGGGTGAACTCGAGCGCATCGAGAGTCTCGAACAATTACGCGCGTTGGGCTTCGGCGCACGGATCGTCGCGGCGGATGCGCTTGCGCCTTGCGGGGTCGGTGTCGATACGCCGGCCGATCTCGAACGCCTGCGTCAGGACCACCACTGAGTCACCGACTTGCGCGGCGCGCGGGCGCCGCAGGTCGCAAGGGAGCCTCGCCGTGTCGCACATCCTGTTCGTCTGCACCGGCAATATCTGTCGCTCGCCGCTGGCGGCCGGCATGTTGCTGACGGGCCTCACGGAGGCGGGACACGCTGGTCTGCATACCATCGAGTCGGCCGGCATACACGCGGTGGTCGACGCACCGCCGACGCCCAGCGCGCTCAAAGTCGCGGCGTCCTATGGCGTCGATATCCGCGGCCATCGCGCGCGCGATTTCGAGCAACGGGATTTTCAGCGCTTTGACTGGATCTTCGCCCTGGACAGCGGGCACCTGGATTTTCTGCGTCAGATCCGGCCGCGCGACTGCCAAGGAGAGTTGTCCTTGCTGCCGTCGGGCAGCGGCACGCGCAAACTTGAGATTGCCGATCCTTACGGACGCTCGCACCGCGCGTACGAGCGCTCGGCACGCCTGATAGCGATAGGGGTGGGAGTAATCCTGGCCGGGATGCTGGAACGCGCTAGCGCGGCGCGTCTGCCGGAACTCAACGGGCGCGGTAGGTGATGCGGCCCTTGGACAGATCGTAGGGGGTCAGTTCGACGGTGACCTGGTCGCCGGTCAGAATGCGGATGTAGTTCTTGCGCATCTTGCCCGAGATGTGGGCGGTGACGAGGTGGCCGTTTTCGAGTTCGACGCGGAACATGGTGTTGGGCAGTGTTTCCACCACTTTGCCCTGCATTTCGATGTGATCTTCTTTTGCCATATTGCTCTGTTGGTTGGTCTGCGGATGAGGCGGCGGGCGCGCGAAGGCGGCATTGTGCCTCAATCACTTGGGACGGCCAAGCCCGGATAGGGTAGGCGCATTCAGGCCCGTTCGACGTTTCGCGTCCACTCGCCGTTGATATAGAACTCGAGCGGCGCATATTCGTCTTTGTAGGCCATCTTGCGGCAATCGCGAATCCAGTAGCCGAGATAGACCCACGGCAGGCCCAGGGCCGCGGCCCATTCCACCTGCTTGAGCACCGCCAGACGGCCGAGACTGCGCTCGGCCTGGTCGGGCGCGAAAAAGGTGTAGACCGACGACAGTCCGTCGCCGAGCCGGTCCACCACCGCCACCGCCAGCAGTTCTTCGCCACACCGGAATTCGTAGAACGTGGTGTCGCACCACAGCGCGGTCAGAAAGCTCATGTAGGCGCTGGGGTTCGTCGAGTCCATGTGGGAATCGGGGTGCCGCGCCCTGAGGTAGCGTTCATAGAGATGAAAATGCTCACGCTCGAAGCGCGGCGCGCGCGCGTGGAATTCGACATCGGTGTTGCGCGCGAGGGTGCGACGCTGGGCTCGATTGAGGGCGAATTCCGGCACCGCGATGCGCACCGGGATGCACGCCGAGCAATCGGCGCAATGGGGCCGATAGACATGGGTGCCACTGCGCCGGAAGCCGTGCGCCGACAGCCAGGTGTAGGCGTCGACACTGAGATTGATGCGCGGGTCGGCGAACATCGTCACCGCTTCACGCTGCGGCAGGTAGCCGCACTCGTGGGGCGGCGAGGTGAAAAAGCCGAGACGCGGCGCGCTGGGTGGTTCGGTCATGACACGCTCGCCTCACGGCGCCAGGCCAGCGGCGACGGCGACAGATCGACCAGCGTGGCCAACTGCGCCGCGAACTGCGCACGTGGCATATCGCACGCGCCGAGACTCGCGAGATGGGCGGTATGCATCTGGCAATCGAGCAGTGCGTAATCCCAGGCGAGCAGCCAGCGACACAGATGCGCGAGTACGATTTTCGATGCGTTGCTTTCGCGCGAAAACATCGACTCGCCGAAGAACGCGCGTCCGACGGCCACGCCGTACAGGCCGCCGCGCAATTCACCGTCGCGCCAGTATTCGATGCTGTGCGCATGCCCTTGCGCATGGAGTTCGCGGTAGGCGCTGCGCATTTCAGCCGTGATCCAGGTGCCGGCGTCGTCGCTGCGCGGTGCGGCGCAGCCGTCTATCACGCCGCTGAAATCACCATCAAACGTCACTTCGAAACCGCCATGACGCATGCGCCTGGCGAGGCTGCGCGAGATGTGAAACTGCGCGGGTATCAGCACCGCGCGCGGTTCGGGTGACCACCACAGTATCGGCTGGCCGGCCGAGTACCAGGGAAAGATGCCGCGCCGGTAGGCGCTCAGCAAAGTATTGACGCCGAGGTCGCCGCCGATGGCGAGCAAACCATTCGGTTCGTCCAGCGCCTCGGCCAGCGGCGGGAAGCAGTTCGCCATGCGCCGCGTGCCGACCCAGTACAAAGGTTCCTGGAACTGCTGACTGTTCATGGCATGCGCGGCCGCAAGCGCGTCACTCGGCTTTGAACGCGACATGCGCCGACAATTCGTGCATGTGCAACTCCATCGCATGGCGCTCGCGCTTGAGGAAATCGCCGACCGCCCTGCGAAAGCCCGGCTCGCGTATCCAGTGCGTGGACCAGGTGTTGACCGGAATGAAACCGCGCGCGAGTTTGTGTTCCCCCTGCGCGCCGGCATCGAGTTTGGACAGCCCATGCTCGATGCAATAAGCGATGGTTTGATAGTAGCACAGCTCAAAATGCAGGTTGTCGAACTGCGCGTTGCAGCCCCAGTGACGTCCATACAGCACGCTGTCGCTCTTGAGCGCGAAGGCGCCGGCCACATAGCGGTCACCGTTGCGCGCCATGATCAGGACCGCACTGCCGGGCAGGCGTTGTTCGAGACTCTGGAAGAATGCTTCGGTGAGACGCGGTTCGCCCCATTTACGTTCGAAGGTCGAGCAGTAGAAACGGTGAAAAACGCGCCAGTGTTCACTGCCGATGTCGGCGCCGGTCAACACTTCGATATCGACCTCGTGCTCGGCGACGATGCGCCGCTCGCGCTTGATCTGCTTGCGCTTCTTGGAATTGAGCGAGGCGAGGAAATGGTCGAAGTCGCGGTAGTCGTGATTGAACCAGTGATATTGGCAGCCGAGACGGCGCATGAGTCCGGCCTCGTCGAATGCCGCGAGCTCGGACTCTTCCGGAAACAGGCAGTGCCAGGATGACAATTGATTGTCATCGACCGCGCCGAGGGCGGTGTCGATCAGGAGTTTCGTGATGCTGGCGCGTTGCGGATGCTGTGCGGCTATCAACAGACGCGCGCCGGTCACCGGTGAAAACGGAATGGCGCTGACGAGCTTCGGATAGTAGCGCCCGCCGCTGCGTTCATAGGCTTCGGCCCAACTCCAGTCGAACACGAATTCACCGTAGGAGTTGTCGCGGATGTAGAGCGGCAGCGCGCCGCACAACACCTCGCCGTCATACACGGCGAGGTGTTGTGAATACCAGCCCTGGGGTTCGAGACAGTGGGTGGCTTCCAAGCCATAGAGAAAGCCGTGACGCAGAAAGGGGTGGTCGCCCGCCAGCGCGTCCCACTCGGCGGCATCGACGGCGGCCAGCGATTCGAGCACCCTGACGCGCAGCATCGTCTTGGGCTCGCGCTATTTGGCGCGCACGCGCACGTTGCGGCCGAGCGCGCGGCGTATCGCCGCCGACGAACCCTTCAAGGGGAAATCCGCTTCGTGATAGCCGCCGTCTTCACTCACGTAGCGGAATTCTATTTGCGTGCCGTTCATGAGCTGATCGACCGCCGCTGACACCAGCACGCGATTGCGCACCGTGCCGAGATCGATCACGGCGTGCTTCTTGTCGATGTGACAACGCTCGTCCAGTGGCAGGTGATACAGCGGTTGCGCGCTGTCGAACTGAAACGTCGGGCAATGTTTGGGCGCGAGGCGACTGAAGTTGCCGGCAATCGAGAAACGCAGATGAACCTGGTTGTCCTTGTCGCGATAGACCGCCAGTTCGTCGCCGGCGGCGCTGTTCACCACCGCCCACGGAGTGGCCTTGGCTTCGGGCGCGGGACGCACGTTCCACAGTGCCGCGCTGGCGGCCAGAGGCAGCAGCAGGGCCAGCGTCGCTAGCGCGGCGCGGCGCACCCGGCGCTGGTCAGGACTTGGGCGATTCGTGGCCAGGTGCAAAAACAGGAAAGGGTGCGACCTTGTCACTGCTGCCCTCCGCGCGGGTGATCTTGCCGGTGCCGGTCTTCTCGACTTCATCGATGCGGATGACCGAGTGCATCGGGATGTAGGTGCGGCTCACGCCGTTGAATTCAGACTTCAAGTGCTCTTCCGAGGGATCGACCAGCAGCGAGGATTTTTCGCCGAACAGGATCTTCTCCACCTCGATGAAGCCAAACAGGCCGCTCTGGTGAACATCGCGCGCATAGATCTCGTAGACCTTGCCCTGGTTCAGAAAGCTTATGCGATAGGTGTTCTTCTTGGCGGCCATGGTGATGTTGCAAGCGCTGATTGAAAGCGGACGCCGAATCCTAACATACCCGCCAGTGGCGCCCGGCCGGGCCGCCCGTCAGCTGATCTCGACGTAGCGCGTGATGTCGAAGCCATCCACCAACTGGTAACCGTCGTAGCCGCGTGGATTGCATACCACGCGCAGATCATTCGCTTGGTAATCGGAGCGCGCGTGCACGTGACCGTGCACCCACAGCGCCACCGGATAGGCGTGCACGAGGTGGCTGAGATCGTTGCAGTAGGCCGGCCTGAAGGGCGAATCGGGGTTGGCCCGCCAACTGGCGAACAACGGCGCGTGATGGGTGACGACCACGGTCGGGCCATCGAAGCGAGTGGCCAGCTGCGTTTCCAGCCAGGCCCGTGCCGCGCCGTTGATGTCGGCCAGATCGGCCGGTTCGAGCATGCGGCCGCGAATGCTTATCTGGTGATAGTCGTTCATGTTCTCGCGCAGGTTGTCCATGACTTCCGCATCGCGACCCATGAAATCGGTCCACAAGGTGGTGCCGAGAAAGCGCACACCGTCGATTTCGACGCTGTCACATTCGAGAAAACGCACCGCGCTGCCGGCCACCGCCGCGCGGATGTCGTTCTGCACCTGGTGCAGGTCGCCGCCGTAGAACTCGTGGTTGCCGGCCACGTAGATGGTCGGTTTGCCCGAGGATTTCAGCCACGCCACGCCGCTTGCTCCGACATTCACGTCGCCGGCCGCGATGATGACATCGGCATCGGTATGGGGTAGGGGGGCGGGACCGAATTCCAGGTGGACGTCGGAGAAAAACTGGATCTTCACGGTCTGGGCTTGGGGCAGTCGGGCTACGGAACCTGGGCAATCTGGCAGATGCGCGACAAGGGGTCAATCAATCGTCCCGTGCCGCATGAATCCGTCAAGTTGTCGGTAATAAGCCTGCCCACCTTGAATGAAGGCGTCGTTGTGACCGCCGGACAGGGCCACGAATATCGCGCGCGGCCCGGCCGACGTGGCGAGAGCGCGGCCAAACGCCTGGGGCACGGTGGTGTCGGTGGCGCCATGCGCCACCAGTACCGGACAACGCACGCCGGCCATCTGCGCCACGGAGTCGAACACATTGCGCGACAACAGCCGCACCGGCAGCCACGGGTAGCGGTAGTTGCCGACATCACTCAGACGCGTGAAGGTCGACTCGACAATCAGCGCGGCCGGCCGTCGGTGCGCCGCCAGCCAGGTGGCAACGGCGCCGCCGAGGGACCGTCCATAGATAACGATGTCGGCCGGGCTGACCTGCCGCTGTTCCACCAGGTAGTCGAAGGCCGCCGCGGCATCCTGGTACAGGCCATGCTCGGACGGGGTGCCGACGCTGGCGCCATAGCCGCGGTAATCCACGGCCAGCACGCTGTGCCCCAATTCGTGCAGCACCACCAGGGTGCGCAGGTAATGGGAGATGTTGCCGGCATTGCCATGGAGCAACAGCACCTGGCGGCCATCGGCGCGGCCCGGCACATACCAGGCCGCGAGGCGCGCGCCGTCGCTGGCCCGCAGATGAACCTCCTCGAAAGCCAGACCGTGACGCGCCGGCGTGGCCTTGATGGCGGTCTCGGGTTTGAACACCAGACGGTTCTGCCACACATAGAAACCCGCACATACGGCGCTGTAGGCGAGCAGTCCAAGCGTCAGCGCTGCCCACAGCCAGCGACGGCCACGGCGAGTGACGATCGTCGGATTTTCCTCGGCTTTCATACTGGAGTTCATGCAGATTCCGAGATACTATTGCTTTTCTTTACATTACAGCCGCTTATTCGATCAATCGGATCAACAGTATCAATGCCATGACGCACGCGGTCCGCAGCAAAGAATCCGATTTCGCCCTCTCCATCACGCGCCAGGCGGTGCAGCGTCTGCGCGAGGCGGCTTTGATAGCCCTGGGCGGCGTTTCCCTGTTTGTTTTGATTGCCCTGTGGTCGCATCACCCGGGCGATCCGGGCTGGTCGCATACCGGCACCAGCAATGTGATTCACAACCAGGGCGGCCTGGTCGGCGCCTGGATAGCCGACATCGCGCTGTACCTGTTCGGCCAGTTCGCCTACCTGTTCCCGCTCATGGTGGTGTTCAGCGCCTGGGTCGTCTACCGCGAAGGCGCCGAGGATTTCTTCGCCGACTATTTCCACATGAGTGTGCGCTTCGTCGGTTTCGTCTGCACCCTGGTCACGGGCTGCGGCCTGTTCTGGGTGCGCGCCAGCGGCACCCTCGCCGAACTGCCCCATGACTCGGGCGGCATTCTCGGTCATGTGGTCGGTGGCGCAGCGTTTGGCGGTTTCGGCGTGACCGGTGGCTGCCTGCTGCTGATTGCTGCATTTTTGACCGGATTCACGCTGTTTACCGGGCTGTCGTGGCTGTGGTTGATGGACACCCTCGGCGACTATGCCCTGCGCTTCTGGGACTGGGCCAGCCTGCGCCGCGACGATTTCATGGATTACAGCCGCGGCTGGCGAGCGAAGCGCGAGCGCGTCGCCATCGTCAAGGAAGAAATCGAAAAGATTGAGCAGCGCGCGCCGACCCGTATCGAGCCACGCATCGTCGCGCCGCCGCCCAGCGAGCGCGTGGAGCGCGAGCGCCAGGAAGCGCTGTTCGAGCGCCGCGAGCCGACTGAACTGCCGGAATTGAGCCTGCTTGATACGCCTATCGTGCGCGGCGGCGGCTACTCACCCGAAGCCCTGGAGGCGATGTCGCGCCAGGTTGAAATGAAATTACGTGACTTCAATATCGAAGTCGAAGTGGTGGCGGTGCATCCCGGCCCGGTCATCACGCGTTTTGAACTGCAGCCGGCGCCCGGCATCAAGGCCAGCCGCATCACCGGACTCGCCAAGGATCTGGCACGCTCGCTGTCGACCGTCAGCGTGCGCGTGGTGGAAGTCATTCCGGGCAAGACCTGCATCGGCCTTGAGATCCCGAACGAACAGCGGGAAATCGTCGCGCTGTCGGACATCTTGAAATCCGACGTCTACGAACGCAGCGCCTCGCACCTGACCATGGCGCTCGGCAAGGACATTTCCGGGCAGCCGGCGGTGGTCGATCTCGGGCGCATGCCGCACTTGCTGGTGGCGGGCACCACCGGCGCCGGTAAATCGGTGGCGCTCAACGCCATGATCCTGAGCCTCCTGTACAAGTCGGCGCCGAGCGACGTGCGGCTCATCATGATCGACCCGAAGATGCTGGAATTGTCGGTCTACGAAGGCATTCCGGCCTTGCTCGCGCCGGTCGTCACCGACATGAAAGAAGCGGCCAACGCGCTGCGCTGGTGCGTCGCTGAAATGGAGCGGCGCTACAAGCTCATGGCCGCGCTCGGCGTGCGTAACATCGGTGGCTACAACCGCAAGGTTGAAGAAGCGATTGAGAAGGGCACGCCGATAAAAGATCCGACCTACCGCGTGTTCGATCCCGAAGCCGGGCCGCCGCCGGATCTCGGTCGCCTGCCCTACATCGTCGTCATCATCGACGAGTTGGCCGACATGATGATGGTGGTCGGCAAGAAGGTCGAAGAATTGATTGCGCGTCTCGCGCAGAAAGCGCGCGCGTCGGGCATCCATCTCATTCTCGCCACGCAGCGCCCATCGGTGGATGTCATCACTGGTCTCATCAAGGCCAATATTCCGAGCCGCATTGCCTTCCAGGTGTCGTCGCGCATCGACTCGCGCACGATTCTCGATCAGCAGGGCGCCGAGACTTTGCTCGGCCATGGCGACATGCTCTACCTGCCGCCGGGCACGGCCATCCCGCAGCGTGTGCATGGCGCGTTTGTGTCGGACGATGAAGTGCACAAGGTCGTCGAGCGGCTGCGCGCGAGCGGCACGCCGGAATACATCGACGCCATTCTCAATGGCCCGATGGACGGTTTCGAAGACGGTGGCGCGGGCGGCGCGATGGGCGCCGAATACGGCGATGCTGAGCAGGACGAGCTCTATGACCAGGCCGTGCGCATCGTCACCGAATCACGCCGTGCGTCGGTGTCGGGCATCCAGCGTCGACTCAAGATTGGCTATAACCGTGCCGCACGCATGGTCGAGGAAATGGAACGCGCGGGCGTGGTCGGCGAACTGCAGTCCAACGGCAGTCGCGAAGTGCTCGCGCCGCCGCCGCCCAAGGATTGATGACTACGTTCTCCATCGCACGCAGCTTGCGCGCAACCGTAATGCTGGGCGCCTCGCTGGCTGCCCTGCAGGCATACGGCGACGACACCACGCCCATCGTCAGCTATCTCGATGGCCTGCATTCCTACGCGGCGCGCTTCGAGCAGCAGCGCTTCGATGAAACCGGTGAACTGCTGGAAACCGCGCACGGTGATTGCAGCATCGAACGGCCGGGGCGCTTTCGCTGGAATTATCTCGACCCCTACAAGCAGGTCATCGTGTCGGACAGCCACAAGCTGTGGATTTACGATGAAGATCTCGCGCAGGTCACGGTCAATGACGTCAACGCCGGCGCGCCGGGCACGCCGGCGGAATTGCTGAGCGCCGAGTTTGAAGTCAGCACGCGCTACGCGGTTAAACATATCGGCGTCAAAGACGGCTTCGACTGGTATGGCCTCAAACCAAAGGATGCCGGCACACAGTTCCAGGACGTCGAACTGGGCCTCGCCGACGGTGAAGTGAAGGCCATGCGCCTCACGGACAATCTCGGTCAGACCACCTTGCTGCGTTTCGAGGCGGTCAAGCGCAACGCACCGCTGGCGGCCGGCCTGTTCGAGTTCACACCACCCGTCGGGGTGGACGTCGTCACCGGCGGCGCGCCCTGAGCTGACTTAAGCGCCGACCACGATGTGGCGGCGAATCTCGTCGGATTTGAAACCCAGCGCCATCGGTCGCTGCACACCCTCGAGCGCCGCGACATCGTAAAGCTCGCGCACGAAGCCTTCGATGCGCAGCCAGTGCGCGGCGTCGCCGCTGCGCAAATCAACCACCGCTATCGCACAGCGCGGCTCGGCGTCGCGGCGCGCAAGTTCGGCATCGAGCGGCAGGCCGGAGAACGTGCGGTTCTCGCGGCAGGTCGAGAGGCCCACCAGGGCAAAATCACCGCAGAAGGCGAGACCGCGCAGATAGCCCGGCAGAAAGGCCACTGCTTCGAATACGCCACGCGCAAGGTCGACATAGCCGAACTGGCCGGCGCCGGAATTGAGCACCCACAGCTTGCCCTGGTGCAGTCGCGGTGAGTGCGGCATCGACAGGCCTTCGCACACCACGGTGTTGTTGCTGACATCCATGACGATGCCGCCATCGGTGCGCCGATCGCGCCAGCCGTCGACCACGTCCGAACGACTGACGGCGCTGACATAGCGCGGCTGCCCGGCGTCCATCGCGAGACCGTTGAGATGGCAGCGATCCTCGGCCGCGAGGCGCGATATGAACGGCGGGCGCCACAGCGGCACGAAGCTTGCGGTCGCGCTCGGGCGTGCCAGGCAGCCGAACAAGGTATTGACGAACATCGGCTCGCCTGCGGCGTCGACACCGAGGTCGTGAATGTCCAGATCGCCGGTCGTATAGGCCACGCGCGGCACGAATAGCGCGTCATAGCCCTGGTATTGCTGGCCGGCTTCGAGACTGTTCTCAAAACGCCAGAGCTGATAGAGCGTGCTCATCCACAGCGAACGACCGTGCGCGACGAGCCCCATGCAGCGATTGAAAGTGCGTTCGAACACCGACAGGCGTCCGTCATTCTTAAGCCCGATCAGGAACAGTTTGCCGGCCTGATAGGTGGTGAAGGTGAACGACAGCTGGTGCTCGGCGAGCCACCCGGTGAGCTGGCGTGAGCCGGTGATCTCGAGTTCGGGAGGCGTTGGTTGTTGCACGCGACTGTCCATTGCTTGGCTTGACCTGCGGGCCACTATAACGCTTCACGCTTGTTCTCGGCCGAGGGCCTGTGTTATCTCGTCGCCATGCCGCCACTAGCCGATCAATTGCGTCCCACTTCCTTGGCCGATTTTCAGGGCCAGGATCATCTGCTCGGCGTGGGCCAACCCTTGCGTCGCGCGCTTGAGGAAGGCGCTTTGCATTCGATGGTGCTGTGGGGGCCGCCCGGCACTGGCAAGACCACGCTCGCGCGCATGCTGGCCATCAATGCCAAGGCCGAGTTCGTGCCGCTGTCGGCGGTGCTGTGCGGCGTGAAGGACATTCGCGCCGCGGTCGAACAGGCCGAGCAGTGGAAGGCCATGGGCCGCGCCACGGCGGTGTTCGTCGACGAGGTGCACCGCTTCAACAAGTCGCAGCAGGATGCCTTTCTGCCGCATATCGAGAACGGCACCATCACCTTCATCGGCGCCACCACCGAGAACCCGGCCTTCGAGCTCAATAACGCCTTGCTGTCGCGGGTGCGGGTGTATGCATTGCTGTCCCTGCCGGCGGATGCGGTGCGTCAGGTCATTGATCGCGCGCTGACCGGCAGCGCCGATGGCAAACCAGTGACGATGGCCGAGCCGCTGCGTCAGCGTCTCGCCGAAGTGGCCGATGGCGATGCACGTCGCGCACTCAATCTGCTGGAACTGGCGTTGTCGCTCAGCGATGGCCATGAGGTCGATGAGCGTGCCGTCAGGCAGGCGGTGGAGGGCGCGCAGATCCGGCGCTTCGACAAGCGCCAGGATGATTTCTATGACCAGATGTCGGCCATGCACAAGTCGGTGCGCGGCTCCAATCCCGATGCCGCGCTGTACTGGTTCGCGCGCATGCTCGACGGCGGCTGCGACCCGGCCTACATCGCGCGCCGCGTGGTGCGCATGGCGAGTGAGGATATCGGTAACGCCGACCCGCGCGCCTTGAGCCTGGCCATTGATGCCTGGGAAGGATTCCGCCGTCTTGGCCCGCCGGAAGGCGAATTGTGCATTGCCCAGGCACTGGTCTATTGCGCCTGCGCACCCAAGAGCAACGCGGTTTACGCGGCCTTCAACGCCGTCATGGCGGAAGTGAAGAGCCGCGGCTCCGATCCGGTGCCGGCGCATATCCGCAATGCGCCGACCTCGCTCGCCAAGAGCATGGGGCACGGCGCCGGGTATCGTTACGATCATGACCAACAGGATGGTCTGTCGGCCGGGCAGACCTATTTCCCGGACGCCATGGGCGAGCGCGTCTACTACGAGCCCGTCAATCGCGGCCTTGAGATCAAGATAGCTGAGAAGTTGGCGCGCATTCGCGGCAAGCGCACGGACTGAAGACGGCAGCTGGCGTTTGATCTAGACCGCGCCGCGCCACCACCAGCGCGCGCACAGCATGCCGAGCCAGGTGAGCGTCAGCGAACCGCTCAAATGCACGCCGGCACTCGCCAGCGCCCAGCCCAGCTGCCCGCGCTCGATGAGGCTCACGACTTCCGCCGAGAAAGTAGAAAAGGTGGTGAGTCCGCCGAGAAACCCCGTGATCACCAGCAAGCGCATCTCCGGCGGCAGCCCGGATTTGATCGAGAAGCCGACCGCCGCGATGCCGATCAGGAAGCCACCGACGAGGTTGGCCGCGAGCGTGCCGAAGGGCAGGGTGGGAAACACCGGGTTCAAGACCAGGCCCAGCCACCAGCGCAGGCAGGCGCCGAGGCCGGCGCCGATGAACACCGCGATGATGGAAGGAAGGGCCATGCTGCCAGTGTTCCGCGCGTGGGTGATGGGACGGCCTTGGATTCTACCGGAGTCGCAGAGCCGTCACGCAAGGCGCCATGCAGGCATCGCGCGGCGCGGATTGTTATCATCGCGCCTGCGCAGCGGGCTGCCCGCCACGCTGCGCGCCCGTCCGTCTCCAGCACACAGGAATTCCGATGCTCGACCCACAACTGTTGCGCACCCAAGTCGATACCGTGCGCGTCGCGCTCGCCCGCCGCGGCTTCGAACTCGACGTCGACACCCTCGCGCGCCTCGAAGCCGCCCGCAAGCAGTACCAGACCGCCACTGAAAATCTGCAGGCTGAACGCAATCGTCGCAGCAAGGCCATCGGCGAAGCCAAGGCGCGTGGCGAGGATATCGAGGCGGTGCGCGCCGACGTCGCGCGGCTCGGCGAGGAGTTGAAGACCAACCAGGTGCAATTGGAACAGACCCAGGAAGAACTCGAGGCCTTCGCGCTCGGCCTGCCGAACCTGCTGGACGCGTCCGTACCCGACGGCCCCAATGAGGAATCCAACCGCGAAGAGCGCCGCTGGGGCACGCCGCGGGTATTCGATTTCAAGCCGCGTGATCATGTCGAACTTGGCGAGATGCTGGCCGGTATCGATTTTGACGCCGGCGCGAAAATCGCCGCCGCGCGCTTCGCGGTGTTGTCGGGCGATGTCGCGCGCATGCAGCGTGCGCTCATCCAGTTCATGCTCGACATCCACACCCGCGAACACGGTTATCGCGAGGTCTACGTGCCGTTCATGGTCAATGCCCGCAGCATGCGCGGCACCGGCCAGTTGCCGAAATTCAAGGAAGACCTGTTCGAGATCCCGACCCAGGGCTTTTTTCTGATCCCGACCGCCGAAGTGCCGGTCACCAATCTCGTGCAGGACACCATTGTCGAAGACGCGCAGATGCCGGCGCGCTATGTCTGTCACAGCCCGTGTTTCCGCAGTGAAGCCGGCTCCTATGGCAAGGACACCCGCGGCATGATTCGCCAGCATCAGTTCGAGAAAGTGGAACTGGTGCAGATGGTGCGGCCGCAGGATTCATGGGCCGCGCATGAGGCGCTGACCGGCCATGCCGAAGTCATTCTCAAGCGCCTGAACCTGCCGTACCGGGTCATGGCCCTGTGCGCGGGCGACGTCGGCTTCTCGTCCGCCAAGACCTATGACCTCGAAGTGTGGCTGCCGGCGCAGGAGAAATATCGCGAGATCTCTTCCTGCAGCAACTTCCTCGATTTCCAGGCGCGCCGCTTGAAGGCACGCTGGCGCAATCCCGAGACCGGCAAGCCCGAACTGCTGCATACCCTGAACGGCTCCGGCCTCGCGGTCGGTCGCACGCTGATCGCAGTAATGGAGAATTATCAGCAGGCCGACGGCAGCATCACCGTGCCGGAGGCGCTGCGTGGCTATATGGGCGGGCTGGAAGCGTTGACGCCGAAGGCCTAAACCATCTTCATCAACAGCAGCACGAACAGCGCAACGGCGATGAGCGGCAGGATGAAACCCTGCCAGTCGCCAGGCTGCGCTGCCGGCGATTCATTCACCATCTGCCGCGCGCGCGGCAGCAGCAACACGATGAGCGCGACCAGCAGCAGCGCGGAAATGATGTTGGTCGCCGTCATGACGCGGTAGGTGCGAATTCATTCGCACATTCGGATTGAGCGCCGATTACACCCACGGCGCAGCATCCAACGCGCGATCGAAATCGCTCCCCGCCTGCTCAGTCGTCGTTCGCAATCCCCAGCAACTGCAGCAGGCTGATGAACAGGTTGAAGATGTTCATGTACAGGCTGATGGTGGCGAGGATGTAGTTGTCGACGCCGCCGTGCACCATGCGGCTGGTGTCGAACAGGATGAAGCCACTCATCAACATCACCACTGCCGCCGACACCGCCAGCGACATGGCCGGAATGGCGAGGAAGATATTCGCCAGCGACGCGCCCAGCACCACCAGCATGCCGACGAACAAGAAGCCGCCCATGAAGTTGAAGTCACGGCGCGTGGTCAGCGCATAGCCTGACAGGCCGAGGAAGATGATGCCGGTGCCGCCCAGCGCGGTGGCGACCAGCTGCGGACCATGCGGCAGTTTGAGATACATGCCGAGTATCGGCCCCAGCGCGAAGCCGAGCAGGCCGGTGATCGCAAATACCACGCCGATGCCACTCGCCGACTGGGCGGTGCGCGGCAGCACCAGCCACATGAGCGCGATGGCAATGCCGACCGACACCAGGTAGGTCATGGGCGGCATGCGCAACAGCACCGACAGCGTGGCGGTGACGGCGCTGAACAGCAGCGTCATGGCCAATAGCGTATAGGTGTTACGGATGAGTTTGTTGGTGCTGGTGACCGCGGCGGATGCGCTGCGGATGCTGGCGATTTGTGTTGGCATGTTGATGCTCCTTGTTGATGCTGTGGTCGGCGGCGCGCTGTTACGCGCAGCGCCGCGGGCCGTCAGGCTGACCCGATAATAGGGCTGCCCTTTCAAATTACAACCATTCCCGCACCGACTGTGGGTGATGCCACGGTCCGCGTGATGTTGTTCGTTGTGACCATCGCGGCGCGCGGATGTTCGCTGGCGTGTGCGGGCAAGCATGGACATTACCGGCCATTGCGGCCTAAATACCGCTTTGCCTCGTGCACTGGGCACGAGGACTCGCATGCAGAAGAGGACGTGCCCGATGAATGCCGTTGCCGCTCCCGAGACTGTCGAGGTAGAGCGCGATCTGGCGCGGATGCTGCCCGCATTGGCGGCCGCCGAACTCGAAAAGCTTACACCGGCGGAAGCGGCGCGCATCCTTGGCCAATACGCAGGGCCAAGCGCGGCGCCGGTATGGGAGCGCCTTGCGCCCGCCATCGCGCAACGTTGTCTCGCTGAACTGGCGGTGGCCGACAGCGCACAGGTGCTGGGCAGCATAGACCCGTCGCGCGCGGCGGCCATCATCGTGCGTCTCGATGACGACGAGCGGGTGCGCCTTTTGGCCGCAGTGGGTGAACAGGCGCGCAGTTTGATTGAACTCGTCATGAGTTTTCCGCCGGGCAGCGCCGGCGCCATCATGGACCCACGGGTTTGGCATCTACGCGGCAGCACGCAAGTCGGCGAAGCCATTGCACGCGTGCGTCAGGTCGCGCCGGTGCCAGGTCGCTCGGCCGGTCGCCGCCTGTTCTACCTGGTCGACGATCAGGGCTGCCTGACCGGCATCGTCGAAGCGCAGGACATGATTCTTGCGCAGAGCGAAGACACCCTCGGCCAATACGCGCGGCCGGTGCCGGCCGTCGCGCAGGTCACGATGAGCAATGAAGAAGTGGTGGACCTCATCGATCGTCATGGCCTCTCGAGCCTGCCGGTGGTCGACAGCATCGGCCGCTTGATTGGTGTCGTGCGTTACGACTCGCTGGTGGCCGCCACACGCGCCGAGGCGTCGGTCGATTTGCAGACCATCTTCGGCGCCAGCAAAGAAGAGAGCGCCCTGTCGCCGCCAGCGTTCGCGGTGCGCAAGCGGCTGCCGTGGCTGCAGATCAACCTCGTCACCGCCTTCATGGCGGCGGCCGTGGTGGGCCTGTTCGAAGACACCATCGCCAGCAACGCGCAGCTCGCGGTGCTGCTGCCGGTGGTGGCCGGCCAATCAGGTAACACCGGCGCGCAGGCGCTGGCCGTGGTCATTCGCGGCTTGGCGCTGCGCGAAATCAACGCCTCGCACTGGCGCAAGGTAGTGGGCAAGGAATTCTTCGCCGCGCTCATCAACGGCATCGCCATCGCACTCACCACCAGCGCCGGCGTTTATCTGTGGAGCCGCTCGAAAACCTTGAGCGCCATCATCGGCATTTCGATGGTGATGTCGATGGTGATCGCCGGCCTGTCGGGCGCCGCCATCCCGCTGGCCCTGACCAAGCTCAGGCAGGACCCGGCGCAGTCGTCGTCCATCGTGCTGACCACCGTCACCGACGTATCGGGCTTCTTCTCCTTCCTCGGCATCGCAACCATGCTGCTACATTCGATGTAGGTGCGAATTCATTCGCACATCGAATGTCAGACTGAAGTCTGACCCACAGATGAAGGCTTCTCCTAGTGGGTCAGACTTCAGCGTGACATTCGAATGCCGCGAGGCTCGTTCATTTACTGCACGAACAGGCACCGACAGAGGCTCCCGCCATGGTCGCTGTGCGTCGCCCATCGACACCCCCAATTCTCCGTGACGTTTGCTAAACTGCCGTCCTCCGGAGAGGTGGCAGAGCGGTTGATTGCACCGGTCTTGAAAACCGGCAAGGGTTCATCCCCTTCGTGGGTTCAAATCCCACCCTCTCCGCCACTTCACGCTGCTCCGACTATCACGCGCCGTGAACCAGCCAGCGACACCGTCATGCATTCGAGACAACGACGTCGTTTTCTCAGCGTGGGCAGCGGACTCGCTGCCGGCCTGTTGGGGATTAGCACCGGCGCCAAGGCCGCGCCGCTCGCACGCAGCCCCGGCCTGCCGGTCAGCGCTTACGGCCAGCGCGCACGCTACGAAACCAGCCAGCGCTGGCTGACGCCGGCGCGCTATCTTGCCAGCACCGCCTCCTGGTCGCCGCTCGCCGATCAGCTCGGCATCATCACGCCCTCGGCCCTGCATTACGAACGCCATCACGGCGGCGTGCCGGACATCGAGCCCGGCGCATTCAGCCTGCTCGTGCACGGCCTCGTGCAGCGGCCGCTGGAATTCACGCTGGAAGATCTCAAGCGCTTTCCCGTCACCGAGCGTATCTGCATGTTGGAATGTTCGGGCAACAGCTATCGCGAGTGGCAGGGGCCGGGTGGCGTCGATGTGCAGCAGACTCACGGGCTGACTTCATGCAGCGCGTGGAGCGGCGTGCGACTGGCCGACGTGCTTGCTGAATGCGGTGTGATGGCGGAGGCGCAGTGGCTGGTGGCGGAAGGTGGTGATGCCGCGCGGCTCACGCGCAGTGTGCCGTTGGCCAAGGCCCTCGACGATACCTTGCTGGTCTATGGCCAGAACGGCGAGGCCCTGCGCCCGGAGCAGGGTTATCCCCTGCGCCTGCTGGTGCCTGGCTACGAGGGCAGTATCAGTGTGAAGTGGTTGAGCCGCCTCAAGCTAAGTGACGAGGCGATCTACAGCCGTGAAGAGACTTCGAAATACACCGACCTCATGCCCGACGGCCGCGCGCAGGCTTTCACCCTGGCGATGGACGCGAAATCGGTGATCACCTCGCCGTCGCCAGGGCGTGGTCCATTGCTGCCGGGCTTTCAGGAGATTCGCGGCCTGGCGTGGTCGGGGCGCGGCCGCGTGACGCGCGTCGAGGTCAGCACCGATGGCGGCCAGCACTGGCAGGACGCGCAGCTGCACGGGCCGGTGCTGCCGGTCTGTCATACGCGTTTCAGTCTGCCGTGGCGCTTCGATGGTCAGCCTTGCGTGCTGGCCAGTCGCTGCACCGATGAAACGGGCGATGTGCAACCGAGCCGCGCGGCGCTGGTCGCGGCGCGCGGCGTCAATTCCTTCTATCACTACAACGCCATTCAACACTGGCGCGTCGACGCCGATGGCAGCGTGCACAATGTCTAGGCACGCCTGGCTGCTGGCGATGTTGCTTGTCGCGTGCGCGGCGCGTGCCGAGGGTTACGGTCTCGGTCACGCAGTCGACGCGGCGCGACTGCGCGCGGCCGACACCGCCATCGGCCCGCGTGGCGTGGAACTGCCGCCGGGCAGCGGCAGCGTTGCCGCTGGCGCCGAACTCTATGGGCGGCAATGCGCGGCCTGTCACGGCGCCCATGGCACTGAAGGGCCGGATCCGGTGCTGGTCGGTGGTCAGGGCACGCTCGCCAGCGCACATCCTGTGCAGACCATCGGCAGCTACTGGCCTTACGCGACGACTTTGTTCGATTACATCCGTCGCGCCATGCCGTTCACCGCGCCGGGTTCGCTCAATGATGACGAGGTCTACGCGCTCACCGCATTTCTGCTGGCGGCGAACGGCGTGGTGCCGCAGGATACGGTGCTGGACGCTGCGCGTCTCGCCACGCTGCGCATGCCAAACCGCGACGGCTTCATACCCGACAGCCGGCCGCGCCATTGACGAGGGGGAGAGAAAACACGATGAAAATATTCAAGGCCTGGCGCGTGGCACTCGTTGCCTGCGGTCTCATTGCCGCCCACACGGTGGCGGCGCACGGCACGCACGGCGGCACCGCCCAGCTCGACAAGTACAACAACGATCGCACCATCGCCATCCAAGTCTATGGCGGCACGCGCAAGGATGCCGGCAAGGTCACGTTGTCCTATTACGGCAATATGGCGGTGCAGATCGAATCGCCCAAGGGCGTCAAGGTGTTCATCGATCCGTGGCGCAATGACATTGTCGGCATGTATCCGCCGTGGTACATGCGCGAGATGCCGATGGTGCGCACCGATGTCGCATTGGTCACCCACGCGCATTTCGATCACGACGCCATCGAGCGCGTGCAGGCCGACCAGGTGCTGGACCGCATGGCCGGCGAATTTAGCTTGGGTGACGTCAAGATCACCGGCATCGCCGACAAGCACGTGTGCGAGACCCAGGGCGATATTCCCTATCGCAAGCTGGTGAAGTTCTTTATCGATCAAGACCCCTGTCCGCCCAACGAAACGCTGCAATGGGACAACAGCCTGTACGTGATCGAGACCGGCGGTCTGCGCATCCTGCACTGGGGCGACAACCGTCAGAATCCGCCCGACCGCGTGTGGGAGAAGATAGGCAAGGTGGATGTCGCGATTCTCGCGGTCAGCGACGAAGGCCATATCCTCTCGCAGAAATGGGCCGACGTGGTGATGCAGAAGACCGACGCGCGCATCGTCATTCCGAGTCATTACTACATCAAGGGCGTGCACATTCCGGGCGCGCTGGGGCTCGAGTCGGCCGACAAGTGGGTGGCCAAGCACGAACACACGCGGCTCGACAGTGGCGTGCTCGAACTGTCGCCCGCCATGGTGCAGAAATATCATCAGCACGTGATGTACTTCGGTGACCATGTCGCGTTCGAGACCACGGTCAAGCTGCCGGCCGACGACGGCAAGCTGCCGGAGGTGCCGGCGCCGGACAAGGCCTACGAGCGTTTCGCGCCAGATCAGCACTGAGTCCGTGGCGGTCACGTTCGACGCATTGGCGGGGGCGCCGGTAGCGCGCAGCTACCTCGTCGGACTGCTGGCCTTCATCGGCTTCGTGACGCTGTTCGAAGGCTACGACCTGCTCATCATCAATCTCGCGCTGCCGGCGCTGGGCAAGGAATTCGGCGTTGACGCGGCAGTGCTCGGCAAGGCGGTCGGGCTCATCAACGTCGGCACCATCGTCGCCTTCATTCCGGTGCGGTTGGCTGATCGTTTTGGGCGGCGGCGCGTGTTCCTGTGGGCCATCGCGCTTTACACCTTGTTCACGTTGTTGTCGGCGCTCTCCACCGGCCTCGCGGATTTCGTGCTGTGGCAGTTCCTGGCGCGCATGTTCATGGTCACCGAAATAGGCGTCGGCGCCATCATCCTGACCGAAGAGATGCCGGCGCGCTGGCGCGGCGCGGCGGTGACTTTCATGTTTGCCCTGAGTCTCGCCGGCGGCATCATGGGCTCGGCCTTGCATCCGCTGTTGTCGGGCGGCGCGCTTGGCTGGCGCGCGCTGTATCTGTTCGGCGGCGTGGTGCTGCCGGTGCTGCTGGTGTGCTGGCCCTGGTTGCGCGAGACGCGGCGCTTCGCCGCGCAGCCGCCGACGGTGCGCGGCGAATCGCTGCTCGCGCTGTTCAGCGCGTTTCTCGACCTCTGGCGTTCGCGCCATCGCCTGCGCGTGATGGCCGGCGCTTCGCTGTGGTTCGCGGTCAATGCCTGGAGCGCGAGCTGCCTGTTCTTTTTTTCCTACTACGTGACCAACGAGCGGCACTGGACGGCCGGCGAAGTCAGCCACGCGCTGACCCTCGGTTACAGTCTCGCCATCATCGGCTATGCCTGTGGTGGCGCCTTGCTCGATGTCATCGGCAGGCGCGTGACGGCGAGCGTGTTCTTCGTCACCGGCGCGATAGCGGCCTGGGTGTGTTTTACCGCCCACGATGCCACGGTCATCACGGTCGCCTACATCGTGGTGCTCGGCATGCACGCGCTGTGGCCGGTGGCGGCGACCATCACCAGTGAGATATTTCCGACCGCGCAGCGCGCCACCGCCAATGCGCTGGTCAACAACCTGCTTGGTCGCACCGGCATGGCCATCGCGCCGGCGGTGGTCGGCGCACTGTCGGCGTGGCTCGGCAGTGTGGGCCAGGCGGTCGCGGTGGTGGCGCTGGTGCCGCTGCTGGTTCTGCCTGTCATCCTGTACGCGGTGCGGGAAAGTCGCGGGCAGGAACTTGAACGCCTGAACGATTGATGGCGCGCATGCCGCGCCGGGAGAGGAAGTGATGAGCGATGCGTTTCCTGAGATCCAACCGCGCACCGCCGCCATCGGTGCGGACGTGTTGGGCGTCGACCTGGCGCACGTCGACGACGCGCTGTTCGCGCGCCTGAAACGCGCGCTGCACGAACACCTGGTGCTGTTCTTTCACGATCAGACGCTGACACCCGAGCAGCACATGGCCTTCGCCGGCCGCTTTGGCCGCATGGAAGTGCACGAAGTCTTCACGCCGCTGGCCGGGCATGCCGAGATCTCGGTGCTGGAACACGACGCGGCGCGCCCGCCCATCAGCGACAGCTGGCACTCCGATGTCAGCTATCGCCCCGAGCCGTCGCTGGCGGCGGTGCTCTATGCGCGACACATTCCACCGCGCGGCGGCGACACCCTGTGGCTGAGCGCCTATGCGGCTTACGAGGGCTTGTCGCCGGCGCTCGCGGACTTCCTGTGCGGCCTGACTGCCGAGCATGATTTCCTGCAGGCCTATGGCGGCTATCTCGGCGCCAAGGACGATGGCGCTGAACGCATACGCCGTGCGCGCGAGGAAACGCCGCCGGTCATTCATCCGCTGGTGGTGGTGCACCCGGTCACCGGCAAGCGTCTGCTCTATGCCAACCCGACCTTCACCAGTCGCATCGTCGAGCTGTCGAAAAAGGAATCCGATGCACTGCTGCGTCACCTGTTCGAGCATTTGTTGAAGCCCGAGTACCAGGTGCGGTTGAAATGGCAGGCCAATGACGTCGCGATGTGGGACAACCGTGCCACCCAGCATTATGCGACCGGCGACTATTACCCCGAGTTTCGCCGCATGCATCGCATCACGGTGGGCGGCGATCAGCCGGTAGGCGTGCGCGTCGAGCGCGTCCGGTCACAGGCATCGTGACCGCATGTCCAGAGGCAACAGGTTCTCGCTGGAAACGCGAGTGCACGTGATCGGCCAGCCGAGCACGCCTTTCGTGCCCGGCTCCAAGCGCGCGCGCGCGTGGCTGATCATGCAGGCCATGGACGGCTATCCGCTGAAATTCATACTCGAAGCATGGCTGGTGATGGAAGAGGCGCAGGGTGCGCCCGGTAAGCCTGTCACCTGGCTGGAACTGTTCCTGGGTGAGCGCGATCCGTTGAAAACCGAGAAGCTCGTGCGGCTCGACTGAAAGCAGGCGGGGGTCAGCGCAGACGTTGCCTGATGTCAGGCATACGTTTCAGCATCGGCGCGACCACCGGGATGGTCAGCATGGTGCTGCCGACCGCCATCAGCAAGAGGGCGGTGAACGTGGTGCTGGTGATGATCTGTTTGTCGAGCAGCACGTTGGAAAAGATGATCATGATGAGCGCCTTGGTCTGCAGCAGCCAGCCGATGAGGCGCGCTTCGCCGGCCTGCCAGCCGAGCAGCTTGCCGGCGATATGCACGCCCAGCAGTTTGCCGCTGACTGAAGCGACGAGCAGTACGGCGGCCGCCACGAAGACCGCGCTGCCGCCCATGCTCCAGGCCGTGCGCAGGCCGGTGCTCAGGAAAAACACCGGCATGAGAATCAACAGCACGTTGTGCCGCAGGCCATCCACGTCGGCCTGCTTGAACCAGTCGGTGTCCATCACCGCGCCCGACAGGAACGCGCCGACCATGAAGTGCAGGCCCGACCAGTCGGCGCCCAAACCGCACACCCCGAGCCAGATGAGGCCGACGTACCAGCGATCTCTTTCCGCCAGCGCCACCATCAGACGCCGGAACAGCCAGGCCGCGACGGCGAACACCAGCAGAAAGCCCAACTGGCGCCAGACGCGGTTCCAGTCCATGAGGATCAGCGCCAGCACCGCCCAGATGGCGATGTCATCGAGGCTCGCGTAACGCAGGATGCGTTGCCCGATGGGCTGCCGCAGAATCTCGAGTTTCTCCATCAGGAGGATGAGGATGGGCAGGGCAGTGACGGCACAGGCCATGCCGATGCCGGCGATGAATTGCCAATTCTGCGCCTTGGCGCCCATCCAGCCTGAATACTGCAACAGGCCCAGCGCCGCCACACAGCCGAACAGCAGCGGCACCGACAAGGCCAGGCCGGCGGTGATGCCGCTCTCGCGTCTGTTCATCCACGCCTGGCGCAGATCGAGCTCGATGCCGGCAATCCACACGAAGATCATCACCGCCCACCAGGCGATGCCGTTGAGCGCGGCGCTCACCTGCGGATTGAACACGAAGCTGTAATAGTCCGGGAAGAGAGCGCCGAGTACACCCGGCCCGAGCACGATGCCGGCGATGATCTGCACCACCACCAGCGGCGCGTAGTAGTCGGTGCGCGCCACGCGCCAGACCAGGAACGGCGCCGAGAACACGATGATCATCGCGATGAGGAAGATTTCGCTGGTGTTCATGGCGAAGGTGATTGAGCTGGGTTCTTGTCTTCGCTGCTACGCCCCTGGCCGTCTTGGGGTCAACGAGCGCCTGGGAGCGGAATCGCTTGGGCGCATCCGTCGTCAGACTTCAGTCTGACAGTCATTCCGATGCAGCCCTCCAGTGTCAGTGCTTCTCGTCATGCACGGGCAGCTCGCAAAACTGAGACGTTTCGACTTTCTCGTGCACGGCGATATTGCCATGGGGCCCGGCGCACCACGACGGCATGACCATCGAATACAAACCCGGGCCGCCCGCCACCAGAACATGAATGTTGGCGGGCTTGCGCACCGCTGGAATCATGGCCTCTCTGCCGACCAGCATTTTCGGATTGAGCCGAATCAGAAGCTCGCGCGGCGTGACGGCGCGCGCCGCCAGCGTCTGCTGGATGCGCGTCCGGTCGTACTGCGCGCGTTTCAGCACCTCGGCATGATCGGGATTCAACACCACCACCACCGCCGACTTGCCGCCGAGCTGGGAGTTGTTGTTGCCGGGGCTCGCGATCACGGCGGCCAGGGTGTCGAGCAAGGCCTCGGCTGACGCCGGATCGTCGGCATCGCCGGTGAAGAACGTCGAATGCGGGCTGTCGACACCGACCACGGTCACCACGCTGTCCTTGGCGTCATAGCCGAAGCTTGTGTGCAGCGGCGGGAACGGTGAGGCGTCTTCGTCTTCGGCGATGCAGAACGTGAACTTGGCGGGCGAGCCGTGGATGGCCATGTCCGACACGCCGGGGCGCGCACCGCCGATGTTCATCATCGCCAGGCGCAGCGCGCGGCCGACCGTGGCATTGGCGCGATGGCCGGGACCCATCAAACCGAAGCCTGACGCAAAGCCACCGCAGTCGGTGCGCGCCGGGCCGTTGACGATGACGAGCGGCGCGATGCAGTGGGTTGTGCATTGCACCTCGGTCAAATCAAACGCGCTCTGGCACACCGCGCGCACGGCGGCGATGACTACCGGCATGACGTCGGGCACGCAGCCGGCCATGACCGCCGCCACCGCCACTTTCTCGACCGTCGCGACACCATAGGCCGGGCCCATGTCGCCGAGCACGATGTCGGCATCGAGGCCGCTGGCCAGCACCATGCGTGCAACCTTGTCGACGGTCGGCACGATCACCGGCAAGCCATCGGTGCAACCGCTGGCGTGCAGGAGCTCCTGCGCGGCGTCGAGATCGGGCGCGGACAGAAGCGTGCTCATGCGTGCTGCAGGCGACGGACAATTTCCGCGCAGACTTCAGCGGCCGTGCGCATCATCGCGTCCACGCCGCTGCCCGCCACCGGGTGCGGCACTTCCACGCGTGGAATATCCGGCATGCCCTCGGCCTGCGCCACGAAATCGCCCTGCACACGGAATTTGCTGGTCACGATGGCGACCGCTGGTGTGCCTTTGCGCGCCAATGCAATGCCGTCACGCACGGTGCCGGAAGTGCAGCTGCCTCAGTGGCCATAGGCGGTGACGAGCGCATCGCATTCGGCCGCGATCTGCTCGACCAGTTGCGCGGTGGCCGGCACCGAGGCGCTGGGTTTGAGATAGCGCGCGAAGCGTGCTGCCGGCAGGGCGCCGCTCAAGGCGCGCTGCACGGCGTCGAGAAACGCTTCGGAATCCGGAAAATTATTGGCCAGCAGGCCAATGGTTGGCGTGCCCGTCAAAGCCGTCTTGCAGGTATAGGGCACGGCCGTGACGCGTGACGCGCCGCGCGGATCGTGAAAGCTGATACTCATCGCTGACTCCCAAGGCCGCGTGGCCCGCATTGCAGTAGATATCGAAGATTGCGCGCGAGGCCTTGCGGCGCTCGCGCGCGATGACTTACGCAGGACGGAACACCGGCACTGGTAGTTCGTCACGGGTCTCGAAGGCGAGCTGCACCTTCTGTCCAATCGCCAGCGCGTCGAGATCGCAATCGACGATATTGGTCAACAGGGTCGGGCCTTCCGGCAAGCTCACGAAGGCGATCGCGTAGGGCGGTGTGCCGCGGCGTTCCACGCTCCATGAGTAGATGCTGCCGTGACCGCTCGCTTGCAGCCACTCGGTGTTGGCGCTCATGCAGAACGGGCACAGCGGCCGTGGATAGTAATGGGCCTTACCGCAGTCGGTGCATTTTTTCAGCAGCAGGCGGCCAGCGCGCGCCGCTTCCCAATAGGGCTCGAGCGCCACGTCGGCGCTGATAGCGTCTTTCTTCTTGTCGTTCATGATTACATTCTCTCCATGATCAGCGTGCCGCTGCCGTGGCGCGTACCGAGGTAACCGCCGGTGCCGTGGGCCAGCGCCAGATCGCAGTTCTTCACCTGTACCGCCGCATGCGCTTCACCGCGCAGTTGCCGCACGGCTTCCAGAATCTTGGTCATGCCGCCGCGGTTGCCGGGATGGTTGTTGCACAGGCCGCCGCCGTCGGTATTGAACGGCAGTTTGCCGACGCCCGAGATGAGGCCGCCGTCGGCGACGAAGCGGCCGCCCTGGCCGCGCGCGCAGAAGCCGATGTCTTCGAGCTGCATGAGCACCGTGATGGTGAAGCTGTCGTAGAGCGAGGCGTACTTGATGTCGGCGGGCTTGATGCCGGCCTCGGCGAATGCCGCCGCGGCCGACCATTGGCCGGCCGAATAGCTCAAGTCGACCTGGCCGCCGGCCATGTGCTTGATGGCTTCGCCAGCGCCCATCACGCTGACCTTGGGGCGTTTGAGTTGCGCGGCGATTTCCGGCGCCACCACCACCACCGCACCACCGCCATCCGACACCACGCAGCAGTCGAGACGATGCAGGGGATCGGCCACCACCGGCGAGTTGACCACGTCTTCGACGGTCACCACGTCACGCAGCATGGCGTGCGGATTGTGTTGCGCGTGATGCGAGGCGGCGACCTTGATCCACGCCAGTTGCTCAGGCGTGGTGCCGTGGTCATGCATGTGACGGCGCGCGACCATTGCGTAGATGTTGAGCACGGTCGGCTTGAACGGCGCCTCGAACGGCAGGTCGGGCGGCTGCACCGCCATCGGCGGACGGCCGGGCGGCGCACCGCCGGTGCGCGGCTTGCCGGCCAAGGTGATCAAGGCCACTTTGCATTTGCCGGCGGCGATGGCGGCGGCGGCGTGATTGACATGCAGGATGTAGGACGAGCCACCGGTCTCGGTGGTGTCCGAGTGACGCACATCAAGGCCCATGTAGTCGGCCATCGACAGGCCACCCAGGCCCGGCGCGTCGCCCGCGCAGTAATAGGCGTCGACGTCGCGCAGGCCGAGACCGGCGTCTTCGAGCGCGCCCTTGGCCACTTCGGCATGCAGCTGCGCGATGGGGATGCCCTCGGCCTTGCGCGTCGGATGTTCGTAAATGCCGGCGATGAACGCCTTGCCCTTGATACTCATGTTGAGGGAATTCCGTCGGTTAGGGTCAAAAAAACTGGCGGCCGGCAGCTTACAACAGCTTGGGGGTTGCGGCTCTTACCAATGGGGGTGGGGCGGGGCGATTCGGCGTGGCCGCTGACTGTCTTTGGCGCCCCCTTGTCTGGGCGTCAGACTTCAATCTGACACTGCAAGCCTTGGCTGGCGCTTGTGCAAACTGCGGAATGTCAGACTGAAGACTGACCCACAAGGTGCGGACTGGCCGACTGGGATCTGCCCCACAAGGTAAGACTCAACTCCGTTCCCCGATATACGACGCGCGTATGGTCACCACTGAATTGAACCACGCTTCCATGGCCGTCACGTCCATCGTTGACCAGTCGGGAATGGCGGTCACGAACGCTTCACCGAGCTGGTTGCCGAAGCGCACCAGTTCGTTGTTGGCGGCCGTGCGCTGCTGGTCCCAGGCGTCGAGGGCGGCTTCGATGTCATTGTGGTCGCGCAGCGCTTCGCCGAGCGCAATCGCGTCGTTCATGCCTTTCAGCGCGCCGGCGCCGCTATGCGGCCGCGCGAAGGCGCCGGCATCGCCGGCCAGGCATATCCGGCCGCGCCGGTAGGCAGGCACCTGGCAGTCACAGATGGCGTAGGCGAAGGTGTCGCTGCCGCGCGCGATGATGTCGGCGTAGAAGTCCGGCATGACCGGCATGAGCTTGTCTTTCAGGGCTTGCTCGGTCGCGAGTGGCATCATGCCTGGCGGCAGCGAGCCCTGGTGCACGCGGCCGCTCTTGTCGGTCATGAAAGCCGTCAACTCGGCGGGCGGCACTGCCACGTACACGCCCCAGTTGACCAGCCGTTCACCGGCCGCCACCGAGTCATCAGCGCCCGGCACGAAATAGAAGATGCCGTGGCCGCCGTCATAACCCACGCAGCGAATGCCGACTTCCAGCGGTGGCGATTCCGGCAACACCGCTTCCGGCATGTGGCCGCGCCACAGCACATAGCCCGCGTAGTTGAGGGCGACCTCGGGAAACAGTGTCTGGCGACCGAGAGACGCGTAACCGTCGGCGCAGATCACCAGCGAAAACCTGGCGCTCGCGCCATCGGCGAAGCGCAACTCCACTGACGACACTGTGTGTTGTTCTATCGCCACCACCTGGCGGCGCGTGCGATAGACGCCGTCTGGCACGCGCTTGCGCAGGTTGCGATACAGGGCGCCCCAGTTGAGCGCCGCGAGGGTCGCGGGCTGTGCCCACGCCAGGCGACCATAGCGCGGCTCGTCCGCGGTGCGGCAGATGCGCAGGAAGGCGGGAGCAGGAAAGTAGGGCAGGCCGGCGTCGACCAGGTCACGGGCGATGAAGGTGTCGAATACCGCGGTCGGCACGCCGAGGCCGGCCCCGCGATCTTTCAGTTCTTCTCCCGAGCGCTCGAAGAGGCTGACGCGGGCGCCGAGTCGCGCCAGTTCAATGGCGGCCGTGCAGCCGGCTATCGAACCGCCGATGATGGCGATGTCGAGATCCCGAATCGCGCTGCCCGACCGTGCCGCTGGCGCCATGTGCCTCTCCCCCTGTGCCCCGTGCCGGCCGTCACTATAGCGCAGGGCAGGGCGCGACCACGGCCGCGTTGCTCTGGCAGAATGAAGGCCGGCGAGCATTCTCAACAATGACGACGCGCCGCGCTCGGCAGCACTGAGCGCAAGGCGCGCGACACCCACGGAAGCAGGCATGGACAGACAGGAAATTTTTTTCGAAAGCGAAGGCACGGCGCTGTGCGGTTGGCTGGCACGGCCAGAAGGCGATGGGCCGCATCCGCTCATCATCCTGGCCCATGGCCTGTCCGGCATCATTGATCTCGATTTGGCTGAATACGCCGAGCACTTCGTCGCGGCCGGTTATGCATGTTTCGCCTATGACCATCGCAACTGGGGACGCAGCGCCGGCTGGCCGCGCAGCGAGACCGATCCTTGGCGCCAGGTTGGCGACATGCGTGAGGCGATTTCTTTCGTGCGCAGCCTGCCGGGCATCGATGCCGAACGCATCGGCCTGTGGGGCACGAGTTATGCCGGCGGCCACGTGCTGACCGTCAGCGCCCTCGACCGGCGCGTGAAGTGCGTGGTCTCGCAGGTGCCGTTGACCAGCGGCTCACGCACCTTCGGCACCTGGGTGCCGGCCGACAAGCAACAGGCATTCCTGGCTCGCATCGATGCCGACCGTGATGCGCGGCGGCGCGGCGCCATGCCGGGCATCACGCTCGCGGCGACCAAGGGCTCGGAGACCGCCGAGTGGGTGGCGCGCAAGGACAGCAGCGGGCGCTATCGCAATGAACTGACCCTGCGTTCGTTCGATCTGCTGCGCAGCTACGAGCCGATGTCCTTCGTGCCGCGCATCGCGCCGACGCCGCTCATGATGATCATCGCCGCGCGCGACACCACCACGCCCACCGCCTGGCAGGAGGAAACTTTCGCCAGCGGTGGTGGGCCCAAGAAGCTGGTCAGCATTGATTGCCGCCATTACGACGTCTACATGGACCAGCTCGATGAAGCGGCGCAGGCCGCGCTGGCCTGGTATCGGGCCCACCTGTAAACGATGCCGCAACGTTCGATACACCTCATGGACGGAGCAAGCCGATGAGTGCCGTCCCTCGCGACCTGGCCCTGGTGCTGCAAGCCACCGAGTTCGCCGCGCGCAAGCACCGCAATCAGCGGCGCAAGGATCGCGAGGCCTCGCCCTATATCAACCATCCCATCACGCTCGCCAGCATCCTGTTGAACGAGGGCGCGGTGGACGATCCGAAAGTGCTGGCGGCCGCGCTGCTGCACGACACCATCGAAGACACCGAGACCACCTACGATGAACTGAAGGGCCAGTTCGGTGTGCTGATTGCCGACATGGTGATGGAAGTCACCGACGTCAAATGGCTGCACAAGGACGCGCGCAAGCGCCTGCAGGTGTCGCGCGCGGCGCGTTCGACGCGCGGCGCCAAGCTGGTCAAGCTGGCCGACAAGATTGCCAACCTGCGCGACATGATCGCGCACCCGCCGGACGGCTGGTCGCTCGAGCGCAAGCGTGAATATTTCGACTGGGCGAAGAGCGTGGTCGATCAGATCCGCAACACCAATGCCCGTCTTGAACGCCGTTTCGATCGCGTTTACCGCCAGCGGCCCTGAACGATGACGGACTGTCCCTGTGGTGGCGGCGCCTACCTGCGCTGCTGTGGCCCCCTGCACGATGGCGCGCCGGCCGCCAGCGCCGAAAAGCTCATGCGCTCACGCTACAGCGCCTACGCGCTGCGGCGCTACGATTACCTGCGTGCGAGCTGGCATGCCTCGACCTTGCCGGCCGATCTCGGCGAAGAAAATGGTGAGGCGGTGAAATGGCTGGGCCTCAGCGTCAAGCGTCACGTCGCCGAGGGCGACCACGCGAGCGTGGAATTCGTCGCGCGCTTTCGCGTCAAGGGGCGTGGTCAGCGCCTGCACGAAATCAGCCGCTTCGTGCGCGAGGACGGGCGCTGGTATTACGTGGATGGGCAATTGCAGGGCAATTGATATATTCCTGTAGGCGCGAATTCATTCGCACCTACAGGACAGTGCCTTGCCGGGATCAGAACTTCTTCAGCTGGTGCCCGTTGGCGACATAGTCCTTCATCATTTCCAGCGCGCGGTCCGAGCCGCCGATGACATTGGCGAACAGGTCGCCTTCTTCATCCACGCCGTCGGCGGTGGTCTTGCCCCAGCTCGAGCGGATGACCTGCTTGAGGGCGGCGAGCGCCGCGGCGGGCTTGTCGAGGAACTCGCGCGCCATGTCATGGGCGGCGGCCAGCACGTCGCCGTCGATATAGTGATGGACCAGGCCTTCGGCGGCCGCTTCCTTGGGACTGAAGGTGCGCCCGCGCAGCACCCATTCCAGCGCCTTGCCGGGCCCGACCAGGCGCGCGAGGCGCGTGGTGCCGCCGGCGCCGGGCAGGATGCCGACCAGGATCTCCATCTGGCCAATGGTGTAATCGCCCGGCCCTGCCAGGCGGATGTCGCAGGCCAGCGCCAGCTCACAGCCGCCGCCGCCGCAGAAGCCGTTGATGGCGGCGATGGTCGGCTTGCGGAAATTGTCGACGTCTTCCCACAGCATGCGCAGCGGCGTGCGCGCGAAACGCGGATCGGCGAGACCCTTGGCGCGACGCGCCTTAAGGCCGGCGGTCATTTCGATGATCTCTTCCACCGAGAAGTGGCGAATGAAGACGTCCGGCAGGCCGCCGGTGAACACCACCACGCGCACCTCGTCGTTGTTGTCGAGGTCATTCAGGATGGCGCGGGCCTGCGCCACCATGTCGGAGGTGAAGAAGCCCTTCGGCGGATTGGTGAAGGTGACGGTGGCGATGCCATCGGTGATTTTGCAGGCTACGGTGCCCATGGTGACTCCCCTTGATGCGTGGATACAATCGGTCGACTGAGCGCACCATAACGCCTTTGCGCATCGCCTGAAAATGGCGGCGTGACAAAGCCCACCCGAGGACCGTGCATGAGCATCGCCAATTGCTGGAACGACACCACCGAATACGACTACGAAGCGTTGACCGCTGGCCTCACGCGCTATCTGAAGTTGAAGACCATGGCGGTAGGCATGAAGCGCTTCAAGACCGTCGCCGACATGGAAGCAGTGCCGCGCATCCGCCGCCCGAATGCAGCCGAGAAACTCGCCACTGATCAGGTGGTGGGCCAGGCGCGCTGGATAGGCTGGACCATCGGCATCACCATGGACAACCTCATGGGCCAGCAATGCGGCACAGTGGTGGGCCTTGCTCCGCGCGATCCGGAATTCCTGTCAGGCGAACGCATGAAGGGGGTGTGGTACGGCACCCTCGAAGACAGCGCCGCCCACCAGGCCGCCATGAGCTGTGCCTCCCACGGCGACTACCAGGCGCTGGCGGTGTCACCACTGACCAGCAAGCGCCTTGATAATCCCGACATCTGCCTCATCTACGCCACGCCCGGACAGATGATCACGCTCATCAATGGCCTGCAATATACGGGCTATCGTAAATACACCTTCACGGTGGTGGGCGAGAGCGCCTGCGCCGATTCCTGGGGGCGCGCGTTGTCGACGGGCGAACCGTCGGTGTCGATCCCGTGCTATGCCGAGCGCAAGTTCGGCGGCGTGCTGGATGATGAACTGTTGATAGCGCTGCCACCGAGTTATCTGCCGGGTCTCGTGGAAGGGCTGAAGTCGCTCGACCGCAACGGTCTGCGTTACCCGATCCCCAATCACGGCATTCAGAAGTCACCGCTGGACAGCATCGAAACGAGCTACGGCAAGTCCTGAGACCCGTGTTCAACCATTGAAGAGGAGCCACATCATGCGCACACGCAAAGACATCATTCCGCCCGGCATGGAGATCATCTACGAGCGCTTCCGTTATGCGCCCGGCGTGCTGGTGGACGACACCCTGTACATCGCCGGCCAGGTCGGCCGCGACGAGAAACTGCAGGTGGTCGAAGGCACCGAGGCGCAGTTCGCGCAGGCTTTCGAAAATGTCGGCAAGGTGCTGCGTGCCGCCGGCGCAAGCTTTGACGATGTGGTGGAGATGGTGACCTATCACACCGATATGCGCGATCTGGCGCTGTTCATGGAGGTCAAGAATCGCTATTTCACCAACAGGCTGCCGACCTGGACCGGCATCGGCACGACGGCTCTGGCGATGCCGGGGCTCGAAGTCGAGATCAAATGCACGGCGCGCTTGCCGGACTGAGCGGGACGTAACGCCACCTCTATCGCAGGCCGGCAATTGTTCACGTTGCGGGGGCATTCACCGGTGCCGCGATCAGCTAGGCTGGCGCACGCCATGCGCGCCATGAAGACATGACCGAACCTAAGGCCTACAACGAGAACTCGCCCGCGTTCGATGTTCGCACCGACGTGAAGCGCGAGCAGTGGCAGTTGCTGCTCTCGAACGTGCGCGCATCGACCGTGCCCACCGCGCTGGTGGGCGGTCTGTTCGCGGTCTTTTTCTCTCATTTCGCCAGCGCGCCCCATACCCAGTGGTGGTGGGCAGCCTTGCTGTCGGTGCTGGCGGCGCGCTGGTGGCTGGCCGCGGCCGGTGAGGGCGGTCTTGGCCTGCGCCGCGGTCCGGACTGGTGCTTGCACCTCAGCTTGTTTGCATCGGGATTGTTGTGGGGAGCGGCGCCGCTGCTGGTGTTGCACCACGCCGATGACACCCTGTTGTTTACAGCCGTGTTGCTGGCCGCCGGGGTGGCGCTGTCGGCTTTCGGCTCGTTCAGCGTCAGCGTCGCAGCGGTGGTGGCGATGGTATTGCCGATAGTGCTCGGCAACCTTGCGATGATTGCGCTCGCGCACAGCACCGCCTATTACGCCCTCGGCGCGGCGCTGCTGCTGCTGTATGGCCACCAGGCGGTGGTGATGGCGCAGTCGCGCCGCGTGCTTGCGAAGCAGATTCGGCTGCGCGTGGAAAACGCACTGCTTGCGTCTCAGTTGAGCGCCCAGGCCGACAAGACCGCCGCCGAACTCGAACGGCGCATGGACACCGAACGCGTGCTGCGCGCCTCGCGCGACAAGGCCGAGCGCATGTCCGGCACCGACAGCCTGACCGACATCGCCAATCGCCGTTACTTCGATCGACGGCTCAAACAGGAGATCTCGCGCGCCTTTCGCGAGCGCACGCAAATCTCACTGGTGTTGTGCGACATCGATTATTTCAAGCAGTACAACGACACCTATGGGCATCAGCAAGGCGACGAGTGCATCAAGGCCCTGGCGCGTGTGCTGGTGGCGTTCTGTCGTCGCGGTGGCGACTTGGCCGCGCGCACCGGCGGTGAGGAATTCGCGCTCATTCTGCCCAACACCGATCATGCGGCCGCGCTGCGTCTGGCCGAGAACGCGCGCTCGGCGTTCGACGGACTGGCCATCGTGCACGCCGGCTCGGCGCTGAAGGCCAATGCCACGGCGAGCTTTGGTGTGGCAACGATGGTGCCTGCCCATCTCGAAGCCGGCGAGGCCTTGATCCGCCGAGCGGATCAAGCGCTTTATCTCGCCAAGTCGCGGGGTCGCAATCAGGTCGTGAGTGAAAGCGCGCTTGAACAGAACATGCGTGCGAGCTGATCTCACCGTATCGCAGTAAGGAGTGCATTCTTTCGCAGAATCATCGTCACGCCGGCGCTACACTTTTTGACAGTCGTCCACATTGGACAAAGAGCAAGAAGGTCAGCATGGGTGGTGATGTTGGAACCGTGGCGGTCGAGATGCTGGACATCGTCGATGCCAGCAATCGCATCATCGGCTGCGCACCGCGCAGCGAAGTACACCGACTGGGCTTACGCCACCGCGCCGTGCACATGCTGGTGCTCGATGCGCAGGATCGAATTTATCTGCAGCGTCGCTCCCCGCATAAGGATGTCGACCCCGGCCTGTGGGACACCTCGGCGGCCGGTCACGTTGATGCCGGCGAGGACTATCACAGCGCCGCCCTGCGCGAACTCAATGAAGAACTCGCGATTGACGACGTCCAATTGCAGACCTTGTGCGATCTGCCGGCACGTATCGAGACCGGTCATGAATTCGTGCGCGTCTACATTGGCCGCACGCGCAGCGAGCCGCGCCCTGACCCGCGCGAAATCACCGAAGGAGGCTGGTGGACCGAAGCCGAACTGGACGCGTGGATGATGCGCAGTCCGGCGGACTTCACCGCCACTTTCCATCTGCTCCACGCCCGATACCGTGGCCGACACCAAGGAGAGCGTCGTGATTGAGATCATGGTGGTCGACGATCAGCGTCTAGTGCGGCGCTGCATCAGCGCAAAGCTCAACGCAGTACCGGATTTCTCCGTGACGGCCGAGGCGGCAAGCGGTGAAGAGGCGCGTGACGCGGTACGTGCCAAGCACTTCGACGTCATTCTCATGGATTTGAACATGCCCGGCATCGGCGGCCTCGAAGCGACGCGCCGGGTGCTGGCGGTGCGACCGGAGTGCCGCATCCTGGGATTGTCGATGTACGTCAGCGGCCCCTATCCCAAGCAGTTCCTGCGCACTGGCGGCGCGGGTTATGTGAGCAAGAACACCGATACCGACGAGTTGGTGCGTGCCATCCGCAAGGTCTGCGACGGCGAGTGCTATATCAGCGCCGACGTCGCCCAGCACATCGCCACCAGCGATTCACTGCGCGTGCAGCGACACGGCATCGAGGCCTTGTCGCGCCGCGAGATCCAGGTGCTGCAGAAAATCGCTATCGGTCTGCCCCACGAAGAAATCGCACTGCGCCTGTGTCTGAGCGCCAAGACCGTCGCCCAGTACCGCCGCCAGCTGCTTGAAAAGCTCGGTGCGCGCAACGATGTGCAACTGGCCGTCATCGCCCGCGACCAGGGCCTGGCCGATATCGATTCGCTGCCCGACGAGGCCTGAGACCGCGGGGTCGAAGCCGGCCGGCTTCGTCCGTATCATGGCGGCGATGAGTCACTCCGCCGCCCTTGAGATCTTCGACCGCGATTGCACGCGCTGCCCACGCCTCGCCGGGTTCCTGTGCGAAGTGCGCAGCGCCCATCCGACCTATTACGCGCGTCCGGTGCCGCCTTTCGGCGCCGGGCAGGCGCGACTGCTGGTGGTTGGGCTCGCGCCCGGCATGCACGGCGCCAATGCCAGCGGCCGGCCCTTCACCGGCGACCATGCCGGCATCCTGCTCTACGAGACCTTGCACGCTTTCGGTTTTGCCAGCGCGCCGCAGTCGACGGCGGCCGATGACGGACTCGAACTCCTCGATTGCCGCATCAACAATGCGGTGAAGTGTCTGCCGCCGGCCAACAAGCCGACACCCCAGGAAGTGCGCGCCTGCAATGGCTATCTGGCCGCTGATCTCGCGCGTGTGCCGGCCAGCGGCGTGGTGCTGGCTCTCGGCCAGATTGCCCATGGCGCGGTGCTGCGCGCGCTGGACTTGCGCGAGCGCGATTACCGCTTTGGCCACGGCGCCGAGCATGGCTTGCCGACGCGCGGGCTGCGCTTGCTCGATTCCTATCACTGCAGCCGCTACAACACTCAGACGCGACGTCTGACGCCGGCCATGTTCGCGTCGGTGTTCGCACGCGCGCGCCAGTTGCTGGACGGCGCCGCGTGACCGACGACGAGCGCATGGAAGGCTTGCGCGCCTTCAGTCGCGAGCTGCCCAATGATGCCGGCGTATATCGCATGCTCGATGAGCGTGCGCAGGTCATTTATGTCGGCAAGGCGCGCAACCTGCGCAAGCGTGTCAGCCAGTACTTCAATCGCCAGGCCAGCCATGCCATCAAGGTGTCGGCGATGGTGGCGCACGTGGCGCGCGTCGAGGTCACTGTCACCGCCAACGAAACCGAGGCGCTGATCCTCGAGAGCAATCTCATCAAGGAACTCAAGCCGCGCTACAACGTGGTGCTGCGCGACGACAAGAGCTACCCCTATATCTACGCCGATCTCGAACACGAATTTCCACGCCTGCGTTTTCATCGCGGCGCGCGCACCGGCAAGGGCCGCTACTTCGGTCCGTTCCCCAACGCGGGGGCGGTGCGCGAGACCCTCAACCTGCTGCAGAAGTTGTTCCTCATTCGCCAATGCGAGGACACCTTCTTCAAGAACCGCAGTCGTCCGTGCCTGCAGCACCAGATCAACCGCTGCACGGCGCCGTGCGTGGGTCTCATCGAGCCGCCGGCCTACCAGTCCGATGTCGAGCACGCTTTGATGTTTCTCGACGGGCGAGGGCAGGAAGTCATCTCGCACCTCGTCGCGCAGATGGAGCAGGCCTCAGTGGCGCTCAACTTCGAGCGGGCGGCGCGTCTGCGCGATCAGATCACGAGCCTCAAGCGCGTGCAGCTCGAACAGAACGTGGAAGGCGAGGAGGGCGAGTTCGACGTGGTGGCGGCCGCGGTCAAGGGCGGCATCGGCTGCGTGCAGGTGTTTTTCATCCGCCACGGCCGTGTGCTCGGCAACAAGGCTTATTTTCCGGCCCACACCCAGGACAACACGCCGGCCGAGGTGCTGGAAGCGTTCCTGCCGCAGTTCTATCTGGCCGCACATCGCGATCGCGATGTGCCGCGCGACATCATCGTCAGCGAGACCCTGGATGACACCGAGTGGCTGGCGCAGGCCTTGAGCGAGGCGCTCGGGCGGCGTATCGGCATTCGCGACGCGGTGCGCGGTGAACGCGCCAAATGGTTGCGCATGGCGCAGGACAACGCCCAGCTCGCCCTCGATCAGCGCCTCTCCAGCGAGGCCGATCAGCATCTGCGCATCGCGGCCTTGGCGACCGCCCTCGAACGTGATGATCCCATCGAGCGCATCGAGTGCTTCGATATCAGCCACATGGGCGGCGAAGCGACGGTCGCCTCGTGCGTGGTGTTCGGCGAGAACGGGCCGCGCAAATCCGACTATCGCAAGTTCAATATCAAGGACGCGGTGGCGGGCGACGACTACGCGGCGATGTACGAAGCGCTCAAGCGTCGCTACAGCCGCTTGAAGCGCGAAGAAAGCGCCTTGCCCGACATCATCCTCATCGACGGCGGCAAGGGTCAGGTCATGCAGGCAGTGGAAGTGCTGGCCGAGCTGCAGATCACCGAAGTGCAGGTGATCGGCATCGCCAAGGGCACCACACGCAAGCCCGGGCTCGAGACCCTGTTGTTGCACGACGGCAGTGAGGAGCGGCGCTTGCCGCCCGATTCACCCGCCCTGCATCTGTTGCAGCATGTGCGCGACGAGGCGCACCGGTTTGCCATTGCCGCCCATCGTCGCGCGCGTGGCAATGCGCGCAAGGGTTCGCCGTTGGAGCAGGTGGCCGGCATCGGCGCCAAGCGTCGCAAGAGTCTCATGCAGCACTTCGGTGGCCTGCAGGGCATTGCGCGCGCCGGTGTCGACGACCTGATTCGTATCCCGGGTATCAACCGCGAGCTTGCGCAGCGGATTTATGATGTGATGCACGACTGATGATGACTCTGCCCAACATTCTGACCTTGCTGCGCATGGCGCTGATCCCGTGCTTCGTGATTGCGTTCTACCTGCCATTCAAGCGAGCACACCTGCTGGCCGCGGGCCTGTTCCTGCTGGCCGCCATCACCGATTGGTTGGACGGTTATCTCGCGCGGCGTTTGAATCAGACTTCCAAGCTCGGCGCGTTTTTAGACCCGGTGGCGGACAAACTCATGGTCGCGGTGGTGTTGGTGGTGCTGCTCGAAGCGCGTCACAGCCTGTTGCTGGCGGTGCCGGTGGCGGTCATCATTGGCCGCGAGATCGCGGTGTCAGCCTTGCGCGAATGGATGGCGGAGATCGGCGCGCGACGCAAGGTTGCGGTATCGATGCTCGGCAAGGTCAAGACCACGTTGCAGATGATTGCGCTGATGATGATGGTGGTGGGTGTTGGCCCTGAGATGCCGGGGCTGCTGTACGGCGCGGGCATGGTCATGCTGTATGCCGCGACCATCATCACCCTGTGGTCGATGGTCGATTACCTGGTGCTGGCCTGGCCCGATCTGCGCGAATCCTGAAGCGAGTTTCCTTGACAGACTGACGAGCGCGGCTACAATGGCGCTCCGACCGAGGATGGGGCCATAGCGGCGCCATCCAACCCGATGTCAGCCCCGGGTCCTGGCGGTCGTGTGAACGTGCTGACGATGCGGGAATAGCTCAGTTGGTAGAGCACAACCTTGCCAAGGTTGGGGTCGCGAGTTCGAGTCTCGTTTCCCGCTCCAAATTTTTCGTTGAAACCCCGCCAACGCGGGGTTTGCGCTTTTTACGGCTTCGATAGCGGGTTCTGCGTCGAAGCCGTGAACCACCGGCTGGGTGGCAGAGTGGTTATGCAGCGGCCTGCAAAGCCGTGTACGCCGGTTCGATTCCGACCCTAGCCTCCATCTTCGCGCCGGGCTTCAGCCCGGCCGCAAGACCACGTTCTCCGCGCGCGCTTCTTCTTCGCGCTCTTCGCCAAACCTGAGCTTGCCGAGAATCTCGTCGGTCACCGCGTAGATGTCGCTCTTGCCGGCGACGATGTCCGCGACTGCTTCCAGTATTCCAGGCTCCGCATCGAGCTTGCGCAGCAGCGCCTGTTGCAGGCCCTGGCGCAGGAACGAGCGCAGTTCAATTTCACAATTGGCGCGTTGCCTGGCCTTGAGCGCTGGCGCGGCGCTGTGTCGATAGACCGCGTGCTCGGCAATCGCCTGCCAGATCTCGTCAATGCCTTTGTGGTGCAAGGCCTGCGCCTTGAGCACCGGCCGTCGCCATTCACCGGCCGGTGTGCGCCGGAAAACATTTTGCAGGTAGCCGACGGTTTCGTCGGCGTCGGGCCGGTCGGCCTTGTTGACGACGAACAGGTCGCCGACTTCGAGGATGCCGGCCTTCATCGCCTGCACGTCGTCGCCGAGTCCCGGCACGGCCACCACGATAGTGGTGTGGGCGAGGCGGGCGATGTCGACTTCATCCTGGCCGACGCCCACGGTTTCGACCAGGATCACGTCCTTGCCCATGGCATCCATCACGCGTATCGCGCCACGCGTGGCGGGCGTGATGCCGCCGAAGTGTCCGCGGCTGGCGAGTGAACGGATGAACACCGCGTCATCCAGCGCAAAGCGATTCATGCGAATGCGGTCGCCTAAAATCGCACCGCCGGAAATCGGACTGCTGGGATCGACTGCCAGCACGCCCACACTCTTGCCGTCGCGCCGCGCGCGCGCGATGAGGCAATCGGTCAGCGTGCTCTTGCCGGCGCCGGGCGGGCCGGTGATGCCGATGACGAGGGCCTTGCCGATGTGGCTGAACAGACGCTTCTGCGCCTGCCATGCCGCCGGCGCGCCGTCGTCGATGAGACGGATGAGGCGCGACGCTGAACGCAGGTCGCCGGCCAGGGTGCCGGCCACCAGTGCGTCGATGGAGGCATCAATGCGCGGTGTCACGCGCCGCGAGGCTCTTGACCGAGGCGACCACGTTGGCCATCACGCTGCCCGAGCCGAACACCGCCGCCACGCCCTTGGCACGCATGCTGGCGGCGTCTTCTTCGGTGATCACCGAGCCGCCCAGCACCACCGGAATGTCGAGCGCGTTGTGCTTCAGGAGCTCAATCAATTCCGGCATGTAGTACAGGTATTCCCACGAGTGGCTGCTGATGCCGATGACATCAGCGTCTTCTTCGATGGCGGTGCGCACGATGGTTTCGGGCGTGTTGAAGCAGCCCGTGTAGATCACTTCCATGCCTTCGTCGCGCAGCGTCTTGGCGATGGCGACGGCGCCGACCTCATGCTGATCCATGCCGAGCACGCCCACCAGCACGCGTATGGCGCTCATTGTTCACCTCCCAGCGGGGACTTGAGATAACCGTAGGGGTCGTAAGGCGTACCCCAGGCCTGGCGCAGCACACCGGCGATTTCACCCATGGTGGCGCCGACGCGCGTGGCGTCGAGCACCGCTTCCATCATGTTCTCGCCGGATTTGACGACATCGTGCACGCGGCCAAGCGCCGCCAGCAACTGCGCTTGGTCACGCGCGGCGCGCCACGCCTTGAGCTGCTCGATGCGATCGAACAGGGGCGGAATCTTCTCTTCGCTGATATCGCGCAGCAGGGTGTCTTCCGCGGCGGGCATCTGGTGCACATTCATGCCGACCTTCACCACTTCGCCATCCTGCACCTGATGATGGTAGCGACCCATGGTGCCGTGGAAGAACTGCTTGAAGAAGCCGCTGCTGACGAGGTCCGCCGGGTCGCCGCGCGACTCGATGTCCTTGACCATGGCCAGAATCCTGGCTTCCACCTGGTCGGTCAATGACTCCATGAACCACGAACCGCCGAAAGGATCCTGCACGGCGTTGATATTGGTTTCGAGGTCGATGACTTGCTGGGTGCGCAGGCCGACCAGGTGCGCTTCCTTGCTCGGTGTGCGATAGCCTTCGTCGAAGGTCGAGATCTCAAGGGCGCTGACACCGGCGAGACCCAGTGCCACGGTCTGCACCGCGCCGCGCACGATATTGTTGGCCGGCTGCTCGGTGGTAAGCGACAGGCCGGAGGTATGAACGGCGATGTTGACCGCCTGCGAGCGCGGATCCTTGGCGCCGAATTCCTCTTTCATCATGCGCGCGTAGATGCGACGCATGGCGCGAATCTTGGCAATCTCCTCGTAAAAATCCATCGAGCAGTTGGTGAGGATGGCGATGCGCGGCGCGAAGCTGTCGATGTCGAGGCCGCGCGCCAGCAGCGTGCGTACGATGTGTCGAATCTCGACAAAGCCGAGCGCCGCTTCTTCGACCGCATTGAGGCCGGCCTCGCTGAAAAAATAGGTGTCTTCCAGATAGCCGTGGAAGCGCGGCATGTGCTTGCTGCAGAACTCGATGACGTCGCATGACATGCGCAGATGCAGGTCGAACGGCATCTTGTAGGCGTAGGAGCAGTGCTCGGAATAAAACGGCCACTCGATCACCGAGCCGCGCAGCTTGGCTGGCGACACGCCGCGTTCCTGTGCAACGAGATACAGACTCGCGACCGTGAACATCGACGGCGCGGAACTCGAAATCGACATCTGGTCGAGCGGAATGTCTTCCAGCAACTGGCGATAGTCCTCGTGGCAGCACAGCGACACACCCTGCGTGCCGACCGTGTAACGCGCCAACGGATGGTCCGGGTCCATGAGCGACATGGTGGGGCTATCGCCAATCACATCGAGCCCGGTCTGGCCGAGGCTCATGAGGTATTTGAACTGTTCGTTGGAACGGCGCGCGTCGCCTTCACCGGACAGCTCACGCTGTATCCAGCCCTGGCCGGAATAGGCGCGCGTGCCCCGCGTGAAGGGGTATTCACCGGGATTGCCGAAGCGTTTGCCGTAGTCGTCGTCGAGCTTGGTCGGTTGGTAGACCGGTGACAGCTTGATGCCCGAGCGGGTCAAGTTTTCTTTCATGGCGATTTCCCCTCCGCGATGCCGGGACGTTGGTTGATGACAGGCAACTAATGATAGGCGTCGAGATACACAGTCACCCTGGATCCCGGTCAAGTTCTCATGGGTGTTGCGGCACTCAGCGATGCGCGGCGGCCAAAGTGGGACGCACCCGCGCGTACCACAGCACCATGCCGGCGGTCAGCGTCAGCACCACCAGCGCCGCCCAGTTCATGAATGTCCAACCCGCCGACGCCACCAGCGCGCCGGACGAAGCCGAAGACACGCCCATCACCGCGAATACCAGGAAATCGTTGGCGCCCTGTGCGCTGGCTTTTTCGGCGGCGGTATGGGATTCCGCCAGCAGCACCGTGCCGCCGGTGTACATGAAATTCCAACCCATGCCGACCAGCACCAGCGCCGCCACGAAGTGCGCAACGCTTACGCCGTGCAAAGCCACCATCGCGCCGAGCGCCAACACCACGATGCCGGCGCCGATCACCGGCAGCACGCCAAAGCGTTTGATGAGGTTGCCGGCGAAGAAGCCCGGTGCATACATGCCGACCACGTGCCATTCGATGACCAGCACCGCCTGCGCATAGGGATAGCTGCAGAAGCTCATCGCCAGCGGCGTGGCGGTCATGAGCAGGTTCATGAGTCCGTAGCCGAGCGCGCCCGACAGCGCCGCGACCAGGAAGGTCGGCTGCCGCACCACTTCGCCAAGCTTGCGCATGTCACCCTGACGTTCCTCGACGCTGGGCTTCGGCACGTCGACCTGTGACTGGAACAGCAAGGCCACCAGCGCCGCGGCCGCCAGCAGCACGAAGGAACCGAGAAAGGGCGTGTCGAACATGTGCTGGCCGTAGCGCGTCATCTGCGGGCCGAGAAAACCACCGACGATACCGCCCGCCAATACCAGCGAGGTGGCCGTGGCGCGGTCGGCGGGCGTGGCGACTTCCGCGGCCGCGAAGCGATACTGCAAGCCGACCGCGTTATATATGCCGATGATGGCGGTCGCCGCGCAGAACAGCGCGAAACTGTGGGCCTTGAGCGCCATGACGGCGACGACGCAGCCGAGCACGTTGATGAGCGCGCCGGCCATGAAACCGCGACGGCGGCCGACCTTGGCCATCCACAATGACATTGGCATGGTCGAGAGCGCCGAGCCCAGCACATAAGTCGTCACACCCAGGGTCGCAAGGCTCTTGTTACTCGCCAGCTGGTAACCGACCAGACCATTCAAGGCCACCAGGCCCGCCGAATTGGTCAACAGCAAAGCCTGGCAGCAGGCGAGCAGGAACAGTGTGCGATAGGCGGTGGTGCTCGGGGCGCTCATGGTGAAGTCGGAAAATTGTCGGGTCGGCAGTGTCGCTTGTCATCGAAGCGATGACCATCCCGACAGCGGGGAGGTGCGTGCCGATGGTGGGCTGCGCGGTCACGCCGCGGCCGGTCCTTTAACGAGTCGCACTGCCCACGCGCCGACGATTGCGTTACTCTGCGCGCCCGACCGCGAGGCCCATCGGCCGCGCGCGTCGTGCGCCACGAAATATGGCGCCTGCCCTCACCAGCTCGGGCAGCTCAACTCAACGATGGCGCAGCGCGCGGTCGTGCCCTGACCCTGGCCCGGGTGGCGGAACTGGTAGACGCAGCGGACTTAAAATCCGCCGGCCGCAAGGCCGTGCCGGTTCGATTCCGGCTCCGGGCACCATCTCAACACTCGCCGCCATTCAGTCTTGACTGCCGATTCGCCAGGCCGCTACGCGCTGGCAGCGCCTCCCATGTTCAAGCAAACAGCTTGCGGTCCAGAATTTTTCGCGGGTCGGCATAGTCTTCGTCCCACCATGCCTTGCCACCGGGAGGCGGCGCCTTCTTGAGTTGTATGGGCTTGTTGGACGTGGCGGCCTTCTTCTGCACGACACGGAAGTGATAGTGATCGAACAGCGTCAGCGCCTGGATCATGTAGGAGACGGCGATGCGGCGGTTTTTGATGAGCAGCAAATTTTCTCCGTTCTGGGCATCCGCCGGATTGGAGAAGTTGTACGAGCCCATGTAGACGCGAGCGCTCGGCTTGTCGAAGTCCAGCACCACGAACTTGTGATGCATGCGCGTGCCCGCACCCTTGGAACTGAGCCCCGAAGGCTCACTCTTGAAGGGCTCCGGCAGATTGCCGCTGAGGTATTCGGCATTGACCGGCGCAAGCTTGCCGTCCGGCAGGCGCAGGTCCAGGCCTCCCACGCGTTTGTCCGATATGCCATAGACAAAAATGCCTGGTTTCCTGGTCACTTCCATGATTGCGTCGGTCACGGCGCCGCTGGTCTGGTTGAGGAAAGCGAGGGAATAGAACACCGAGGATTTTGCTGCGCGAATGTCGTTCGCGATGCTTTCAAGCACGCCAGCTGCTTTGGCGTGGGGTGAGAACGTGACCCGGGCGTCGATGCCGGACAGCTTGAGCGCCTGCCATGACGTCGATTCGGTGGGCCCGAAGCTCACGACCGAATTGCCCGCCCAGTAGTTTTCGAAAGCATCGATAAACGGGCGAATGGCGTTCCTGCCGCGCACCACCACGGCGTTGTTGGACTGTACGAACTGCCCCCGCCACGTGAAGTTGGTCGAGCCGCAGACAGCGGCCCTGATCTTTTTGCCGTCGACCACGATGGTCTTGTTGTGCTGCAAATTGCCCATGTGATGGCGCTTGACCTGCTCGGCGCCAGCGCTCAGCGCCAGGCGCGCCGCCGCGTTGGATTCGGCCGAGGTCGGCGGCTTGTGTTCGGCGCTATCGTCGATGATCACAAACAGCCGCTGCTTGAGCTTCTCGAGGCGTGCGACGATCGCGGGGTCGTTCAAGTCGTAGGCAATCACACGCACCAGCGCTGACTTGTCGGCGAATGCCTGGTCGAGCAGGTCGAGGATCGCGCGGCGCGCCTCGAAGCCCATCCAGGCGAGCGCTTCCTCGGCCTTGGGGTGGCTGGGCGTGAATGCCAGTCCTTCGTCGGCGCTGGCCGGGATGAGGGTGTCCATGCCGTCGGTCGCTGTAACGTAGCGGTCGACAAAGGCCTGAGATGACACGAAACCTCGCGTGTAGGCGACGTTCAGTTTGCCCGGACAGGTTTCGCGCGCGAGCACGATGCCCGCTTGCTGCGGCTCGCCGTAGCTGAGCTCGCCGCCCTGGGTCATGAATACCGGTGTGACGCGATAGGTGAATTTTCCTTCGAGCTCGGCATTGACCGGGAAGTGCACCCAGCGAAATTTCTGGATGGGAGCGAGGCGGGACGAGGTTCTTTGTCGATTCACCGAGCCATCGGCATTGGGGAAGCAAATGCGGTTCTTGATCTCCCAGTAGCGGTCGCCGCCGGGTTCGCGGTATTCGAGCGCGAAGCCGACAAAGTCGCGAGGAGGGGTGCCGCCTTTCCAGTTCATGGCGAGCAGCGCCATGCCATCGCCGCGATGCAGTTTCAAGGTAAAGGGGGCCTTTGGATTGTTGGCGACGATTTGAAACTCGATGGACATGCTTGCTCCCTGCGGACCTCAGTGGCCCGGATCGAAAGTCGTGGTCGTTATCCCCGGACGAATCGGCGCTCAGGCGGGCAACGGCTGATGACCGAGATCCTATGCCGGCGCAGCGTTCAAATCATGCGGGGCGGGCGAACCTCCTCCATTTGCACGTCTGCGTGACGGGCAATTTGCCGCGCTTGGGCGAGATTCGAAGTCCGCATGTGGAAAATTCCTGCAGCGCTTCATTGCTGCGCTTGATCGGCGCTACATTTAGTCGCACGCGGTCGCGATTGTCGATGCGCCGCGCGAGCTTGAACCAATGGCGGGGGACAGATGGACAATCACGAAGTGCTGGTCGGCTTGTGCCAGGATTTATTCACGCGCGGGCTCGGTGAAATGCTCATGCTGCGCACCCGTGGTCCGCAGGTGATGCTTGGCAACCTGGTGATGGACAAGGGCGCGCTGACCTTCAAGGACCGCGGCTTGCTGCGCGATGTCGAGCCGGCGCGCGTGGCGCCGTGCTGGGACATAGGCATCACGGGCGCCATCTGCAATCTGCGCGACAAGGACTGGGACAGCCTGACCTACCTCGGGCCCGATCTGTGTCACATCCCGGTCAGCCTCAGCAGTACCCGTCATCGCCTGCTGCGCAGCGTGGTCAACGTTGCCGGTGAAGACATCATCACTTTTCAGGGCAGCGCCTACCGCGGCTTCAAGATGCTGCTCGACGCCCACCTGCTGCCGATAGTCCTGCCCTTGGTCATCGAAACCCGCAGTGGCGTCAAGGGCCTGGCGGTCACGGATTTCCGTTACGCCTCGGTGCCGCTCGAAACGGTGCTGGCAGTCAACGACGCGGTGCGCGGCTCGGTCGAGCGCCAGGTCTGTCTGACGGTGGAGGATTTCGAAGTCAGCGCCGAGGAATTCGGTTCGCTGTTCAGTGGCTACCTCAAGGAGTCTTGAGGCTCGAAGCTGCAGATGATTTACTGCGCACCAGGAAAACCCGAACCTGGATAGCGTGTTAAGCGTAGTTTGTGATAAGTTCGACAAGGAAGTTTTCGTTACCCAATAAAAAACATGAAAAAACAGAGCGGCAGTGGCGAGCGGTCGACGCGCGCCAGCATGCCACCCCGGATTACCGCTGCGAAATTGACCAGCGGGCGCGGGCTGCCCAAATTGCGCGCCGTGGGCGAGTTGCGCGTGCTGCTGCTGGATCAGGATGCGCGCGCGGTGAGTGCCTTGCGCCGCCAGGCGCGCAGCCTGCCGGGTGCGATGTCGGTCAGTTTTCAGTCGGTGGCCAAACTGGCTGCCGCGCTCGGGCATCTGGCCGGGCACAAATTCGATGCGGTGCTGATTTCCCTTGAACTGCGCGACGTCGACGTGCTGACCGCGGTGCGCGATGTGCACGCGGTGGACGCCAGCCTGCCCATCATTGTCACCACGCCGTCGGCCGACGAGCCGGCGCTGGCGGCGGCGCTCGCGGCCGGCGCCGATGATTTTCTCGAAACCGGGCTCGACGATGGCGCGCTGTTGCTCAAGACCTTGCGCTACGCCATCGAGCGCAAACATACCTCGCGCCATCTGGCCTTTCTTTCGCAGTTCGACAAACTTACCGGCCTTGCCAACCGCGACCTGTTCCGCGATTGCGTGCAGCAGGCCCTGCGCCGCGCCGAACATGCCATGCGCTCGGTGGCGGTCATTTCTCTCGATGTCGACCGCTTCAAGTCCATCAACGAAAGTTTTGGTCACGGCGCCGGTGACGAACTGCTGGTGACGGTGGCCTACCGCCTCAGCGCCTGCGTGCGCAAGGGCGACACCATTGCGCGCACCGGCAGCGATGAATTCGCCATCCTGCTCGAGAATCTGCACGACCAGCGCGAGGTCGAGCGCCTGTGCCAGAAGATTCTGAGCGGTCTGTCGGAACCGATATTCGTACGCGGCGAAGAGATCTCGGTGACCGCCAGTATCGGCGTCAGTTTCTGCTCTGGTGACGTGGCCGACGTCGCCGAGTTGCTGCGCAAGGCTGACAACGCCTTGAACCGCGCCAAGAAAGACGGCCGTGGCCGCTTTTGCGTCTTCACCGATGCCTTCAGGCCGCGTCGGATGAAAACCTGCACATGGAATCGGCCTTGCGCCGCGCCATCGTCGAGGATGCGCTGTACCTCTGTTACCAGCCCAAGCTGTGCCTGCAGACCGGCCAGGTGGTGGGGGCAGAAGCGCTGTTGCGCTGGCGCCATCCGCGCCTGGGGGTGGTGATGCCGAGTCGCTTCGTGCCGCTGGCCGAGGAGTGCGGTCTGATCGTGCCGATAGGCGAGTGGGTGCTGCGGCGCGCCTGCCAGGATTTGCGTCGTTGGCAGCAACTTGGCTTTGATGACCTGACGGTCGCGGTCAATCTTTCCACCCAACAGTTTCGCCACGGCGGCCTGGGCGCGATGGTGGAGCGGGTGCTGGAAGAGACCGAAACGGATCCCAACCAATTGGTCCTTGAGATCACCGAAAGCCTGCTGTTGGAAGATGACGACAACAGCCGCAGTCAACTCGATGCGCTGAAGGCCATGGGCGTGGCGGTCTATCTCGACGACTTTGGCACCGGCTACTCGTCGCTGTCCTACCTGAAGCGTTTTCGCATCGACGGCCTGAAGATTGATCGCAGCTTCGTCAACGATTTACCCGGCAACCCCGACGAGGAAGCCATCACCCGCGCCATCATCGCCTTGGGCCGCGCGTTGCGCCTGGGGGTGATTGCCGAAGGCGTCGAGAACCGCGCGCAACTTGATCTGCTGATGCGTGAAGGTTGCGACGCGGTGCAGGGCTTCCTGTTCAGCGAACCACTGCCGTTCGACGAATTCGTGGCCGCTCTGCCCGCCGGCTTCGCCCGCGATGAACTGACCGCGCTGACGAGCAGCGAACAGCTGCAATAGCGACGCGCCCGCGGCGCACCGTCCACATGTTGCTTTTGTGCCGCAACGGCACGAGGGATCTGTCTGATTTTACGCGTAAAACCTTGCATTGACGCCCCCGATGGGGGATTATCCCCGTATTAATAAAACAACGACGGCCATGCTCGCTCCTGCGACGTGTGGCCACGACGAGAACGCGCATCAAGGTTTTCTGGCCCGGACAACCCGCGTTGATACGGCGATACGAGCGACTGCGCAGGCGGGGCAAATCTTCCACGGACTTTCGGCGCGATACACACAAATGACCGGCGCAATAGTTGCGCGAGGTCATATGTTTTTGCACCAAGTGCTGGAATGTTTGACCTTTTAGGCTGTCGGTAGGTGACAAGCGCGGGTGCGCATGGTCGAATGCTGCACGACAGCATTTGCCGTCGCGCGGCGTATCGCTACACGCAGGAACAATGGGGTGCGACATCGGGCGCGCCGGCTGGACTTATCGGAAAATGATCGAAGAACGACAAAAAGCTTATTCGCGAGTAGTCACCGAACACGACGTTGAAGTGCAGCCCGGCCTCTGGCGGGAGCGCACGGTCAAACCGCTGGAGCGCGCCGTCGACGCGGTTCAGGACTGCCTCAATCGCGCCTCCCAGGCGCTGCTCGGGCGCCAGGCCAACGATGGCCACTGGCGCTTCGATCTCGAGGCCGACGCCACCATCCCGTCGGAATACATTCTTCTGCAACACTTCCTCGGCCGCTCCAACAAGGAGCGCGAAGAGGGCATCACCCGTTACCTGCGCCGCCGCCAGAATCGCAATGGCAGCTGGTCGCTGTACCACGGCGGCCCGGGCGACATGAGCGCCACGGTCAAGGCCTATTTCGCCTTGAAGATGATGGGGCAGTCGCCCGACGCGCCGTTCATGGTGCGCGCGCGCGCCTGGGTGCTGGCCAACGGCGGCGCCGAGAAGGTCAACGTTTTCACGCGTATCGCGCTGGCGGTGTTTGGCCAGCTGCCGTGGCGCACGGTGCCGGCCATGCCGGTGGAAATCATGTTCCTGCCGCGCTGGTGGTTCTTCAACCTCAGCAAGGTGTCCTACTGGTCGCGCTGCGTCATCGTGCCGCTGCTGATCCTGTTCGCCAAGCGGCCAGTGGTGCATGTCGATGCGGAACTCGGCATTGCCGAGCTCTTCCATTCGGCGCCGATGAAGCTGCGCAATCTCGACAGCTTCAGCATCCGCAGCCCGCTCAAGAGCTTCTTTATCCTGCTCGATCGCACCATCAAGATTTTCGAGCCCATGATCCCGAACGCCATTCGCGGCCGGGCGCTCAAGCTCGCCGAAAACTGGATGCGTGATCACACCAAGGGCAAGGGCGGCATCGGCGCCATCTACCCGGCCATGGCCAACGCGGCGATGGCACTGCGCATTCTGGGTGCGCCGGAAGACGACGCTGATTTCGTGCGCACCGTGCAGGCCATCGAAGACCTGGTGCTGGATAGCGAAAACGAAACCTACGTGCAGCCCTGCGTGTCGCCGATCTGGGACACCTGCCTGTCCCTTAGCGCACTCACCGAGGCCGGCGCGCAAAGCGATCACCCGGCCGTGCAGCAGGCGGTCGAATGGCTGTTCGACCATCAGATTTTCGTGATGGGCGACTGGGCCGACCGCGCGCCGGGCCTGGAATCCGGCGGCTGGGCTTTCCAGTACGAGAACGACAAGTACCCCGACGTCGACGACACCGGCATGGTGTTGATGTCGCTGTTGCGCGCAGGCGCCCACGACAAACATCACAAGCGCAAGCGCATCAACCAGGCGCTTAACTGGCTGCTCGGGATGCAGAATCCGGACGGCAGCTGGGGCGCGTTCGACATTGGCAACAACAACGAATACCTGAACAAGATTCCGTTCGCCGATCACGGCGCACTGGTCGACCCCGGCACCGCCGATCTGACCGCGCGCTGCATCGAATTGCTGGCCATGCTCGGCTACGACGCGAGCTTCCCGCCGGTGCAGCGCGGTCTGCAGTTCCTGGTCGAGGACCAGGAGGAAGACGGCTCCTGGTACGGTCGCTGGGGTGTGAACTACATCTATGGCACCTGGAGCGTGCTGGCGGCGCTCGGCGCAATTGGCGAAGACCTTGCCAAGCCCTATGTGCGCAAGGCGGTGCAGTGGCTGCAGGATCACCAGAACGAAGACGGTGGCTGGGGCGAAAGCTGCAACACCTATGACGACCCGGCGCTGACCGGACGCGGCATCAGCACGCCGTCACAGACCGCGTGGGCGCTGCTCGGCCTGATGGCGGTCGGCGCGGCCGGAACGCCCCATGTGCAGCGCGGCGTCGACTACCTGGTGCGTACCCAGAACGCGGCGGGTGAGTGGGACGAAGAGGAATACACCGGCACCGGCTTTGCGAAGGTGTTCTACCTGCGCTACCACGGCTATGCGCGGTACTTCCCGGTGTGGGCGTTGGCGACCTATGCGCGTGCGCGCCAGGGTTTACCGACGCGTCAGGCGGAAGTCATCACCGAAGGGCCCATTGATCTCGGACCGATACCGGTACTCGCGATGGCCTGAGCCCCCGCCGCGGCCTGGCCGCGGCGCTCAAGTGCTGGCCGCGCTTGACGCAATAGCACTGTTGACGATGATCAAAACTCGGCCTCGCGCCGAGTTTTTCGTGATAGGGGAGCGGCCGCAGTCCGGCGGCAGGTTTTCGACGTATCACGGAAGAGCAGCGCGGCCTGCCGCGTAGGCACTGAACGGACGCCTTCGTTCGCGGAGGGCGACACAGACGATATTTATCCGGAGACCCGAGATGGCCGAGTACACAGCGCCGCTGCGCGACATGCAGTTCGTGATCAACGAGCTCATCGGCATGCCGCGCATGCAGCAGTTGGCGGGATTTGACGAAGTGAGCGCCGATTTGAGCGACGCGGTGCTGGAAGAGGCGGCCAAGCTCGCCACCGAAGTACTGTCGCCGCTCAACCGTGTCGGCGACACCGTCGGTTGCCGGCTCGAAGGCGATGTGGTGCACACCCCGCCGGGCTGGCGTGAAGCCTACCAGGCATTCTGCGAGGGCGGCTGGAATGGCCTCGCCATGAACCCTGAATTCGGCGGCCAGGGCCTGCCCAAGGTAGTGGCGACAGCGGTCGGTGAAATGTGGGACAGCGCCAACATGGCGTTCGGCTTGTGCCCACTGCTGACCGGTGGCGCCATCGAAGCGATCGAACAGCACGGCGATGACAACCTCCGCGCGACTTATCTCGCCAAGCTTATCGCCGGCACCTGGACCGGCACCATGAATCTCACCGAGCCGCAGGCCGGTTCTGATTTGAGCACCGTGCGTTCGCGCGCGGTGCCCGAGGGCGACCATTACCTCATCAGCGGCCAGAAGATCTTCATCACCTACGGTGAGCACGACATGACCGACAACATCGTGCACCTGGTGCTGGCGCGCCTGCCCGACGCGCCCGAAGGCACGCGCGGCATTTCGCTGTTCGCGGTGCCGAAGTTCCTGGTCAATGCCGATGGCACGCTCGGTCACCGCAACGATCTGCGCTGCGTTTCCATCGAACACAAACTCGGCATCCACGGCAGCCCGACGGCGGTGATGTCCTATGGCGACAACGGTGGCGCGGTCGGTTATCTCGTCGGTGAGGCCAACAAGGGCCTCATGCACATGTTCACCATGATGAACGCCGCGCGCCACGCGGTCGGTCGTGAAGGCGTCGCGATTGCCGAGCGCGCCTATCAGAAGGCTTTGCAGCACGCGCGCGAACGTGTGCAGGGCCAGGTGCCAGGCGCCGGGCCGCGCGCGACCATCATCGAACATCCCGATGTCAAACGCATGCTCATGACCATGAAGTGTCAGATCGAAGCGATGCGTGCCCTGTCCTATTTGTGCGCGCTGGAATACGACACCGCCGAGCTCGATGCCGATGCCGAACGCCGCGCCCGTGCGGAGCGCCGTGGCGATCTCCTGACGCCCATCGTCAAGGCCTGGTGCACCGAGACCGGCGCCGAACTCGCGTCCATCGGCGTGCAGGTGCATGGCGGCATGGGTTTCATCGAAGAGACCGGCGCCGCGCAGTTTTTCCGCGATGCGCGCATCACGCCCATCTATGAAGGCACGACAGGCATCCAGGCCGGCGATCTCGTTGGCCGCAAGACCTTGCGCGACAGCGGTCATGCGATGCGCGAACTGATTGCCGACATGCGCGCCACGGTCGCCAACATGCAAAACCTCGACGGCACCGCCGCCCAGGTGCGCGATGCGCTCGCGGTCGCGGTCGATTACCTCGAAGTGGTGGTGGGCTGGCTGTGTGGTGCGGCTTCCGATCCGCGTTTGCCGGCCTCGGCGGCGGTGTCCTATCTCAAGCTTGCGGGCTTGGTGTGCGGCGGCTGGATGATGGCGCAAGCCGCGGCCCGCAGCGCGGCACAGCTTGCGGGCGGCGATGATTTCTATCGCGCCAAGCTCGCCGCGGCCGGCTTCTATGCCGCGCAAATCCTGCCGCAGGCCGGCGCCTTGGCGGACATCATCGTCAAAGGATCGGCGGCGGTGGCCGAGCTCGACACAGCGCTGCTATAGCCTTCGCGCCGGGTGCGTGCTCGCGGGTGCCGCGCGAGTACGCTTCTGCTATCGTTCCGCCTCACGCGCGCCAGCGCATCCCGGACTCGATACGATCCCGGGTCGCGGCGCGCACCACGAGCGCGGGAGAAAGACGGTGGCGAGCGCGGCAGATTACGAAGCAGATATTCCGACCTTGCGGCGCATCCTCGCCGAATCGCGCACCATCGCGGTGGTCGGCCTTTCGCAGAACTGGCACCGGCCGAGCAACTTCGCCGCCAAGTATTTGCAGCATCACGGCTATCGCATCATTCCCGTCAATCCCGCCTACGACGAAGTGCTGGGCGAGAAGTGCTACGCGAGCCTCGCCGACATTCCCGAACCGGTGGACGTGGTCGATTGCTTTCGCCGCTCTGAAGACATTCCGCCGCTCGCCGAACAGGCCATCGCCATCGGCGCCAAGGTGCTGTGGCTGCAGCTCGGTGTCATCAATCTCGACGCCGCCGCGCGCGCCCGGGCCGCCGGCCTCGACGTGGTGATGGATCGCTGCATCAAGATTGAACACGCGCGCCTCCTGGGCGGGCTCAATTTCGTCGGGGTCAACACTCGCGTGATTTCGTCCAAACGGCCCAAGGTCATCGTCAATTAGATTCACCGTCAACGAAAACGCGTGCGGCGCCGACGGCGCGCCACGCGCCGCCAGCAGAGATCACCATGGCAGATCACGAATTCGGTTTTGAAACCCTGGCATTACATGCCGGCCAGATCCCCGACCCGGCCACCGGCTCGCGCGCGACGCCCATCTACCAGACCACTTCCTATGTGTTCGATGACACCGAGCACGCCGCGAGCCTGTTCAATCTGCAGACTTTCGGCAACATCTATACGCGTCTGAGCAACCCGACCACGGCGGTGTTCGAAGAGCGCATGGCCGCGCTGGAAGGCGGGCGTGCGGGGCTCGCGGTCAGTTCCGGCATGGCGGCCTCGGCCATCGCCTTGCAGACCTTGTGCGAGGCGGGCGATCACATCGTCGCCGCGCGCACGCTGTATGGCGGCACGCACACCTTGCTTGATTTCAACTTCAAGCGCTTCGGTATCGAGGCGACCTTGGTCGATACGGACGATCCGAAGGCCTTTGCCGCCGCCATCAAGCCCAACACCAAGGTGGTGTACGCCGAGACCATCGGTAATCCAGTCATCAACGTGCTGGACATCGAAGCCGTGGCGGCGGTCGCGCATGAGGCCGGCGTGCCGCTCATGCTCGACAACACCTTCCCGACGCCTTATCTGTGCCAGCCGTTCAAATGGGGCGCCGACATCGTCATTCATTCCGCCACCAAGTTCATCGGCGGGCACGGCACCACCATCGGTGGCGTGATCGTCGAGTCGGGCAAATTCCCGTGGGACAACGGCAAGTTCCCCGGCATGACCGAGCCCTCTGACGGCTATCACGGCGTGCGCTTCTACGAGACCTTCGGCGACTTCGGTTACACCATGCGTGCGCGTCTCGAACAGCTGCGCGTGATGGGCTCGTCTATCAGTCCGTTGTCGAGCTTTCTGCTGCTGCAGGGACTGGAGACTCTGCCGGTGCGCATGGACCGCCATTGCGACAACGCGCTTGCGGTCGCCGAATTCCTCGCTGAGCATCCGCGCGTGGCGTGGGTGCGTTACCCGGGTTTGAAGAACGACAAATACCATGACCTCGCGCGCAAATACACGCCGCGCGGCGCCAGTGCGATCTTGAGTTTTGGTATCAAGGGCGGTGTGGCGGCCGGTGCGCGTTTCATCGAGAGCGTGCAGTTCTTAAGTCACCTCGCCAATGTCGGCGACGCCAAGACCCTGGTCATACATCCTGCCTCGACCACCCATCGCCAGATGAGCGAAGAGCAGCAGATCGCGGCGGGCGTGATGCCCGACATGATTCGTCTGTCGGTCGGCATCGAGACCTTGTCAGACATTCTGTGGGATATCGATCAGGCGCTGGCGAAATCAGCGTAAGCGGGAAGGGCAGTGACATGAGCGACTTGCTGGCAGCGATAAAGAGCGTATTGACCGACGGCGACGTGTTGTCGGGCCGTGATGCCACCGAGCGCCTGGCGGGCATCTGGCGCAGCGACACCATCCAGGCCGAGATCATCGTGCGGCCGACTTCCACCGCGGAAGTCGCGGCGGTGATGAAGCTCTGCCATGCGCGCAACCAGCACGTGGTGGTGCACGGCGGCCTGACCGGCCTCGTGCACGCCGGCGATACGCGCAGCAGCGATGTCGTGATCTCCACCGAGCGCATGAACCGCATCGAGGAACTCGACACCCTGGGCCGCACCATGACGCTGCAATCGGGTGTGCCGCTGCAGCTGGTGCATGAAGCGGCCGAAGCCGCCGGCCTCATGTTTCCGGTCGATCTCGGCGCGCGTGGTTCGTGCCAGATAGGCGGCAACGTTTCGACCAATGCCGGCGGCCTGCGCGTCATTCGCTATGGCATGACGCGCGACAACGTGCTGGGTCTGGAAGCGGTGTTGAGTGACGGCAGCGTGGTGTCGTCGATGAATCACATGCTGAAGAACAATTCAGGCTACGACCTGAAACATCTGTTCATCGGTTCGGAAGGCACGCTCGGCATCGTCACGCGCCTGGTGCTGCGCCTGCGCAGCGCCTTGCCGGCACGGCACACGGCGCTGGTCGCGTTTCCGGAGTTCAGCGCGGTGCTGAAATTCCTGTCCTATGTCGATGGCGCGTTGTCCGGCAACCTGTCGGCCTACGAAGTGATGTGGCCTGACTTCTTTCTCTACCAGCGTGACAAGGTCGGCGGCGCGGCGACGCAAATCGGCGACGAGCATCCGTTCTACGCCATCGTCGAAAGCCTTGGCGCCGATCAGGAACGCGAAGCGGACGTATTCGAAGCGGCGCTCATGCGCGCCCACGAAGAAGGCCTGCTGGCCGATGCGCTGGTCGCCAAGTCCGGCGCCGAGAGCGCCGCCATCTGGCGCATCCGCGATGAAGTCGAGCATCTGTTCAAGCTCGGCCAGGTGATGTTTTTCGATGTCAGCTTGACCACCGCACCGATGGCCGACTACGTGGCCGAAGTGCGAGCGCGCGTGAATGCGCTGCCGTTCGACGGACACTTCTTCGCCTATGGCCATCTTGGTGACGGCAACCTGCATTTTTCGGTGGCGCTCGATGGCGACCTCGAAGTGCACCGTCACGCCATCGAAGAGGCGGTCTACGTACCCTTGCGCGCGCTCGGCGGCTCGGTGTCGGCCGAGCACGGTATCGGCCTTGAGAAGCAGCCGTGGCTGGGTATTTCGCGCAGCGATACCGAGCTCGCGCTGATGCGGCGCCTCAAGCATGCCCTCGATCCCAAGGGGCTGCTCAACCGTGACAAGATTTTTACCTACGACGGCGAGCAGTTGCCGTCTCGGTAAGCGCTCGGGAATCGCTCTGTCGGTGCGACTTCATTCGCACGTTTGAATGTCAGACTTCAGTCTGACATTCGGGCAGGCCAACCCGCTTCAATGTGCGATTGAATTCACGCCCGGGGCCACGCTCATGACCGTCTTTCGCGCCTCCGACCCCGCCGCGCTGCTCGGCGAAATCGCGGCGCGCGCATTGACCCACATCTCCATCGGCTGTCTCGACTGGGATGGCCGCCTGCGTGCCAAGCACTACAGCAGCGCATCGCTCAACGCGGCGCTGGCCACGGGCATGGCCATGACCACCACGATATTCGCGCAGGACATCGCCGACACGCCGATAGCGCTCGGCCCGTTTGAAGATGCCGCGGGCGGCTATCCCGACGGTCATCTGCAACTCGATGTCACCAGCTGGCGTGACGCGCCTTTCGAAGCGGGCGGCGCCGGGCTCTTGCTGTTTGGTGAATTCAAGCCGCCTTACGACGCCTTCTGCCCGCGCGCGCAGCTACGCGCTGAGCTCGCGCGCTTGGCGGCGTTCGGCTTTGAAGTGCAGGGTGGCTACGAGCTCGAATTTCGGCTGCTCGATGAAAGCGTCATGAGCCTCACGCGCAAGTCAGCTGCGGAGCTCGCGTTTGCGCCTGCGTTTGAACGCATGTACGGCTGGGTCGATCAGGTGGCGAGCAGCGCGTTCGTGCACGCGCTGGAACAATGGGCCGCGCGCATGGACGTGCCCATCGCCGCCGTGCATCACGAGTTCAAAGGCATGGTCGAGTTGTCGCTGGCCAAGGCCCACGGTCTCGCCATTGCCGACAATGCGCTGCTGGCGCGCAGCCTCGCCGCGATCCTCGCGGCGCGCGAGCAGCGCCTCGCCTGTTTCATGCCGCGCGTGGCGCCCGGTATGCAAAGCGCCGGCGCGCATTTGAACCTGTCGCTGTGGCGGCACGGCGAGAATGTGTTTTTCACTGAGCCTGGCGTGCGCGCCGCCTTCATTGCCGGCTTACAGGCTGCCGTGCCCGGGTTGTTCGTGCTGTGTGCGCCGACCATCAATGCCTACAAGCGCTTCGCGCCCGACAGTATTGCACCGGCGCGCAATACCTGGGGCATCAACAACAAAACGGTCGCCTATCGGGTTGTCGATGACGACGCCGCCCACGCGCGGCTCGAAATCCGGGTGCCGGGCGCCGACGTCAATCCCTACCTGGTGTTGACCGCGATGCTGGCAGCAGGGCGACGCGGCATCGAACGCAATCTCACACCGACCGCGCCCTGCGCGGCCGATGCCGCCGAGGTATCCGCGCCCGCCGCGGCGCCGTTCCCGCGCGACCTCGCCGCCGCGACCGCCGCCTGGCGCGCATCCGCGATGGCATCGAGTGTTTTCGGTGATGCATTCGTCGATGCCTATGCACGCAGTCGTGAATGGCAGTTGCAGCGTTTCGCGCAGGCCGTTACCGATTGGGAACTGCAGCACTATGCGCGCAGCCTGTGAAGGCCGCGGCGCTGAGATTGCAATCGGCGGAATCGGCTGCTTCAATGCCGGGCCCGGCCAGCCCCTGCATTGATCGATAGCGAACCCCAGCAAAACATGTCGCCAGCCCCCGTCCCCACGCCTTACATCGGTTATTCCCTGGTCAAGCCCGCGTGGCTCGACGCCAATGGCCACATGAACGTCGCGCACTACGTGTCGGCCTACGACGACGGCAGTTGTCCGATGTTCGATGACTTTGGCTTAGGCTGGGACTACACCCACGAAGGCGTAGGCTCGATGTTCATGGTCAGCTCCAGCATCGACTTTCGCCGTGAACTCATGGCCGGAGACCCGCTGGAAATGAGCACGCTGCTGCTCGGCTATGACCGCCGTCGCGTGCACATCTACCAGGAGCTCTATCATCGCGAGCAGCGATATCTGTCGGCGCAGGCGGAATTCGTATTCCTGCATATCAGCTTTGCCACGCGTCGCGCGTCGGTGATGCCGGAGTCATCCTTGCAGCGCCTGGCCGAGATCGCGGCCGTGCATGACCGCGTGCCGCGTCCGGCCTTTGTCGGCCGCGCCATCGGCCTCGACTGGAAGCCCGCCTGAAGAGTCAGGCGCCCATCGTTGCGCGGCATGGTGCGGCGGCCACCAGCCAGCGGCTTGCGTCCGAGGTGGCCGTCGAATTACTCAAGGCCGGCGGCAGTGCCGTCGATGCGGCGCTCGGCGCCAATGCGCTGCTGAGTCTCATCGAGCCGCACATGTGCGGCCCGGGCGGCGATTTGTTCGCGCTGGTGTGGGAACCGACCCAGCGCTGTCTGCACGGATTGAACGCCAGCGGCCGGGCGGCGGTTGACCTCGACCTCGAGTCATTGCGCGGCCGTCTGCACAGCGCCGCCACGATTCCCATGCACAGTCCGTACGCCATGACCGTACCGGGCGCGGTGCGCGGCTGGCAGGCTTTGCACGAACGCTTTGGCCGACTGCCGCTCGCCGACATCTACGCGCCGGTGATAGCGCACGCCACCCACGGCGTCGAGATCGGGCCGGCCACGGCCGCGTGGTGGGGACATTGCGCGGCCGCCGTGCTGAGTTCGGAACTGGGTCCCTTGGCGCAAGGCTTCAAGCAGGTCTTCACCCGTGACGGTGTCGCGCCGGTTGCCGGCACGCGCTTCTGCAATCCGGCGCTGGGAGCGACCTATGCGCGCATCGCCGCGCGTGGCTTCGACGATTTCTATCAGGCTGAGCTCGCCGCACAGCTGTGCACTTATCTCGCCGCCTGCGATTCACCGTTCACCGCCGCCGACTTCGCGGCCGCGCGCGCCGAGTGGGTGACGCCCATCACCACCCGCTATCGCGGCTACGATGTCTACGAACTGCCGCCCAACGGCCAGGGCCTCGCGGTGTTGCAGATGTTGAACATGCTCGAGACCTTGCCGCTCACGGGCGGCGCGCCCGACAGTCACGACTACTGGCACGCCTTCATCGAAACCAAGAAGCTCGCCTTTGAAGACCGGGCGCGCTTCTATGCCGACCCAGCTTACAGCGACGTGCCCATCGCGGCCTTGGCCGACAAGGCCTACGCCGCGCAGCGCATGGCAAGTGTCGGCCTGCGCGCCAACCAGGCGCCGCGTGCCGGTGCGCCCGGCATCGCACTGGGCGACACCACCTATCTCACGGTCGCCGATGAGAGCGGCATGATGGTGTCGCTGATCCAGAGCATCTTCCAGGGCTTCGGCTGCGGTCTGGCGTCGCCGGCGCTGGGCTTCGCGCTGCAATGCCGGGGCGCGGGCTTCACGCTCGAGGCCGATCTCCCCAACAGCTATGCGCCCGGCAAGCGTCCGTTCCACACCATCATTCCGGCCATGGTGATGCGTGACGGTGCGCCCTATATGGCCTTCGGCGTGATGGGCGGTGACGTGCAGCCGCAGGGTCAGGTGCAGGTGCTGGTCAACCATCTCGATTTCGGCATGGACATCCAGGCTGCTGGCGCCGCGCCGCGCATGCGCCACGACGGTCTGAACAACCCCAGCCAGGCGCGCGAGTCCGATGGCGGCGTGGTGCTGCATGAGGCGGGTTTCTCATCTGAATTGCTGGCGGCGCTCGAAGCGCGCGGCCACGACCTGCAGCCCGCCACCCACCCGGTGCTGCATTTCATGGGCGGCTACCAGTGCATACGGCGCACGGCGGCGGGTTGGGAGGCGGCCAGTGAACCACGTTTCGATGGCTGTGCGCTCGGCTATTGAGCGCCGTCTCACGGTAGGCGAATCGGCCACCGCTCTTTAAAATGCGCGCTCCACTTCCCCCCGCAGCGCGCCAGCCATCATGAAAGCAGCTCCCAAAATCGGTTTCGTCAGTCTCGGCTGCCCCAAGGCGCTGGTCGATTCCGAGCGCATCCTCACGCAGTTGCGCGTGGAGGGCTATGCCATTTCGCCGACCTACGAAGATGCCGCGCTGGTGGTGGTCAACACCTGCGGCTTCATCGACAGCGCCAAGCAGGAATCCCTCGACGCCATCGGCGAAGCGCTGGCCGAGAACGGCAAGGTCATCGTCACCGGCTGCATGGGCGTGGATGAAAACAATATCCGCGAGCTGCATCCCTCGGTATTGAGCGTCAGCGGTCCACAGCAATACGAAGCGGTGCTGTCGGCGGTGCATGCCCATGCACCGATGACGCGTGAGCACGACCCCTTGACCGATCTCGTGCCGCCGCAGGGCATCAAGCTCACACCGCGCCATTACGCGTATCTCAAGATCTCCGAAGGCTGCAATCACACTTGCAGCTTCTGCATCATTCCCAGCATGCGCGGGCCGCTGGTCAGTCGCCCGATAGGCGAGGTGATGGACGAAGCAGAGCGCCTGGTCGCCGCCGGCGTGCGCGAACTGCTGGTGATCTCGCAGGACACCAGCGCCTATGGCCTGGACCTGCGTTATCGCACCGGCTTCTGGCAAGGCAAGCCGCTCAAGACCAGTTTTCAGGCGCTCAGCGCCGCGCTCGCCGAACTCGGTGTGTGGGTGCGCATGCATTACGTCTATCCCTATCCGCATGTCGACGAAGTGCTGCCCTTGATGAGCGAGAACGGTCTTTTGCCCTATCTCGACGTGCCGTTTCAGCACGCCAGTCCGCGCATCCTGAAAGCCATGCGGCGTCCGGCGGCGGCCGAGAAAACCCTCGAGCGCGTGCAGGCCTGGCGCCGCGCGCAACCCGACATCACTTTGCGCAGCACCTTCATCGTTGGCTTTCCGGGTGAGACCGACGATGACTTTGAAGCCTTGCTGGACTTCCTTCACGAAGCGCAGCTCGATCGCGTCGGATGTTTTCAGTATTCGGCGGTGGCGGGCGCCGCCGCCAATCAACTGGCGGGTGCGGTGCCGGACGACGTCAAGCTCGAACGCTGGGAGCGTTTCATGGAAACCCAGGCCGAGATCAGCGCCGCGCGTCTCGCGCAGAAAATTGGCCGCGAGATGACGGTGCTGGTCGACAGCATCGAAGATGAACTGGTGTTGGCGCGCAGCAGCGCCGACGCGCCGGAAATCGACGGCCAGGTGCGCATCGATGGCGCTGCCCATCTGTCGCCGGGCGACATGGTGCGGGTGCGCATCATTGATTCCGACGACTACGATCTCGACGCCGAACTGCTGGATTAGTCTCAATCGCCCATCGACAGGACACACCCATGAGCAAGGTCGCCTTCATCGGTCTCGGCAACATGGGCTATCCCATGGCCGGCCACCTGGGTAACGCCGGCCACTCGGTGACGGTCTTCAATCGCAGCGTCAGCAAGTCTGAACGCTGGTGCGCTGAATACCCCGGTCAGCGCGCGATGAGTCCGGCGCAGGCCGCGCAGGGCGCCGAACTGGTCTTCACCTGCGTCGGCAATGACGACGATCTGCGCAGCGTGGTATGCGGCGCCGATGGCGTGCTGGAATCCTTGTCCGTCGGCAGCGTGCTGGTCGATCACACCACGACCTCGGCCGAGGTTGCGCGCGAAGTGGCGGCTGCCTGTCAGGCGCGCGGCGTGGCCTTCATCGATGCACCGGTGTCGGGCGGTCAGGCTGGCGCCGTCAACGGTGTGCTGACGGTGATGTGTGGCGGCAGCGAACATGATTTCGAACGCGCGCGCCCGGTGATGAGCGCCTACGCACGCGCCTGCGCGCTGGTCGGCGCGGTCGGCGCCGGCCAGCTGACCAAGATGGTCAATCAGATCTGCATCGCCGGCGTGCTGCAGGGCCTCGCCGAAGGACTCAACTTCGGCCAGCGCGCGGGCCTCGACATGAACGTCGTCATCGAAGTAATCGCCAAGGGCGCGGCGCAGTCCTGGCAGATGGACAACCGCGCGGCGACCATGTGTCGCGGCGAATATGATTTTGGTTTTGCGGTCGACTGGATGCGCAAGGATCTCGGCATCGTGCTCGACGAAGCCGCGCGCAATGGCGCCGAGGTGCCGGTCACCGCGCTGGTCGACGGCTATTACGCGCAAGTGCAGAAGCTCGGCGGCCGACGCTGGGATACGTCCAGCATCATCGAGGTGCTGCGTAAATCGTCGCAATGATTCTGGCGTTTGCCGTGAATCTCAGACTGAAGTCTGACCCACGACAGTCCCTGCCTTCTTCCGTGGGGCAGGCTTCAGTCTGACACTGCTGTGCGAATAAATTCGCACCTACACGGCCAGCTTTCTCAACATCGTTTCGGTCTCGGCGTCCTCGGGAAAGAAGGTCTCCACGCGAATCTCATCGGTGGTGATGTCGTAGGGCGTGCCGAACGTTGAAATCATGGTGACCAGGCGCAGCTCCACGCCGTCCTGCCCTAACACCAGGGGTAACAGCGGCGGCGCGCTGGCCAGCGGCGAGGTGACCGTCATCCAGTGCGCGGGGATGGTCGGGTCGTGGCGCAGTTCCTCGATGAAGGCCAAGGCCTTATCGTTGTTGGCCGCCGCCAGTTCGCGATATACCCGTTGCAGCATGAAGGGCCCGACTTCATCGAAATTGCGAATCAAGGGGCGCGCGCCGGCGGCATGAAAAACCAGGCGCAGAAGATTGGAGCGACCACCGGGACAGCACGCCGCCCATATCGAAGCCGGCTCAGCAAACAGGCCGAGCATTGCGCTGAACGCACGGTTCTCCAGCAGCAGGTCGTAATCACGATCGACCACCACCGCCGGATAAGGATCGTGATGCTTGAGCATGCGCGTCAGCGCGTCCTGCACGGGCGCCATGTCGCGCTCCGACAGGCCGCGTTCGCGATAGAAGGGCGCGAAGCCGGCCGCCGTCAACAGGCTGTTGCGTTCGCGCAATGGCACCTCCAGCGCTTCGGCCAATTGCAGCACCATCTGCTGGCTGGGCCGCGCGCGGCCCGATTCGAGAAAGCTCAAGTGGCGTTGTGACACGTTGCTTTGCAGGGCGAGCTCGAGCTGACTCAGCCTGCGACCGGAGCGCCACTGACGCAACAGCGCGCCGAACGACATGTCGGGCAGGGTCAGGGTGATTTGCGACATGGGCAGCTCTCGGGCGCTGTGCGTGCCGTACAGCATAGCGGGCAACGGGCTCGTCACAATTACGCGCGGCGTAATTGCGCGCCCTACCTGCCGCGACCGATGGTATGACCACGCACAGCCAGTGCGCCCAATATCAAACCGGGAGTTTCGTCATGCCTATCAAACCCGCCATCGTGCTCATGATTCTCGTGCCCTTCAGCCTGCTGTCGGCATACGCCCTGTGGGAGGTTGGTTACCTCGGCATCTTCACTTCGAGTTTCAGCAATTGGGGCACCGTGCAGGTGCTGTGCGACCTGGTCGTGGTGTGCACGCTGGCGATGATATGGATGGTCAACGATGCACGAGCGCGTGGTCTGAAGGCTTGGCCTTACGTGCTGGTAACGGTGCTGGCCGGCTCGTTTGGTCCCTTGTGGTATCTCTTGAAGCGCGGCCGGGCGGGGGGGGTAGGTGGATTGAAGGTGCGAATGAATTCGCACCTACGACAACGGCCGGCACCATGCCGACGAACCGTGTTCGCAGGTGCGATTTCAATCGCACATTGGAAACGCGACTCAGCGCGGCTCGACCTCGCGCAGGAAGCGCAACATCTGCGCGGTGGTCTCGGCCGGCTTCTCGACCTGCAGCCAGTGTCCCGCGCCTTCAATGATGTCCAGGAAACGCAGGTCGTCGAAGTCCTTGGGAAACGATTCGCGCCAGTTGGCATCGTAGAGCAGCACATCGTCTTCCGAGCCGGCCACGAATGCCGCTGGCTGTTTGAAGCGCGCTTTCTCGAGCTCGGGCGTGATGGCATTGTTGTAGAGCATATTGCGATACCAGTTGTTCGGGCCGCGAAAGCCGCTGCGCTGGTACTGCGCGAGGTAGTAGGCGAAATCTTCCTCGCTCAACCACGACGGCAGCTTGTCGGGCGTGGGCAGGGTTTCCAGCAGGCCGGCGCTGCGCGGGAATTGGAGCTGTTTCATCCACGCGCCGTAAGGCGAATCTGCGGCGAGCCCGTAGTAGAGCTTCTTGAGGCTGGCCGGCAGATCTTTCTCGAGCTCGGCTTCCGCCACGCCCTGTTGCTGAAAGTAGCGGATGTACCAGAAGCGATCGTCGAGGCCGGGCGGATTGAGCGTGGCCGAGGTCGGTCGCCAGAACGGCACCGACAGGCCCATGACCGAGCGACAGGTATCGGCGTGCAGCAGCGCGGTATTCCACGCCACCATGCAGCCCCAGTCGTGGCCGATGAGATTGAATTCATCGTAGCCGAGTGCGCGCGCGATGCCGGCCACGTCGGCCGCCAACTCGCGGATGTTATAGGCACGCACGTCCAGCGGTTTGCTGCTGCCGCCATAACCGCGTTGATCGGGCACCGCCACGCGATAGCCCGCCGCAGCCAGAGGTGCGATCTGGTGACGCCACAAATACCAGCACTGCGGCCAGCCATGCAGCAGGATGACCAGCGGGCCTTCGCCCGCGACTACCGTGCGCAACGTGATGCCGTTGCTGTCGAGATATTGAAAGTCGGGTTCTTGCATGGCCATGCCTCATTGAATCGGGAGCGCGCCTTTCGAATTCAGAACAGCTGCGGCAGGCGCGGGGCGAGAAAATAATAGGCAGCGAAGGTTGTCACGCCGATCAGCAGCGGCCGGTAGGCATTGGCGCCCGCCTGGTTCTTGCCCTGCATGCGCAGACTGATGGCCACGCCGCAGGCCGCGCAGGCGGTGCTGAGCACAAACAGCACGAAGGTCAGGGCGAACTCGACGACGTCGCCGCTGCCGTAGCGCGCGCCGGCCGCCTTGGGCAGATGCCAATACCAGCCAAGCCGGAACAAGACGCCGGCGCCGGCCAGGCACAGCACGGCCCATTCAAGCGAGCGTGCGATCCGCTCGAGGCGATACAAGGTCAAGCGCTGGGTCTCCGTGTCTGCAAAATAATGGGCGCGGTGAACGCGCGCAATTTGCCGGCCGCGCTCGCCGCGCCGAGCTTGTGCCATGGTAACCTGTCGCCCGTCACGAACCGACCCCGACCGCCATGGCCACCATCAATCGCACAGCGAAATTTCAGATCGGACAGGTGGTCCGCCATCGCCTGTTTCCGTTTCGCGGCGTGATCTTCGACGTCGACCCGACCTTCAACAACACCGAGGAATGGTGGTTGTCGATTCCCGAGGAAATGCGTCCGTCGAAAGAGCAGCCCTACTATCACCTGCTGGCCGAAAACGCCGAGACCAGCTATATCGCCTACGTCTCCGAGCAGAACCTGCTGGTCGACGACAGCGGCAAGCCGGTCTCTCATCCCGATGTGCCGCAGTACTTCGGAGAATTGCGCGACGGCTACTACGCGTTAAAAAGCCGCCGCGCCCACTAGAAAAATTAGTTGACGTTGCGCGAGCGCCCACGCCAATACGGCTCGCGCAATTCCCGTCGCAGTATCTTGCCTGACGGATTGCGCGGCAGGGCGCTGACGAAGTCCACGCTCTTCGGCGCCTTGAAACCCGCAATCCGCTCGCGCGCATAGGCAATCAATTCATCGGCCGTGACCGTCGCGCCGGGCTTCAGCACCACCACCGCCTTGACTGCCTCGCCCCAACGATCGTCGGGTACACCAATGACGGCCACGTCGGCGATGGCCGCATGACCGAACAGCGCGTTCTCGACTTCCGCCGGATAGACGTTCTCGCCGCCTGACACCACCATGTCTTTCACGCGGTCGTGGATGTAGAGATAGCCTTCGTCGTCGAGATAGCCGGCGTCACCGGTGTAGAACCAGCCGTCGCGAATCGCTTCGGCGGTGGCCTCGGGCCGGTTCCAATAACCCTTCATGACGATGCCATGGCGAATCACGATTTCACCCACCGCGCCATTGGCGACCGCACGGCCTTCGCCGTCGATGACTTTCACTTCGACGCCGGGGTAGGCGGTGCCGCAGGAGCGCAGCTTGCCGGCGGCGTGACCTTCGGGCAGCAGGCAGGTGCCGCCGCCGGTGGTCTCGGTCAAGCCATACAGGCCGAAGAACTCGCAGGCGAACAGTTGCTGCGCGGTCTTCAACAAGTCCTCATTGATCGGTGAAGCGCCGTAGAACAGTTTGCGCAGGGACGAAAAATCGGTGCTGGCCGACTGCGGCAGCTGCGTGAGCATGAGCATCAAGGCCGGCACGAACAGCGCGTAGGCGACGTGGTAGCGCGGCACGAATTCGAGAATCTTGTACGGGTCGACATCCTTCAGGATGAGATTGGTGCTGCCCTGCGCAAGCGCGAACACGCCCATGTTGCAGCCCGCGACGTGAAATACCGGCATGCAGGTCAGGGTCACCTGTTCCGCATCGAACAAGCCCCAGCGCGCCGCTTCGGAGGCTTCCCACAGCGCCAGATAATTGGCGTTGGTCAGCCGCACACCCTTGGGATGGCCGGTGGTGCCGCTGGTGTAGAGTTGCAGCACGTCGTCGTCGGCGCGCATGGGGAGCAGGGGATCGACGGCGGCCTGGGCATCGCGCCACGCGTCGAACGCAGGCCAGCTCGGGTGCCCGCCATCGAGGGCGACGATGAGACTCAGGCTCGGGTTGCGCGCCGCCAGTTGTTCGACCACTTCGTAGTACTCGGCGCCGACAAACACCGTCGTACAGCCGGCATCGTTCAAGATGTATTCGATCTCGGGCAGTGCCAGACGCCAGTTGATGCCGACCAGCACGGTCTCGGCCTTGGCGGCGCCAAACAGCAGTTCGAAATAGCGGTCGGAATTCTTGCCGAGGAAGCCGATGCGTGACTGGGCCGGCAGGCCAGCGGCGATCAAGCCCTGCGCGACGCGGCTGATGCGCTCGTCGAACAGGCTGAAGGTGGTTTCACGGTCTTCGAAGATCTGGGCAATCGCCGCGCCGCGACTGCGGGCCTGCACACGTGGCACATCGGCCAGTCCACGGATTTCATCGAGCTTGAACACGCGCTCCCCCTCGTATTGTTATTCTCCGCCAGTGTAACCGCTCGCCCCACCTTCTGAACCGCGAGGGTGGTCGCGGGAACCCATGTTCACGGAGGGCAAGACCATGCGACTGACCAAGCGACTGACAATATTCCCGCTCATGCTGGCCGCGCTGCTCGGCGGCTGCGGTCCACAGCAGGGCGCGCACACCGTCACCGCCAGCGACCCGTGGATACATCCGCCCACGGTCGAGGACAAGAAGGCCGTCAACCTGCCGCCTTTCCTGGTTTACCGCGTGCATCCGGACATGCTGAAAGAGGCGGTTGCCGAACTCGCCAAAGAGCCCTACGTCCAGATCAGTCCGGCCATCGCTGCGCGTTATACCAAGACCGACGCGCATGTGCCGATGGAAATGCGGCCGTTCCTGATCCGCGGCCTGACCGGCGGTCAGACCGACATCACGGTCGTGCAGTCCATGCAGGGCCTGTGGGTGAAGGCCACCGGCAGCGATGTCGCGCACCCCGTGCAGCAGCCGCTGGTGGTGATGGTCGACCCGACGCCCATCGATATCTTCGTGACCCTCGAGCCCAAGGGCTGAAGCACAGGTGTCCGGCCTGCTAGAATCGCCAGACCTTTCCGTAACAGAGGAGTGAAGGCCGTGAGCATACAACCCGGAAGCATGGCAGCGCGGGATCTTGATTCCATGCTGCATCCGCAGACCCATCTCGGCCAGCATTCCAAGACCGGTCCGATGATGCTGAAGCGCGCCGAGGGCGTGTACATGTACGACGACCAGGGCAAGCAGTACCTGGAAGGACTGGCCGGCCTGTGGTGCACCTCGCTCGGTTACGGCAACGAAGAGCTGGCACGCGCGGCTTACGACCAGATCAAGGAACTGTCCTACGCACAGTTGTTCTCCAGCAAGAGCCACGAAGTGGGTGTGCTGCTGGCGGAGAAGATCAAGGCGATGGTGCCGCTGCACAAATCCAAGGTGTTCTTCGGCAATTCCGGCTCCGACGCCAACGACACCCAGGTAAAGCTGGTGTGGTACTACAACAATGTCATCGGCCGTCCGCAGAAGAAGAAAATCATCGGCCGCGTGAAGGGCTATCACGGCATCACGCTGGCGTCCGGCAGCCTCACCGGCCTGCCGATGTCGCACAAGGGTTTCGACCTGCCGTTGGCCGGCGGCCGCTTCTTGCATACCGATCTGCCGCATTACTGGCGCAACGCGCAGCCGGGTGAGAGCGAAGAGCAGTTCGCCACGCGCCTCGCCGACAACCTCGAACAACTGATCCTGAAAGAAGGGCCGGACACCGTCGCGGCCTTCATCGCCGAGCCGGTGATGGGCGCCGGTGGCGTGATCGTGCCGCCCAAGACCTATTTCGCAAAAATCCAGGCGGTGCTGAACAAGTACGACGTGCTGTTCATCGACGACGAAGTGATCTGTGGTTTTGGTCGCACCGGCAAGCCCTTCGGCGCCGATACCTATGATCTCAGGCCCGACAGCATCTCGCTCGCCAAGGCGCTGACCTCGGCCTACCAGCCGCTTAGCGCGGTGGTGGTGAAGGATGAAATCTTCGACGCGATTCTGAAGGCCTCCGACGAGATGGGACCTTTCGGCCACGGCTTCACCTACAGTGGTCACCCGGTGGCCTGCGCGGTGGGCTTGAAGACCCTCGAAATCTACGAGCGCGACAAGATCTTCGAGCATGCCGCCAAGCTGGCGCCGCAGTTCCAGGCGCGCCTCGCGCGCTATGCCGATCATCCGCTGGTCGGCGAGGTGCGCGGCGTCGGCATGGTCGGTGCGGTGGAACTGGTCGCCAACCGCCACACCAAGGCCGCTTTCGATCCGATAGGCAAGGTCGGCGCCGAGTGTTTGAAGAACTGCCAGGACAACGGCCTCATCTGCCGCGCCATCGGCGATGTGATGGCGTTCTGCCCGCCGCTTATCATCACGTCGGCGCAGGTGGACGAACTGTTCGACAAGTTCGACAAGGCCATGGCGCTGACCTTGGAGTGGGCCAACGGCCAGGGCCTGCTCGCCGCCTGAGGATGACACCATGACGACGGCCGAGGCGGGCACCCTCGCCGCGGCCGGGCATGCCATCGAGTTCGAGCGCCTGTCCGGTAATGAAAACGGCCCGACCCTGGTGCTGTTGCACGAGGGTCTGGGCTGCGTCGGCATGTGGCGACGCTTTCCTGCATTGTTGAATGCCGCTACCGGCCTGCCGGTATTGAGCTATTCGCGTCCCGGCTACGGCCGCTCGTCTTCCATCGCGCTGCCGCGCCCGCTCGATTTCCACACCCGCGATGCGCAGGACATCCTGCCGGCGGTGCTCGATGCGGCCGGCATCACGGACTGCATCTTCATCGGTCACAGCGATGGCGCGTCGATAGCGGTGGTGTACGCCGGCGCGACCCAGGATCCGCGCTTGCGCGCGCTGGTGCTGATGGCGCCCCATGTGCTGACGGAAGAAAAGACCGTCATGAACATCGCGCAAGCCAGGCTCATGTTCCAGGGCAGCGATCTGCGCGACAAGCTGGCGCGCTATCACGGTGACAACGTCGACTGCGCGTTCTGGGGATGGTGCGACGCATGGCTGGACGCCGATTTTCGCCGCTGGAACATCACCCATTGGCTGCCCGCCATCACGCTGCCAGTATTGACCGTGCGCGGCAACGACGACGCCTACAACACCCCGGTGCACGTCGAGCGCATCGCGCACGGCGTCAGCGGAAAGGTCACGCGCGTTGATCTGGCCGATTGCGGACACGCGCCGCATTTGGAGCAGGGTGAGAAGGTGGTGGCCGCGGTGACGGAGTTTGTCGGCGCGGTGGCGTCAGCGCCGTCCCCGGTGGTTCAGACTGAAGTCTGAACCACAAAGCTCGGGCGATGCTGATGCGGGCTCGGTGCGCATATTCATTCGACCTGCTGCTCGCCCAGAAACCTCTCCACCGCCATCCGCGCCGACGCCAGCCCGATGCTGCTCGGCGTAATCTCCCCGAAACGCAGCCACAGCGCTTCAGACACATCGTCGCGCGCCACGAGCTCGGGCCGGGTCGCGAGGTCGACGCGAAAAAACGTATCCGATGTCGCATAGGTGACGTCGGCATAGGGATAGAGATTGGGCAAGGTGAACAGATAGCGTAAGGCTTGTGGCTCGATGCGCAGGCCAAGTTCTTCTTCGAGTTCACGCGCGACCGCCGCTTCCAGCGTCTCACCCGGATCGACGAAGCCGCCCGGCACATCCAGCGTACCGGCGGCGGGCGCATGGGCGCGGCGCGTCAAGAGTAAATGGCCGTCGTGCACGATCAAGGCGCCGCCCGCGGCGGCGACATTATGAAAATATCGAAAGCCGCAGGCCTGGCAGTGAAATTCGCGCGGGTTCTGTCCCGGATATTCCGCCCGGCACGCCGGGCAGTAACGGAATGGTGAACGAAGCTCGTCGGCGCTCATTGGCGGCGACTGCGAACTCATCGCGCGCCGTCGACAGGGTTGCCAATCTCTGTCGCTGCCGCGCGCGCCGCCAGGTCTTTCAAGGCCGGGCTGGTCAGGCTCTCGAGAAAGGCGACGAGGTCGGCGCGCTCTTCAGCGCCGAGATGCAGCGGTTTGATCAGCGGGTCGAGCAATTCATTCTGCACGCCGCCGCCGTCATAGAACGCCACCACGTCGGCCAGCGTCGACAGAGATCCGTTGTGCATATAGGGCCGCGTCAGCGCGACATTGCGCAGGCCCGGCGTGCGGAATTTCCAGCGGTCGTCGGGGTTCTGGCTGACTTCGTAACGGCCAAGGTCGTTCGGCGGCCGCTCGCTGGAGGGCGCGACCGCCGCGAGGTCATAGGCGATGGCGGTGCCGGGCGCGACTTCGGAACGGCGACGCCCGCCGCTCGGCGCCATCGAAGCGAGAAAGCCCAAGCCGGTGTTGTGCAGTTTTTCATCGGTGAACAGCGCGGATTTTTCGCCGACGCTGTGACAGGCCACGCAGCCGGCCTTGCCACGGAACAGCGCGAAGCCGCGCTGCGCGCTCGCCGACAGCGCATCTTTCTGCCGGCCGTAGTACCAGCGATCAAAATCACTGCCGCCCGCGATCAGCGTGCGCTGATAGGCGGCGAGGGCGCGACCGACATTCTCCATGCCGGGGCCGGCGCCGAAAGCGGCCTGAAAGCGCGCCGGGTAATCGGGCCATTGCCTGAGATTGTCGAGCACGTAGCCGATGGAGGGATTGCCCATTTCATTGCTGGCCAGCAAGGGCCCCCACACCTGTTGTTCCAGGCGATTTTCGCGCCCGTCATGAAACAGGGTGTGCAGATAGCCGACGTTGAGCAGGGTCGGCGCGTTGCGTTTGACGGTGCGTCCTTCGATGCCGACGGCGGTGGCGAGCTCGTTGACCGCAAATGCCTGCGCCGGCACATGGCACATCGCGCAGGACAAGGTGCGGTTGAGCGACAGTCGGCGATCGAAGAACAGGCGCTCACCCAGGGCAATCTGCGCCGGCGTGTCTTGCACCTCGGTAGCGGCCGGCGTGGCCGGCAGGCCGAGACGCGCGTCGTTGGGCGCGACGGCGCCGCTATCAATGGACGCCGGGTTGCCGGGCTTGCCATCGGCGTCGATGTCGCCTTGCTCGCGCAGCACGGTCTCGACGTCGGCCGCCAGCGTGTCGGCATGCAGAAAGGCCGGACTGTAGATATTGCGCACGCGCTTGTGCGAATCGATGAGGAACACGCGCAGGATGTGCGCGAAGGCATGGCCTTCGCTCTGCTGCACGCCCTGTTGATAGGCGGCGAGGGTCGGCGCGAGCGTCGCCAGCGACGGGCTGGTGACGAAATCCCAGTCCACGCCCGGTGGTCGAAACGGTTTGGCGTAACGCTCGAGTTCGGCCGGCGTATCGCGCGTGGGATCGAAACTGAAACTCACCAGGCGCAGCTTGGGCGCGATGCGCGGGTCGGCGTGAAGGCGCTTGGCAATCTGCCCCATCACGAAGCTCGCCAACGGGCAGCCGTTGACGTCGTCACAATGGGTGTAGATGAAACTCAGGATGGTGACGCGGCCGTCGTACAAACCGTGCAGGGTGCCGCGCTGTCCGTGGGAATCGAGATAGGGGCCGTCGGCGGCCGGCTGTATCGGTGGCAGGTGATAGCTGCCGGGGGCGGGCGCGGTGTACTTGAGCGGACTGTAACCGGGCGCCAGCACCACCGGCGGGCCCTTGGGCTGGTCATGGGCGGCGACACTGCCCGCGAGCAGCGCCGTCAACAACAGCAGGCCGGATGCGCCAACGCGCATCCGGTCAATGGTCATGCTGAAAGACCTCGACGAAGAGGGGTCAGGGCTGGGCTGCGACGTGCACATCCGCGCCCGGCTGCGCGGCATACAGGGCGCGCGCGCCGAAGCGCATCTGGTGCGGACGGCCGAGCTTGGCGGCGATGAAGTCGATGGCGAATTTCGCCTTCAGCTGTTCGCCGTCCCAGGTGTAGGCCTTGAAGTACTGCACGTCGCCGGCCTTGCCTTCTTTCTTGTCCCAGTTGCCAAGCAGCGACGAGGTGTAATACACGCGCTTGCCGTCCCAGCTCTGCGACAGCATGTTGACCTGGTCGCCAATCTTCTGCGTGAAGATTTCCTTGGCCTTGTGCGGATCGGACACATCGAACAAACGCGTCATGCCGTCGTTCCAGGTGTTGACCCACAGCAGCTTGTCGTCGGCCGAGATCGAGATGTCCACCGGCAGCGGGATCTTGGACGCATCGCCGATGTCGGCGATCGCCTGCGAAGTCCAATTGCCCTTGGCGTCTGCTTCCAGCAGCCAGATCTTGGACGTCAGCGCGGTGGTGGTGAAGCAATAGTCATGGGTCCCACCCCACGCGCAGCGGATCTCCAACGGCGCGCCCGGCACGTCCAGCACCTGCTTGGGTTTGCGCGTATGCAGATCCCACACCACGGCGGTGTTGCCGAAGTGCTTCATGGCCTCGGGGTCGGCCATCATCTTGCCGAGGTCCATCATGTAGTTGTTCCAGCCCGTGAAGGAGGAAGTCAGAAGCGCATTGAGGCGCGGCAGCGCGCGCACGTCATAACCGTAGCCATCGGCAAACTTGCCGGTCTTGACCGCACCGTTGAGCGCGCCGTCCTTGGGCATCCAGTAGGTCGCGATGTAGTCGCCGTCGTTGGTGTATTCGACCATCGCTGTTTCGCCGCCGTGGTCCTTGTGATTGCTCAAGCCGGTGACGAGCATGCGGCCCGGCAGCGCGTAAGTGGTATGCGGACCCACCACGCCGCCGCTCTTCTCGACGAAATCGGTGATGGTCTTCTTGAGCGTCGGCTTGGCCGGGTCACTCTTGATGTCGAAGATGAAAATCTTGTTGGTGTCGAGGCCGCCGGCCCACAGCATTGAACGGTCGTCGGTCAGATCGGAATGATGGGCTTCGTTGCGCCCGCCGACCGACAGCGCACTGATCACCGTGCCATAGGTCTTGGAGGCCGGATTGACGTCGACCGTCACCAGCTTGTCCTGTTCATCGCCGAGGCCCTGCACGCCCAGCGTCCAGATGTAGACGAAGTCTTCCTGGCCGACGATTTTCGCCATGTAGGGCGACAGGCAGGTCTCGTCCGCCACCGCGTTGCCGGCGGTCACGACACAGGCCATTCCCAGCGCAAAATTGATCGCGCGGGTCATGGCGCGGAGCGAACTCTTGAGGGTGGTGATGCGTGAATTCATGGCTGCCTCCAACGTCGTTGCGGCCGCAGTGCGGCGCGGGTCAGTGACCATAATCCAGCGATAGTTGATAAGCAAATGCATGCCGCGCACGTTGACGAGCCGCGCCACGGTCCGGTCTGGGTGCCGTGGACCTCAGTCAGTGTGGCGCCGCAGCCCGCTGACCCGTTGCGAGGCGAGCAGGGCGAGCGCCACCATCGCACCGCACAGCAGGCCGAAACGGGCGGCGGGCGCGAAGTCCGCCGTGCCGAGCGTGGCCAGCCCTGCGCCGACACTGACGATGCCCACGGTGCTGACGGTGCTGCCGTAGGGGTCGCGTATCGGCGGCGGCGCGGTGCCATCCTTGATCGATTGCGGCGCGGGCGTGTCGATGAGGCGCCGGCCGGCGGTGCGGATCTGCACGAACAGTGCGAACGCGACGCCGCTCGCGGCCACCGTCAGCATATCGAGATGGAAGTGATGCCAACCCGCCACGCCCATCACGCCCAGTGCGGCGATGAGGGTCGGCATCAGCAGTCGTGACGCCGCGCGCGGCGTGCGCCCGCTCAGGATCACCAGCGCCAGGCGGGCGAGCGCCGCCAAGGTGCCGACCACCACCAGCGTCGGTGGCAGCAGGTCGGCCATGTGCGCATACACCACGTAGGCGCCACTCAAGCGATAGTCGTCACGCCCGAGTTTGAAACGCGACTCGAGATCCTGCTCGAGGCGCGACAGCTGCGCGGCCCGCGTCAGACCGGGCGGCGGCGCTTGCATGCGCACATGCAGTCGCGCCTGGTCGTGGCGTGGCTGCACGAACGGATCGATGAGCGTGCTGCGCACCGCGCGCGGCAGACGCTTGTACATGAGGTTCATTTCGAACGGGCTGAGCGGTGTGTCGTCATTCAACTGCTGGCCGACTTCGAGCAGCGAGGCGAGTGACAGTACGCGCCCGACGCCCGGCTGCGCCGCCAGCCAACGATGGACCGCTTCCACCCGTTTGACGCGTTCGCTGGTGAACCACGCGTCGTCGCCGCGCGGGTCTGCGTCGGCATCGCGGTAGGCCGACGCGACGATGGCGGGCGCCGGCGTCGCCACGGCCGTCGGTGGCAGGTTCAAGACCAAGTCGAAGCTGAGCGCGCCGCCGTACAGGTGTTCGAGCGTATGCAAGGCTTGGCGCGATGCGCTGCGTTGCGGCAGGTAGCTGGCGACATCCGCTTCATGGATGAAGCGTGGCATGCCGCCGACCGCCGCGACCGCCAGCGCGGCGGCGAGGCCGACGCTCAGCCAGCGCGCCGGCACCACCACCGGCAGCGGCGCGAGGGCTTGCGGCCGCCGTTTCGCGACCGCCAGCAGGCACGGCCCGAGGCCAAAAGCGGCCAGCCACGCGCAGCCGAGACCGCACAACAGCAGGGCGCCGAGCTGATGGGCGGGATACAAGGGGCTCAGGCACAGCGTCGCCGCCATCAGCAGCAGCACGCCGCTGGCCGGCAGGCTGGCGGTGAGGGCGTGTTCGACGGTGGCGGCCAGCGCCGTGTGCGGGTCGTCGCTGGCGGTCTGCGAGACATGCAGCTTGTAGCTGACGCGCAAAGTGAAGCTCAACAGCACCGCGATCACGACCACTATCGGCAGCGCCGCCGCCGGCACTGCGCCCAGTACGCCGGCGCCGGTCTGCCACAGGCCCGCCGTCGTCAGCAGCGCAAAGCCGCCGCAGGCGAACTCCAGCACCGGCGGACGACGCGTGGCCGCCGCAATCAGCAACAGCATCACCACCAGCACCGCCAGCGGCAGGCGCATGACATCGGCGCGCACCGCGCCGGCCACTTCATCGGCCAGCACGGCCGCGCCGATGAGGCCGATGTCGGCCTGCGCGGCATAGGGTTTGAGCACCGCGCGCAGGGCCGCGATGTCGGCGCCGCGGGCGGTCGGCGCCGATGCGCCTGTGGTGTCTGGCGCTGGCCGCAGCGTCACCAGCAGCGCGAAGTTGCGTCCGTCGGCGCTGATCAGCACATCGCGAAACAGCGGGCTTGTGATGAGTTCCTGGCGTGCGCGTTCGAGGTCGACATCGGCACTGCGCAGCGTGCGGCGATTGCTTTCGAGCTGGGCGAGCGGACCGCGCACCTGCTTGACCAGCGGCGCGTCGAGCACCGAGGTCACGGCGGCAACGTCGGGCACGGCGGCAAGGTCTTTCTGCAGCTTGTCGAGCAGGGCGCGATTGGCGGCATTGCGCAGCCCCCCTGGCGCCGCCACCGTCACCATCACCTGCTCCGGCAGATGGAAGACCTCGGCGGTTTCGCGCCACGCCTTGAGGGCGGGGTGGTCGATTCCCAACAGCGTGCGCGACGAGACATCGATGTCCAACTGCGGCAGCCGCGCCACCAGCACCGCGCCGGCCAACAGCAGCAAGGCCAGCAGGGCGCGTGGCCACCGCAGCACCGCACGGGCGAGCGAGGCGGTCAGCTGCTGGCTCATGGCACGCCGCCCGACAGGTTGTGCGCCGCGCCCGTCATCGAGCTGGTGTTAATTCCTTCATAGCGCGGCATTGTGCCGCAATGCGCGCGCTGGTGGTGCGCTCGCGGTGCGCGGTTGGCAAGTGTGGGGTGCGGTGCGATCATGCGCGGCCCTCCATTGCCTCCGCACAGTTGATGACCTATGGCCGGCCTTGATCGCGACACCATCTGGGAATTTTTTCAGCACCTGGCCGATATCGCCGCGCGCGAGACCCTGCCGCGCTTCCGTGCGCCGCTGGCCATAGACAACAAGGACAGTGCGGGCGGCTTCGACCCGGTCACCCAGGCTGACAAGGCCGCCGAGGCAGCCCTGCGCGCCGCCATCACCGCGCGCTTTCCCGCCCACGGCATCCAGGGCGAGGAGGAGGCTGACAAGCGCGGCACCAGCGTGTGGTCGTGGATCATCGATCCGATAGACGGCACCCGCAGCTTCGTCAGCGGCATGCCGACCTGGGGCACCCTGGTCGGTCTGCTCGAAGACGGCGTGCCGCGTTACGGCATGATGAGTCAGCCCTTCGTCGGTGACTGCTTCATCGGCGGCGGTGGCCATGCCGATCTGTTCAGTCACGGCCAGCGCACCGCCTTGCGCTGTCGCGGCGACCGCGCGCTCGACGCCGCCACCTTGTTCTCGACCACCCCTGACATGTTCGCGCCCGGCGCTGAGCTCGACGCCTTCAATGCGCTGTCCAAGGCCGTGCGCCTGACGCGCTTCGGCGCCGATTGTTATGGCTACTGCCTGCTGGCGGCCGGTCATGTCGACCTGGTGGTGGAAGCCAATCTCGGCTTCTACGACGTCGCGCCGCTGATTCCGATCATCGAAGCGGCCGGCGGCGTGGTCACCGACTGGTCGGGCAAACCGATGCGCAGCGGCGGTCGCGCGCTGGCGGCCGCCAGCGGCGCGCTGCACGCGGCGGCGCTGAAGTATCTGCGCACGGTCGCCTGACATGGCCGATATCGCGGTGGTGTGCGCGCGCTGTCAGCCGCCGACCCGCGCGCATTTCGCCGCGCTGGCCCACGCCGCGACCCTCGCGCCGCGGGTGGTGCTGCTGATGCTGAATGCCGACGACGCCTGCTCGCCGGCCAATCCCTTCGACAACGACATGCGCCTGACGCTGCTGCGCGCCGCGCTCGATGACGCCGTGACCGTGCTGATGCTGCGCGACCGGCGCTATGAGCCGCTGCGCTGGGCGGCGGCCGCCGAAGCGACGCTGCGCGCCGTGGCGGGCGAGGGCGCGGTGGTGGTGCTAGGCGATGTCGACAACGCCAGCACCAGCCTGCCGCTGCCCGACACCTGGCAGCGCGCAGAGAGTGACGTGCAGCTCGCGGCCGCCGAGGCCGCGGCGCGCGGCGCGCTGTTTGGTGACGACCAACCCGCGTGGGCGCGCCTCACCGCCATGCTGCCGGCGCCGGTGCTGACCGCGCTGCGCACCTGCATGGCGACGCCAGCCTTGCGGCGTATCGCCGAAGAGGCGCGCTTTCTGGCCGAGTATCGCCGCGCCTGGCAGGCCGCGCCCTATGCGCCGGTGTTCGTGACGGTCGACAGCGTCGCGACCTGGCGTGACCAAGTGCTGCTGATCGAGCGGGGCCAGCTGCCGGGCCGTGGCCAATGGGCGCTGCCGGGCGGTTTCATCGACGTCGACGAAACCATCGCTGCGTCCTGTCTGCGCGAATTGCGCGAGGAGACTGGCGTGGTGCTGGGGGAAGATGCCATCGGCGAGCGACGCGTGTTCGACGACCCGCTGCGCTCGCAGCGCGGCCGCACCATCACCCACGGCTTCCGCTTCGTGCTGGACGCGCTGCCCGCGCCGCCCTTGGCGGTCGGCGCCGACGACGCGGTCGCGGCCTTTTGGCTGCCCGTCCGCGAACTCACGCCGCAACGCCTGTTCGACGACCACTACTTCATCCTGCAGACCTTCCTCGGACTCGATTGACGGCGCACGGCGGCGCGCCGCGCGGTGGTCAATAAAGCGCCGCGCAGGCCGCTAAGGCGGTCATGCAAAATGTTCCGACACGGGTGTTGACGCTGTGCACGCTGTTGCTGACGGCCTGGCTGCCGTCGGCGCTGGCCTTGTCCAGCGAGCAGTCGCTGGTGAGTGCGGCGGCGGAACTGAAAGCGGCGTCGGCGGCGACGCGCGCAGCCTTCGTCGAAGCCGCGGTTGCCGAACTCGCGGCAGCGCATCGCGCCGCCGGGCGGGTCAAAAGTAAACGCGTGCGCGCCCGTGGCAATAATCCGCGCGACAACAAGCAGGCCCAATGGAACAAGGGCGCGCAGGCCTACATCGGTCGCCTGCAGAGTGCCGCTGCCGCGGCGCGCGCCGGTGCACCGGTGCGCCTGGTGGTTGATCGCGGCCGCCTGCTGCGGGTGGTGGTCGGCAGCCAGCCGGCCCGACAATTCATCGTCACCGCGCCACAGGCCAAGGGCCGCCCGGCGCTGGAACGTGCGATTCTGCGGCGCCTGTGCGCGGCCGAGGGCTGCGCGCATCAAGGGCTGACCGCCGCCCGCGGCGAGCCGCCCCTCAAGACCGTGCGCATCACCGCACCCGGCAGTGCCAGCGCCGCGCCGGCCGGCCAGCCGGCGGCGCCCCTGACCGTCTATCACCCGCCGCCCAAGCCCGCCGCGCCGCCGGCGCCGCGCCTGGTGAACGCCTTGCCTGCCAGCGATGGCCTGTCCTGCAGCCAGGATGGCGTGCGTCACCCTGTTCTGTACGACAATGCCTGCAAGGCGCTGCTGAGCGATACGCGTGCGCTGTTGAAGGCGCTGCACGAGGCGGCGCGTCGTGGCGTCGTCATCGACTGGCGCATGCCGGCGCGGCCGCAGACCCACGGCGACACTTTCGAGCTGGCCGTCAACGGCCAGGGCGGCAAGGTCAGCGTCGCCATGCCGGCGCTAGGCGCGGCGCCCGAATTGCTGGTCACCATCCTGCCGTGGGCGCAGGCGCGGCTGTATGGCGGCGCCCAGACCCTGGCATTGCAACCGCCGTCACACCTGGTCTACAGCGGCGTGGTCGCGCAGCGCTGAGGCGCTCACTACACGAGTCATGAACACGATGTTGAAAAAAATTCTGCTGGCGGCCGTGCTGCTGTGTGGCGCCGCCAATGTGCTGGCCGGCGCCGAAGGCCGCTACCAGGCCATCCCCATCGACCCGGGTGAAGGCTATGGCGCCGAGAAAGCCTTGATCCTCGATTCGGTGTCGGGCCACCTGTGGATCTGGATAGAAAGCCCGACGGTCGATGACGATCCTGGCGGCCGCTTTCTGATTTACCAGGGGCAGTTGGTGCCGGGCCGCAAGATGGGCGACATCATCGAGAAGCAGGAATGGCCGGCCAAACCCGCCAAGGACACGCCGCCCGCGCTCAAGACCGACGCCTTGCCGGCGCCCAGACAGAAAGCCCGTTGAGCGCCGCGCGCGCTTTGCATTGGCCGGCCCAAGTGCGCTGTAATCGACCCTTGATCGAAGGGGAGATTGACCATGCCAAAACTGAACGATGCCGAGCGCGACAGCTTTCTCGCCGGCGAAAATCTCATCATGAACATCGCGACCGTCGACAAGGACGGCGCGCCGCTCGTCACACCGATATGGTTCATTCACGAAGAAGGCCGCATCTGGTTCACGCCGCGTCAGCATTCCGAATGGCTGCGGCATATCCGTAACGATCCACGCGTCGCGCTCAGCATCGATGAGCCGGTGATTCCCTACCGCAAGGTGGTGGTGCGCGGCCGCGCCAGCATCGATTTCGAAGTCGGCAATGACGACGCGTGGCGCGACCGCTATCGCCGCATCGCGCAGCGCTACATTCCGCTCAACGATGCCAATGCCTATGTCGACGGCACGGACGATCAGCCGCGCGCGCTGTGCTCGGTGACGCTGGCCGGCGCCGAAGTACGCAGCTGGCGCATGCCGCTCGGCGACGAATCCTATGACGGCATCTGGGCCAAGCGTTACTGGACCAAGGACGCCAAGGTCAAACAGCAGGCGCCGCAGGTATTCGACAAGAGCGTGTGACGCGCTGACCGGGCGCGCTGTCGCAGGGCAGCGCGTCGCGCGTGATGACGATGGACATGAGCCAAGCCGTATTGCGTTGCGCGCTGCTGACCGGCCTGCTGCTGACGGCTGGCTGTGGGTTGCAACGCTATGAAGCCGCGCCACTCGACCAGGCGCGCGTGCCGGGCGCGGCCCTGAACGCGCGTCTCGACGATGCCGAACTCGGCGCCGCGATGACGCGTCACGGCGCGGTGAATGCCTGGCCGCTGCTGGAATGGACACCTGCGCAGCTCGCGCTGGCGGCGGCGCTGCGCAGTCCCGAGGTGCGCGTCGCGCAGGCCGCGCTTGCCACCGCACAGGCGGCCCGCGCAGTGGCGGCGCAGCGCGCCAATCCGGCGCTCGCCATGAATCTCGAACACCACGGCCACCGCGACAGCGACCAGTCCTCGCACTGGAGTGTCGGGCCGAGCATCGAATTTTCCTTGAGCCCGATGTCGCGCAAGCGCATCGCCGTGGCGTTGGCCGACACCGCGGTGGTGGCGGCGCGCATCGACGTGCTCGACAGCGCCTGGCAGGCGCGCGACACGGCCGAGCTTGCGGCCCTGGACGTCCTCGAACAGCGCGCCTTGAGCCCCTTGCTCAAGCGCGAAGTCGAAGCGCGTGCGCAATTGGTGGCGGCGGCGCGCGCGCAGGTCGCGGCCGGCGTTGATTACGCCTTCGAATGGCAGACCCTGGAACTTGAAGCCAATAACGCGCGCCTCGCCGAATTGGACGCCGCCCGTGTGCGGCGCGTCGCGCAGGCCGCGCTCGGCGCGGCATTGCACGTCGACGACGCGACGCTCACCGAGCTCGCGGTGGTGACGCCCGCCGCGCCGATGCCGCTCGAATTCGCGACCCTGCAGGCGCACAGCCTCAACGCCCACCCGGACATCCTGCGCGCGCTGGCGGACTATGCGCGCGCCGAACACCAACTCGCGCTGGCGGTCGACGCGCAATATCCAGAACTGCGATTGAGTCCCGGCTATTTTTTCGATCAAGGGGACAATGTGTGGTCGCTGGTCGGCGGCGTGGTCGTGCCCTTGTTCGCCACCCAGGACGCCGCCATCGCCCAAGCGAGCGCGGCGCGCGACACCGCGCGCGAACATTTCTACGCGACGCAGGCCGCCACCATCGCCGCTTTGCACAGCGCGTGGTCACAGTGGCAGGCCGCGCACGACGCCGAAACCGCCACGCGCAAAGTCGCGGATGACATCGACGCCAGCGCTGCGGCCTTGCGCAAGGGCGAACGCGACGGCATCGTCGACAAGCTCATCGTGGCGCGCGCCGGCGTGCAGCAGGCCGAAGTCGCCAGTCGCATGGCGAGCAGCTTGGCCTTGACCCGTCGCGCGTTCGCGGCGCTCGAAACGACGGCGCGCGTGGCGCTCGACGACGCGCCTTTCAATGCTTATCTCAATGAGCTCGATGGCGAGTCCACGCCGTCCAGCCCGGTGCAACCCTGATGCGTGCATGGCTCTTGATCATCGGCATTGCGCTGGGCGTCGCCGCCAGTGCTTTGTGGCAGGCACGCCATACGGAGCATGAGCAAGGCGCTGCTGACGTCAGTGCGGCTGGCCACCAACAGGCTGCGTCCGCACGCGATGAAAACACCGACGCTGCGGACGCGGCGCGCGTGCATCTCGATGCGGATGCCCGCGCCCTGGCCGACATCGAGACCGCGCCCGCGCAGGCCACGCAACTCGAGGTCGAGCAATACACGCCCGGCCGTGTGCTCGATGGCGGCGAACTGCTGGCGGCCTTGCGCGAACGGCGTGCCGCGCGCGAAGCCATGCATGCGCAGCAGGACTTGCTGGCCACCCAGCGCGCACGTCTCGAACGTTTGCGCGGTTTTGCCGCGCGCGGTGAAATCACCGTCGCGCGCGAACTCAATGCCTTGGAATTGAGTGTGCGTCGCGAAGCCGACGTCGCGGCCACTCGCGCCGCGCAGATGGCGGCCAGCGACGCGCAGCTGCGCGCGCGCTGGGGTGCGACCTTGGCAGGCGCCGACGGTCTCGATGCGCGGCTGGCCGCGGGTGACGCGCAGCTGGTGGAATTCGCCGCGCCGGCACAGCCGCGCCAGGTGCATGTCGCGCGCGACGACCAACGCGCCGCGGCGCTGACGGGCGAAGTGTTGGGCGCGGCGCCAGCGGCGCTCGGCGCCACGCCGACCAGCACCTGGGTGGCGCTGGTGGTCGACACCAGCCTGCGCGTCGGTATGCGTGTCGGTGTATGGGTGCCGGCGGGCGCGGCCATCGGCGGCGTGCTGGTGCCAGCGCAGGCCATCGTCTGGCATGGCGGCGCGCAGTGGTATTACGTCGAAATTGCGCCGGGCGAGTTCGAACGGCGCCGCCTCGGCGCGTCACATCGACACGCGCTCGGCATCGTCGTCAGCGACGGTCTCCGCGCCGGCAGTGCGGTGGTGGTGCGCGGTGCGCAGGCGCTGCTGGCGGAACAACTGCGCCAGCACATTCCGTCCGAAGATGATGACTGACCTGCGCCTGCCGCGCGCTGGGCGAGCGTCATGCTGAGCGCGCTGGTCCGCTTCGCCATCGAGCGCCGCGCGGTGGTGCTGGTGGCGGCGCTCGCGCTGGTCGTCTATGGCGTGTTCAAACTGTCCAATACCGGCCTCGACATCTTTCCCGAATTCGCGCCCAAGCTCGTCATCGTGCAGACCGAGGCGCCGGGTTTGAGCGCCGAACAGGTCGAGGTGCTGGTCACGCAGCCGCTGGAGGGCGCGCTCGGCGGCCTCATCAATCTCGATCACCAGCGCTCGGAGTCGATACAGGGGCTGTCGATCCTGACCCTGGTGTTCAACGACAGCAGCGACATCTACCGCAATCGCAACCAGGTGAGCGAACGCCTCGCGAGTGTCGCGGCCTTGCTGCCGGCCGGCGTGCGCGAGCCGGTGATCGCGCCGCTGGCATCGTCGTCGGCCACGGTGCGCACCATCGCTCTGGTGGCGGCCGATGATGATGCCTTGCGCCTGCGCGATCTGACCGAGCAGGTGGTGGTGCCGCGCATGCTCGGCGTGCCGGGCGTGGCCGACGTGAATATCTTCGGCGGCGCCGCGCGCGCGCTCCTCATCACGCCGCGCGACGCTGCCATGGCGCGCCTCGGCGTGAGCATGGCGGATTTGAGCGCGGCGGCGCGCAACGCCAGCGCCGACCTGGCCTTGGGCGTGGTCGAGAACACCAATCAGCAGATTGCCATCACCGGCGCCGGCGCGAGCCTCACGCCCGAGACCTTGGCCGCCGCCACGCTGCGTGTCGAAGACAGCAGTGTCGTGACCCTCGCCGATGTCGCCGACGTCGGGTGGGGCGCGCTGCCGCGCATCAGCGCCGCGCAGGTCGGCGGCCGGCCGGCGGTGGTGATGATGGTGATTGGCCAACTCGGCGCCAACACCTTGACGGTCTCGAACAAGCTCGACGAGGTGCTCGCCGATCTTGAACCGGCGCTGGCCCAGCAGCATGTCACGCTGCACGGGCGCCTGTTCGTGCCGGCCGAATACATCACCACCGCCATCGGCGACATCGCCCGGCATCTGTTGTTCGGCGGCGCGCTGGTGCTGCTGGTGTTGCTCATCGGTCTGTACAACCTGCGCACCGCGCTGATCTCGGCGCTGGCGATTCCGCTGTCCCTGATGACGGCGGTCATCGTCCTGATCGCGAGCGGCGTCAATCTCAATGTGCTCGTCATCGGCGGGCTTGCCATCGCACTCGGCGAAGTGGTGGACGACGCCATCATCGACACCGAGAACATTTTTCGCCGCCTGCGCGAAGCGCGCGCCGGTGAAGACCTGGCGAGCGTGGCGCTGGCGGCGTCGCTGGAGGTGCGCGGCTCGGTGGTCTACGCGACCTTCATCGTGGCCCTGGTGTTCGTGCCCTTGCTGACCTTGGGCGGCGTCAGCGGGCGTTTGTTCGCGCCCTTGGGGCTGGCCTATATCCTCGCGGTGCTGGCGTCCTTGCTGGTGGCCGTCACGGTCACGCCGGCGCTGTGCGTGAGCCTGCTCGGCCAGGCGCGCTTCAGCGCGCGCGAAGCGCCGATTTTTCACTGGTTGAACCCGCGTTACATGAGTGCGGTGCGCGCATTCGCCGAGCGTCCGCTGCTGGCGGTGAGCTTGAGTGCGCTGTGCGTGCTGGCGGTCGCGGCGCTGACGCCGGGCCTCGGCGCGCGTTTTCTGCCGGACTTGCGCGAAGGTCATTTCATCGTGCACACCACTGGCCTGCCGGGCACCAGTCTCGATGAATCGCTGCGCATGGGCAGCAATCTCACGCGCCGCTTTCTCGACATCAAAGGCGTGGATTCAGTCTCGCAATGGGCGGGCCGCGCCGAACGCGGCGCCGATACCTACGGCAGTCATTACAGCGAGTATGAGATTGGCCTCGCGCCGGCCAGCGGCACCGGGCAGCAGCGCGTGCTCGAGCAACTACGCGCGGTGCTCGGCGACTATCCCGGCATCACGTTCGAGGCCAACACCTTCCTGACCGAACGCATCGACGAAACAATTTCCGGCTACACCGCGCCGGTGGTGGTCAATCTGTATGGCTCCGATCTCGATGTGCTGGACGCCAAAGCGCTGGAACTCGCGGCCTTGATGCGCGCAGTGCCGGGCGCGGCCAATGTGCGCGTGCGCGCGGCCTACGACACGCCCAATCTGCGCATCGCGCTCGATGCCACGCGCCTCGCGCGATATGGCCTGTCGGCGCGCAGCGCGCTGGAAGCGGTGCAGAGCGCCTACAGCGGTCTCGCCGTCAACGAAGCGCAGGCCGGCAATCGACGCGTGCCGGTGACGGTGCTGCTGGACGCCGCCACGCGCGGCGACGCCGAGCGCTTGGGCGACGTCATCATTGCCGCCGATCAAGGCGAGCCGGTGCGTCTGCGCGAGGTGGCGGATATCACGCAGAGCGCCGGACGCTACAACATTCTGCACCGCGACGCGCAGCGTCTGCAGGTGGTGACGGCACAGGTCGAAGGTCGCGATCTCGGCGGCTTCATGCGTGCGCTGCGCCAGCAGGTGTTCACGCATATGCGCTTCCCCGAAGGCGTGCACGCCGAATTCAGCGGCGCGGCGGTGGAGCAGGCCGATGCGCGCCGTGACCTCATCGCCCATGCCGCGATTGCCGGCGTCGGCGTGCTGCTGCTGATTTACATGGCGGTCGGACGCTTGCGCTACCTGTTATTGATCCTCATGAACCTGCCGTTCTCGCTGGTCGGCGGCGTGCTGGCGGTGGTGCTGGGTGGCGGTGTGGTGTCGGTCGGTTCGGTGGTGGGCTTCGTCACGCTGTTCGGCATCACGGTGCGCAACAGCATCATGCTGGTCTCGCACTACGAACACCTGGTGCAGCGCGAAGGCTGCGCGTGGAATCTGGACACCGCGCTGCGCGGCGCGCGCGAACGCCTGCCGGCCATCCTCATGACCGCGCTGGTGACGGCGCTGGCGATGCTGCCGCTGACCATCGACAGCGATAATCCCGGCCGCGAGATCATGGGGCCGATGGCGGCCATCATCATCGGCGGCCTGGTGTCGTCGACGCTCCTGAACCTGCTGGTGATGCCGGCGCTGCTGTATCGCTACGGTCGCTTTGCCGAGCGCGGCCACGCGCACATGTGAACCGCGCGCGATTTCGCGTATGGTCGCGCCTCGGCGTTGCGGACTTTGCGCGTGGCAGTGGCACAACCACATTGCGCGCACGGCCATGGGTGCTTCACGGTCAGCGCGCAGCGAATAATTTCCGGGGGAGTGCATGAGCAACACCGCGTCTGTCGATTCCAAGTACGCGTGGGCGAGGCTGTTCGCCTGCCTGACCTTGACCACCATCGGCAGCGCCGGCATGTACGTGGTGGTGGTGGCCCTGCCAGCCTTTCAGGTGGATTTCGCCATTTCTCGCGCCGGCGCCTCGCTGCCGTTCACGATGGTCATGCTCGGCTTCGGCATCGGCGGCATCGTCACCGGCAAGCTCATCGACCGCTATGGCGTGGCGCTGCCGATAGCAGGCTGCGCGCTGGCCCTGGGGCTGTCCTTGCTGTGCGCGGCCCATGCGCCCAACTATCCCTTGTTCCTGCTCGCCCATGTCGCGCTCGGCTGGTTCGGGCCGGCGTCGACCTTTGGACCGCTGCTGGCGGATATTTCCAAATGGTTTTTCAAACGCCGCGGCCTCGCGGTCGCGATCGCCGCGAGCGGCAATTACCTCGCCGGCGCGCTGTGGCCAAAGCCTTTGTACAAAATGCTGGAAGCCAATGGCTGGCGCGACACCTACACCACCATGGCCATGATCAGCGTGACGGTGATGCTGCCGCTGATCTTCATGCTGCGTGCGCGGCCGCACAGCACGGCGGCGGCCGTCAGTCATGGCGGCTCGGCCGGCTCACCGGCTGAACTCGGACTCACGCCGACCTCCTTGACCGCGCTCCTGTGCGTGGCGGGGGTCGGCTGCTGCGTGGCGATGGCGATGCCGCAGGTGCATCTCGTGTCGCTGTGCGCCGACCGTGGTTTCGGTGCGGCGCGCGGCGCCGAGATGCTGAGCGTGATGCTGGGCTGCGGCATCGTCAGCCGCCTCATCTTCGGCCAGTTGTCAGACCGTCTCGGCGGCCTGCGCACGCTGCTCATCAGCGGCATCCTGCAGGGTGTGGCGCTGCTCATGTTCCTGCCGGCGCAGGGCATGGTCGCGCTATACGTGGCGTCGGCGATGTTCGGTCTGTTCCAGGGCGGCATCGTGCCGTCCTATGCGCTCATCGTGCGTGAGTATTTTCCCGAGGCGCAGGCCGGTGGCCGCATCGGCCTCATCATTTTTGCCACCATCGTCGGCATGGCATTTGGCGGCTGGGGCTCGGGCGCCATTTACGACTTGAGCCATTCCTACACCCTGGCCTTCGTGCACGGCATCGGCTGGAACTTGGTCAACGTGTGGGTGACCGTGTTCCTGCTGTCACGCGCGCGTGGTCGGGGCCATTCGGCCCACAACGATGGCGCGATGGCCGCGGTTTGAATCTGCGAGGACTGAACGTGAGCAAAGATCTGAACTTCGATTCGGTGGCGGCATTCTTCGACGACATCGCCCGCACCTTTGGCAGCGGCGACCTGGCGGGTTTTCGCGCGCTGTATCAATTGCCGGCAATGGTGGTGGTGCCGCAGGGCGCCTATCCGCTGGCCGACAGCGCGGAGTTCGATGCGTTCTTCGCGGTGATGCTCGACCGTCTGCGCGAGCAGCATTTCGCGCGTTCGGCCTACAGGGATCTGTCAGTCAAGACCCTCGCGCCTGGCCTGGCGCTGGCGGCCATGCATTGGACGCGTTATCGCGCCGACGGCAGTGTGCTCGAAACCCTGGGCGCGACCTACACCCTGGTGCGCAATGACAATGGCTGGCACATCGTGGCGCTGGTCGGGCATGGCGCCGACGCCGTGCCGGTATTGAGTTAAGCCAAGCGGTGCGCCGCCCTTACAGGCCGGCGCCTTCCGCAAGGCTGAGCATGAGATTCATGTTCTGCAGCGCCGCGCCGCTCGCGCCCTTGCCGAGGTTGTCGAGACGCGCGATCAGCATCGCCTGCTGCTCGGCATCGTTGGCATAGACGAACACTTCCAGACGGTTGGTGTGATTGAGCGCCTCGGGCTCGATGAAGCTGCCTTCGCGCAAGGCGGACGCGTCGTTCAAAGGGCGCACCGTGACGAAGGTCTCGCCATCGAAATGCGCCGACAGCGCGTCGTGCAGACGCGCGCCGTTCACCGCGCCCGTGCACTGGCTGTAGTGCAGCGGCACGAACACCAGCATGCCGCGTTCGAAATAGCCGACCGACGGCGAGAACACCGGCTTGTGCGTCAACAGGCCATGGCGCTGCATTTCACCGAGATGCTTGTGATTGAGCGTCAGGCCATAGGCGCCGAAATTCTGCGGCTGCGTGGCCGGCGTCGCCTGTTGATAGGTTTCAATCATCTTGCGTCCGCCGCCGGAATAGCCCGACACCGCGTGCACTGACAGCCGCGCATCGGTGGTCAACACGCCGGCTTCGCGCAGCGGCCGCACCAGCCCTAAGAAGCCGGTCGGATAGCAGCCCGGATTGGCGACGCGTTTCGCCGCCTTGATGGCCTCACGCTGACCATTGCACAACTCGGCGAAGCCATACACCCAACCCGGCGCGGTGCGATGGACGGTGCTGGCGTCGATGACGCCGGTGCGCGGATTGTCGATCATCGCCACCGTGGCCTTGGCCGCGTCGTCGGGCAGGCACAGGATCACGAGGTCCACGCCATTGACCACCTCACGCTTGGCCGCCTCATCCTTGGCCTGCTCACGCGGCAGACTCACCACCCGCACATCGCCCCGCGCACGCAGCCGCTCACGAATCTCGAGCCCGGTGGTGCCGTGTTCGCCGTCGATGAAGAGGGTGGGGGTGGCCATGGGCGTCTCGATTCGGGTGATGGGGGGAGGGCGGCATGATACTGGTCCCCACAGGGCGCGGGAAGAATCGCTGGAATGACGGCTTTTGAATGTCAGACTGAAGTCTGACCCACAAAGAGTGGCACGCGTCCCTGTGGGTCAGACTTCAGTCTGACATTCGAACCCAGCGATTCGATTCACATCGCGAGTTCGGCGAGTTACAGTCGCCCCGCGACAGGAAGTCGCGTCATGAATGGAGGCCAAGGATGGTCTATGCGCATCTGCGCCAGGGACGCGTACCGCTCCCCGGCCAACTCTATTTTCTTACCACCACGACTGACAGGCGACGTCCTCTGTTTGAGGATTTTGCCAGCGCTCGATTCGTCATCACCGAAATGCGACGACTGCACGATTGTGGTTTGGTGTCTTCCCTGGCGTGGGTTGTGATGCCGGACCATCTTCATTGGCTGCTGGCTCTGGGCCATAGTCATTCACTGGCGATAGTCGTTAAATTGCTGAAGGGGCGCACGGCGGTGGCGGCCAACCGCGGCGCGCGTCGGCATGGTGCGGTTTGGCAGCAGGGCTATTTTGAACACGCGGTGAGACAGGACGAAGACGTCGCCAGCATCGCGCGGTACATTGTCGCCAATCCGGTGCGCAGGCGCATCGTGTCGCGTGTTGCCGATTATCCGCATTGGGATGCGGCCTGGTTGTGATGGCCTGAATGTCAGACTGAAGTCCGACCCACAGCCATTGCGTGACAACGGCAAAGCTACCGCCGCGTAAGCCAGAACGCCTGCTCCGTCCCCGCCTGCCCCTTCACATCCGCCGCGCGGGTGCCGAGGTCTTCGATGTCCCATGAATCTCCGTACAAGGACGATACTTCCTCAGCACTCACCGCGAACGGCGGCGGTGACAAAACACTGGTGTCGTATTCGACCGTGACCAGCAGCATGCGCGTGGCCGGTGCGGCGAGGACGCTCATGGTGGCGGCGTAGTCGCGACGCATGGCGGGCGGCAGGGCGATGAGGGCGGCGCGATCATAGATGGCGTTAAACGCACCCAAGGTGTCGCGGCTGAGCGCAAAGAAATCACCACACAGCAGCCGGTAGCCTGGCGCGCGATATTCGTCGTGGCCGTCGAGCCGCGTGTGTTGGGCAGGCAATCCATGCTCGGCAAAAAACGCCCTGACGGCGATGTCGGACAGTTCGATGCCGGTCACCGCCAGGCCCTGCGCGACGAGCCAGGCCATGTCATGGGACTTGCCGCACAGCGGCACGAACACCGTGCCGGCATTGCCGAGGCGCGCGCCATGGGCGAGCAGCATGGGATGCACCGCGGCTTCATGGAAGCCGATTTGATTGGCTTCCCAGCGCGCCTTCCAGAACGAGGATTCCATCGTCAGTGGCCGCTCAGCGACACTGGTCCAAGGCTTCCTGCAAGAGTTCCAGCGCGGCGCGCGTGAAGACCTGCATATTGCCTTCGCGGTCCGGGCTGCCGGTTTCGAGACGCCGCGTGACCGTTATCGGGCCGACCACCGCCAGCACGCAGATGCCGGGCGGATGACCATAGGGCGTGCCGGCCGGGCCAGTGGCGCCGAGTTCGGCGATGCCCCAGGTTGCTTTCAGGCGTGCGCGGATGCGCTCGGCGCACAACGTCACATAGCTCTCGGTCAGAGGCTGCTGCTGATCGAGTGTCACCTTGTCGATGCCGAGCAGTTCGCGGCGCGCGCGCATGGTGTAGATCACGGTGCCGCCCATGTAATAGGCCGAGGCGCCCGGCACGGCGAGCAGGTTGGCCGAAATGAGGCCGCCGGTGGAGGACTCCGCGACGGCGATGCTTTCCTTGCGCGCCTTCAAAATCTCGGCGACGTCGGCCGCCTGTCTGGATAACGTGATCATGCTGATTCCGATTATGATGCCTGCCGTTCTAGGGGATTGCTGACGCATGAGCGAGAGCACTGCGAGTCACCGCGCCTGGCGTTGTCACGCGTTTGGAGATTACCACACGCTGAGCATGGCCGAGGTCGCATCACGCGCGCCCGGCGCCGGCGAAATCAAGGTGCGCAATCGCGCATTCGCGGTGGGCTTTCCCGACATGCTGATGGTGCAGGGCCTGTATCAGTACAAGCCGCCCTTGCCATTCACGCCCTGCGCGGAATTCGCCGGCGAAGTGCTGGCGGTGGGCGAGGGCGTCGAGCGGTTCAAACCCGGCTCCCGCGTGATGGGCACCATCCGCGCCGGCGCCGCCGCCGAACAGGTGGTGACCGCCGCCAGCGATTGCATGCGCCTGCCCGACAATTTCGATTTCGCCCACGGCGCGGCTTTCATCATCGGTTACAAGACGGCCTATGTCGGGCTCGTTGTGCGTGGCAATCTCAAGGCCGGTGAAACGGTGCTGGTGCATGGTGCGGCCGGCGGCGTCGGCCTCGCGGCGGTGGAGCTCGCCACCGCCATGGGCGCACGCGTGATCGGCATGGCGGCCGGCACCGCCAAGCTCAACCTGGTGTTGGCCAAGGGCGCGGCGGCGGTCATCGATTACGCCGCGGGCAGCTTCCGCCAGGCCGTCAAAGCCTGGACCGACGGCCGCGGCGCCGACATCGTGTTCGATCCCATCGGCGGCGACGTGTTCGATGAATCCCTGCATTGCATCGCGCCGTTTGGGCGCATGCTGGTCATCGGCTTTGCCAGCGGTCGCATTCCCACCGCCACCGTCAATCACGCGCTCTTGAAGCAGTATTCCATCGTTGGCGTGCGCGCCGGTGAATACGGCCGAGTCTATCCCGAGGGCGGTCGCCAGGTGCACGCGGCGCTTGAACGCTGGGCGGCCAGCGGCAAGCTCACGCCGCACGTGCACGAACGCCTGGCGTTCGAAGATCTCCTGAACGGTCTCGACACCATCGCCGCGCGACGCGTGATGGGGCGTGTGGTGTGCGAGCTGCCGTGAGAACGGAATCAATGTTTACTCGCACGAGGTCAGCGCCATGAGCCACCGCATCGAATGCTTCTTCGACTGTTCCAGCCCCTGGACCTATCTCGCCTTTGAATATCTGCAGACGCGCATGGCGGGTCTCGACGTCAGCATCGAATGGCGACCGATACTGGTCGGCGGCATCTTCAACACCGTCAATCCCAGCGTCTATCAATCGCGTGAAACGCCGGTGCCCTTGAAGGCCGCCTACATGCGCAAGGATCTCGCCGACTGGGCGCGCCTGGTCGGCATCGGCATCCACTTTCCGCCGCCGGTGTTTCCGGTCAACAGCGTCAAAGCCATGCGCGGCGCTTATCTCGCCATCGACCGCGGCTGCCTGGTGCCCTATGCGCGTGCGGTGTTCAAAAGTTACTGGACGGAGCTCGTCGACATCTCGCAAGACGCGGCGCTCGCCGACATTGCCACCAGCGTCGGCTTCACGCGCGAGGAATTCTTCGACGGCATCGCCAGCGCCTCGTGCAAGGAGAGACTGCGCCAGGCCACCGAGGAAGTGGTGGCGCGCGGCGGTTTCGGTTCGCCGACCCTGTTCCTGGACGGCGACGACATGTATTTCGGCAACGATCGCATTGATCTCATGCGCTCGCGCATCACCCTTTGAAACCGAGGAGCAAGCCATGACCCAACCCGTCACCGTCGATATCACCGAGGGCGTTGCCGATGTGCGTTTCAATCGCCCGGACAAACACAATTCTCTGACCCTCGAAATGTTCGAGGCCATCAACGAAGCCGGCGCAAGCCTGGCCGGCAACGCCAGACTGCGTGTGGTGGTGCTGTCGGGCAACGGGCCGAGCTTTTGCGCGGGCCTCGATTTTTCGATCATGGCCGAGATGTTGAAGGGCGCGGATTCAGCGCGCGCGGTGATGGACAGACTGCTCGCGCGCGACGGTCGGCCGGACAATCGCGCGCAGCGCACGGCGGTGGTGTGGAAGACCCTGCCGGTGCCGGTCATTGCGGCGCTGCACGGCGTTGCTTTCGGCGGCGGCTGCCAAATAGCGCTCGGCGCCGACATCCGCTATGCCGCGCCCGACACGCGCCTGTCAGTGATGGAGATCAAATACGGCCTCGTGCCCGACATGGGCCTGACCCAGACCCTGCCGGATCTGGTGCGTCTCGACGTCGCCAAAGAGCTGACGCTGTCGGGTCGCATCGTCGATGCCGACGAAGCCTTGCAGCTCGGGCTCGTCACGCGCGTGGTCGCCGAGCCACGCAAAGAGGCCTTGGACATGGCACGCGCCATTGCCGCGCGTTCACCCCATGCGGTGCGCGCCTCCAAGCGGCTCCTGAACGAATCCTGGCGCGCCGATGCGCGCACTGGCCTCGGCCTCGAAGAAGAGCTGCAGCTGACTTTGCTGGGCTCGGCCAATCAGATCGAGGCGGTCAACGCCGCGCTGCAAAAGCGCGATGCGAAATTCAGCGATGTCGGTGGTGCGGCGTGAGCCATGAACTGACCGCACTCGAGGCGCGCGTGGTCGGCGCGCTGATAGAGAAAGAGATCACCACGCCCGATCAGTACCCGCTGTCTTTGAACGCCCTGCAGGCGGCGTGCAATCAAAAGACCAACCGCGAGCCGATACTGGACCTGTCCGCGCAGGACGTGCAGGCAGTGCTCGATGACCTCGTCAAGGCGCACATCGTCAGCGACCGCGGTGGCTATGGTGGCCGCGTCACCAAGTACAAGCAGCGCTTCTGCAATACCGAATTCGGACAGTTGAAGTTCAGCCCACAGGAACTTGGCATCGTGTGCGTGATGCTGCTGCGCGGCCCGCAGACGCCGGGCGAATTGCGCGCCCATACCCAGCGTCTGTGTGAGTTCGCCGATGCGCAGGCGGTGGAGGCGGCGCTCGAATCCTTGATGACGCGCAGCGATGGCCCCTTCGTCGCGCGCCTGCCACGCGCGCCCGGTGCGCGTGAGTCGCGCTATGCGCATCTGTTCAGTGGCCACATCGAGTCGGTGGCCGCGTCGGCGCCGGCGCCCTATGTCGCGCGCGGCGACAGCCTTGCGGAGCGGGTGGCAGTGCTCGAAGACACCGTCGCTCGCCTCAGTGCCGAGATAGCCAGCCTGAAAGCCAGCCTCGGCGAGACCTGAGGCCGCGTGCGGCGCGGCCGCTATCTGTCCGTGCGAACTGCTACCATCGCCCGCCAGCGATCTCAAAACCGCTGCGCTTGCCGGTTCGCCTGCTTTCGAGATTGCTTCTACACACCACGGAGGAGTCGAGCATGTTGAATGCGTTGGAATCTCTCCTGCCTCAGCGATATTGGGCGTGGGCGGCCTGCATAGGACTGACCGCGTTGGGCGCGGTGCTGACACCGATGGTCCACGAACTCTTGCCCTTCACGCTGGTGACGGCCGGGCTGTCGGTGCTTGGGTTCGTCGATTATTCCCAGCCTCGCCAGGCCATCCGGCGCAACTACCCGGTGCTCGCGCACTTCCGTTTTTTCTTCGAGTACATCCGCCCCGAGATTCGCCAGTACTTCATCGAGGCCGACCGCGACGAGCTGCCGTTTTCGCGCGCGCAGCGTTCCATCGTCTATCAACGCGCCAAGGGCACCATCGACAAGCGCCCTTTCGGCACCCAGCTCGATGTCTACCAGCCGCATTACGAATGGATGAACCATTCCATCGCGCCGACCGAAATCGACAGCCACGACTTTCGTATCGAGATTGGCGGCGCACAGTGCACGCGGCCCTATTCGGCCAGCGTGTTCAATGTCTCGGCCATGAGTTTCGGCGCGCTGTCGGCCAACGCCATCATGGCCTTGAACGAGGGCGCGCGGCGCGGCGGCTTTTTTCATGACACCGGCGAAGGCTCGATCTCGCGCTACCATCGCGAGAAGGGCGGCGACCTGGTGTGGGAGATTGGCAGCGGTTATTTCGGCTGTCGCGACGAGCAGGGCCGTTTCGACGCCGACAAGTTCGCCGTCAATGCCGCGCTCGATCAAGTGAAGATGATAGAAATCAAATTGTCCCAGGGCGCCAAGCCCGGACATGGCGGCGTATTGCCCGGGCCCAAAGTGACGGCCGAAATCGCCGCCGCGCGCGGCGTGCCGCCCGGCACGGATTGTGTGTCGCCGGCGCGGCACTCGGCATTTTCAACGCCGCTGGAACTGATGGCTTTCGTCGGCAAGCTGCGCGATCTGTCGGGTGGCAAGCCGGTGGGCGTGAAGTTTGCGGTCGGCCATCCGTGGGAATGGTTCGGCATGGCCAAGGCCATGCTCGAAAGCGGCATCACACCCGATTTCATCGTCGTCGATGGCGGCGAGGGCGGCACCGGCGCGGCGCCCCTGGAGTTTTCCGATCACGTCGGCGCGCCGCTGCGTGAAGCGCTGATGCTGGTGCACAACACGCTGGTCGGCATGGGCCTGCGTGAGCGCATACGCATCGGCGCGTCGGGCAAGGTCATCACCGCTTTCGATGTGGCGCGCACCCTCGCCATGGGCGCCGACTGGTGCAACTCGGCGCGCGGATTCATGTTCGCGGTCGGCTGCCTGCAATCCCAGACCTGTCACTCAGGCCATTGCCCGACCGGCGTCGCGACCCAGGACCCGCAGCGCATGCGTGCGCTGGTGGTGACGGACAAGGCCGAGCGCGTGTTCCAGTATCACCAGAACACCTTGTCGGTGTTGAAGGAAATGCTGTCAGCGGCGGGCTTGAGCCATCCGCGCGAACTCGGGCCCGAGCATGTGATCCGCCGCGTCTCGTCGACCGAGGTGCGCTCGCTGGCGGCGCTCTACAACTGGCTGAAGCCGGGTGAATTGTTGAACTCGACACCGGACTCGCCGGTGTTCAAGGTGTTCTGGGAGGCGGCGCGCACCGATACCTTCAGCGCGCCACCGAACATTCTGTCGATGCGCTCGGGCAAGGCCCAGTAGCGACCGCGCCGCGCGCTCAGTCGCGCGGTTTTTGCGCGTCGAGAAAACCCTGGATGGTGGCGGTCGCGAGCACCTTGCCCTGCTTGTCCAGCACTTCGAAGAGCTTGCCGCCGTCCAGCGCCTGGCAGCTGAACAGCACCACCGCGCCGCTCGGGCCACCGTGTTCCATGTGCACATCGCCGCCGGCGCTGTAGGTGAAGAAGCCGGGCTTGCGCACTTTATGGATGGTCTCGAAATCCGTGGTCTCGATGATGTGCTGCTCGCCTTCCAGCACCAGCACCGACATCGGCCCCAGGTGGCGGTGGTAATGGCAGTAGGCATTCGGTTCCCACTTACTCAGAAAATCGATGCGCCCGGTTTCGAGATTGGCGCCGAGGATCGCGACCCAGTAGTCGATCGGATAGTCGAACTTGGCCGAGCCAATGGCGCGCGTCCACAGGATGGGGGCAGTGGTGTAACCCGACGCAACGGGATGCAAGGGGGAAACGGCGTTCATGGCGGTGGCCTCGTGCTGGCTCGATGATGGCCGGATTGTCCCCTGCCGGCCGGGGAGCGCGCAATGACCAGCCCGGGGACCTCAGAACCGACCTCAGAAATGCCAGCCGTGACTGCCGGCCGCGGCGCCCAGCACCGTCACCACGCTGACCGTCAGTAGCACGCGGTGCAGGCGCACGATGAGCGCGAAGGTGCCCTCGGCATCACGTGCCGCGCGGGCATGGAACCAGCGGTGCAGAAACCACGGTTCGAATACGAACAGCATCAAGGTGAACAGCAGCCACACCGCCACCATCGCGTGCATCCACCAGAAATGCGGATCACCGAAGCGCGACCAGGCGTTGAGCCTGTGGATGAGCCACAGACCCGAGAGCCCGGTGACGAGGGTGGTGACGCGCGCCTGGTTGGCAAATGCGCCTTCGATGCGGTCGAACATCGCCACGCGTTCGTCCGCTGCGACGCCGCGGCGCAAGGCCGGCAACAGCACCAGGGTGACGAAGGCCACGCCGCCTATCCACAACACCACGCCCAGCACATGCAGGGCGCGCGCGAGGTAGAAGTCACCCACGCTGTGTGCCCTGTCAGCCGCGCTGCACGAACTCGACCACGTTGCCGTCGGGGTCGCGCACCATGGCGATGGTCACGCCCGGCATGAATTCATTCATCTCGACATCGAACTTCACACCGGCCTTTTTGCAGGCCTCGCAGACTTCGGCGATATTGGTGACCGGGAAAGTGAGATAGCGAAAGCCGAGCGCGTGCTCGAGGCCCAGGGTGCCGGCCGGCGGTACTTTCTTCGGATCGACCAGCTTGATGAAGCTGTCGCCAAACGCCATGCGATGCATGGTGCCGAACCACAGCGGCATCTCCTGCACCTTCTTCAGGCCCAGCACGCCTTCGTAAAACGCGAGGCTGGCCTGGATGTCGCCGACCACCATGCCAACATCGACCGCGTTCTTGGCCGGATTCATGCCCATTTGTGTTCTCCCCGGGATAAGTTTGAGTGTGAGGCAGTGTACCGTAGGCGGGAATTCATGCGCACACCAGTGTCAGACTGAAGTCTGAACCACACTAGTCCCAGCCTTGTTCTGTGGGTCAGACTTCAGTCTGACATTCAAAGCAAACGCCCAGGGTCAAAATGCGCGAATGAATCCGCACCTGCCGGTGCGCTAGCATTGAGTTCAGTCCGATATTCAGGGAGTCACCATGATCACCACCGACGTCGCCGCGCTCGGCTTCGACCCCGCGCGCCTCGCCCGCGTCACGCGTCGCGTCGAAGCGGACATTGCCGCCGGGCGTTGCAATGGCGTGGCCTTGCGTGTCGCGCGTCACGGCCAGTGGCTGCTGGATCTGTGCGAGGGCTACGCCGACCGCGACGCCGACCTGCCGCTGGAACCCGACTCGGTTTTCCACCTCATGTCCTTGACCAAGGCCCTGACCTCGACCGTGGCCTTGAAGCTCATCGAGGATGGCATCTTTCATCTCACCACGCCGATTGCCGAGTTCATTCCCGAGTTCGGCCGTGCCGGCAAGCAGCACATCAACTTCTATCACCTGCTGACCCAGACCGGTGGACTGCCCATCGACACGCCCGGCGTGCCGCCCGAGGTGATCGCGAACCTTGAGCAATACGCGGCCTGGACTTTCGACCGGCCGGCGTCGTGTCGGCCCGGCGAGGCGGTGGCCTATTCGGTATTGGTCGCCCATTCGGTGCTGGGCCTCGCCATGCAGCGCGCCTGCGGACGCGCGTTCACCGACATCATGCAGGAGCAGTTGTTCACGCCGCTCGGCATGCGCGACACCGCTTTCGGTCCGCGCCCCGATCTCATGGCGCGACGCTGTCCCTTGCAGCCGGCCAACTATTTGTTGTCACCGCAGTACAGTCACGCCGCGAATATCGCCGCCACCCACATCGCGCGCATCAGCGGCTACGCCACCCATCCCCATTCGGTGGTGCCGGGCGGTGGCGCGTTCTCGACGCTGTCCGACATGTGGCGCTTCACCGAGATGCTGCGGCGGGGCGGTGAGCTCGACGGTCAGCGCATCCTGTCACCGGCCATGCTCGAACTCCTGTCGCGCAATCACACCGGCGAGATGCCGAACCAGGTGTTCAAGTATCTGTTTGCCGAAAAGCACTGGCAGCAATGCCCGGCCTATCTCGGTCTCGGCTTCTGGGGGCGCGGCGAGAAACCGACGCCGGGCCCTTTCGGTGATCTCAATTCGCCGCGCACCTTCGGCGGCATCGGCCGCGGCACGACCTTGTTCTGGGTCGACCCGGCGCGCGACATCTCGCTGGTGCTATTGAGCACCGGCCTCATGGACGAAGCGGACAACTTCGTGCGCTACCAGACGCTGGCGGATCTCGTGATCTCGTCGCTGGTGGTTTGAGGTTGGCATCGCGGTGCGTTCATACGCGCCAGCGCAGTGCCAGGGCCGGCATGCTGGCGACGATGCCGCCATGGGTATGCAAGGCGGTGGCGTCCGCCAATTCGAAATCGGGAATGCGCTTCAGCCATTCCTGCAAAGTGATGACGAGTTCGAGACGACCAAGAATCGCGCCGGGGCAGCGATGGATGCCATGGCCGAAAGTCGCGAGCCGCACCGTGCGGCGTGCGGGATCGAAACGCAGCGGCTCGGGAAAGAGCTCGGGGTCGAGGTTATAGATCATGGTCGCGGCGGTGATCATGTCGTCGCGCCGCAACTGCGTGCCGGCGAATTCCAGATCTTCACGCACACGCCGGCTCATCACCACGATGGGGAAGCGCCGCGTGAACTCGGTGGCCGCGCCCGGCAGGCGCGCAGGATCGTCGCGCAGCGCGTGGCGCTCGTCGGGATGCTGTGCGAGGTAGGCGAGCACGAACACCAGCAATGACGCGACGGTGTCGAGCCCGGCCATGCACAGATGGATGGCGGCGCCGACCGCTTGATCCTGCGGGATCAGTGCGCCGTTCACTTCGAGATTCGCTATTGCGCTCAGCATGTCGCCGCCCTTGCCACCACGGCGCGCGGCGAGCACCGGCGCGAGGTAAGCGGCCAGCGCCTGGAAGGCCTCCTGGCGTGCCGCGACATCGGCGCCGCGCACGGTTTCGGCGGTCCATGCCGCCAGCATTTCCCGATCAGCGAGCGGTAGACCGACCAGCTCGAGAAATACGCTCAAGGGCAGCACGTCGGCGAAATCCCGCACCACCTCGCAGTGACCGCGCTGCTGGAAGCTTTCGATGAGTGTGATGGCGCGCGCGCGGATCGCCGCTTCCTGCTCGCGCACCACGCGCGGTGACAGACCGACGTTCAGAAATTGGCGCCACTGACTGTGTTCCGGCGGATCTTTTATCAACGCGCCCAGCGGCTGCTGCACGCCCGCCGCGCGCGGCACGCCGAAAGAATCCACCGAGAAGCGTGTGGCATCGGCATAGACGTCCAGCACCTGTGCGCCGCGCGTCACCACCCAGTGGCCGCCATTGCGCGGCGTCCAGATCACGGGACAGGGCATTTCGTTGCGAAAGCGCAGCCACGCTTCGAAGTAGTCTCCACCGCGCGCGTGGGGCGCATAGATGTCGAAGTCGAACACCCGTTCCCGCGGCACATGGGCCGGGCATTCGACATCAGAGCCAAGGGAACGCAGCGCTTCGTTCATGACCGGTCTCCGCGTGATGCGGAGAGTCTAGCGTTTCAGCATTGCTGCACGCCATCCTCGGCCGCTGCGCGCTCAGACACTCACGGCGCGCGTCCGTCCTCCACACTCAACAGCGCCGCGCAACTCTGCCGATGGCTCTGCCAGTCGCTGGCGTCCCAGAACGACTTGCGCCAATAGCACATCTCGAGATCATTGAAGGCGCCGTGCACCTGCGGTTCGCCTTGCTCGAAGCCGAACATCTTGAACGTGACATGGGCCGCGATGGCCGGCGGGATGGTGCGTTCGAGCGCGGTCAGATTGGTCCATTTGCCGAGCACGCGGTCGAGCTGCGTAGGCGGAGTTTCGTAGGCTTCGTCTATCCATTGCAGCAGTGAGCCACTCGGCATGGCGCCGCGCCCGCTCAGTTCGAACACTTCGTTGTCGGGATGCAGCGCAAGGTTGTAGACCTGGGCGTGGTGGTCGTGCACTGCCTGCGATGAACGCAGGGCATAGACGAAACCACGCATGTCGACAGCGGCGCCCATCAGCACCAGGTTGTCGAAGCGCAGCCTCGGTTCGAGTCGCAGCATCTCGGTCACCACGATGGCGCCCATGCTGTGACCGATGAGTGTCAGTCGGTAGGGCGACGGGCCATTGTCTGGCCCATTGGTCAGCGGCATGAGCAGACTGCGGAACAAGACCTGCAAGCCTCCATCGACCACCGCCGGCGGCGTGATGTCGCCTTGCGTCTGATCACGCTTGTCGGTCTCGCGCCATACCAGGCCGCGCGCGCGACGCTGCATGTTTTCCCACGCCGACTGGCCGGGACCGAGCAGGATCGGCGTGGTGACGACGCGCAACGGCGTGCTGAGTGCGTAGGCGCCGGTCTTGAGGCTGCGTTTCAGCAGGCCGTCACGGCCGCGCTCGGGATCGGGGCACAGCACATTGAACGGCGTGCGGGTCGCGTCCTGCGTCTGCGCGGGTTCGTTGCTGGTGGCCAGCGCGCTGCTGGCGGTCATCTGCGCCTTCTGCTTCTCGCAACTGAACTCGCCGTCACCCTGGCTCAATTGGTGGCGCAGTTTGAAGTTCCACAGGCGCAGGCCTTCGCTGGCGCCGAAGCGCGGCTCGCGCACCACGCCGCGCGCCAGATCGGTGGCGATGGTCAGCGGCGCCACCGCGCGCGCGAAGCCGGGGCTGCGTTTGCCTTGCTCGATGCGCGTCGACTGTTCGAAGTAGGTGGGCAGGGCGCCCGAGCGCCACACCACGAAAATCGGATAGTAATGACCCTGGCCTTGCGGGCCATCAGGATCGACATCCTTGCTCATGGCCTCGGTGGCGAGGATGGCTGAACGCAGACCTTCGTCTTCCGACACCAGGCCGCCGTGCACCACCAGCACGAGGTGGGTGTAGGGCGTGCCGTCAGGGCGGCCAGCGGCGATGGCGTCACGCATCGCATCAATCTGGCAATTGAGCCGTTGATCGGGGGTGGTCTGTCCGGGCTTGGCCATTTCCAGGGTCTGGCACTGGTGGCGGTAGTCCGCCTTGTCACCGAAGCAGTCGAGATTGGAGGCGGGCATTTCAAGCTGCCCAGCGGCGTTGAAGTCCAGCACGTGGTAGCGCAGTGCGTGACAGATGTCTTCGCGATTCAAGCGGCTGGTCGCGGACAGATCGATGTGCATGCCGCCCGTCGGGCGCTCGATGACGCTGACATCGCGCGGCGCGGCGCAGCCTTGCATGAGCAGTACGCCAAAGAGCGCGAAGCGCGAAAGCCTGTGAAGCAATGGGTGCGACATACCATCTCCTTGTACGCGCGTCGGCCGACATGGCACGACGCGATTTCGCTGACTCAAGTGTGGAGCAGGTAAGGCGCGAACGACAGGCAACAAAAGTGTGAATAGCAGCACCCCGTCTGGGGGTGGCGCAGTGTGTCAAACCGCGGCCGGCATCGGTGTCGGCCGTCAGCCTTTGAAAAACGGCGCGGCGCTCAGGATCTTGTTTTCCTGATGCTGGATGAGGGGCGCGGCGGCTTCCGCGTACACCGGCCACGCCGGGTCGGCCTGCATGCGCGCGCGGCGCTCGGCGCGGTCGTTCAGGTCCTTGAAGCGCCACATGTGGACGACCTGGTTCAGCTGCCCGATGTCCATTGAACTGTACCAGCCCACGCAGTCGCCGAGATACTGCTGCTGCAATGGCCAGCCCTTGCTGCCATAGAGTTCAAGAAAGGCCTTGAGCTTGCCCGGATGCAGGGTGTAGGTGCGATGGTCAACGATCATGTGTAGTCCTCGGTGGGTGCGAATTCATTGGCACATTAAACCTGCTTCACGCGCCGTGCCCGCGCGATGCCATAGATGCTGATGGCTATCCATGCGACTTCGATGATGAACGAAGAGAGATTGAAGTCGTAGACGAGCGACACCGTGATCATGAGCGAGCCGATGAGATTGACCAGCGAATAGCTCAGCGACTGGCCTGACCATCTCTCGGTCTGCAGCAGAAAGTAAGCAACCAGGATCAGCACCACGCCGCCGGTGCCGACCACGTCATACCAGGCGATGCTCATGGTCATGGCTGCCCGGCGCGCGCCAGCAGGCGGTCGAACTGGTTGGCGAAGGCCTGCTTGTCCTGCGCACCGAGTGGCGGCGGGCCGCCGCGCACCTGGCGCGTGGAGCGCAGCTCATCGAGCATGTCGCGCACAGCGAGACGCTCGCCGATGTTTTCCTTGGAGTAGAGCGTGCCGCGCGGATTGAGCGCCAGCGCGCCCTTGGCAATCACGCCGGCGGCCAGCGGAATGTCGGCGGTGATGACCAGGTCGCCCGGCGCGACCGAATTCTCGATGTGCTTGTCCGCTTCGTCGAAGCCGCCCGGCACGCGCACGCTGCGCACATAGGGAGAGGGCGGCAGGCTCAAGGCCTGGTTGGCGACCAGGGTCGTGGCGATCGCGCGCCGCTCGGCGGCGCGCAGGATGATGTCCCTGATCATGCGCGGACAGGCGTCCGCATCCACCCAGATATGCATGGTCGGTGCGTTCAGCGTTGCAGTTCCCACACGTCCTGGAAGAGCTCGAATTCGCGCTTCCAGTCCATGTGATGGTCACCGCGCGAATTCTGATCGACGAAGCTCGTCAGGCGGTACATCCACTGGTTGAGGGATTGCCACTCGGCAATGTCGTGCTGGCGGTTGGGATTGTCATTGGCCGGGTCTTGCACATCGGCCTGGCAATGCCCGATCTCGAGCATCAAGCCGTTCATCTGTTTCGACACCGCTTTCAGATCGACCTTGCTGCTGTCGGCATAGGCTGGCGCGAGCGTGGCCTGCACGGTTTTGGGCGCGGAGTTGAGGGTGTGCCCGCAAGGCGGCGCCTGCTCGGCGGCGAGTGCGCCCGCAGCACACAGGCCCAGAAGGCTGGTAACAATCACGCGCTGCAACAGCATGGTTCTCTTTCCTTGTGTCGTGATGGAAGGGGCGCGCGCCGCGCGTTCACGGATGACGTTGGTACTCATCGTGGCAGGCCTTGCACAGTTTCACCGTATCGCCGAACAGCACGCGCATCTGTGCCTGGTCGCCCCGTTGCGCGGCCTTGGCCAGCGCCGCGCTGGTGGTCTCGAGTGCTTGCATGCGGCGGCTGAAATCATCGAGCTGCTGCCACACCTTGGGGCTGGTCAGGGAACGTGCCGCGGCGGTGTCGGGCGTGAACCCTTCCAGCGCCATGGTCGCCAGCACCGCGGTGCGCGCCGCCAGCACCGTGAAGCGCGCGTCGTCGAAGCGATGCTGGCCGCTGACCATGTAGGCGAGCGGCGCGACGTTCCAGGCCATGGCGTTCATGATGCCCTGCCGATAGCGCACTGCGTCTTGCGGCGGATTGGTGGCAAGCACAGGCGACGCCGCCAGCGCCGCCAACAGCAGCGCCGCGGCCCATCGCCTCGCGTCGTGCCTGCTCAGATTGCGAGCCCCGTGCCTTCGGCGAACTGGCGCATGCAGAAATAGTCGCGCCATTCGGTGATCTTGTCGCCGCTGACCTTGAACGCGCCCGCCACCGGCAGCGGAAACGCGCGGCCGCCGGGCGGCGCGAAGTGGTCGAGTCTTTCGTTGAACACGTAGTCGCCGACCGCCGCCTGCTTCAAGGTCTCGATGCGCACCGGGCCTGTGATTTGAAAAAAGCCGAGCAGGGTGTCGCGCACGCCTTGCGGGCCATGCACCGGCGGAAACGGCATGTTCTGATACACGCAGTCATCGGCGATGTAGCGCAGTGAGGCTTCCACGCCTTCATCGTTCAAGGCTGTGCAGAACGCGTTGACTACTTGTTCCGGCGTCATGGGCGGTGCTCCTGGTGGCGTTGCGGTGGCGGTGGCGCGGCGCGCCGAGCGCCGATTATTGAACAGAGCACAGCGCGCCGTCACGCGGCGCGGCCTTGCTTTCGCTGGCCGCGCCACTCACCATGGCGGCCTGCCATTGGAATGAATTCTTGACGATGCGTATCGCTCGTGGGCCGCGTCTGGCCGCCTTGTCCGTTGCTCTGTCCGTGCTGTTGTCGGGGTGTCTCGCGCCGGCGCTGTTGCTGCCGAGCCCCGCGCAGTTGATGTGGGCATTATTGAAGCCGCTGGTCGGCCTCGATCCGAATGTCGTGCATCTCTACGACCAGCCCCTGATTCGCGATCGCATGACCGCGCTGCTCGGACCCAATTACGACACCGCCTTGCAACTGTTGAAGACCGCTGACCAACTGCAGCAGCAGGGGCCGTTGTTCTTCGTGGTCTCGAAGTTCACGCCCATTCCCGAAGTCGCCGAGAAGGCCGGCCTGGTCTGGAACTCGGACACCAACCAGATGGCGGTCGCGATTCTGAAGGGCGACGGCGTGCAGGTTTTCAGTGAAGCGGTGCAGCGCAAGGCGACCGACGAGGCCAACGCCGCCGCCACCTCGGTGGTGCCGGTATGGCCGGCCGTGATGCAGGCGTGGGCCCAGCAGCCCTGAGCGCAAAGCCCGGCGTGTTTCGCGGCTGGCAGGTGGTGGCCGCCGCCTTCAGCGTGATGTTCTTTGCCTACGGCCTGCAATTCAGTTACGGCGTATTCGCGAGCGGCATGGCCGCTGAACTTGGCTGGAGCCGCGCCGCCACCGCGCTGCCTTATTCCCTCTACGTATTTCTCTACAGCGCCCTGAGCGCCGCCACCGGACGTGCGACCGACCGCATCGGGCCGCGTCCGGTGATCACCGTCGGCGCGCTCTTGCTCGGTCTCGGCTGGGGCCTGAGTGCGCTGGTGCACGAACCCTGGCAACTCAATCTCACCCTCGGCCTGGTGGCCGCGCTCGGCATGAGCGTCGCATGGGTGCCGTGCAATGCGACGGTGTCGCGCTGGTTCACGCTCAAGCGCGGCACGGCGGTGGCGGTGGCGTCCACCGGCGGCAGCCTCGGCAATCTCCTGGTGCCGGCGCTGGCGGCGAGCCTGATTGGGATCTGGGGCTGGCGCTGGGCCTTGGGCGTGACGGCCATCGTCGCGGCGACCCTCATGCTGGTGGCGGCGCGCTTCATGGTGCGCGATCCGGAATCGGTCGGGCTGTGGCCCGATGGCGCGACCGAAGCACCGCCGATGACCGCGCTCGGGCCGGGCAAGACCTTGGCCGAAGTGCGCGCCAGCGAACCCTTCCTGCTGCTCATCGCCATTTATTTCATGACCTGGGTGCCGGTGTTCGTGCCGTTCGTACATGCAGTCGCCTATGCCGAGGATCTCGGCGTCAGCAAGGTCGCGGCGGCGTCGGTGATCAGCGCCATCGGCATCGGCGGCACGGTCGGGCGTTTGTCGTCGGGCGTGATGTCGGACTGGATAGGACGCATGCCGGCGCTGCTCGGCGTGTTCGCGCTGCAGGCCGTGGCCTTCGTGCTGTTCGCGTCGGCCGAGGGGCTCGCCACCTTGTGGATGGCGGCCACCCTGTTCGGCTTTTCCTACGGCGGCGGCGTGACTTTGTTGCCGCCGCTGTGTGGCGATCTGTTCGGCCGCGCTCACGTTGCATCCATCGTCGGCATGATCTTCGCGGTGGCCGGTGCACCGGCCGCCATCGGCCCTTATGTCGCGGGCTGGCTGTTCGATGTGACCGGCAGCTATGGTGCGGCGTTCATGAGTTCGGCGGCCTTGAATGTCGCGGCCCTGCTGTTGGCCGCGATACTCGCGTGGCGCGGACGTCGCGCCGCCTGATTAAACGGCGGCATTGCGCGCAAGGTCATGCCAAAGCCCGCGCGACAATGACAAGATAGCAGCGAGCCGCATTACGCCAGGAGAATTCATGTCCGTGCACGCACGCGCCGGTCTCGTCGCAGAGCCCGCCGATCTCATCGATATCAGCCAGCTGTTGAGCGCCTACAGCGACATCACACCCGACGCCGTCGTGCGTGAACAGCGTGTCGCTTTCGGCACCTCGGGCCACCGTGGTTCGGCCTTCAAAGCGAGTTTCAATCGCGCACATGTGTTGGCCGTGGTGCAGGCGGTATGTGAGTACCGCGCCGCGCAGGGCACCGACGGGCCGCTTTATCTTGGCCGCGACACCCACGCACTGTCGGAGCCGGCCTGGCAGGACAGCCTGGAAGTGCTGGCCGGCAACGGCGTAACGACCATGCTGGATGCGCGCGACGGCTACACGCCGACGCCGGCCATTTCCCACGCCATCCTCACCTGGAACACGGGGCGCGAGCGCGGCCATGCCGACGGCATCGTCATCACGCCGTCGCACAATCCGCCGCAGGACGGCGGCATCAAGTACAACCCGCCACAGGGCGGGCCGGCCGATACCGACATCACCAAGTGGGTAGAAAATCGCGCCAACGAATTGCTGGCGGCTGGCCTCAAGGGCGTGAAGCGCATGCCTCTGGCCGCCGCACTGAGCGCCGACACCACGCACCGGCATGACTACATCGAACACTACGTGGCCGATCTCGGCAACGTGGTCGACATGGCGCGCATCCGCGCGGCGGGGCTGCGCATCGGCATCGACCCTCTCGGTGGTTCGGCGGTCGACTACTGGGCGCCCATCGCCGAGCGTTACGGGCTCGACATCACCGTGGTCAATCCCAGCGTCGACGGCCGCTTCGCCTTCATGCCGCTCGATTGGGACGGCAAGATTCGCATGGACTGCTCATCGCCCCATGCGATGGCGCAGTTGATCGCGATGAAGGACCGTTATGCCATCGCCTGCGGCAACGATGCCGACGCCGATCGCCACGGCATCGTCACGCCCAGCGTGGGGCTCATGAATCCCAATCACTACCTGGCGGTCGCCATCGACTACCTGTTCGCTGCGCGGCCCGGCTGGCGCGCGGACGCCGGCATCGGCAAGACCCTGGTCAGCAGCAGCCTCATCGACCGCGTCGCCGCGCGCCTCGGCCGGCCGCTGGTCGAAGTGCCGGTGGGCTTCAAGTATTTCGTGGCGGGCCTGTTGTCGGGCGAGTTGGGCTTTGGCGGTGAAGAAAGCGCCGGTGCTTCGTTCCTGCGTCAGGACGGCAGCGTGTGGAGCACCGACAAGGATGGCCTCATCATGGATTTGCTCGCCGCCGAAATCATGGCGGTGCGCGGCCGCGATCCGGGCGAGTGCTATCGCGCACTGGTGGCGGAACTCGGTGAGCCGGTCTACGCGCGCATCGACGCCGCCGCCACGCCGGCTGAAAAAGCCATACTCGGCAAGCTCAGCCCGAGCGCGATGACCGCCACCACGCTGGCGGGCGATCCGATCACCGCCACCCTGACCCACGCGCCCGGCAACGGCGCGGCCATCGGCGGTTTGAAAGTGGTGACCGCGCAGGGCTGGTTCGCGGCACGTCCGTCGGGCACCGAAGACGTCTACAAGCTCTATGCGGAAAGCTTTCGCGGCGCCGACCACCTGCGCCGCATCCAGGACGAAGGCCAGGCTTTGATCAAAGCCGCCTTGGCCAGCGCATGAGCATGCGCCTGGCCGGCAAACGCGCGGTGGTGACCGGCGCCAGCAGCGGCATCGGCCGCGCCGTGGCGTTGGCCTTTGCGCGTGAAGGTGCGAGCGTGGTGGTGAACTACGCGCGCTCGGCGGAGCGCGCTGCCGAGGTGGTGGGCGAGATTGCAGCGGGCGGCGGTCGCGGCCATGCGCTGCAGGGCGATGTGGCGCACGCCGAGTCGGTTGAAGCCTTGGTGCGTGAGGCCGAGCGGGCGCTGGGCGGCATCGACATCTGGGCCAATATCGCCGGCGCCGACATCCTCACCGGCGACGGCGCCAAGGGCAGCGATCTCGCCAAGCTCGCGAGTCTCATCGACGTTGATTTACGCGGCACGATGCTGTGCGCGTGGGCCGTCGCGCCGCGCATGCGGGCGCAAGGGGCCGGCGTGATCCTCAACATGTCGTGGGATCTCGCGCTGCGTGGCATGGCCGAGCGTCATCCCGAAATGTTTGCCGCGACCAAGGCAGGCGTCACCGGTTTCACGCGTTCGTTCGCGCGCAGCGTCGCGCCGCACATCCGCGTGAACGAGGTCGCCCCCGGCTGGATTGCGACGGCCTTCGCCGAGACCGCGATGGCGCCGGAATATCGCGCCAATGTCATCGCGCAAACACCGATGGCGCGTTTCGGCACGCCGGAGGATGTGGCCGCCGCGGCGCTGTTCCTGTGTTCCGAGGAAGCGGCCTTCATCACTGGCCAGACCTTGAAAGTGAACGGCGGACTGAGCTCGTAGATGCGATTTCAATCGCACATTCAAAAATGCTTACTCACACGTCGCGCGCGAGTCGGATCCCTGTAAACGGCCAGCGCTGATGCGCATAGAAGAAATTGCGATAGCTGGCGCGCGCATGGCCAACTGGCGTTGCGCAGCAGCTGCCTTTCAACACCATCTGGTTGCTCATGAATTTGCCGTTGTATTCGCCGACCGCGCCGGCCGGCGCCTTGAAGCCGGGGTAGGGCAGGTAGGCGGAGCGCGTCCACTGCCACACCGCGCCGAACAAATCATCGAGGCCATCAAGCCCATTGCCGCGCGCTGTCGCGCAAGGATGCAGATGCGCGGCTTCATCGCGCGCTTCACGCACCGCCGCGCCGACGGCAGCCGCTTCCCATTCGAATTCAGTCGGCAGGCGTGCGTCGGCCCATTGCGCGTAGGCGTCGGCTTCGTAGTGGCTGACATGACAGACCGGCGCGTGCAGGTCCAAGGGATGTAAACCGGTGAGTGTGAATTCGAACCACGCACCATCGACTTCGCGCCAGTACTGTGGCGCCCGCCAAGCGTCACGCTGGCGCGTTGCCCAGCCGTCGGCCAGCCACAGCCTGGCGTCGGCATAGCCGCCGTCACGCATGAAGGCGAGATATTCACCGTTGGTGACGAGGCGTGAAGCCAGTGCGTGGGGTGCGAGCAAGGCCTCGTGGCGCGGCGTTTCGTTGTCGAAATGAAAACCCGCGCCGTCATGACCGACGGCGACGATGCCGTCCGCGCCAGCCTGCCAACGCAGCGGCGCTGCCGGTGACGAGATGGCCGCCGGGCCATCGCGGTAGGCGGGCGCCAAAGGGTTCAGTGACAAAAGGTATTTGATGTCCATCAGCAGCAATTCCTGATGCTGCTGTTCGTGATGAAGGCCGAGCTCGATGAGACTCTGCGTCGCGGTGTCGGCGGCGGCGATGACAGCGACCATGCGCGCGTCGACAGCGGCGCGATAGGCCAGCACGTCCTGCAATGACGGCCGCGTGAGCAGGCCGCGCTGCGGCCGCGGAAACTGTTTGCCGACGCCGTTGTAATAAGAATTGAACAGCTCGCGAAACGCCGGGTGAAACGCCTTGAAGTGCGGCTCGCGCGCTTCCAGCACGAACGTCTCGAAGAACCAGGTAACGTGCGCAAGATGCCATTTGGCCGGGCTGGTGTCGGGCATGGCCTGCACGCAGGCGTCTTCCGCCGACAAGGGCGCGATGAGGCTCAGCGAACGCGCGCGTATGCGCTGGTAGCGCTGCGCGAGTGTGTCTTGCGGATGGGGCGTGGTCGCGGGCGCGGGGCTGGCCATGGTCAGGCCATGCTAACCGTGGCTGCCGGGCAGTTCAAACTCGAAGCGGCTGTCGCCGCTGGCCCGCGCGTCGCCGTCATAGCGGCGTTCGTGAAAGCTCACATGGCCATTGTCGCTGACCGTCAGCACGCTCGAGCAGCGCGTGCCGTAGCCCGCGCCTTCGATGAAGATGGACGACAGCCAGCTTTCCCGTTCATGGCCGATGCCGGTGTCGGGCAGATGCTCGTCGGCGGCGCGGGTATTGTCACGCAACACTTCGAGCAAGGCCGGCACCGGATTGTGCGAGTGCGCTTCCATCACACGCGTGAAGGCGCGACGCAGCCTGTCGGTCTTGGGCCAGGCGGTGTCGAGCTGCGCATTGCTCAAGGTGTGCACACCGCTCGCCAGCGTGCGCGGCGCGTCGGCCTGATTGGACAGCCATGAAAGATTGTCGCCATCCCAGCTCAAAAGATTGAAGCCGTCGTAATCGCGCGCATTCGCCATCAGCGCATGCGCGTGTGCGGACGCACTGCTGTCGCCGAGCAGGAAGTCGGTGACGATGAGGCCGCGCGAGCGGGGACCGCGTCGCACTGCGTGCCCCGAGCGGACATTGGTGACGGTCGCGAAACGCCCGTCGACATGCATGCCGAGCCAGGTGCCGCCGCCCTCCAGATCGCGACCGGCGACAATCTGCGGATGGTCCTGCCAGTGCGCGGCGGCGGCGGTCGCACGGCCGTGGAACTCATCGCGATTGGCGGCCACGATCAGGCGGTAGCCGGGGCAGGCGCGATGCGCGATGAGAACCAGGCACATCGTTCAGCCCTGGCCGTAGGTATTGCGATGCGCGGCAAGGAAGGCCAGTTCCTCCGGCGTCGAGTCGCGATCGAGAATGAGGTTGCGATGCGGGAAGCGACCGAAGCGCTGCACGATGTCGTGATGATCGCGCGACCAGTGCAAGGCGTCGGCGCTGAAGTCCCGCAGCGCGGCCGGTGCATCGGCATGCAGTTGCTCGAAACAGCGCAGGGACTGCGCCTGCGCTTCGCGGTCTTCGGCGTGTTCGAACGGCAGGTAGAAGAAACTACGTTCGGCGATGCTTAAGCCGCGGTCGATACCCTGCGCCACGCCGTCACGGGCCAGCGCCTGGGCGCGTTGGTCGAGGGCAAAGGCGCGCGGTGTGGCGCGGAAAATATTGCGTGGAAATTGATCGCACACGACGATCAGGGCGAGGGTGCCGGCCGGGCTCAGCTTCCACAGCTTGAGTTCGCCCTGCGCGGCGGCGTCGACCAGCGCGCCGAAACGCTGGCGTATCTCGTCATCGAAGCGCGCATCGCTGCTGTACCACACGCTGTGGCGCGCCTTCAGCGCGGCGCCGTCGTCACCGACGCCGGCAAACCAGAAATCGAGGACCGCCTGCGGGTTCAATTCGGGCACGGTCAATCAGTAATGCACCAGCGAGTGCACGCGGCAGTCGCCGAGTGCGGCGCGGCCGCCGAGGAAATCGAGTTCGATGACGAACGCGCAGCCGGCTATCGTGGCCCCGGCGCGTCGCGCGAGTTCGAGACTGGCCGCGGCCGTGCCGCCGGTGGCCATGAGGTCATCGACCAGCAGCACCGTGTCGCCGGGGCCGATGGCATCATCGTGCATATGCAATTCCGCGCTGCCGTATTCAAGGTCGTAGCGCACCGAGCTGGTGGCCGCCGGCAGCTTGCCGGGTTTGCGCAGCGGTACGAAGCCGACGCCGAGTTCATGGGCCGCCAACGCACCGAAGATAAAACCGCGCGCTTCCATGCCGAGCACTGCCGTCACGCCGGCGTCGCGGAACGGTTTGACCAGCTCACGACAGGCATAGGACAGCGCGTCGTGATTGCGCATCAAGGGTGTCAGGTCCTTGAACAGGATGCCGGGCTTGGGGAAATCCGCGACGTCGCGAATGTGCTGGATGATGGTCTGCATGGAACTCGGCCTGTGGGATGACGGGATGATAAACGCAAGGCGAGGAGCGGCAAAACAGTACGGGGCGCGGCCACGGGCGCGCGTGCGCGGCGGCCCTGGATGTCAGACTGAAGTCTGACATTCGCCCGACTAGCGGCCCGCGCGCAGCCGCAGACAGATCACCCCTCACGCCGCCACGCGTGATAACGCGCCAGCCATCCCAGCACGCGCGGCGAGACATGGGCGCGGCGCCAGGCGCCGGCGGCGAATTTGTTGGCCTCGGCCAGCGTCGGATAGATGTGGATGGTGCTCAAAATCTTGCCGAGGCCGAGCTTGTGTTTCATCGCCAGCACGAACTCGGCAATCAGCTCACCGGCGTGCTCGCCGACGATGGTGACGCCGAGGATGCGATCGCTGCCGGGCGGCGTCAGCACTTTGACGAAGCCGCGCGCGGCGCCGTCGGCAATCGCGCGGTCGAGTTCGCTCAAGTCGTAGCGCGTGATCTCGAAGGCGAGGCCGCGCGCCCGCGCTTCTTTTTCATTGAGACCGACGCGCGCGACTTCCGGGTCGATGAAGGTGCACCACGGAATCACTCGGTAGTCGACCGCGAAGCGCTTGAGGTTGCCGAACAAGGCATTGATGGTGGCGTACCAGGCCTGGTGCGAAGCGGTGTGGGTGAATTGATAGGGGCCGGCCACGTCACCGCAGGCATAAACGCTGGGCACATGGGTTTCGAGATAATCGTTGACGCTGAGCGTGCCGTGTTCGGTCAGTGGCACGCCGAGATCTTCGAGCCCGAGACCGCTTACCCGCGGGCGCCGGCCCAGGGCCACGATCACTTCATCGAAATCGATGCTGACAGGCGAACCGCCGTCGAGGCGTTCGCACAGCAGCGACTTGCCACCCGCGTCGTTGACGAAGCGCGTGGCGCGCGCCTTGAGTTGGAGTGCGATGCCTTCCTCGCGAAACACATCGGCAACGAAGGCGCCGATCTCGACGTCCTCGCGCGGCAGCAGTTGCTCGGCCATTTCGACCACGGTGACCTGGCTGCCGAGGCGCGCAAAAGCCTGTGCCAGCTCGCAGCCGATGGGGCCACCGCCCAGCACCAGCAGGCGGGCTGGCAGCGTGCGCAGATTCCACAGCGTGTCTGAGGTCAGGTAGGGCACGCTATCGAGACCCGGGATGGCCGGCACAGAGGGTTCGGCGCCGGTCGCGAGGATGATGGCGCGCGCCGACATTTCAGCGCCGTTGACCGTCACCCGATAGGGCGACACCAGGCGTGCGCGGCCTTTGATGCATTCGACGCCGAGGCTCTCGAAGCGCTCGACCGAATCGTGCGGCGCAATCTCGGCGACCACGCTGTGCACGCGCGCCATGATGTCGGCAAAATCGAATTCAAGCGCTACATGGCGTATGCCGAAGCGCGCCGCGTGACGTGCCTCGTGGACCTGTCGCGCCGCTTTCAACAGCGCCTTGGACGGCACGCAGCCGGTATTCAGACAATCGCCGCCCATGCGCTGCTGTTCGATGAGTGTGACCTTGGCGCGTACGCTCGATGCAATCAGCGCCGCCACCAGGCCGGCCGAACCGGCGCCGATCACGATCACATTGCGGTCGACCTGCGCCGGCGGCGGATGGTCGGCGATGAAACGCTGTCGCTTGAGCGCGCCGTTGAGGTGCTTCGCCAGCAGCGGAAACAGGCCCAGGATCACCAGCGATATCAGCACCGGCGTCGACAGCACATCGCTCACATTGTCGATGCGCGCCAGTTGCGTGCCGGCATTCACGAACACCATGGTCGCCGGCAGCATGCCGAGCTGGCTGTACTGCATGAAGTCGCGCAGGCGTATCGGTGTCAGCCCCATCAGCAGGTTGACCAGCACGAACGGAAACAGCGGGATGAGGCGCAGCGTCAAAAGATAGGACGGCCCGTCGCTGCGCATGTGGCGGTTGATGGTTTCGAGCCGATGACCGAAGCGTGCCTGCAGGGGGCCGCGCAGCACGTAACGGGCGACGAGAAAGGCGCCGCTGGCGCCGAGCGTGCTGGCGAAGGACACCAGCAAGGTGCCCCAGGTGAAGCCGAACAGTGCGCCGGCCGCGAGGGTCATGACCGCCGCGCCGGGCAGCGACAGCGCCGTGACGATGACATAGATGATGAAGCCCCAGCCCATGGCCGCCACGCGGTCGGCGGCCACCAGTTCGGTGAGCCGTGCGTGCTGCGCTTTGAGGGTGGCGAGATTGAGATAGGCGCCGGGGTCCAGCGCCAGCACCACCAGCACGCTTGCGGCCAGCAGCGCCAGCAGCAGCAGGCGACGACGGCTCATGACGTGCGTCCCGGGCGGCGCGCGGCCACGCGCTGGGGAGTCGTGTACACTGCGGCCCGCAGGCTGACGCCGCATCCTGGTCCGCTGGCCAGGCCGCGCGGGCGCGGTGCGACATTCGACGTCATGCGCTGACTGCCAGGCTGCACTTCGTTCATGACACAGGTAACTCCAGTGAAGGCATCATCGAATTCCCTCGCGCTTGCCGGCCGCGTCATTGCGCTGGCCATGCTGCTGCTCGTGACGAGCACCACCCAGGCCGCCGATTCGCGCGCATTGAATGCGTTGCTCGATGGCGTGCTGGCCGAGAACGTCAAGGATGGCTATGTCGACTATCCGGCCATCGCTCGCAATGTGCGCTTCACCAAATACCTCGAATCCCTCGCTGAATTCAATCTCGACAGCTTGAGCGACGACAAGGAAAAGCTGGCGTTCTGGCTCAACGTCTACAACGCACTCGTAATCAAGAACATCATCGACGGTAAATCGCCTAACGGCATGATGGACCACATGACGTTTTTCCGCAGCAACATCAAGGTCGGCGGTCGCGGTTTCGACCTCAACGCCATCGAGGGCGACATACTGCGCAAGTTCAAGGATCCGCGCGTCTATTTCGGCATCGTGCCCGCCACGTCCTCGGCGCCCAAGCTGCGCTCGCAGGCGTTCAACGGCGAGGAAGTCGATCAGCAGCTCGAAGCCGCGGCCCGCGACTTCATCAACGACAAGCGTCGCAACCGTTTCTCAGCCGCGCTGCAGGCCGCCAAGCTGTCCAAGATTTTTGAGGAGCATCGTGACGAGTTCGGCAAGACCGACAAACAGCTTCTGACCTATGTGGCCGGTTACGTGAACGACGAGGAGGTGGCGAAGATTCTCAAGCGCGGCACCTACGCCGTGAAGTTCATGGACTACGACGCCACCATCAACGGCAATTCCATCCAGTCCCACTGAGCGGGCCCGCCAACCCACTCAGGACTGCTGGCGCTGATACAGTTCGCGCAGCGCCGGGTAGTTGATCTTGCCCGAGCCGAGCAAGGGCATGGCGGCTTGATGAATGATGTGGCGCGGCAAGGCCAGCTCGCTGTGGGTGGCGGCGCGCGCCGCCGTTACGAGCTCGGCGCGATTGACCGCCTCGGTGTCACTGAACAGCACGATCTGCTCACCCTTGCGCGCATCGGCCACCGCCAGCGCGGCATGAATGCCCTGCGGCCATAGCTGCGCCGCCAGCTCTTCGACGATTGCCAAAGACACCATCTCGCCGCCGACCTTGGCGAAACGCTTGGCGCGCCCCTTGATGCTCACATAGCCGTCGCCGTCGATTGCGACGATATCGCCGGTCGCATACCAGCCGGCGCCCATGCGCTGCGTCCACGGCGGGATGATGGCGCCGTCGCTGCCATGAAAGAGATATCCCTGCATGACGTTCGGGCCGCGCACCACCAGTTCGCCGCCGTCGGCGATGCCGTCCACCGGTTCGAGGTAGTGTTCGGTCATGGCGAGCAGGCGTCCGACCGTGCCGCGCCGCGCGGCGAGGGGGTGATTGACCGCCACCACCGGGCTCGCTTCGGTGGCGCCATAGCCTTCAAAAATCCGCACACCGAATTTATCCGCCCATAGCGCACGGGTGTCGTCGGTCAGCTTTTCGGCGCCCGCTATCACGTAGCGCATGCGGTGCATGTCGAAGTCCTGGGCGTGTTGCGCGTAGGCGCGCAGAAACGTGTTGGTGCCGAACAGGCAGGTGACATTGAGTTCATAACAGAGCTCCGGCACCAGGCGGTAATGCAAAGGGCTCGGGTATTGATAACTCGGGCAGCCCTTCAGCAAGGGCAGCAGCACGCCGCCCAGCAGTCCGAAGGCATGGAACACCGGCAGCACGTTCAACACGCGGTCATGACTGGTGAGATCGAGCAGCGATTGCACCTGGGCGAAATTGGCCAGCAGGTTGGCATGGGACAACACCACGCCTTTCGGTATGCCTTCCGAGCCCGATGTAAACAGCACCACTGCCGGCAGTTGCGGATCGACCGCGCCGCCCAGCAGGCGTTGGGCGAGCAACGGCGCACGCGCCGCCAGCGCGCCGCCGAGCTTGGTGAGCGGACCGATGGCAGCGCGCAGGTCTTCGAGATAGACGACTTTGGCCAGGGTTTCGAGGGCGCTGATTTCGGCGCCGAGCGAGGCGCCTTCGACGAACGCGCGCGAGGTCACCACCAGCCGCACGTTGCCGGTCTCGATGGCCGTCACCAGGCCACGCGCGCCGGCCGTGAAGTTGAGCATCGCGGTCTGGCGGCCGCGCGCCGCGCAGGCGAGCAGGGTGACGACGGTGGCGGCGGTGCTTGGCAGCAGCACGCCCAGCCGTTCGCGTGCGCCGAGCTGGCGTGTCAGCACGCCGCCCAGCACCAGCGCGCGGGTCAGCAGATCCCGATAGCAGAGGCGTGCGCCGGTGGCGTCTTCGAGCACGTATTGGCGCATGCCGTGATTGCGCGCGGCCCGCACCACCGCAGCGAACAGCGTCTCGTGGTGATAGCCCGCCGTGTAACTGACCTCCAGCATCGCGCGCAGCAGCGCGTCGGCGGCGTGGGCGCGGCGTTCGCTGCCGCGCACTTCCGCCGGCACTTCGAGGCGACGCGCAGGCAATACCGTCAGCGTGATGCGCGGCCACCAGCTTTGACGGACCTTGCCGCGCAGTCCCGACCAGCGTGAATACTGCGGGCCGTCGATGGCTACCGGCAGGATCTCGGCCTCGGCATGCTCGGCAATCAGCGCCGCGCCTTCGTAGACTTTCATGAGCGCGGCGCCGCTGGCCACGCGGCCTTCGGGGAAAATCATGAGAGCGCGGCCCTCGCGCAGCACATGGGTCAGCGATTTGATGGCGCCCGGATTCAGCGTGTCGAGTTCATGCCAGTCGACGAAGCGCAGCAACAGACGCAGCCAGCGGCGGCGCGCGGTGGCGGGACTGACGGCGAACACCGGCGTCAGCGGCACAAACAGGAAGAGCAGCAGACCGTCGATGAGCGAAGGATGATTGGCGACCAGCATTACGCGTGGCCCGGCGGCCCGCAGGTGTTGCAAACCGTGCACGTCAACGCGGCACAGCAGACGCAGGACAGCGGCGGCGACGCTGCGCAGCAGGCCGATGGCCAGGTTCGAAGTGCGGAGATGCATCATGACCTGCGCGGCGCGGGCGAGGTGCAAGCGGCGTGCGTGAACGCCGCGCGGGTGGTCTTTTTCAGGTTTCGCCGTTGACGACGAGGCGTTGTCCAGGCTGTAGCGCCGTGGTGCTGGTGGGCAGTCGATTCCACTTTTTCAGGGCGTCGACGGAGACATTGAAGCGCCGCGATATTGTCCACAGAGAATCCCCTTCCCGGACCTGATAGCGCATTTCGTCGGCGCTGTCGGCGCTCGCCAGCGAGATGCCCGGCAACCCGCTCCGCGCGCCGGCGGTGCCTGGCAGGCGCAATTTTTGTCCAAGCTTGAGCACCGTGCGCGAATTCAGACCATTGCTTGCGGCCAAGGCTTCGGCGCTGACGTGGTACCGCTTGGCGATATCCCACAGGTTATCGCCGTTACCGACCACGTGCACGGCTGGCGTCGACTTGCTGGCGACGCGCAGCGGTTTGTCCGCGGACGCCGTGACGGTGTTGGCGCCGTTGGCCACGCGCTTGGCGCTGTCGGGCAGACGCAGCACCTGGCCGAGACGCAGGTTGGTTGAACTCAAGTGATTCAGCTCGCGCAGCGCACGCACCGACACGCCGGCCTTGGACGCAATCAATGACAGCGAATCGCCGGCCCGCACGGTGTGTTCGCGCTTGCCGCCGCGTGCCGGCGCGACCGCCGCCACTTCGCTGCGCACATCCGGCAGGCGCCGCACTTCATCGGACAGCGACGACAAAGCCAGCACCACGTCGTCGCCATGGCCATGGGCGACCAGCACACGGGTGGCGCCGCTGACCGTGGTCTGGCGTACGAAGGCGGGATTCATGGCCTTGAGTTCGTCGGCGGCGAAGCCGCTCGCGCCGGCGATGCGCGACAACGGCAGATTGGCGCCGACGTCGGCGACATCGAAGTAAGGCCGATTGGGGACCACGGCTGGCTTGATGCCAAACGCGTCGGGTGCGGCGACCAGCGCGGCGACATTGATCAGTCGCTCGACGTAGCTGCGCGTGCCGCCGGGCAGGCTCAGCGACCAGAAGTCGGTGCCGCGCCCGCGATCACGGTTGCGTGCGACGGCCTGTTGCACGGTGCGCTCGCCGCAGTTGTAGGCGGCGATCGCCAGCAGCCAATCGCCGTTGAAGTCGTCGCGCAGTTGTTCGAAGTAATGCAGCGCAGCGTCGGTGCTGGCGACCACGTCGCGCCGACCGTCGTACCAGGCGGTCTGGCTCAAGCCGAAGCGCTGTCCGGTGGCGGGAATCAATTGCCACAGGCCTGCCGGTCCGCCGCGTGAGCCGGCGCCCGGATTGAAGCCGCTCTCAAGCAGCGGGATCAGGGCCAGTTCGTAAGGCAGTTTGCGCTTGTCGAGTTCGCTGACGACGAAGTGCAGGTAGGGGCGCGATTGCAGTGCGCCGCGTTCAACGACGCTCTTGGCGAACTGGACTTTGCCCAAGGGATTGCGCGGGAAGTGATGAGGCGATTTGTGCAGCGTCAGACCGTCGCCAATCTTGCGCCACAGATCCGGCCCTCGTTCCGACTCGTCTTCGTTCTTCACGATTTCGGGCGCGGGCGGCGGCGTCGGCTGTTCTTCGGGCACGGTCAGCGGCTTGACCTGCGGACCGGAATGCGCCGTGGTATGAACGAACGGCACGGGCACCGTGCAACCGAAAAGCGCGGCGCTCAGGAGGGCAATAAAGGCCCCTGTTCGAATGTGGTTTCCCCCCAACATGGGGGTAATGTAGAAAGGCTTCGGGGCCGAGGTCAACCCCAAGCGTTGCACCCGCGCGCTGCCCCATGCCAAGCTTCGAATCGTTTCAGGGCCTGCGGACGCGTCGGGCTCTTGGTTTTATCTCTCTGTTTTCAATGAAAATAAATTCCAATGAAGGTTTCGGCGACGCGAGTCTCGCGGTCGCCGTCAGGCGCTGGTACGGAGCGCCGCCCGGCAGCCTGCTGGCGGACATCGAGCGCCGCCTGCTGGCCCGTTTCCTGCCCGATCTGTTCGGCTTCCACATCGTCCAGCTCGGTTGCCACCATGTCGAGGACCTGCTGGATGCGAGCCGTGTCACGCATAAGGTGCGCATCGACCTCGGGCATACGCTCAACGCCGATGCCGACATGCATTGCGTCGAAGATGCCTTGCCACTGCAAGCCAATTCCATCGACGTGCTGCTGCTGCCTCACGTGCTCGAGTTTGCGCACGACGCGCATCGCGTATTGCGCGAAGCCGAACGCGTGCTGATTGGTGAAGGGCATCTCGTGATCCTGGGTTTCAATCCCTGGAGTTTTTTCGGCGTCCGCTCATTACTCACCCGCTGGCAGGGGCGCGCGCCCTGGCATGGGCGCTTCATCGGCACGGCGCGGGTCAAGGACTGGCTGCAGCTGTTGGGTTTCGATGTACTGCATGTCGAACGCGGCAGCTATCGACCGCCGTCGCGCAGCGCGCGGCTCAATCAGCATCTGGAATTCATGGAACGCCTCGGCGCGTTCTGCTGGCCGCTGTTCGGCAATATCTACGTCATCGTCGCGCGCAAGCGCGTCGAAGGCCTGACACCGCTACGCGCGAGCTGGCGCCAGCGTCGTCGGCTGGTCGCCGCCAGCGTCATCGAACCCACCACCCGCGCGCCGCTGCGCGCGCCCGCAGGAACTGATCACCATGAGCACTGAGGCCGACGTCGTCGAGATTTATACGGACGGCGCCTGTCGTGGCAATCCCGGTCCCGGCGGCTGGGGCGCGCTGCTGCGCTACCGCGGTCGTGAGCGGCACTTGAAGGGCGCGGCGGCGGACACCACCAACAACCGCATGGAGCTGACCGCCGCCATCGAGGCGCTCGGCGCCCTGACCCGCAAGAGTCGCGTTCACATCCACACCGATTCACAATATGTGAAGAACGGCATCACGCAATGGATGGCCAACTGGAAGAAGCGCGGCTGGAAGACCGCCAACCGCGAACCGGTCAAGAACGTCGATTTATGGCAGTTGCTGGAGCAGGCCTGCGCCGCCCACGAGGTGCGCTGGTACTGGGTGAAGGGCCATGCCGGTCACGTGGACAACGAGCTTGCGGACAGCCTCGCCAACGCCGCCATCGATGAAATGCTGGCCGCGCGCTGAGCGCGCCGCGCCACGGAGACACTCATGCGTCAGATAGTGCTCGATACCGAAACCACCGGCCTTGAAGCCTCGCAAGGCCATCGCATCATCGAAATCGGCTGTGTGGAAATCGTCAACCGGCGCATCACCGAGAGACGCTACCAGCAGTACATCAACCCGCAACGGGAAATCGATGCCGGCGCGGTCGAAGTGCATGGCATCACGCTGGCCGATCTCGCCGAGCGCCCGACCTTCGCCGACATCGCCATGGAATTCGTCGAGTTCGTGCGCGGCGCGCAGCTCATCATCCATAACGCGAGCTTCGACGTCGGCTTCCTGAACATGGAGCTCGGCCTGCTGGGGCCAGCCTGGGGCCGCACCGAGGATTACTGCACGGTATTCGACACCCTGCCGCTGGCGCGCGAGATGCACCCCGGCCAGCGCAACAGCCTGGATGCCCTGTGCAAACGCTACGACGTCAGCAACGCCCACCGCGAACGTCACGGCGCGCTGCTCGACGCCGAACTGCTGGCGGAAGTCTACCTGGCCATGACCGGTGGTCAGGCGACCTTGGCGCTGGATGCCGGGCGCAAGCACGACAGGCCGGGCGGCGCGCAGGCGCGGCCGGTGCAAAGACCGAGTTCGCTGACGGTGGTGATGCCAAATGCCGAAGAACTGGCCGCCCATGAACACGCGCTCAAGGCGGTCGACAAGGCCAGTCGCGGTCAGTGTCTGTGGATGAAATCTTGAACCGCGGCGTCGCGCGACGCCGCTAGAGGAGAAGCAGGCGGCGCCGGGCCAGCCCGGCGCGCACCTTCAAAGCGGGAGGCGGAAGCTCAGGCCAGCGCTTCCTGGGTCATGCGCTGCAAGTCGCCGCTCTGGTACATGCCGAGCACGATGTCGCAGCCGCCCACCAGTTCACCGTTGATGAAGACCTGCGGAAAGGTCGGCCAGTCGGAAAAGCGCGGCAGGTTCTGGCGCATTTCGGGCTCGGCCAGCACGTCCACCGAGTGAAAGTCGGCACCGCAGGCCTTGAGAGCTTCGACCGTGCGCATCGAGAACCCGCACTGCGGGAACTGCGGCGTGCCTTTCATGAAGATAACGATCGGATTGGTCTCGACGATGTTCTTGATACGTTCCAAAGCGTCCATACGCTCTCCTTGAATATGATGGGTTCGATGACGGCCACCGCACGAACACAGGTGGCTGCGAGGGTTGCCAGCAGTCTAAGTTTTTCGCCCGCGATTTCAAACGCTCATTCGCTGGGGGATTCCGCCTGCCCCCAACCACCGCCGCCGGCGCTCATGATCGAGAGCCGCGCGCCGGCGGTGAGATCCAGTTCACATTTGCCCGCCAGCGGCGTGTCATTGAGTGCGTTGCGACCGCATGCGCCGGCGTCACCGCCAGCCAGCCCCCACGGCGCGGTGTCGCGGCGTTCACTCAGCACCGTGACTGAGGCGTCGCCGAGAAACTCGTAGCAGCGCTCGATGCCATCGCCGCCGCGATGGCGTCCCGCGCCGCCGCTGCCGCGGCGAATGGCGTAGCGGCGGATGCGCAGTGGGTAGTTCATCTCCAGCACTTCCACCGGCGTGTTCAAGGTGTTGGTCATGTGGGAGTGCACGGCATCGAGACCGGCGCCGCCGGCATGCGCGCCGGTGCCGCCGCCGATGGTCTCGTAATAATCCCAACCCGCGCCGCCCATCGCGACATTATTCATGCTGCCGTTGCTGGCGGCCGGAAGAGCCCGCGGCAGGGCCTGCGCCAGCGCGCCGAGGAGCACGTCGACGATGCGTTGACTGGTTTCACAGTTGCCGGCGGCAACCGCGGCCGGGCGCACGGCGTTCAGCACCGAGCCTGACGGCGCGACAATGTCGAGCGGACGCAGCGAGCCCGCGCAGGGTGGTGTGTCGCGCGACATGAGACTGTAAAAGACGTAGTACACAGCAGCGGCGGTCACGGCCAGCGGACAGTTCACATTGCCCGCCACCTGCGCGGCGCTGCCGCTGAAGTCGACCTGCGCGCGACCACCGCCGAGCGTCACCGCCACCTTGAGTCTGACCGGGCCGGCGACGATGCCGTCGCCGTCGAGCGTGTCTTCATAATGATAGGTGCCGGCCGGCAAATTCTGCAGGGCGCTGCGCGCCAGGGCCTCGGCGTAGTCATTGACCTCGCCGAGGCCAGACGCGAACGCCGCCGCGCCCAGACTTTCATGCAGTGCGCCGAGACGCTCGAGGCCGATGCGGTTGCTGCTGATCTGGGCGGCGAGATCAGCGAGGGTCGCCTGCGGGTTGCGCAGACGCGCGGCCAGCAGAGCGTGCATCTCGGCATCGGCTACGCCGGCACGCAGCAGATGGCGCGGCGCCAGCACCAGGCCTTCTTCATCGAGGGTGCGTGACAAGGGCATGGAACCTGGCCGCACGCAGCCGATGTCGGCATGGTGGGCGCGGTTGGCGACGAACGCCACGCACATGCCGTCAACGAACAGCGGCGCCACCACCGTCACGTCCGGCAGATGGGTGCCGCCCAGATAGGGATCGTTGACGATGATCATGTCGCCCGCCTGCCAGTCGACCTGACTCACGATGCCGCGCATCGCAAAGGCCATGCTGCCGAGGTGCACCGGGATGTGCGCCGCCTGTGCGCACAGCTCGCCGCGCGCATCGAACAGCGCGCACGAATAGTCGAGACGATCCTTGATGTTGGGCGACAGCGCCGCGCGACGCAGCGTCGCACCCATTTCACCGCAGATCGAAGAGAGCCGCTTGACGAACAGCGACAAGGCGATCGAATCCACTCTATCTCACCGTTTCCATTGGCTTTTCAGCGGGGCTTGGGTTGCATAATACGGGACTCTTTCGCACAATGCGTCAGGCGATGCGCGGACCACCACGCGTATCCGGTTCTACTTTGCAGCCCGGCCACGCGGCCGGGTTTTGTTTTTTTGGCGGGGCACGAAGGCTATGGCGACAGCGGGTATACCGGGACTGATGTCGAACTACGGACGCATGGACGTGACCTTCAGTCATGGCCGCGGCGCGTGGTTGTGGGACACCGAGGGTCGTCAGTATCTCGATGCCCTGTCGGGTATCGCGGTATGCGGCCTGGGCCATGCCCATCCCGACGTGACCGCCGCCATCGCCGCCCAGGCGACGCGCCTGCTGCACACCTCCAATCTCTATCGCGTCGAACGCCAGGAGCAACTCGCCAATCGACTGTGCGCGCTGTCGGGCATGGACCGCGTGTTCTTCTGCAATTCCGGCGCCGAGGCCAATGAAGCGGCGATCAAGATCGCGCGCAAGTTCGGCCATGAAAAAGGCGTGGCGCGGCCCGCCGTGATCGTCACCGACGGCAGCTTTCATGGCCGTACGCTGGCGACCTTGAGCGCCACCGGCAACGCCAAGGTGCATGCCGGCTTCGAACCACTGGTCGAAGGTTTCGTGCGCGTGCCTTATGACGATGTTGATGCGGTCGGCAATGCCGCCAGCCACGCTGATGTGGTGGCGGTCTTGGTCGAACCGGTGGAAGGCGAGGGTGGCATCGTCGTGCCGCAGGCGCGTTACCTGTCGGCCTTGCGCAAGATTTGCGACGACCGCGGCATCCTTCTCATGCTCGACGAAGTGCAGACCGGCATGGGCCGCACCGGCCGCTGGTTCGCCCATCAGCATCAAGGCATCGTGCCGGACGTGATGACCCTCGCCAAAGGCCTCGGCAACGGCGTGCCCATCGGCGCCTGCGTGGCGCGCGGCGCGGCGGCGGAAGTACTGCAACCCGGCACCCACGGTTCGACTTTCGGCGGCAATCCGCTGGTGTCGGCAGCCGCGCTGGCGGTGCTCGACACCATCGAGCGCGATGGCCTGGTGCAACGCGCGGCGACGCTCGGCGCGCGCATGGTCGAAGATTTCAAGCGCGCGCTGGCGGGCAACAAGGCGGTGACCAATGTCCGTGGTCATGGCTTGATGCTCGGCATCGAACTCGACCGCGGCTGCTATGACCTCGTCAAGCTGGCCTTGGCGCGCGGCCTGCTGATCAATGTCACCGCCGACAAGACCGTGCGCCTGCTGCCGCCGCTGATCCTGTCGGACGACGAAGCGCGGCAGATAGTCGAGCGCGTGTGCGCTCTCATCAACGACTTCACGGCCGGCGCGGCCTGAGTTCGCGGACACGCTCATGGCGCTGCGGCATTTCCTTTCTCTCGACGATTTGAGTGGCGATGAGATTCGCGCGCTGCTGGCGCGCGCGCTGGAGCTCAAACGCTGGCGCAGCGCGGGCCGCCGGCCGCCCTTGTTCCAGCACAAGACCCTGGCAATGATTTTCGAGAAGTCGTCGACGCGCACCCGCGTGTCTTTCGAAGGCGCGATGGCGGAGGGCGGTGGCAAGGCCATTTTCCTGTCCAGCCAGGAATCGCAACTCGGTCGCGGTGAACCCCCGGAAGACACCGCGCGTGTGCTGTCGCAAATGGCCGACGCCATCATGGTGCGCACGTTTGCCCATGAGACCGTCGAGCGCATTGCCAAGTGCGCAAGCGTGCCCGTCATCAATGGGCTGACCGACACCCTGCATCCGTGCCAGGTGCTGGCCGATCTTCTGACCTACCTCGAACACCGTGGCGACATCGCCGGCAAGCGCGTGGCCTGGGTCGGTGACGGTAACAATATGTGCAACACCTTCATCAGCGCCGCGCGCCTGATGAATTTCGAATTGCGCGTGGCGACGCCGGCGGCCTACCCACCGAGCATGGCCGCGCAGGCCGGCGACGCTGCGCGTGTGACTCTCGGGCACGATCCCAAGGTCGCGGTGCGCGACGCCGACCTGGTCGTCACCGACGTGTGGGCGAGCATGGGCCAGGAGCAGGAAGCCGACACCCGTCGCGAAGTGTTCCGTCCGTTCCAGGTCAGCGCCGAGCTCATGAGCCTGGCCGCACCGACGGCCTTGTTCATGCACTGCCTGCCGGCCCATCGCGGCGAGGAAGTGACGGCCGAGGTCATCGATCATCCCGCCAGCGTGGTGTGGGATGAAGCGGGCAATCGCCTGCATGCGCAGAAGGCGCTACTCGAATTCCTGTTGAATCCCCGTTGAGTTGCCTGCCGCGTCCGACGCGAAGCATGCCGTCATGGCGCCGCGCGCGGCGCCGTCAATTGACAGCATCCGACGCCGCCGCTAGCGTGTCGGCGCATTCACCATCCAGCTAAGTGCACAAGCGAGTGGCTGATCCCCGTGGCATAGGCATGACTTCCCAGCGCGCGCGCAATCGCCTGGTGGAGCAATTGCGTCGCATGGGCATCGAGACCGAAGCGGTGCTGGAGGTGATCAGAACCACGCCGCGCCACCTGTTCGTCGATGAAGCCCTTGCCAGTCGCGCCTACGAGAACACCGCGCTGCCCATCGGTTTCGGTCAAACCATTTCGCAACCCTATATCGTCGCCGCCATGACCGCCGCGCTGTACACCACCGGTCCGCTCGAGCGGGTGCTGGAAGTGGGAGCGGGCTGTGGTTACCAGAGTGCAGTGCTGGCGCAACTCGCCAAGCGCGTGTTCAGCATCGAGCGCATCGAAGCGCTGGCCAACAAGCTGCGTCAACGACTGATGGATTTGCGTATCAGTAATGTGCGAGTGCGCCACGGTGATGGCTACCAGGGCTGGCCGGCGCATGCGCCGTTCGATGCCATCCTAGTGGCGGCCGCACCGGTCAGCGTGCCGCCGGCCTTGCTCGAGCAACTGGCGGTGGGCGGACGCCTGATCATTCCGGTCGGCCGCGCCGGTCATCAACAGATGTGCCTGTATACGCGTAGCGAAGACGGCATCGAGGAAACCGTGCTCGAGCGCGTGAGTTTCGTGCCCTTGCTTGAAGGCTTGGGGCAGTAGCGCGCGCATGTCGAGAGGCGAATGCGCAAGGCAGGCCGACATCGCGCGCGCCTGGATGCGGAGGATGGCGTGATGGATGAGCGAGGGACGCGCGTTGGTGGTGCGAGCTGGCGAACAGCGTGTTGGCTGCTGGCCGCGCTGCTGCTGGCGGGCTGCGCCAGCGACTACCAGGCGCCCATCGAACAGAAGCCTGCGTTGCCGTCAGCGGCGCGACCGGCACGCGCGACGCCGCCGCGCGCGAACGTCACCAACCCATCGAACACCGAACAGCCAACGCCCGCCGTGCATGTGGTCGCCAGCGGCGACAAATTACTGACCATTGCCTGGCGCTACGGGCTCGATGTGCGCGACCTCGTGCGCTGGAATCAGATCTCCAATCCCGATCTCATCGTGGTCGGACAAGCACTGCGTTTACGTCCGCTACCGCCACCCCCTGCGCCTCGCGTGAGCGTGGCGCCGCCGCCCGCGTTGACGTCCCGTGCGGCGCCCGCGGCGGGTGCGCCGCTCAGCCGGCCGGCGCCGCGCATCAGTATGGCGCCGATGACGGCGCCCACCGCGTCGACGCCCTCGGTCACATCGCCGCCTGCGCCAACACCCGCAGCGCCGTCAGCGAGCGCCAGTGCGACACCTGCACGCGCGACGGCGGAGGCAGTGGACAAGAGCAGCGACAAAACCGCCGCCAACGACAGCGCGAACAACGCTGCGACCAACAAGGCTGGCGTGCGCTGGATGTGGCCGGCGCAGGGCAAAGTGTCCGCGGCCGATGCAGGTGCAGTGACCAAAGGCATCGACATTCGTGGATCACGCGGACAGGCGGTGAAGGCGGCCGCGGCCGGCACGGTGGTCTACAGCGGAAGTGGACTGCGGGGCTACGGTGAGCTTATTATCGTTCAACATAACGACACGTTCCTCAGCGCCTACGCGCACAACGAAGCGCGCTTGGTTAAGGAAGGCCGCCACGTCGATGCGGGGGAAACGATCGCTCGAATGGGGAACTCGGATACCACTGACGTGATGCTGCATTTCGAGATTCGTCGAAATGGAAAGGCAGTCGATCCGCTGCAATACCTTCCGAACCGATAGCGCCTTCAATACCCATGGCCGGTCACCGTGGCAAACCACCCGCGAGCGAAACGCCTGAGGAACTGGTCGAGCCCGCCGTGACGTCGGATGCTGACGCCGAGCTCGACGGCGAGGCCGAGATCGAGTCCGGCGATGAACTCGGTGAACTCGACGAAGAGTTCGATGCCGTCGCCGAGCCGCTTGGTGGCGATGATGCCGAAGGCGAAGGCAACGTCGCCGAGACCCCGCAGTTCACGGCCGGCGAAGTGTCGCAGGGCGACATGGATGCGACCCGTCTCTACCTCAATGAAATCGGCTTTTCCCCACTGCTGACCGCCGCCGAGGAAGTGCACTTCTCGCGGCTCTCGCTGCGTGGCGATGCGGCCGCCCGCAAGCGCATGATCGAGAGCAACCTGCGCCTGGTGGTCAAAATCGCGCGGCGTTACATGAACCGCGGCCTGGCCTTGCTCGACCTCATCGAGGAGGGCAACCTCGGTTTGATTCGCGCGGTCGAGAAATTCGATCCCGAACGCGGCTTCCGCTTTTCAACCTACGCCACGTGGTGGATTCGCCAGACCATCGAGCGCGCGCTCATGAACCAGACGCGCACCATTCGCCTGCCCATTCACGTCATCAAGGAAATCAACATCTACCTGCGCGCGGCGCGGCAGCTGGCGCAGAAGCTCGATCGCGAGCCGAGCCCCGAGGATGTCGCGAACCTGCTCGACCGCCCGATAGACGACGTCAAACGCATGCTCGGTCTCAATGAACGCATTGCCTCGGTCGACGTGCCGGCCGAGCGCGACTCTGAGCGTTCGCTGTTGGAGACCATTCCCGACGAACACAATCGCGACCCGGCCAACCTGTTGCAGGACGAGGATGTGCAGCGGCACCTGGAAACCTGGCTTGCGCAATTGAATGACAAGCAACGGGCGGTGGTCGAGCGTCGCTTCGGTCTCAATGGTCGCGAGATTGCGACGCTCGAGGAAGTCGGAAACGAGATCGGTGTCACGCGCGAGCGCGTGCGCCAGATTCAAATCGAAGCGCTGCGGCGCCTGCGCCAGATCCTCGAACGCGAGGGCTTCTCGGTCGACGCACTGTTTGCCGATCTGTGATCGAGGCGGTGCGGCTTCACAGCATGAACAAGGCCGCGATCACGGCGCGGTCTTCGCTGACCAGAATATTGAACAGCCGACACGCCGCGCCGGTGTCCATCGATTCCAGGGCGATGCCTGCCGCCGCCATGCGGGCGCCGAGCGCGTGATCGACAAAACGCTGGCGCGGACCGCTGCCAATCAGGATGATCTCCGGCCGCAAGGCCTCCAGTGCTGCGAAGTGCGCGACGTCGAGTTGTTCGAAGTCCGCGGGCAGGAGGTCGGTATGGACGGCGGCGGGCGTGACCACACACGGTGTCTCGATACGCGTATCGCGCACACGCAGCCAGCCGGGGCCGTAGGCGGCGATGGACAGTAGACCTGTGTGCTGATCGAAATCTATTTTCATGGGCGAAACTTGGCTGTGGTTGGCGGCCATTTTATGCCGCGAAACGCCGCCGCAGGCCAGCCCGCACGGGAGCGTGCGGCCGCACGTGCGCGATCACGAATTCACGGCCGCGCTGCCCGGGCAGCGCGCGCCGAATCATTCAGGCATTTTTGAATTGACGATTAAGAAAAGGGGTTAAGGCATGCGAATCATTCTGCTAGGTGGACCCGGCGCGGGCAAAGGTACCCAGGGCGATGTGCTGTGCGCGCATTTCGGTATTCCCAAGATCTCCACCGGTGACATGTTGCGCGCGGCGGTGCGCGACGGCACGCCCTTGGGGTTGGCGGCGAAAGGCATCATGGATGCAGGCGGTCTGGTGTCCGATGACATCATTCTCGGACTCATCGGTGAACGCGTGAAAGCCGCCGACTGCGCGCGCGGTTTTCTGTTTGATGGCTTCCCGCGCACCATTCCGCAAGCCGAAGGTCTGGCCGCTGCCGGCGTCGAGATTGATTACGTGGTCGAGATAGCGGTTGATGATGAAGAGATAGTCAAACGCATGTCCGGTCGCCGTGTGCATGCGGCTTCGGGGCGTACCTATCACGTGGTGTTCAATCCACCGAAGGTTGCCGGCAAGGACGATGCTACCGGTGAAGATCTCATTCAGCGTGATGACGATCAGGAAGCCACAGTGCGCAAACGTCTTGCCGTGTATCACGAACAGACCATGCCATTGGTCGACTTGTATTCGCGCGCCGCGAACAACAATCCAAAGCTCAACTACGTGCGCGTCAACGGCATCGGTGATGTCGATGCGATCAGCAAGACGATCATCAAAGCGTTGTCGGCATGACGCATGAATAAAGTTCGCGGAAACATTGCCGACATTGCCATTGGCAATGACGAGCGTTGTGCCGTCAGCACAAATCTCATCGCAGATCAAAAAATTTCTGCAATTGCATTGCAGTTATATTTTTTGTGATGTATATAGGCCACTGTGGTGTTGCGTTATTAATCTCAACCAATAGTTGAAGGGGGCCTCTACATGGCGAAGGCAAAGAAAAAGGCAGCGAAAAAGAAAGTAGCTGCGGTCGCAAAGAAGAAGGTTGCTAAGAAGAAGGCACCTGCTGCCAAGAAGGCAGTTGCGAAGAAGAAGGTTGCGAAGAAGAAGGTTGCGAAGAAGAAGGTAGCGAAGAAGAAGGCTACCAAGAAGAAAGCAGCCAAGAAAAAGGTAGCGAAAAAAAAGTAACGGCACTCGACAGCCAGACTGACGAACTCAAGCGGCTGGAAGCCGCCAAAGCTGAAGTCCGAGCCCGCCTTGCCATGCGCAGGGAGGCAGCCCGGCTAAGGAAAGCCGAGCAGACCAAGCGATCAGCAATGAAGAAGGCTGTCGATTCCTTTACAAGGAAGTGGGAGCGGGAATACGACAGGAAGCATAAGACTTCCTGAATGTGCCCCACCTCCCGATGGCTGCGACGATTGCATCGCCCCGCCAACGGCAGGGCGATGTATCGCGACGGACTACTGATTGAAGCCCTTCCCGTAAAGGAAGGGCTTTTATTTTGGCCAGGATTCGGCCTTTTCCCCGGGTTTTCTCACGATTCGAGCCGTGGCCAAGAACAGCAAGAAGCGTGACCTTCCGCAGGTGCGCAACGAACCGCGCGTCAGACGTGACGCCGCGCCGCCGCCCAAGGCGAGCAGATCTTCAGGTGCGCCGCCGCCGCCCCGACCGCCGCGTTTCCGTCGCACACGTTTTTTCCTCCGCCATCTTTTGATCTGGCTGGTCCTGGTCGGGCTTGCCTATTGGCTGTGGCTGGATCGCGAAGTCACCAGTGCCTTTGAACACAAGCAGTGGGTGCTACCGGCGCGCGTGTTCGCCCGTCCGCTCGAGCTCTATCCCGGCGCCAACGTGTCGCGCGAACGCCTCACGCGCAAGCTCGACACCTTGGGCTATCAGCGCGTCAGCGCCCCCAATGCGGTCGGCCAGTATCGTGTCAGTGGCGAGCAGGTCGAATTCTTTTCCCGTGGTTTCAAGTTTTGGGACTTTCCCGAAGGCGGTCGCCACGTCGAGGTCAATTTCGCCGGCGGCGTGCCGGAGAGCGTCATCGATCGTGATAGCGGTCAGCCCATCGACCTCATGCGTCTCGAGCCACCGGAGATTGGCCGCATCAACCCGGCCAACTTTGAAGACCGCAAGCTGCTGGCGTTCGACGAGGTGCCCAAGCAGTTCGTCGCCGCGCTGGTCGCTGTCGAGGACCGGCGCTTCTTCAAGCATCACGGCGTCGACTTCATCGGCCTGTTGCGCGCTTTCGCCGTGAACATCATGGCGCAGCGCGTGGTGCAGGGCGGCAGCACGCTCACCCAGCAGCTGGTCAAGAACCTTTACCTCACCCATGAGCGCACCCTGTTGCGTAAGATGAACGAGATCCTGATGGCGGTCTCCCTGGAGCGGCAGTACTCCAAGGAGAAGATCATCGAGACCTACATGAACGAAGTGTTCCTCGGCCAGGACGGTAATCGGGCCATTCATGGTTTTGAACTGGCCGCGCATTTCTACTTCGCCAAACCGCTCAGTGAACTCGACTGGCTGGAAGCCGCGACCCTGCTCGGCATGGTCAAAGGCCCGACGGTGTTCGACCCGCGTCGCCATCCCGAGCAATCCAAGGCGCGTCGCGACGTGGTGCTGGGCCTGTTGGCCAACGCCGCACTCATCCCCGAAAAGGATCTCGAGGCGCTGCGCAAAATGCCGATGAAGCTGCGTGGCAGCGCCGGTGGCAGCAGCCATGAATATCCGGCCTTCATGGCGCTGGTGCGTCGCCAGTTGTCACGCGAATACAGCCCGCGCGATCTCGACGCCGCAGGACTCAATATCTTCACCACGCTCGACGTCGAGGTGCAGCAGTCGAGCGAAGAGGCCATACGCACCACCCTGCCCGACATCGAAAAGCGCACGCGCAAGCGCGATTTGCAGGGCTCGTTGATTATTCTCGACCCAGCCAGTGGTGAAGTGCTGGGCATGGTGTCCGACCGCGACCCGGATTACGCGGGTTTCAATCGTGTGGTTGACGCGCGTCGGCCGATTGGTTCGGTGGTCAAGCCGCTGGTCTATTCGCTGGCCTTGGGGCAGCCCGCCCGTTACTCGCTGTTGACGACACTCAATGACAGCGCCGTGACCTGGACCGGACCCGACGGCAAGCGCTGGCAGCCGCAGAATTTCGACAAGAAGGAGCACGGCAGTGTCAGCCTGCTGTACGCCTTGACCCATTCGTTCAACATGGCGACCGTCAATCTCGGCCTGCAACTCGGACTGTCGCGCGTCACTACTTATCTGCAGCACCTGGGGGTGCCGGGCAAGCTGCCGCAATATCCGTCGGTGCTGCTGGGGGCCGTCGAGCTGTCGCCGCTCGAACTCGCCGAGGTCTACACGGTGTTTGCCAATGACGGTTTCCGCGTGCCGGCGCGCGTCATCAACGCGGTGACGGATCAGAATCAGCGCAAGCTCAAACGCTACGGTCTGGCCTTGCAACCGGTGATGGAGCCGGCCACCGCGGCCTTGATGCGTTACGCTTTGACGCGTGTGGTGGCGGAGGGCACGGCCACGGCATTGGCGGCACAGTTGCCGGGCGTGACGCCGTTGGCAGGCAAGACCGGCACTTCCAACGATAGTCGCGACAGTTGGTTTGCCGGCTTCGGCGGCAATCTGCTGGGCGTGGCGTGGGTCGGACGTGACGACAACAAGCCCACCGGACTCACCGGCAGCACCGGCGCGATGCGGGTGTGGGCAGCGGCGATGAAGGGCGCGGCCATCACGCCCCTGGAACTGCAACTGCCGGCCGAAGTCGAGTGGCACAATGTCGACCTGCGTTCGAGCACGGTGTTGCCCGGTGAATGCCCAACGGGCGTGGCGATGCCGATACATCGTGACAGCCCGGTCGTGCACGCCGACGACTGTTCGCCGCAGAGCACGACGCCAACGCCCATCGCGCCCACTGCGCGTGGCAGCGTATTTGATCGTTTGGAGGAATTGCTGCATTGAAAATTTCCGTCGTGATGCGCGCGCTGCTGTGGGCTTCAATGATGACCATGCTGAGCGGTTGCGCAGGGCTTTTCGGTCCGCCCGAACCGCCGGCGCCGATTGAAGATCGGGCCAAGGCCAAGCCGGTGGTGAGCGCGCCGCAGCCACAGACCAGTGGCGCGCGCGCGATCCCGCTGCCGGAACAACCACGTCTGACGGCGCGACCGCTGATCACCAAGCCTGCGGTGAGCGCCAATGGCGGCGCGCAGTCGCTGCCAGCGCCGCAACTCGCACTCACCAACAAAGCACCTGGCCAGGCAACGCCGGAGTTGAGTTTCCCCGCCGAACCCTTGCCGCCGGAAGAGCCGGGCACGGAAACATTGGCGCCAGACGAGGCTGACACGCCCGCGGCCAGCAGCGCACCGCCGGCGCCGGCCTTGAGTCCCGCGGTGCAAAGTCTGGTCAATGCCGCGAACACCGCCGCCGCCGAACAGAACTGGGATCGCGCGCAGGCTGCGCTTGAGCGCGCGGTCAAGCTCGCGCCGTCCAAATCCAGCGTGTGGCGCCAGCTCGCCTACACCCATCTCAAGAGCGGCAATCTCGAGCGCGCGCGCGAAGTCGTGCAACGGGCTTTATCGTTGGCGGCCAATGATGGCCACGAGAATGTGGCTGCCTGGCGTTTGCTGGGCGACATCGAGCAGGCGCGCGGCGATGCCGGCGCCGCGCAGATGGCCCGCGCCAACGCCGCACGTTTATTACACTAGGATGGTGTGAGCTTCAGCGCGGCTTGCTGGCGCCGCGCGTGAGGATCTCCGGCCGGCGCGCGATGAGGTGCTCGGGCAATTGGCCGCGCACCGTGTAGGCAAAGGCGATGACCTGGGCTATCGCAACAAACAGCTTGTCGGGGATCTGCCGACCGAGTTCGACCTCCGCCAGGACCTCTATCAAGGCCGGCTCCTGATCGACCGGCACGTTGTGCTTGCGTGCGAGCTCGAGAATGCGTTCGGCGACTTCGCCGCGACCCTTGGCGGTGACGCGCGGCGCTGACTGACCATCCCAGTGCAGGGCGACCGCGACATTGACCGGTTGTTCGCGTGCCACGCGCTACACCCGCTCGTTGATCAATTGGCGCGCACCGATACGCGGCCGCGTCGAGACGGTCAGCGGTGCGATGAAGATCTGATTGACCTCCAGTCCCGCGGCGCTGAGGTCGTGCTCGAGATCGCCGATGCGCGCGGCGATTTCGTCGTTGAATTCGTTGTCGGTCGAACCGAGGCGCAGGCTCAAGGTCTCGCCGCTCAGCTGCAGGCGCGCGCTGAATTCATGGCCGCCATCGAGTTTGAGATTGAGCGTGACACTGGTGCGCTCAGGCGCTTCGCTGTCGCCTGAGCGTGCGTCGCTCTCCACTTCCATGTGCAATAAATCGGTATGCGGCCCGCGCGCGATGGGCAGGTCCAGCAACAGCGGCGCGGATGGCCCGCTGTTGGCCGCGTTCTGCAAATGGTTCGATTCGAGGCGCGCCACCACGCTGTCGACCAAGCTCTTGATGTCGCTGTTGTGATGCTCGGCCGCTGCCGGCAAGGGCAGCGCCGAGGCTTTGTCCTGTGTGGTCTGCACGGCGGCGTCTTGTTGCGCGGGGCCGTGCGCATGCAGGGTCTGCTGCACGAGCTTGTCCAACTCCCCGCGCACGGCGGCGGGCAGGGCGGCGATGTCCGCGGCGAGTCGCGCGAAGTGCGCGCGCACGTCGTTGCCGACCTCGGGCGCGGTATCGTCCCGCACGGCGGACAGCAGTCGCGCTTCAGTGGGTAGCGCCGCCTGTTCCACCGCGACGCGCAGCTGCGGCGCGTTCTGCAATTGTTCGGCGCTGGGCAAGGCATTGCGCAGGTTCTGCACGTCCGCGGTCAAGGTCGCGGCGGCGCCCCGTCCCAGCACTGCGCCGAGCGCGCGTGGGTTGTCCGCCAGCGCCTCAATACTGCGCAAGAGTGTTTCGGTTTCCTGCGCGGTCGCCTGTTGCGGCAGCACCCGCGCCAAGGCGCGACTGACGGTGTTGGCAGCCGCCTGCGGTTCATTGGCGAGCACCTTCATGACCGTCGTCTCGCCGGTGGACACGACCTTCAGATTGAGTTTCTGCCCGACTTCCACAGGGGTATCGGTGCGCGCCACCACGATGCGCGTGCCTATCGCCAGTTGAGTGAAGTTTTCCGCGGTTTTGCCGACAACTTTCGCGACCAGGATGTCATTCACCGACCACGGCAGGGCCGCGGCCAGGCGCGCCGCCACCGATGTGGCGATGGGAGTCGCACTGGTCGCATTGGTGGGGAACTGAATTTCCATGACGGGTGCAGCGGCAGCGCAACCCAGAACTTGACCGCGCAGGCGGTGAACCGCGGCAGGATGGGCAAATCATGGGCGCGACGCCTGACGAGATGACGAATGAGCTGTGGTACCTGCGCCGTGGTGAGCAGGTGCGCGGGCCTTATCGCTGGGACAGCATCGCGCGCAATGCCGGCCTCGGTCGCATTCACGACGACGATCGCCTGAGTCGCGATCAAAACGAATGGTTGGCCCCCGCCGACGTCACGCCGCGATTGCCGGCCGTCGGTGCATTGGCAGGCAGCGTCCACGATGAACGGCGCAGTTCGCGCCGGCTTGCCGAGGCGAAAGTGCCTGCCGAGCAGCGTGCTGGCGCGGATCGCCGCGCCGCCGAAGCGCCGGAAGTGATCAACCGTCGCGCGCGTTCAGAGCGTGTGTGGCAAAGCCTGCGACCTGGTGCGATGCCCAACAGCGCACGTCTGCCTTTGCTGGCCATTGGACTGGCCTTGAGTTTGAGTCTGGCCTTGGCCATGCGTCTTTCCGGCGCGCCTGACAGCGTCGCGCCGGATTGTCGCGCGGTGGCGGCCAGTGGCGTCAATTGGGATTTCTGCGCCAAGCCGCGTCAACAACTCGGCGAGCAGGATCTGAATGGCATGTCGGCGCGCAACGCGCAGTTGAGCGGCAGTTCATTGGCCAATGCGCGTCTGCACGGCGTCGACTTCGCCTATGCGGATCTTTCCAGCACCGATTTCACGCTCGCCGATGCACGTCAGGCGCGCCTGGTCGGCGCCAGCCTGCGTCATGCGGTGCTCAATCATGCACGCTTGACCGGCGCTGATTTGAGCTTCGCCGATCTGAGCGGCGCCTCGCTGGTCGGCGCCGAATTGAGCGCGGCGCGACTCACCAACACTATCTGGACCGATGGCCGCGTGTGCGCACGGGACTCCATTGGCGTGTGCAACGCGCAGTAAGTCGCGCTGCTAGTCCTGCGTCAGGACCCGTGGCGCCGAGTGTTGCGTGACGTAGCGCTGCATCGACAGCGCGGTGAGCGGCAGCGCATCGTCGATGCCGGCCTTGCGGCGCAGCTCACGTACGAACTGCTGCGCATCTGGCAGTTGTTGCCACACGCTCGGCAGATAGGTCGCGCGGCGACCGCAATATTCGACTATCAATCCATCGACACAGGGCCGCAGTTGACGGAAGAAATCCGCCTCGTCCGAAAACTCCAGGACAGAGGGCGCCGACAGCACCGACACATCGACGTCGGTGACCTTCAATTCACGCGCGGTCAGCGGCGCAAAGCGCGGGTCGCGCAGCGCTGCGGCGAGAGCGTTGGCGGCCACGTCCTCGCGCAAGGCGCGGTAGGCGGTCAGCGTGCCGATGCAACCGCGCAGGCGGCCCGCTTGGAGTAGCGTGACGAACGATGCACCGGGCGAATCGAAACGCGCAGGGTGTGGCGCGGCATGGTCACTGGATTGCCCACGCACGGCTTGGCAAATGGACTGCGCGGCGAGTTCGGCGAGCAGCGCCAGGCCGCCGGCATCGAGGTTCGATGTCTCAGTACAGGGCATAGGAGCCATAGCCCACCACGCGCTCGCGACCACCGGCGGTGTCGCCCGAGTTGCACAAGGCCAGTCGTTCGATGCGCGCGCCGCGCCGCGCAGCCAGATGGAGCAGACCGTTCAAGGCGTGGCACCCGCACGCTTGTTCGGGGCCGATGCCGGCGCCATCCAAGGCCATGATGCTGCCATCGCTCGCAAGGTCGCGTCGGCGCGCCGCGTCGTAGTCGAGAAAATGGCTCAAGTCAGTGCTGATGACGGTCAGACAGTCGTCGCGCTCCCAATACGGCGCGATGATGTCGGCCACCCGCGCCGCGGATGGCTCGGCCACCAGCAATGGCTGCACGGTCACGGCGTCAAGCACGGTGGCTAAAAATGGCAGTTGTACTTCGATGCAATGTTCGAGCGCGTGGGCAGCATCGTCGAGTGCAACGATACCGGCCGTGAGCTCGCTGTCGGCCGGTCTGAGCGGAACATTGCCGAGCGGCGTGGCGAACGCCGCGGCGCTGCTCGCCGCAAATCCGCGCACCGGCACGCGATGCGGCGGGCCGAGCACCAGCACCTGCTTGATGCTGGCGCGCCAAGGCCTGAGCCGCGCATAGCCGGCCGCCGCCGTCGCGCCGGAATAGATGTAGCCAGCGTGCGGCACGATCAGCGCGCGCGGTCGCGGGCCGTCACCGGTCTCAACGCCCTCCAGCAGGCGCAGCACCTCCTTGCGCAAGACATCAGCCTCGCCGGGGTAGAAGAGGCCCGCGACCGCTGCCGCCCGTATCCGCTCTTTGTTCATGGGGTCGTTGTCTCGCGCGCACATTGAAAAACGGTGGCCGTCCGTCCATATGATGAGTATGAGCGACACTTCGATAGATGGGGACGCCGGCGGCGATTTCGAGCCCGAAGCGACCGTCCCCACGCGCTACTGGCAGCGCCTCGCCGACGGTCGCGTGCAATGCGACCTATGTCCGCGCGCGTGCAAGATGCACGCGGGGCAACGCGGTCTGTGCTTCGTGCGCGGCGCGACAGCCGCAGGCGTGGTGCTGGCGAGCTATGGGCGCTCGAGCGGCTTGTGCATTGACCCGATAGAAAAAAAGCCGCTCAACCATTTTCATCCCGGCACGGCTGTGCTGTCCCTCGGCACCGCCGGCTGCAACCTCGCCTGCAAGTTTTGCCAGAACTGGGACATCAGCAAATCGCGCGAACACCACACCCTGACCGTGCGCGCCATGCCCGACGATATCGCCGCCGCCGCCCTGGCCCACGGCTGCCAAAGCGTGGCGTTCACCTACAACGACCCGGTCATCTTTCACGAGTATGCGCTCGACATCGCGGCCGCCTGTCACGCACGGAACATCAAGACCGTGGCGGTCACCGCCGGCTACGTCTGCGCTGCGCCGCGCGCCGAATTTTTCGCGGTGATGGATGCCGCGAACGTGGATCTGAAATCCTTCAATGCTGATTTCTATCAGCGGGTGACCGGCAGCGCGCTGGCAGCGGTGCTGGAGACGCTCGAGTACATCGCGCACGAGACCCGCACCTGGCTCGAGATCACGACCCTGGTGATCCCAGGCTTGAACGACAGCGACAGTGAACTGCGCGCGCTCAGCACCTGGGTGCGCGAGCACCTGGGCGCCGCCGTGCCGCTGCATTTCAGTGCGTTTCATCCCGATTGGAAGATGCGCGATGTGCCGCCCACGCCGCCCGCCACGCTGACGCGCGCGCGTCGAATCGCACTCGACGCGGGCCTGCAATATGTCTACACCGGCAATGTGCATGACGCCGTCGGTGACGCCACCTATTGCCACGCATGCGGGCACACGCTCATCCAGCGTGACTGGTACGAAATACGCGACTACGCATTGACCGCGCAGGGCAGGTGTCCGCACTGCGATGCGCCGTGCGCGGGACGTTTCGGCAGCGCCCAGGGACAGTGGGGTAGACGCCGCGTGGCAATTAAATTGCCTTGAATGCCAATTAGCTCTTGAACATTCATCGATGCATCTCTATCATCCGGTAGCTCAATTGCGGGGTGGAGCAGTCTGGCAGCTCGTCGGGCTCATAACCCGAAGGTCGCAGGTTCGAATCCTGCCCCCGCTACCAACCTAAAAGGCCCCGGGTAATCGGGGCTTTTTATTTTGGGCTGGAGAAAATCGGCTTGACGGTAAGCATACATTCGCAATTGGAACCGACAGTGATGGGGCTGGGCTACGAGTTGCTCGGCGTCGAACGCAGTCGTGGAGGCGCATCGCAATTGCTGCGTCTCTATATAGATCACGCGGATGGAATCACCGTCGAAGATTGTGAGCGTGTCAGTCGTCAGGTAAGCGACCTGCTCGACGCCGAGCAACTGGTGAGCGGCGAGTACACGCTGGAAGTCTCCTCGCCGGGTCTTGATCGACCGTTGTTCACCCTTGAGCAGCATCGTCGTTTCATCGGCGAAGAGGTGGCCCTGCGCCTGCGCGCCCTGGTCGGCGGTCGACGGCGCGTGACGGGCCGCTTGCTTGCGGTGAATGACGAGTCATTGCTCGTCGACGTTGAGGGTGAGTCCCTGGACATCCCTTACCGCGAAGTCGAGCGCTCGCGGTTGGTGCCGGATTGGGCGGCTGAGATGAATCGCCAGCGGCAACCCGCGGCAGACTGAGTCAGTATAGGTATATAACTGATGAACAAAGAAATTCTAACTGTCGTCGATGTCGTCTCCAACGAGAAGGGCGTAGGCAAGGAAATTATCTTCGACGCTCTCGAAGCGGCGCTGGGCAGTGCCACCAAGAAGCGCTTTGAAGCTGATGTCGATTGCCGGGTCTCGATTGATCGTGCCACCGGTGACTACCAGGCGTTCCGGCGCTGGGAAGTGATCGATCCCGCTCAGCGCCCGCCGCTCGATGAGCACGACGAAGCCTATGCCGAGGCTGTCGCGGCCGAAGAAAAGATTGCCGACGGTGAACTGCCTTATCCCGAGCGCCAGATCTGGTTGACCGACGCGACCGCGCAGAACCCCGCGCTGAAAGGCGGTGACTTCATTGAAGAGCCGCTCGAAGCCGCCGAATTCGGTCGCATCGCCGCGCAGACCGCCAAGCAGGTCATCGTGCAAAAGGTGCGCGAGGCCGAACGCGCGCAAGTGGTCGATGCCTACAAAGACCGCGTCGGCGAACTGGTCATGGGCATCGTCAAGCGCGTCGACCGAGGCAATGTCTATATTGACCTTGGTGGCAACGCGGAAGCAGTCATCACCAAGGATCAACTCATCCCGCGCGAACTGGTGCGCTCGGGTGATCGCATTCGCGGCTATCTGTTCGACGTCAGACCGGAGAAGCGCGGCCCGCAGTTGTTCGTCAGCCGCACCGCCAAGGAACTGCTGATCGAACTGTTCAAACTCGAAGTGCCGGAAATCGGCGAGGGCGTGATCGAAGTGCTGCATGCAGCGCGCGATCCGGGCTTGCGCGCCAAGATTGCCGTGCGTTCGCGTGACCAGCGCATCGACCCCATCGGCGCCTGCGTCGGCATGCGCGGCTCGCGCGTGCAAGCGGTGTCCAACGAACTCGGCGGTGAGCGTGTCGACATCATCCTGTGGGATGAGAATCCGGCGCAGTTCGTCATCAACGCCATGTCGCCCGCCGAAGTGGTGTCGATTCTGGTCGACGAAGACACCCGCGCGATGGACGTCGCGGTGGTCGAGGAGCAGCTCTCCCAGGCGATTGGCCGTAACGGTCAGAACGTACGCCTGGCCAGCCAGCTGACCGGCTGGGAACTGAACGTCATGACCGAGTCCCAGGCCGAGCAGAAAAGCGAAGCCGAAGTGCACAAGAACCAGCAGATGTTCATGGAGCTGCTGGATGTCGACGAGGAGGTTGCCGCCATCCTGGTGCAGGAAGGCTTCACGTCGATTGAGGAAGTGGCGTATGTGCCGGAGCAGGAAATGCTCGACGTCGACGAGTTCGATGAGTCCCTGGTGCAGGAACTGCGGCAGCGTGCGAAAGATGTGCTGCTGACGCGCGCCATCGCCAATGAAGAACGCCTGGGCGATGAGCGCCCGGCGGATGATTTACTGGCCATGGAAGGCATGGATGACGAGCTGGCTTTCCGTCTCGCGGCGGCGGGCATCAAGACGATGGACGATCTGGCCGAGCAATCGGTGGACGAGCTTCTTGAGATCGGCGACCTGGACGAAAAGCGCGCCGCGGCGCTCATCATGAAGGCGCGCGAGCCGTGGTTCGCCGACGCCGGACAGAACAATCAGACCGAGGAGCGCGCCGATGGCTGAAGTGACGGTACAGCAGTTCGCCGGGTCCGTCGGCATTCCGGTCGAGCGCCTGCAACAGCAGCTCGCCGAGGCCGGCCTGCCCGCCAAGAACGCGAGCGATACGATCACCGACGAGGAGAAGTCGCAGCTTCTGTCGTTCCTGCGCAAGATGCACGGCAAGGACGAGGCGAGCCAGGAACCGGCCAAGATCACCCTCAAGCGCAAGACTGTCACCGAGCTTAAGGTGCAGCCGGACCGTGGTCGTGCGCGGCCGCGCGTCGGCGCCAGCGGACCGGCGCCCAAGCCGACTGTCGCCAAGACCGTCAGTGTCGAAGTGCGCAAGAAGAAGACCTACGTCAAGCGTTCGTTGTTACAGGACGACGATGCAGTACGCGTGGAGAAGGAGACCGAGGAGCGCGAGCGCCTGCGTATCGAGGAGGAGGCCCAACAGCGCGCCGAAGAGGAGCGCCAGGCCGCCGAGCGTGCGCGTCTCGAGCAGGAAGCCGCCGAGGCCGAAGCCGCGCGTCAACGCGAGGCTGAAGAACGTCAGGCCGCCGAGCGCGCGCGCACGGAATCCCAGGCGCCGGCGCGCGCTGCCGCACCGAGCACGCCCGCCCCGACGCAACGTCCGGCGCCGCTGCCGCGCGTTGATTCGAACCGTGGCGTCATCACCAATCCCGCGCAGACCCAGCCAGGCAACAAGACTGCCGACAACAAGAAGCCGGCCGTCAAAGGCAAGGGACGTGACGAGCGCGATACCAGCCGGGATGCCGGGCGCGACGCCGCGGGCCGCAAGGAGCTGCACGTTCCCAATGAAAAAGCCGGGCGCCGTCGCAAAAAGCCAGCCACGCGTCGCGTGGTGTCGGCTTCGGGCGGCAACAAGCACGGCTTCGAGCGTCCCGTCGATCCGGTAATACGCGTCGTCAACATTCCTGAAAATCTGACCGTGGCCGATCTTGCTCAGCGCATGTCGGTGAAGGCGGCGGAAGTCATCAAGACGATGATGGGCATGGGCACCATGGTCACCATCAACCAGATGATCGACCAGGACACCGCCGCCATTGTCGTCGAGGAGATGGGGCATACCGCCAAGCTGGTGCATGCGGATGCAATCCTGCAGGAGCTGCGCGAGACGGTGCGCCAGGACGATGGCACCCAGCAGCCGCGCGCGCCGGTGGTGACCATCATGGGCCACGTCGATCACGGCAAGACTTCGCTGCTCGACTTCATCCGCGACTCGCGGGTGGCGGCCGGAGAGGCGGGTGGCATCACCCAGCACATCGGCGCCTATCGGGTCGATACCAGCCACGGCTCGATCACGTTCCTCGACACCCCTGGCCACGAGGCTTTCACGGCCATGCGTGCCCGTGGTGCGCGCGTGACCGACATCGTGATCCTGGTGGTGGCGGCCGACGACGGCGTCATGCCGCAGACCGAGGAAGCGATCAAGCATGCCAAGGCCAGCGGCGTGCCGATGATCGTGGCCATGAACAAGATGGACAAACCGGAAGCCGATCCCGATCGCATCAAGCAGGAACTCGCGGGCCGCCAGGTGATTCCGGAAGACTGGGGTGGCGACACACAGTTCATCCCGGTATCGGCCAAGACCGGCGCCGGTGTCGATGCGCTGCTTGAAGCGATTTCGCTGCAAGCCGAAGTGCTGGAGCTGAAAGCGTCTCCGGACGGTCCGGCAGTTGGTACGGTCATCGAGTCGCGGCTCGACAAGGGCCGTGGTCCGGTGGCCACGGTGCTGGTGCAGAGCGGCCGTCTGAAGCGTGGCGACATCCTCCTGACCGGCTCCGAGTATGGCCGCGTTCGTGCCATGGTCGATGCACGCGGCGAACAGCTGCTGGAAGCGGGGCCGAGTGAACCCATCGAAGTGCTCGGCCTGTCGGGTACGCCCAATGCAGGCGACGAAGCGACGGTGGTGGAAGACGAGCGCAAGGCGCGCGAAATCGCCTCCTATCGCGTCGACAAGGATCGCGAAAGCAAGCTCGCCCGCCAGCAGGCAGGCAAGCTCGAGAACATGTTCGCGCAGATGAAGGATGGCGAGCAGGCTTCTGTGCGCATCCTGCTGAAGGCCGATGTGCAGGGCTCGGCGGAGGCCTTGTCCGAAGCCATCAGCCGCTTGAGCAGCCCGGATGTGCGGGTCGATTTGATTGCCGCCGGTGTCGGTGGCATCAACGAGTCGGACGTCAATCTTGCGCTTGCGTCGCGCGCGACCATGATCGGCTTCAACGTGCGCGCCGATGCCTCGGCCCGCAAGCTGGTCGAGTCGGAAGGCGTGGACCTGCGCTACTACAGCGTGATTTACGATGTCATCGACGACGTCAAGGCCGCCATCAACGGCCTGCTGTCGCCGGAGATCCGCGAATCGATCATCGGTATCGCACAGGTGCGCGATGCGTTCCGTTCTTCGTCCATGGGCACCATCGCCGGTTGCCTGGTGACCGAGGGCGTGGTGCGCAAGAGCAGCCCGATACGCGTGCTGCGCGACAGCGTGGTGATCTACGAAGGCCAGCTCGAATCCCTGCGTCGCTTCAAGGATGACGTCAGCGAAGTGCGTTCCGGCACCGAGTGCGGTATCGGCGTGAAGAACTACAACGACGTCAAGGCTGGCGATCAGATCGAAGTGTTCGAACGCACCGTCGTCGCGCGCACGATCTGAGCACGCGATGGCTGCACGTGATTTCAGTCGCACCGATCGCGCGGTTTCGACCGTGCGCAAGGCGTTGGCCGAACCTGTCAACGCCCTGGCGCGCAATCATGGGGTGGCGCTGGCCACCATCACCGAGGTCGAGGTGTCCAAGGATCTGCGCTATGGCACCGTGCACTTGAGCGTGTACGGTGATGAGGCGCAGCAGCAAGCGTTCCTGGCGGCGGTGCGCGCCCAGGCGGTCGCCCTGCAGCGTGTGCTTGGTCAAACGCTGCGCACCCGCAACGTGCCGGTCTTGAGTTTTGCGCTCGACGATTCCATCGCGCGCGGTGATCGTATCAATCAAATGCTGCGCGGTGGTGAGCCACCGCCGGGCGAGTAGGGCTGTCATGGCGCAATCCCCACCGAGGCAGCGCAAGCGGCGCGGCCGCCCGGTCAACGGCATCCTGTTACTGGACAAGCCCATCGGAGTGAGCTCCAACGCCGCCCTGCAGACCGCCAAGCGTCTGTTCGGCGCCGCCAAAGCGGGTCATACCGGTAATCTCGACGTCGAGGCGACCGGCCTGTTGCCGGTATGTTTTGGCGAGGCGACCAAGATCTGCCAGTTCCTGCTCGACGCCGACAAGCGCTATCTGTCCGAATTCACGCTCGGCCGCCGCACCACCACCGGTGACAGCGAGGGCGAGACCGTGTACGAGCGTCCGACCGACGACCTCACTCTCGCGCGCATCGAAGACGCCATTGCCGGCTTTCGTGGTCCGATTGAGCAGTTGCCTCCCATGCATTCGGCGCTCAAGCACAAGGGCCAGCCACTGTACAAACTGGCCCACCAAGGCATCGAGGTCGAGCGCCAGAAGCGCACCGTGACCATCCATTCCTACCAGGTGATGGCGTTCGACAACCCGCGTCTGGAAGTCGCAGTCAGTTGCTCGAAAGGCACCTATGTGCGCACCCTGGCTGAAGATCTGGGCGAAGTGCTGGGCTGCGGCGGCTATGTGTCGCGGCTGCGGCGCGACGGTGTCGGACCTTATGCCCTGGCCGACGCCTGGACCCTGGAACGGCTGGAATGGCTGGCGCAGCGCGGTGAAGCGGAGCTTGACCGCAGCCTGTTGCCCATCGACGGCGCCTTGCAGCTCATGCCGCGCGTCGACCTGACGGCCGAGAGCAGTTTTTATGTAGAACGTGGCAACGCGGTGCTGGTGCCCAAGGCGCCGACCAGCGGATTGTTGCGTCTATACGACGATGTCGGCCGATTCATCGGGGTCGGCGAGGTTTTGTCCGACGGGCGCGTGGCGCCGCGCAGGCTGTTTCGCCTGCCGACCGCCGAGGCCCAAGACGAGTCGGCACGCTCCAGCGCATAAACGCCTTGAGACTTGTGCCGGGCCGCGTTTAGAATACGCGGCCATTTCAATCAATTAGATGAACTAGAGTAGCGGTGTAGGAGTTGGTAGATGTCTTTGTCGAATGAGCACAAGAGCGCGATCATCAGTGAGTATCAATTGTCGGGAACGGACACCGGATCGCCCGAAGTGCAGATAGCGCTGCTGTCAGCGCGTATCAACGATCTGTCTGAACATTTCAAGATTCACACGCACGACAACCACTCCCGCCAGGGGCTGCTGCGCATGGTCAACAGCCGCCGCAAGATGCTCGACTATCTCAAGCGCAGCGATACCGATCGTTATCGCGGCCTCATTGCTCGACTGGGACTGCGCAAGTAATTCCGGGTCTTCGCATCCGTCATCGCGCTTCCCGTCTTCGAGCCGCTGCCCAGTCAGCGGCTCTTTTATTTTGAATGAGCAGGTAAATAATTTATGTCGGCAACAACGGTGTCCTTTCAGTACGGCAATCAGACCGTCACGCTCGAGACCGGGCGCATCGCGCGTCAGGCCACGGGCGCAGTATTGGTGACGATGGGTGACACGGTCGTACTCGCGACGGTGGTTGGTTCGAAGTCCAGCGACCCGAATCGCGATTTCTTTCCGCTGACGGTCGATTACCAGGAACGCACTTACGCGGCCGGCAAAATCCCCGGTGGTTTCTTCAAACGCGAAGGCCGCCCGACTGAAAAGGAAACGCTCACCTCGCGGCTCATCGACCGTCCCATTCGGCCGCTGTTTCCGAGCGGTTACAACAGTGAAGTTCAGATCATCGCGACCGTCATGTCGCTCGACCCGACGGTCGACCCCGACATCCCGTCAATGATCGGCGCATCAGCCGCGCTGGCCGTGTCCGGCCTGCCGTTCATGGGCCCCATCGGCGCTGCACGCGTCGGTTACAAAGACGGTCAGTACCTGCTCAATCCCAGCTTCAAGCAACTCGATGACTCGCAGCTCGACCTGGTGGTCGCCGGCACCTCGACTTCGGTGCTGATGGTCGAATCGGAAGCGAAGGTGCTGTCGGAAGAAGTGATGCTCGGCGCCGTCAACTTTGGCCACCGCCAGATGCAGGTCGCCATCGATGCGATCAAGGACCTCGCTGCCAAGGTCAAGCCCACACCGTGGCAGTGGACTGCCACCAGCCATGACGAAGAACTCGTCAAGGCCGTGGCCAACGGCTATCGCAGTGCGCTTGCCAGCGCCTACAGCATCGTCGACAAGATGGAGCGTCGTGACAGGTTGTCGGCCCTGAAGGGCGAAATCGTCGCCGCCTTGATTGGCGACGGCACGAAGTGGACCGACAAGCAAATTGCCGCGGTCGTCGGCGATCTCGAATACGACGTGGTGCGTGACAGCGCGCTGTCCGGCAACCCGCGTATCGACGGCCGTAGCAAGGACGACATCCGCGCCATCACCATCGAAGCCGGCGTGCTGCCGCGCACTCATGGTTCGGCGCTGTTCACCCGTGGCGAGACCCAGGCCATCGTGGTCGTGGCCCTCGGCACCGAGCGTGATTCGCAGATTATCGACGCCATTGAAGGCGAGCGTCGCGAGCCCTTCATGCTGCACTACAACTTCCCGCCCTTCAGCGTCGGCGAGACCGGTCGCGTTGGTTCGCCCAAGCGCCGTGAGATCGGTCATGGCCGTCTGGCCAAGCGCGCCATCGTCGGCGTCATGCCCGACATGAGCAGCTTCCCTTACGTCATTCGCGTGGTCTCGGAGATCACCGAGTCCAACGGTTCGAGCTCGATGGCATCGGTGTGCGGCACCAGCCTGTCGCTGATGGACGCCGGTGTGCCGCTCAGGGCGCCGGTGGCCGGTATCGCCATGGGGCTCATCAAGGAAGGCGATCGCTTCGTCGTGCTGTCGGATATCCTTGGCGATGAAGATCACCTCGGCGACATGGATTTCAAGGTCGCCGGCACCGCAGGCGGTATCACCGCGCTGCAGATGGACATCAAGATTGACGGCATCACCAGCGAAATCATGGAAGTCGCGCTGGCACAGGCCAAGACCGGTCGTCTGCATATTCTTGGCGAGATGAACAAGGTGCTGCCGAGCGCACGCACCGAGATGTCGGACTACGCGCCGCGCATCATCACCATCAAGATTCCGCCGGACAAGATTCGCGACGTCATCGGCAAGGGTGGTTCGACCATTCGTCAGATCACCGAGCAGACCGGTGCCACCATCGACATCGATGATGACGGTACGGTCAGGATCGCGTCGGTCGACAACGCCGCGGGGCAGGCTGCCAAGGCGCGCGTGCTGGCCATCACGGCCGATGTGGAAGTGGGCGAGATCTACGAAGGTCGTGTGCAGAAACTCATGGACTTCGGTGCGTTCGTCAACATTCTGCCGGGCAAGGACGGTCTGGTGCACATCTCGCAGATCTCCAACGACCGGGTCGAGAACGTCAGCGACATGTTGTCGGAAGGCGATGTGGTCAAGGTGCGCGTGCTGGAAGTCGACAAGCAGGGGCGCATCCGCCTCAGCATGAAGGCGGTCTGAGCACACGAGCCGAGTGCTTTATAAGGCGGCGCGGTCAGCGCCGCCTTTATCGTTTGTGCTGTTGGGAATGCCGGGCAGGTGAACACGGGCGAATGCTCGAATCTACCTGAAGTTAGGAATCGGCATTCAAATATTTCAGTAAGTTGTGGCGATGTCCTGAAGGACTCTTCACCTTGAGAACCGCGCTGCGATGGCTCAATCGTGTCTTGCTCAAAGGCGCGCCGCAAGCTGAGTGGCGTATGTGGTCGGGGACTTGCCGGCAGCACGTTCAAGATCGAGGGTGCGCTTGCGACACCCAGCGGATGCCGAGACGCAGGCCGTGAGTGACGCGCGAGGCTGACGAGATATGTCTTTCTTCGCGGTGGTTTTTTCTCTTAGAATGCGCGCCCGGCCTGAAGGCACCGCCGGGCGTGTGTATTAATGCCGGTGCCTTTGTGATGCACCGAAGCAGAGGATTTATTTAAAGATGGTTACGATTCGCTTATCCCGTGGTGGCGCCAAGAAGCGGCCCTTCTATCACATCATCGTCGCCGACGGTCGCAACAAGCGCGACGGTCGCCACATCGAGCGTGTGGGCTACTTCAATCCGCTGGCGACCGCCAACGAGGAAGGCTTTCGCATCAACCGCGAGCGTTACGAGTACTGGCTGTCGGTCGGCGCCCAGCCCTCGGACCGCGTCACCGCGCTGGTCAAGAGCCATCCTGCCGCAGCTTGAGTCGCGGCCAGTCTGTCGCGGTGCACGTGCGCTCATGGAGCGCGGCGCCGCGACGACAGCGCTGCTATCCCGATCAGATTGTCTCCCTCGCCTTGACTGATTTCATCCTCGTTGGCCGTATCAATGGCCTTTTCGGCACACGCGGCTGGGTCAAAGTCTTCTCCCACACGCGGCCGCGCGACAACCTGGTGGATTATTCGCCCTGGTATCTTCTGACCGATGGAGAGTGGCGCGCTTATGAGGTCATTGAGGCCCGGCGCCACCATGGTGGCGTGATTGCCCATCTCGCCGGCATCGACGACCGTGACCAGGCAGCGAGCCTGGTGCGACGTGACGTCGCCATCACCCGTGAGCAACTCGGACCTGCCGGTCACGGCGACTACTACTGGGCCGACCTGGTCGGACTCAAGGTAATCAACCGCGACGGCCAGGAACTGGGCACGGTGACTGGTCTCATGGAGACCGGTGCACACGACGTAATGCGCATCGAAGGCGCGCGTGAATACCTCATCCCTTATGTGCGCGACGTCTACGTGTTGTCGGTGGATGTAGCGGGCGGGGAAATGCGGGTGGACTGGCATAGCGACGACTGAGGGGTGAACCGCTACACCGTCATCACGCTATTTCCCGAATTGGTGCACGCGTTTCGCGACACTGGCATTGTTGGCCGCTGCCAGCAGCGCGGCCTGGTCGCTATCGATACCGTCAATCCCCGCACCTACACCCAAGACCGCCGTGCCACGGTTGACGATACGCCTTATGGCGGCGGCCCCGGCATGGTGATGATGGCCGCGCCGCTGCGCGCCGCGATCGCCGCCGCGCGGGGCGCTGGTCCGGCACTGGTCATCTATCTTTCGCCCCAGGGCCGGCGCTTTCAACAGCGTGACGTGGCGCGTCTGGCGAGTTGTCCGCACCTGGTGCTGGTCGCCGGCCGCTACGAGGGCATCGACGAACGACTCCTCGCCCGTGATATCGACGAGGAATGGTCGGTTGGCGATTTCGTGCTGAGCGGTGGCGAGGTGCCGGCCATGCTCATGATCGACGCCATCGTGCGCACCCTGCCGGACGCCCTCGGCGACGCGCGGTCGGCGCAGGAGGACTCTTTCAGCGAAGATCTGCTGGACCATCCCCATTACACCCGTCCCGAGATCCTGGACGGCGAGGCCGTGCCGCCGGTGTTGCTCAGCGGTCACCATGCAGCCATCGACGCGTGGCGGCGCCAGCAGCGTATCGGCCGTACCTGGCAGCGACGTCCCGACCTGCTGCCGTCCGGCGGACTCAGCGTCACCGACCTAGCGCTGCTCGCTGCCTATCGCCGAGACCTGGAAGAATCTTCAGGCGATTGAAGATTTTAGGGTGAAAACGTCGGCGGACTTGCTGTAGAATCCCGCGCTCGCATCATCCCTCAGAGAATAAGTCATGGCGAATATCATCGAGCAGCTCGAATCCGAACAAATGCAACGCAAGGTCCCCAGCTTCGCGCCTGGTGACACGGTGGTGGTACAGGTGAAGGTCAAGGAAGGCAACCGCGAGCGTTTGCAGGCCTTTGAGGGTGTGGTGATCGCCAAGCGCAATCGCGGTTTGAACTCGGCTTTCACGGTGCGCAAGATTTCACACGGCGAAGGCGTGGAGCGCGTGTTCCAGACCTACAGCCCGATCATTTCCGACATTGAAGTGAAGCGCCGCGGCGACGTGCGTCGCGCCAAGCTGTATTACATGCGCGACCTGCGCGGCAAGGCTGCCCGCATCAAGGAAAAGATCACCGCGCGCGCGGACTGATTACTGCCCTCGCCAGGGGGCGCGTCCTACGCGGACGTCGCACCCTGGCCCGCGCCGAAGCGCTTCGTCAGATAGGCGATGATGTCGGCGGACTCATACATCCACTTGCCATTCTCGCCGAGCCCGATACGCAGGCACGGCACGGTCGAACGTCCTCCCCCCTGCTCGAGCTCGCGTCGGTGCCCGGCATCACGCATGACATCACGCAATTCAATCTTCAGATTCAAAGTGGCAATGGCCTTGCGCACGCGCGCGCAGAACATGCACGAGTCGTAGTGATAGAGCGCGAGATCCGCGGTTTGCATATCGACCTTCTGTTGGTTTTCGGGGCTGCGTTCGACCGCGGGCAGATCGGACGCTGGGGCACTGAACCAGGATTCAAGCATGGAAGCGTTCACTCCGGTCGTTACCGCGCACGGCATGCCGCGCGCGAGATGCGTTCGAATCTGCCAGTCCGGGGCCGGCCCTGGACTGGCAGTGATTTGTTAAGGTGTCAGTCGTGACTTGCCATAGATTAAACGATTGGGCGCGCGCTTGAAGAGTGTCGAGCCACTGACGCGGTTTCTCGACCATCTGTGGGTCGAATACGGCCTGAGTCCGCATTCGGTCGCCGCCTACCGCGGTGACCTTGGCACCTTGGCCGAGTTTCTTGCACGACGCGGCCTCACGCTCGATGACGCCGGTGAAGCGGACCTGTTCGATTTCCTTGGTCAGCACGACAAGCTCAGCGCCCGCACCAAGGCCCGGCGCCTGTCGAGCATGCGTCGCTACTATCAGTTTCAACTGCGTGAAGCGGCGTTGAGCGTCGACCCCACCGTGCGTTTGAGCGCGCCCAGACTGGGGCGCTCGCTGCCCAAGAGTTTGAGCGAAAAGGATGTCGAGGCTCTGTTGGCGGCGCCCGATACGGACAGCCCTTTGGGTTTGCGCGATCGCGCCATGCTGGAACTGCTGTACGCCACGGGCTTGCGCGTCAGTGAACTGGTGACGCTCGAAGTCGCGCAGGTCAACACCCGTCAGGGCGTGGTGCGGGTGACGGGCAAAGGCGCGAAGGAGCGTCTGGTGCCCTTGGGTGAGGAAGCTTTGGACTGGCTGCAACGCTTCGTGGGCGAGGCGCGCGCGGAGCTCTGCAGGGGGCGGCCCAGCAATGCGCTCTTCCCCACCCAACGGGGAGCCGCCATGAGTCGCCAGGCGTTCTGGTATTTGATCAAGCGCTACGCGCTCAAGGCGGGCATCGCGGCGACGCTGTCACCGCACACACTGCGCCACGCCTTCGCCACGCATCTGCTCAATCATGGCGCTGATCTGCGCGTGGTGCAGATGCTGCTCGGTCATAGTGATATTTCGACCACGCAGATCTACACCTACGTAGCGGCCGAACGCCTGAAGGCGCTGCACGCGCAGCATCACCCGCGCGGCTGAGCTTGCGCGTCTAGCGCTCCGGCGGCGGCACCACGCTCAAGACTTCCTCCAGCGTAGTCAGTCCGTCGGCAATCTTGATGGCGCCAGCCAGGCGCAGCGGCCGCATGCCGCCCTTGAGCGCCGCCTGGCGCAACTGCTGGGTTTGCATGTCGGCCTTGATCAAGCCGCTCAAGGTTTCGCCGAGGCGCATGATTTCGTAGATGCCGGCGCGGCCGCGGTACCCGGTGTGACGGCACTCATCACAGCCTTGCGGACCCATGACGGTGGCTGGCACGGCGATGCGATGAGGCGCGACCAGCGCGTGCCACGCATCGGGGAGCAGGGTGCCGGGGCGTTTGCACAGCGGGCACAGCGTGCGGATAAGACGCTGTGCCACCACACCCAGCAAAGTGGCACTGATCAGAAACGGCTGTACGCCGATATCCATGAGGCGCGTGACCGCCGATGGCGCGTCGTTGGTGTGCAGGGTCGACAGCACCAGGTGGCCGGTCAGTGCAGCTTGAATCGCAACGTCGGCGGTTTCGCGATCGCGTACCTCGCCGACCATGATGATGTCCGGGTCCTGGCGCAGCAGCGTGCGTACGCCCGAGGCGAAGTCGATGTCGAGCGCCGACTGCACCTGCATTTGGTTGAACTGCGGCTCAATCATTTCTATCGGGTCTTCGATGGTGCAGACGTTGATCTCGGGGCGCGCCAAACGCTTGAGCGCCGAATACAGCGTGGTGGTTTTGCCTGAACCGGTAGGGCCGGTCACCAGCATCACGCCATGGGGCTGGCCGACGATGTCGTTCCACAGGCCGAGGTCGTGCGGTGTGAATCCGAGCTGTTCGAACGGCTGGGCGAGCTTATCAGGGTCGAAGATGCGCATCACGAGCTTTTCGCCGAAGGTGGTCGGCATGGTCGACAAGCGCAGTTCGACTTCCTGGCCGTTGGGTACCTTGGTGCGCACGCGGCCGTCCTGTGGCCGACGTTTGTCGGCGACGTCCATGCGGCCGAGCGATTTGATGCGACTCGTGATGGCGCTGATCACCGCCGTCGGCAGTTGATGGATGAGGTGCAGCACACCGTCGATGCGGAAGCGTATGTTGCTCTGTTCGCGACGTGGCTCGATGTGAATGTCACTGGCGCGTTGTTCAAACGCGTACTGCAGCAACCAGTCGACCAGATGCACGATATGGCGGTCGTTGGCGTCGGGTTCGCCGACCGCGCCGAGTTCGGTCAATTGCTCGAAATTGTTGACCAGGCTGCGCGCCGTGAGCGTGCTTTTGCTGGTCGCGCCCGAGATCGAGCGGCTGACGCCGTAGAACTCGCGAAGGTAGCGCTCGATATCGCGCGGATTGGCCAGCACCCGCGTGATCCTGCGCTTGAGCACGCGCCCGATCTCCGCCTCCCACTCATTGGCGAAGGGTTCGCCGGTGGCGATGGTCACTTCCAGTTCGTTGACCAGCACCGGCAGAAACTGAAAGCGCGTGGCATAGGCCTGCGACACCAGCGCCGTCACCGCTTCGACATTGATCTTCAGCGGGTCGATGCGGAAGTAATCCATGTGGCAGGCGCCGGCCACCAGCCGCGTGATGTTCTCCAGGGTCAACGGTTCACGGTTGGCGCCGGTGGCACGCAGGCCGAGATCGGCCAGTTGCACGAAGGGGTGGCGAGTATCATCGAGATTGACGGATTTCTTCACCTGCTGCGCCTGGGCCGTGCTCAGGGCGCCTTGTTCCAGCAACAGGCGGATGGTCAGATCAAGGGTGATGGCAGTGCGCGTGCCGGGAGCGTCGAGACGGGTCGCCATGGAACCTCGCAGAATTGTTTCGAATGGGTCGACGCGACGCTCAGCCCGCGTCGCCGACCGTCGCGATGCGCTCCGTCGCGTGTTCCAGGCGTTCGATCAAGGCGGTCAGAAAGCGGCGCTGGAACTTGAGCTGGCAGTTGATCGAGGTGCGGTCGATGACCACATCGCGCAGCTTCATGACCGTGATGTCGGTGACCGCGACGATACTCGCGGTGCGCGGTCGACGTGACACCAGCCCCATCTCACCGAAGCAATCGCCAGGATAGAGCCGCACGATTTCGCGGCCGCTCTTGCGGACCAATACTTCACCGCTGACCAGCACGTAGAAGGCGGTTTCGGCCTGGCCTTCCTGCATGATTTCGTTGCCCTGGCTCAAACGCACCCATTCGGCGGCGTTGATCAACTCCCACAGGTCGCTGTCGTGGAAGTCGCGAAAGAAATGCAGGTTTTCTATCTGGTGATATTTTTCCTGCTGGGTCAGGCGGAAAGCGGGCTGCTTGAGGAAGTCGAACACCAGCGCAATGTCGCCAGCCATGTCGAGACCGGATTTGTAGCGATTGCGCGCGCGCTTGGACAGCGCCTTGTCGATGATGCGCTGGAAGATCTGCGGCACGTCACCGCGCAGTTCACGCAGCGGCAGGGGCGTGGTGTTCTGGATGCGGTATTCGATGGCGTCGATGTTCTCCCCTTGAAAGGGGTGTTTGCCGGTCAGCAGCTCGTAAGCGACGACACCCAGCGAGAACAGATCGCTCTGGGATACAGGCGCCTCGCGGCGCACCTGCTCGGGCGACATGTAGAGCGGCGACCCCGCGTGCTGCGGAGAGCCGTGGCTGTGCATGCCGGGCGACACGGCCACGCCGAAGTCGGTGATCTTGGCCTCGCGATCCTCGGTCAGCAGGATGTTGCGGGGCTTGATGTCGCGATGCACGACGCCCTTCTTGTGCGCGTAATCGAGCGCCATGGCGCATTGGTAGAGCAGGGCGGTGACGGTGCCTAGCGGCAGCAGTTCATTGATGCCGGTGTAGCTGTCCAGCGTGTCGCCGCCATGCACGTATTCCATGACGATGTAATAGTGGGAGCGATCGACACCGGCATCGTAGATGGCGGTGATATTGGGGTGCTTCAGCAGCCCCGCGGTCTGCGCTTCGTTGAAGAACAGCTGCTTGTAGAACTCGCTCACCTCGCTTTCGCCCGACTGCTCGGGACGCGCCACCTTGATGGCGACCGGCCGGTCGATGACGGGGTCATGGCCCATGTACACAATGGCCATGTTGCCGGCACCAATCTTTTTAAGGATTTGGTACTTGCCGAGCGAGGAACCCTCCAGGTTTTCGATTTCGGTGACGCTCATGTCGAGTGCTTTTGTCGCCCTGCGCACAGTGGTTGTGGCGCGGTCGCGCCAGTCCTGTGCGGCGCTTGTCCTATCGGCCGATTATAGTATGGCTTGAACACCGCGCGGGAACTCAGCGCGGCAACCAGGTCTCGAAGCGCGCACGTCGCATTGGTAAGCAGCCTTGCGGCTCTCTACAATCCGGCAACGGCCACTGAGGATGAATGATGAAACGCACCATGACAATGATGCTGGCGGCGCTGTTGGCGCTGCTGACCAGCGCCGCCCAGGCCGAGGATGTCGCTACGCGGCTGGCCGCGCGCATGGCCAAACTGTTTCCTAAAGAGAAAGTCACCGACGTCACGCCGGCGCCGATTCCAGGGCTCTACGAAGTGCTGGTCGGCGCCTCGCTGTTCTATGTCAGCGCCGACGGCCGCTACGTGGTGCACGGCGATCTCATCGATCTCGACGCCCACGTCAATGTCTCGGACCAGCGCCGCTCGGAGGCGCGCAAGCAGGTTTTCGAGAGCATGGACAGCAAGGGTTTCATCGAATTTCCCTCGAAAACCAAGGAAACCAAGAAGACCTTGTACGTCTTTACGGACATCGATTGTGCTTATTGCCGCAAGATGCACGCCGAGGTGGGGCAATTGAACAGCGCCGGCATCGCGGTGCGGTACCTGGCTTTCCCGCGCACCGGCATCAAGGGCCCGTCGTTCGACAAGGCGGTGGCGGTCTGGTGTGCGGCCAATCGGCAGGAAGCCCTGACCCAGTCCAAGCTTGGCCTGCCGGTCGATTCACCGAAGTGCGATAACCCGGTGGCCAAGGAATACGAACTCGGCAATGGCATGGGCGTAACCGGCACGCCATCGGTATATACCGACCAGGGCAAGCACATCGGCGGCTACGTGCCGGCCGAGGAACTGATCAAGATGGTAGAAGACGGCAAGATCTAACCACGGGAACAGCTCATGGACGCGACTACACCTTCATCCCGGCGCGGACGTTCGCTGCGGCGTAAACGCATTACGCGCAATCTCGGTCTGGCCGCTCTGCTGGTGGTGATAGCCGGCGGCGCGGCCTTGGTCTGGGACCGGCAGCACGCCAGCGACCCACGGATGTTGCTCAAGCGCGCCACGGCTGCCTACAAGGCCGAGGATTACAAAGCGGCGACCATCGACTTGCGCGCCGCGCTGGCGGTCGATAGCGACAATGCCGAAGCGCGTGCGCTGCTGGGCCACAGCTTTCTCAAGCAAGGCGACGCCAATGGCGCGCTGCGCGAACTGGAGAAAGCCCGCGGCATGGGCATGGAGACCGTGGAGCTGGCCCAGGCCGTGGTACGCGCCGAGATCATGCTTGGCAAGTTCGATCAGGCGCGTGCCGAACTGGTCGCGCACGGCGACGATGAATCGCCGGACTGGACGGCCCTGAGCGGCATGCTCGAGCTCGGCCAGCGGAATCTCAAGCAGGCGCGCGAACTGTTCCAGAAGGTCCTGGACAAGCATCCTCAGCACGATGATGCGCGGCGTGGCCTGTTGCAGGTCGCTTTGCAACAGGGTGACCTGAAAGCCGCGCGCAACGAGATTGAGACCTTGCTCAAGAGTGTCACCAAGGACGCCGGGCTGTGGATGATCAAGGGCGCTCTGGAGCTCGAGGAAAACCAGTTGCCGGCGGCACGCGCCGCGTTCAAGGAGGCGCTGACGCTCGCGCCGCGCAGCCCGGGCGCGATCCTGGGCATGACCCAGGTGCTGCTGGCTGGCAACGAATTTGACGCCGCCAGCGCACAGCTCGACGCAGTCGGCCCGCAGGGTGCGGAAGACCCGCGCGTCAGTTTCCTGCGCGCGCGCATCGCCGAAGGGCGCAAGGACTTCGAGAGCGCGTTACTGGAATTGAAAAAGGTATTGCTGGTCGCGCCCAATGACCGCGATGCGCTGGTGATGGGCGCGCGGCTGTGTTTCTCGCTCGGTCAGTTCTCGCGCGCCGAGGAATACGCTTCGCAGTTGTTGCAGCTCGAGCCCGACAACGAGGCCGCGCGGCGCCTGCTGACCTCCATCCAACTCGCAGGCGGACGCCTCGAGGGGCTCGACCACAAGGGCGACGACGGCAAGCTTGCGGTCAGCAGCCAGGATCCGGGCATGTTGGCCTTGCTCGGCACCGCCTACCTCAAGCGCGGCGATTATGCCGATGCCGAGAAGCAACTGAACAAGGCGGCCAAGCTCGCGCCCGATTCCCTGCCGATACGCACCCAGCTGGCCTTGGGCAAGATGTCCGCGGGGCGCACTGACGAAGCCATCAAAGATCTCAGGGCCATCCTCACAGAGAAGCCAGACTTCCTGCAGGCCAACGTGGTGCTGGTGCTGGCCGAGCTGTCGGAAAAGCGCGTCGACGACGCGCTTACCGCCGCGCAAGCCTTGCTCGCCGCCCGCCCTGACGACGCCCTGGCGCACAACGTGCTCGGCTTCGTGTACGAATCGAAGGGCGACAAGGCGCAGGCCAAAGCCGCGTATCAGCAGGCCCTGGCCAAGGACGCCAATTTCCATCCGGCACGCATCAATCTCGCGCGCCTCGCCGGGCAGGACAAGGATGTACCCGGCGCACGCAAGTATTTCGAGGAAGTGCTGGCGCGCGATCAGTTCAACGCCGAAGCCCTGCTCGGTCTTGCGGCGGCGGCAGTCAACGACAAGAACTTCGATGAAGCGGAAAAATACTGGCTGACGGCGCGCGAACACAATGTCGAAGCGGTTGCGCCGCGTCTTGCGCTGGCGCGCTACTACCGCAGCAAAGGCAAGTTGCCGCAAGCCGAGGAAGTGGTGCGCGAAGCATACAAGCTTGCGTCCTATGCGCCGGCCGTGCAGGCAGAGTATGCGGAGGTGATGCTCGGCATTGGCGACAACGCTGAAGCGTTGAAGGCCGTCGAAGCGCTGGCGGCGCGCGCGCCGCAGTCGCTGCCCGCGCTGGAACTGCTGGCGCGCACCCAAAATCAGCTTGGCAATGAAAAAGGTCTCGGTGAGACCTTGCAGAAGATCGTCAAATCAGTGCCGGACCACGAGGCTGCGCAGATTTTGTTGGCGCAACTGGCGCTGCGGCATAAGGATGCGGACGGCGCCGAGCGCATTGCCAAGACCATGATTGGGCAGAGCAAGAATGCCGCGGCTGGCCACGAGCTGCTCGGTGACATCGCCATGCAGCGCGACAATCCGAAAGCAGCGGCCGAAGCCTATGCACGTGCGCTCGAGATCGCACCAGATACCAGCAAGATACTTAAGCTCGATCACGCTGAGCAGATGCTCGGCATCAACAAGGATCGCCTGGGCGCCTGGATAAGTGCCCATCCCGACGACGAGCGTGCGCGTCTCGCGCAAGCCACTTTGCTGCAACAGCAGGGCGCCGCGGACGCCGCGACGGCGGCCTATGAGCGCATGCTGGAAACGCGCAAGCAGGATCCGGTGGTGCTGAACAACCTGGCGTGGCTGTACTTCGAGCGTAAGGACGCCCGCGCGCTGGACATGGCCAAGCAGGCCTATGACCTCGCGCCGCGTCAGCCACAAATCGTCGATACCTATGCGTGGATCCTGTTTCAGCAGGGTAAACGCGAGCAGGGCATCGAACTGCTGAAAAAGGCAGTGGAACTCGCCCCGTCCGATCCCGATATCGCCTTCCATCTCGTCAGTGCGATGGCGGACAGTGGACAGGAGGCGCGAGCCCTGGAGCAGGTGCGCCAGTTGCTGGATACGCACAAGGAGTTTTCGCTGCGCAAGGATGCCGAGGCGTTGGCGGCGCGTCTGTCGAAGTAGCAACGCGGCCCGTCCTCGCAGCGGACGGCGGCCGTCTGCAACGGCGCGTGGCGCTCTAAAGTTTGTCGAATGAACGCAGCAGTGCCGTGGTGACGCTGCCGTCCTTTTCTCGATATTCGACTTTGACCGGCAGCCAATCGAGTTCTTCGGCGCACCACACCACGGTGCGTCTGTCGGCGGCGCTGGCGCCGCGTTCGAGGCGCACGCTCTGGTAGCGGCCGACATCGGTGACCACTTCTTCGCTGCCGCGATCTTCAAACACGTACTCTTTCAGCTTGTTCTTGTCCGCGATGTTGTAGCGCAAGGTCGGCGGGTGGGCGCCAAGGTCGAGCATCATCTGCATCTGGTAGACCAGCTTGTCGAGCACGGCGGTCGGCATGGCCGCGCTCCAGGGGCGCACCTGATCGCTGCGCAGCACCTGGCCGCTGCCGTAGTCGAAGCGCAAGGCATGATGCTTGTCGCCGCGCGAGTTGTGGTAGCTGTAGGTGTCAGGCACGAAGCGCCCATCACGCAATTGGCCGCTGCTTACTTCGGAGATTTTGTCGGACCGCACCAGCGACAGCACGCCGGTGGTCTTCATGCGCGACAGGAATCGATAGCCGCCATCACCCTTCAATTCGAAGCGCCGCTCCATGGTGCCGAACGACAGCGAGCCCTGCGACAAGGCGTACACGGCGACGAACGGCGCAGGCCCGTTGTCCGCGCTCGCGCCCGTCGCGAGCGCCAGCAGCAGCATGATTCGGCCAAGGGAATGCATGGCCTTATGGTAGGATCCGGGCGTCAAAACACAAGCGCCGCGCGTCATCGCGCCGCGGCCGTCGAAAGCGGGTTGGCGAGCTTCAGCATGGATCCAAGATTGAGCCTCATGAGAGGCGCGCGTGTGATGGTGGTGGGCGATCTGCTCCTCGATCGCTATTGGTACGGCGCCACCCGTCGCATTTCGCCAGAGGCGCCCGTGCCGGTGGTGCTGGTCGATGAAATCGAGGAACGGGTCGGCGGCGCGGCCAATGTCGCGGCCAATGCCGCCGCGCTTGGCGCGGAGGTCGTACTGGTCGGGATTGTCGGTGAAGACGCCGCTGGTGAGCGACTCAAGGTGCTGTGCCGCGAGGCGACGGTCGAACCGCTGTTCGCGGCCCGCGCCGGCCATGAAACGGTGGTCAAACTGCGCGTGGTCAGCCAGCACCAGCAACTGGTGCGGCTGGATTTCGAGCGTCCTGCACCACCCGATCTCGGCGATGAAGTGGCGGCGCTGGTCAGCACGCACCTGGCGCGCTGCGATGTGCTGGTGGTGTCCGATTACGCCAAGGGCGCGGTGTCCCGCGTCGACCTCGTCATCGCCGCGGCGCGTGCCGCCGGCAAGCAGGTGATAGTCGACCCGAAAGGCGCGGACTTCGCCCGTTATGCCGGCGCGACGCTGGTCACGCCCAATCTGCATGAATTCGAAACCGTGGCCGGCGCCTGTCACGACGATGATGACTTGGTACGCAAGGCCGAGGCGCTGTGTCAGCGTTTCAGCTTCGAAGCGATGCTGGTGACGCGCGGCGAAGCGGGGATGTCGTTGGTGCGGCCGGGCGCGGCGGCCTTGCACCTTGCCGCGCGCTCGCGGGATGTTTTCGATGTCACCGGTGCCGGCGATACGGTGTGCGGCGTGACCGCCGTGGCGCTGGCGGCCGGCCACGATCTCGCCAACGCGGTGGCGCTGGCCAACGTGGCGGCCGGCGTGGTGGTGGGTAAATTCGGTGCGGCCAATGTCAGTATCGCAGAACTCGACGGCGCGCTGCGCTCACGCGAAGCGGTGCATCGCGGTGTGCTGACGGTCGATGAATTGCTCGATGAGCGTGCGCAGGCGAGGCGCCGCGGAGAGATCGTGGTCATGACCAATGGTTGCTTCGATATCCTGCATGAAGGCCATGTGCGTTATCTGCGCGAGGCCAAAGCTTTGGGCACGCGGCTGGTGGTGGCGGTCAACGACGATGCTTCGGTGGCCGCCTTGAAGGGTGCGACCCGTCCGCTCAATCCGCTGGCCTCACGCATGTGCGTGCTGGGCGCATTGGACGTGGTCGATTGGGTGGTGCCGTTTTCCGGCGCCACGCCGCGCGAGCTCATCGCGCAGGTGTTGCCCGATGTGCTGGTCAAAGGTGGCGACTACCAAGTCGATGCCATCGCCGGCGCGACGGAGGTCAAGGCCGCCGGCGGCCGTGTCACGACCGTGGCCTTTCACGATGGCTTTTCCACGACCGCGCTGGTCGAGCGCATCAACGGCCCGGAGGTGGCGTCATGATAGTTGTCACGGGCGGTGCGGGTTTCATAGGCAGCAACCTCGTGCATGCGCTCAATGCGCGCGGGCGCGACGACATCGTGCTGGTCGAGGAATTCAGCGACGGCCGTAAATGCGCCAATCTCGCATCCGCGTGCATCGCCGATTATTTCGATCGCGATGAGTGGCTGGCGCTGATGCGCGCCGGTGGCGGTCAGGCGCTGAATATCGAATGCGTTTATCACCTCGGTGCGTGTTCCGACACCACCAACTGGGATGGGCGCATGATGATGGACAATAATTTCAGCTACTCGCGCGCCTTGTTCGACTACTGTACAGCGCGGCGCATCCCGCTGGTGTATGCCTCCAGCGCGGCGGTCTATGGCAAGGGCACGCGCTTTTGCGAGGCGCCCGAGTTCGAGCATCCGCTCAATGTCTACGGCTACTCGAAGCTCGCTTTCGATCAGTACGTGCGGCACAAGATGGCGGGCGTCGAAAGCTTGGTCGCGGGCTTGCGTTACTTCAATGTCTACGGCCCGCGTGAACAGCACAAGGGGCGCATGGCCAGCGTCGCGTTGCACCTGCACCAGCAGATGGAACGCGATGGCCGCGTGCGCTTGTTCGGCGCTTCGCATGGCTATGGCCCGGGTGAGCAGCGCCGCGACTTCGTGCATGTCGATGACGTGGTCGACATCACGCTGTGGCTGGGCACGCAGCCACCAGCGGTGTCGGGGATCTACAACTGTGGCACCGGCAGGGCGGAACCCTTCAATGCGATCGCCGCGGCCGTGTTGGAATTCCATGGGCAGGGCGAACTGGAATACGTCGATTTTCCCGCCGATCTGGTCGGCGCCTATCAGGCCTACACCGAGGCGGACCTCACTCGCCTGCGCGCGGCGGGCTACACGCGGCAGTTGCGCGACGTGGCAACCGGCGTGCGGGAGTATCTCAGCTGGCTGAAATCCTGAGACGGCTGTACACGGCGCTGTTCGCGCTGCTGGTGCCGGCGCTGCTGGCGCGGCTGTACCTGCGCAGCCGCCACGCGGGCACGACCGCACTGCGCTGGCGTGAGCGGCTCGGCTATTACCGCGAGCCGGCCAAGGGCGGCGCGCCGATCTGGATACACGCCGTCTCGGTGGGCGAGACCATGGCGGCGGTGCCCTTGGTGCGCGCGCTGCAGGAACAGTTCGAAGACCGCTCGATATTGCTCACCACCACCACCGCCACCGGCGCCGATACGGTGGCGCGCATGCTGGGCGACAGCGTGCAGCACGCCTTTTTTCCCTACGACCTGCCGAGCGCCGTGCAGCGTTTCGTCGAACACTTTCGCCCGCGCATTCTGCTGGTGATGGAGACCGAGTTGTGGCCCAACACGCTCGCCGTGTGTCACCGTCGAGGGTTGCCCATCGTGCTGGCCAACGCGCGATTGTCGGCCCGTTCATTGCGCGGCTACCTGCGCGTCGCGGCCTTGAGTCGTGAAATCGTGCGCAGCATCGATCATATCGCCGCGCAGACCAGCGATGACGCCGCGCGCTTCATCCGCCTCGGCGCGGATCCGCAGCGGCTGGCAGTGATCGGCAGTCTCAAATTCGATCTCGACTTGCCGGCCAGCGTGCATGAGCAGGCAGCGGCAGTGCGCCGCGATCTCGGCGTCAATCGCCCTTTGTTGATGGCGGCCAGCACGCGCGAAGGCGAAGAGGCGCTGGTGCTGGACGCGTTCGCGCATATCACGGCGCAATTGCCCCACGCATTGCTGCTGCTGGTGCCGCGCCATCCGGAGCGATTCGATGAAGTCGCGCAGTTGTGCGCCAGTCGAGGAGTGCGCTTTCGGCGTCGCAGCCAGAGCGCTCAGTGCGACGAGCAGGACCAGGTGTACCTGCTCGACAGCATGGGCGAATTGCCGCGTCACTATGCGGCCGCCGATGTGGCCTTCGTGGGCGGCAGTCTGCTGCCTTTCGGCGGCCACAATGTGCTCGAGCCCGCGGTGCTCGGGCGCCCGGTGCTGGTCGGACCGCACACCTTCAATTTCACCGAGATTGTGCGCCTGCTGGAAGACGCGGGCGCGCTGGTGGTGGTGGCCGATGCGCGCGCGTTGGCGCAGGCGGCATTGCACTGGCTGCGCGACAGCAATGAACGTGACCGCGTGGGCGGCGTGGCGCGCGACATCGTCCATCGCCATCGTGGCGCCACCCATCGCACCGTCGGCGTGGTGCGTGAATTGCTCGGCGTGGCGCCGCTTTCTCATCAAGCCGTGCATGACGGCAGCCGCTAAGCGCCTGGTCATGCGCTGTGGGCATGAAATCCCAACGAGGACTCATAAACTTTTCGCCGCGGCGCCGAGTCCCAGTCTTATAATTGCGTGAACTGAAACGGAGTAGCCATCCATGAGCGTCGTCAGAGCCTTGAGAGCCCCCCTCGCCATGTCTTTAATCGTGCTCGGCGCAGCATCTGCGCAGGCCCAGCAGGGCGGCGCGTTCGTATATCCCAAAGCCGGCCAGTCCGAACAGCAGCAGTCCAAGGATCGATTTGAATGCCATCAATGGGCCGTGCAGCAGACCGGCTTCGATCCCAGCACTGCGCCGCCGGTCGCTTCCGCGCCGCCGCCCGGCGCCTATGGGCAACCGGTGCAACAGCAGCCTCAGCCGCAGCGTAGTGGCGGCGGCTTTCTCGGTATCGGCAATGGCGGCATGTTGCCGGGCAGCGGTGTGATGGGTGATGCCGCGACAGGTGCGGCCCTGGGTGCTGCCGGTGGCGCGATTGCCGGCAATGCCGGCCAGGGTGCGGCGATAGGCGCGGTGGCATCGACGCTGTTCGGCGCCCTGAACCGTGCGACCGACAAGCCGGCGCCGCCCCCGCAGCCGCAGGCCAACGTCTACCAGCAACAACAGCAGGCCGCCGCCGCGCAGGATTACAACCAACGTCTGCAGATGACCAACGACTACAACCGCGCGTTTGGCACCTGCATGACGGCGCGTAATTACACGGTTAATTAAAGCGGCAATCAAACGAAGAGAGGGCGTGGCGCATCGCCAGGTGCGCAGCGCGTTCTGGCGAGGTCACGTTGTGCAACGTGACCGTCAGCATGTTGATGCGCGCGTTCAGCGCAGCAGGGTTTGAATGGCCTTGAAGTGCGGATGCTGGGCATCGCGCAACCATTCGAATACCACCGATTCCGCACTCACCACCTGCACCGCCGCCTGACGCAGGCGATCAAGCGCGTTCTGATAGTTTTCCAGGCGTCGCGAACAGATGGCGTCTTCCACCACCAGCACCTGCTGGCCCTGGGCGCGCAGATCAAACGCGGTCTGCAGGATGCATATGTGGGCTTCCATGCCGACCAGCACCACCTGACGACGCGCGAGATTGCCGAGTGCGGCGTTGAAGTCCTGACCGTCGCAGCACGAGAACGTGGTCTTGGTGAAGGCCTGCGTCGCCTTCGGCAGCGCGTCGGCAACCGCTGCATGGGTGTTGCCCAGACCTTGCGGGTACTGCTCGGTGCACAGCACCGGAATTTCCAGCAAGCCTGCCGCGCGAGCCAGCAGACAGGCGTTCAGCAGCACGCGGTTCAATACTTTGCCGGGCATCGCATCGCCGAGGCGCTGCTGCAGATCACACACCACCAGCACAGACTGGGCGGCGTCGCATTTGGCAATGGCCGGGCTGACGGGCGAAGCGGACATGGCCGGGACTCCTTGGCTCAGGGGGCGGGCGCCGCGACGCTGGTTGGCGACGCGTTGCCATTGTCGACCAGCCAGCCATTGGCGGCGACCAGATCGTCGGGCTCGAGACTGCCGGCGGCTTTTTTCAAGCGCAAAGTTTCAATGATGTAGTCGTAGCGCGCCCGGGCGAAGTCGCGTTTCGCCTGGTAGAGACTGCGCTCGGCGGCAACCACGTCGACCGCGGTCCGCGTTCCCACTTCAAAACCCGCACGCGTGGATTCCAGCGCCGTTTGCGACGACACCACGGCCTGGCCGAAGGCTTTCACGGCACTGATCTTGGTCACCACACCGAGATAAGCTTCGCGCGTTTCACGGTGCACGGCGCGACGTGTCTGCTCGAGGCGCTCGAGACTGGCATTGCTGTCGTGTTCCGCCGCGCGCGTGCGCGAGACCACCTGACCGCCTTCATACAGCGGCACCGTGACCTGCACACCAATATCGTTTTGCTCGACCGACGAATTGCCGAAGCGGCCGCCCTGCTTGTTGAAGCTGTGTCCGCCAACAATGTCGAAGCTCGGGTAGTGGCCGGCGTACTGGCGACGGATTTCCTGGTGGGCTATTTCAGCGGCGACATTGGCGGCCGCCAGGCTGAGATTGCGTTCCAGCGCGGTGGCGGTCCAGCGCTCGATGTCGAGCGGCTCGGGCACCACCAGCGGTAGATGCTCGCCGAGCGGCGCCAGATCGAGATCGTAATTGGCCGTCACTTCGCGCAAGGCTTCGTTGGCGTTCTCTACATCGTTTTCGGCGCCGATCTCGGCGGCCTGCGCGCGGTCGTAGCCGGCCTGCGCTTCCTGCACGTCGGTGATTGCGATCAAGCCCACCTGAAAACGCTGCTGGGCCTGTTCGAGTTGGCTCTTCAGCGATTGGGTCTCGGCCTTGGCGAACACCAGGCTGTCGTGCGCGGCGAGTTGATTGAAGTAACGTTCAGCCACACGCAGCATGAGATCCTGACGCGCGGCCAGCACTTCGTACTGCGCCTGCTGCAGGCGCTGGTCGGCCTGGCGCAGGGCCACGTAGCGGTCGTGGTGGTAGACCGGCTGCGAGAGGTTGATGCGGTATTCCTTGTTGGCGTAGGTCGGGCTGTTGTCACTGCCGGCGATGCTGAAGCCGCCGGACAGGGATTGCTCGATATGCGAGATGCCGGCAGTGAAATTGATATTCGGCAGCCACAGCTGCGCGCGCGCCTGCGGAATGCCTTCGGCGACCGACAGCGCCTGTTCCTGGGCTTCGCGATACTGCGGATCGGACTGCTCGGCGGCGTCCAGCGCGCCGAGCAGATCGGTATGCGCGGCGGCCGGCAGGGCGGTGCAGAGCAGCAGCACATGCACGAGCGGGCGCAGCGTGCGCCGGGTACTGCGAGGCATGCTGACGAAAGACCTCGGTCGTGGTGAATTTCGCGGCACTGTCAGTAGCGTGCCAGCGCCGGGTCGACCACGGCCGCCCACGCGTCAATGCCACCGTCGAGATTGGCGACATCCTTGAAGCCATTGGCGAGCAGAAAGTGTGCGACCTGCATGCTGCGCATGCCGTGATGGCACATCACGACCAGCGGCTGGTCGGCAGGAATGTCGGCGAGCCGCGCCGGAATTTCACCCATCGGGATGTGCAGGGCGCCGGCGACATGCACCAGCTCGTGTTCCCAAGGCTCGCGCACATCCAACAATCGCACGCTGGACTGCGCATGCAGTGTGGCGGCCTCGGAAGCACTCAACTCGCGCATGATGCGGTGCTCAGAACTGGAATTCGGGTTTGCATTCCGCGCCAATCAAAGGCGCCAGCTCGGTTTCGAACAGACTCTCCACCGACCAACTGTCCTTGGCGATGCGGGTGATGAGCAGCGCTTCCATGACCGGTGCATTGCCGACCACGATGAACATGCGGCCATTGAGACTCAACTGCTGTTCAATCAGGGCGCGTCGCTCGGGTGACGAGCCGGTTACGACGATGACGTCATAGGGCTCGGCGGTGCTCCAGCCATCGACCGCATTGCCCACATGCAGAGCGACATTGCCGATATTGGCATTGCGCAGATTGTGTTTGGCGCGCGCCGACAGGTCGTCGAAGATTTCAATGCTGGTGACATGGGCGGCGAGGGAGGCCAACAGCGCGGTCAGGTAACCACTGCCGGTGCCGATCTCGAGCACCCGGTCGGCGCGCCGCACGTCCAGCGCCTGCAGCAGGCGTGCTTCGATCTTGGGCTGCATCATCGCCTGGCCATGGCCGAGCTCAATGGCGGTGTCACTGAAGGCGAGCTGGCGGTAGGCGTCCGGCACGAAGCGTTCGCGGTGGACTTTCGAGCAGGCTTCAAGAACGTTGGCGTCGAGCACTTCCCACGTTCTGATCTGCTGCTCGACCATGTTGAAGCGTGCGGTTTCGAAATCCATAGTCATGTTCTGGCTGGCTCACGGTGACACAAACGCCGGCCGGAGGCGGCGGGCTTTGCATTATATGCGCGCAGTCGAGCCACCAGCCAGCCTTACGCTGGACGAAGCTGCATCGTCAGGCCGCGTCTGGCGCAGGCGCGGCGGCGGCCATCGCGGCGAGTGCGTGCTCGATGACTTCGCGTCCGGCGCCGGGACGGTGCGCGTTCTCGCTCAGTTCGCGGCGCCAGCGGCGCCCGCCGGCCTGGCCCTGGAACAGGGTCAGCAAGTGGCGCGTGATGTGATGGAGCTCGGTGCCCGCCGCGAGTTCGTCGTCGACGTAAGCAAGATAACGATGCAGGCAGTCCGCGCGCGACGCGGGAGCGTCGTTGCTCGCCCCGAACAGGGCCGCGTCGATGGCTGCGAGGGCATAGGGATTGTCATAGGCGGCGCGGCCTAGCATCACACCATCGACCTCACGCACGTGGGACAGCGCCTCGTTGACCGTGACGATGCCGCCGTTGATGACGATGACCGCGTTCGGCAGCTCACGGCGCAGCCGATAGACCCAGGCGTATTCCAGCGGCGGGACCTCGCGGTTCTCGCGTGGGCTCAAGCCCGACAGCCAGGCTTTGCGCGCATGCACGTGAAACACCTGGCAGCCGCTTGCGTACAGGCGCTGCACGAATTCGGCGAAGTATTCGTAGCTGTACAAATCGTCGATGCCGAGCCGCGTTTTAACGCTGACCGTGACGGTGTCCGGCACGGCCTCAAGCAGCGCCTGCACACACTCCGCGACCAGCGCCGGCTTGGCCATGAGGCAGGCGCCGAAATCGGCCGCCTGGACGCGGTCGCTCGGACAGCCACAGTTGAGATTGACCTCCTGGTAGCCGTGCGCCACGCACAGGCCTGCGGCGGCCGCCAGTTCTGAGGGGGCGCTGCCACCGAGTTGCACCGCCAGCGGTTGTTCAATGGCGTGATGACGCAACAGCGCCTGCGTGTCGCCGCGCAGGATGGCGCGCGCCGTCAGCATTTCGGTGTAGAGCCGCGCGTGCGGAGCTAGCAGCCGCGCGAGGTGACGAAAGTGCCTGTCGGTCTTCTGCATCATCGGTGCTATGCACAGGCGCCATTGGCGTGGGTCGAGTGCAGGGGTCATGGCTGTCTGGTCGCATTCAATACTGTGTGGGTGAAACCTGCGCGCAGGTAGAAGCCGCGCGGCAGGGTGGCGGCGGGTGCGCCGCCGCTATCGCCGACCGCGCGCAGGGCGCGACCGTTGGCCGCCTTGGGGCGAATCTGCAGCGCCTGTCCGAGCCGTGCATCCAGCAAATCAAAGCGGCCGGTGGCGAGCAGCTCCATGTGCTCTTCCCAGTCCGCGCGCAGCACGTTTTCCTGTTCATGACTCGGGCTCCACAGTTGCGCCACGCCGAAGCGTCGCGCAGCCAGCGGCAGTTCGGCGCGATACTCCACCGGCATCCACAGTACGCGACTGAGCTTCAAGCGCACGGTCGAGCGCTGCCAGTGCTGGCCGATGAGTTCGCCGAGTTCGACGCTGCACACGTGGGTCGACTCGCGCGGTTTGCCGTCGACACCGACCGGAATGGTCTTCAGTTCGATGCCGAGTTCCGTGAAGTCGGGCAGCGGACGTGAACTGGCGGTCGCGCCGAGGGCGGTTTCGACCAGTTCACCGAGCCAGCCCTTGTGATGACGCAGGTCGCGCGGCACGGCTTGCGCAACCGCTTGCGCCATGTCGCCGACGGTCATGCCCGCCCAGCGCCGCGCTCGCGACACGAGTTCCGCTTCATCCCGCGGCGGCGCGATGCTCATGTCAGCGCCGCGACGATGAGATCACGCAGACGCGTCTGCGCCGCCGGGTCGCTGAATGGCCGCTGGCGTCTGTCGGTGATGTAGAAATAATCCTCGGCGCGTTCGCCAAAGGTGGCGATACGCGCGTCGACCAGGCTGACGCCGCATTGGTCCATGGCTCTGCCGATCTCCGACAGCAGGCCGGGGCGGTCGACCGCGATGACTTCCATCACCGTGCGGCTGCGCCGCTCGTCCCGCGTAAATTGCACCACCGGCGTGAAATTGAAATGGCGATGCTTGCGCAGGCTGCCCAAAGTGGCGTTGACCGCAGGACATTCACGCGCCAGCAGCGCACGCCGTACACCCTCGCCGATCTCTTCGCGCCGGGCGGCGTCCCGCACCGCGTCGCCGCTGTCGGCGTCGAGCACCATGTAGGTGTCGATGCTGAAGCCGGCGTCGGTGGTGATGATGCGCGCGTCCTGGATGTCGAGCCGCAGCCGGTCGAGGGCGGCGGTGGTGATGGCAAACAGTTGGTCCATGTCTGCGCAGTACACGAACACCGCCGCGCAGCCGCGCGCGGGCATGTCGCGCACCGCGACCAAGGGCGCATCGTCGGGCCTGGCAACGGTCACCACTTCGGCGTGCCAGGCTATTTCCTCGGGCCGATGGCGCAGAAAATATTCGGGCGCGAGACCACTCCAGAACCGTTCCAGGCGACCGGCCGGGATGTGAATCTGGCGATTCAGAAGGCAGGCGCGTGCTTCCTGACGCAATGCTTCAAGTCGCTCATCGAGTGCCAGCGGCGCTTCGGCGCCGCTGCGCAGATGGCGGCGCGTGGCGCTGAATAATTCGCCGAGCAGCGACGCTTTCCACGACGTCCACAAGTCCGGATTGGTGGCGCGTATGTCGGCGACCGTCAGCAGGTACAGGTAATCGAGATGGACCAGGTCGCCGACCTTGCGCGCGAAGTCGGCCACCACCGCCGGGTCGTAGATGTCCTTGCGCTGGGCGGTGGCGGACATCAACAGGTGATTGCGCACCAGCCACGCCACCAGGTGGATGTCGTAATTGCTGAAGCCGTGATCGCGGCAGAATTGCACGGCATCGTCGGCGCCGAGATCGGAATGGTCGCCCTGGCGGCCCTTGGCGATGTCATGGAACAGACCGCTGATATACAGGACCTCGAGCTTGGGCACGCGTGCGATCGCCTCGCTGCAATGGCGCGGCGGGATATCCTGTTCGGAAGGATGGGAAAAACGGCGCAGATTGCGTACCAGGCGCAAGGTATGTTCGTCGACCGTGTAGATATGGAAGAGGTCGAACTGCATGAGGCCGGTGACGCGGGCAAAGGCCGGCAGGTAGGCAGCCAGCACTCCGTAACGATGCATGCGCTCGAGTTCATGACCGATGCGTCGCGGCTGGCGCATGATCTCGAGAAACAGGCTGCGCGCGCGGATGTCGGCGCGGAATTTGTCGTTGATGTGATGCAGGTGCTCGCGAATGAGGCGGATGGTGCTGGCGCGCACGCCTTCGATTTCAGGGTGCTGCTGCATGAGCAGGAAGACTTCGAGCAGGGCACGCGGATTACGCCGAAACACATGCTCGTCGCGTGCTTCGATATAGCCGTCGCGGATCTGGAAGCGACGGCCCAGCGGCTGCACCGGCAGTTCGCGCGCCGGATCGAGTGTCGCATCGCGAAACAGCGCCAGCAGCATGTCGTTCAGGCTCGCGAGCTCGCGCACGGTGCGATAGAAGTGTCGCATGAAGCGTTCGATGCCTTCATGGCCCTCACCGCTGAAGCCCAGCATCTGCGCGATACTGCGCTGGTGATCGAACAACAGGCGGTCCTCGCGGCGTCGCGCAACAAAATGCAACGCGCAACGCACCTGCCACAGGAAGCGCCGTCCCTGCTGCAAAGTCTGGCATTCATCGGCGGTCAAAAATCCGTGCGTCACGAGATCGCCGAGGCCGGCACCGCGAAAGTGGCGGTTGGTGACCCACGAGATGTTCTGGATATCCCTCAGCCCCCCGGGGCCATCCTTGACGTTGGGCTCGAGTTGGCCGAAGGCGTCGTCGTACTTGCGATAGCGGGCGCGCTGTTCAGCGAGCTTGGCGCCAAAGAATGTTTCGGCGGGCCAAATCGTATCGGGCCCGGTGACGGCGCGCATGGCGGCAAAGGGCACGGCGGCGCCGGTCAGCAGGCGCGCCTCCATGAGATTGGTCACCACGGTGACATCGCGCGCAGCTTCTTCGGCGCATTGCTCGACGTTGCGCACGCTGGTGCCAACTTCGAGGCCGATGTCCCACAGAAAGGCCAGCCATTGCTCAAGCCTTTCACGCTCGTCGTCCTGCAAGGGCGCGCCGAGGATGACGGCGATATCCACATCGGAGCAGGGGTGCAGTTCGCCGCGGCCAAAGCCGCCAACGGCGGCCAGCGTATGCGGGCTGCCGGCGAGCCCGAATAACTCCCAGGTCAGTATCAGTTCGCGGGAAATTGCCCAGGCGCGCACGCGTACGCAGCGCTCGGCGTCGAGGTCGGCGCGAAACTGTGCGTCGAGGCGGGCATGGAGCGTGGCGTTGAGGGCGCGGCACACCTCCCGCGCGCGCTGATCCGGGGGCGCGCCGCGCAGCGCTGCGAGCGGCGCGAAATCGCTCTCGCCAATGATTTGACTGAGATCGCGAGTCGACGCGATGGCGGTCATGCCGCGATGCCAAACGCCTCTTCGGCACGGGCGGTCAGCACTTCATGCCCGCTGTCGGTGACGAGCACGGTATGTTCCCACTGGGCGGACAGGCCGCGATCCTTGGTGACCACGGTCCAGTTGTCGCCGAGCAGTTTCACATGGCGCTTGCCGGCGTTGATCATCGGTTCGATGGTGAAGGTCATGCCGGCCTGCAGCTCGACGCCGGTGCCGGCGTTGCCGTAATGCAACACCTGCGGCTCTTCGTGAAAGGTGCGGCCGATGCCATGGCCGCAGTATTCGCGCACCACGGAAAAATTGCGCGATTCGGCCAGCGTCTGGATGGCCGCGCCGATGTCGCCGAGGCGCGTGCCGGGTTTGACCAGTTCAATGCCTACCAGCAGGCATTCGTAGGCAGTCTCGACCAGCCGGCGTGCCTTCAACGAGGCTTCGCCGACCATGAACATCTGCGAGGTGTCACCGTGAAAGCCGTCCTTGATGACGGTGATGTCGACGTTGACGATGTCGCCGTTCTTGAGGCGGCGGTCGCCGGGAATGCCATGGCAGACCACGTGATTGACCGAGGTGCAGATGGATTTCGGAAAGCCGTGGTAGTTGAGCGGCGCCGGAATGGCCTGTTGCACGTCGATGATGTAGCGATGGCAGAGCTGGTCGAGTTCGTCGGTGGTCACGCCCGGCCGCACGTGCGGCGCGATCATTTCCAGCACTTCAGCGGCGAGGCGCCCGGCCACTCTCATCTTGGTGATTTCGTCGGCCGTCTTGATCGAGATGGGCATAAAGGCCTGGGTTCCAAGTCATTGTTGATGCTAATGTTCTATGTTATAAAGCGCGCGCCTCATAGGCAATCAAACCCTTAAATCCACACACGGATCGACACAGGTGCCGAGGGTGTCCACCACGCGAGTGGCGGATCGGCGCATGGGATCCGTGGAGGCAAAACCCAATCAGGAGTTTCGCATGAGTAGTGAAGTAAGCATGCGCCAGATGCTCGAAGCTGGCGTTCATTTCGGTCACCAGACCCGTTTCTGGCATCCCAAGATGGCTCCGTACATCTTCGGCGAGCGCAACAAGATCCACATCATCAATCTCGAAAAGACCCAGCCGATGTTCGTCGAGGCCACCAATTTCATTGGTCGCCTGACTGCCAAGCGCGGCAAGATTCTGTTCGTCGGCACCAAGCGTTCAGCGCAGGAAGCCGTGATGCGCGAAGCGCAGCGCTGCGGCATGCCCTTCGTCAGCCGTCGCTGGCTCGGCGGCATGCTCACCAATTTCAAGACCGTCAAGCAGTCCATCCGTCGCCTGAAGGAACTCGAGCAGCTCCAGGAGTCCGGTGGCATGGACCGCATGTCCAAGAAGGAAGCTCTGGGCCTGCGCCGCGAGCTCGACAAGCTCAACCTGAGCCTGGGCGGCATCAAGGACATGGACGGTCTGCCCGATGCACTGTTCATCATCGACGTCGGCCATGAGCGCATCGCCGTCGCCGAAGCCCAGAAGCTCGGCATTCCGATCGTTGCGGTGGTGGATACCAACAACACGCCCGATGGTGTCGACTACATCATCCCCGGCAACGACGACGCCATTCGCGCCGTCAACCTCTACGCGGAAGGCGTTGCCAATGCGGTGCTCGATGCACGCGCGTCGGGCAGTGAAGCGTCCGGTGGTGGTCGCGACGAATTCGTCGAGATGGATGACGCAGGCGCCGCCAGCGCGGCCGCTGAAGCGCAGGCCTCCTGATCCGCGCCGCCGCGGGTCACGAGTGCGTAATCAAATTTGAGGTAAGAGATCATGGATATCACGGCCGCGATGGTCAAAGAACTGCGCGAGCGGTCCGGCGCCGGCATGATGGAATGCAAGAAGGCGCTGGTTGAAGCCAATGGCGACATCGAGCTTGCAATTGAAAACATGCGCAAGTCAGGCGCAGCCAAGGCCGCCAAGAAGGCCGGCCGTATTGCCGCCGAAGGCGCGATCGTGACGGCTTCGAATGCCACCCATGCGGTGCTGGTCGAGGTCAACAGCGAGACCGATTTCGTCGCCAACGACGACAACTTCAAGCGTTTCGCGTCGGCCGTGGCCGACACCGCGCTGAAGTCCGGCGCAGCCGATGTCGCGACGCTGCGTGACGCAGCCGGTCCCGATGGCGAGAGCCTCGAGCAGATGCGCGCTGGCCTGGTGGCCAAGATTGGCGAGAACATCGAGATTCGTCGTTTCACCGTGCTCGCCGCCGATGGCGGCGTGGTGCAGTCCTACCTGCACGGCAAGCGCATTGGTGTGCTGGTGGCGCTGACCGGCGGCAATGCCGAGCTGGCCCGCGACATCGCCATGCACATCGCCGCCAGCAACCCGGTGTGCGTGAGCGAAGCCGAGATGCCGGCCGATGTGATCGCCAAAGAGCGCGAAATTTACTCTGCACAGGCCGCCGAGAGCGGCAAGCCGGCCGACATCGTCGAGAAGATGGTGGTCGGGCGTCTCAAGAAGTTCATGGCCGAGACCACTTTGCTCGGTCAGCCCTTCGTCAAGGACCCCGACCAGACGGTGGAGAAACTGCTCAAGAGCAATGGCGCCATGGTCACCCGTTTCGTGCGCTACGAAGTCGGCGAAGGTATCGACAAGAAGGAAGATAACTTCGTTGAAGAGGTGATGGCCCAGGCCCGCAGCGCGACCCAGCGCTGAGTGCCGGTAGCGGACGTCAGCATGGTATCTGGCTCGAACAGCGGGGCGCATGCCCCGCACTTCAAACGCGTTCTCATCAAGCTGAGTGGCGAAGCCCTGATGGGCGAGGGTGATTACGGCATAGACCCGGACATCCTGGCCCGCATCGGCAACGAGATTCGTGACCTGCGCGAGGCCGGCGTCGAGGTGGCCATCGTCATCGGCGGCGGCAACATCTTCCGCGGCGCGGGTCTCGCCGCTTCCGGCATTGATCGCGTAACCGCCGATCAGATGGGCATGTTGGCGACCGTCATCAATGCACTTGCCATCCAGGATGCCCTGGAGCGCAAAGGCATGTATGCGCGCGTCATGTCCGCGATCAAGATCAACCAGGTCTGCGAGGATTACATCCGTCGTCGCGCCGTTCGCCACCTCGAGAAGGGGCGGGTGGTGGTGCTGGCGGCCGGCACTGGCAATCCATTTTTCACGACCGATTCGGCGGCCAGCCTGCGCGCCATCGAAATCAATGCGGAACTCTTGATCAAGGCGACCAAGGTCGACGGCGTCTACACCGCCGACCCGAACAAGGATCCCAGCGCCAAACGCTACGACGTGCTCGATTACGACGATGTCCTGGAGCGCAAGCTGGGTGTCATGGATGCCACCGCTATCGTCCTGTGCCGCGAGAACAAGATGCCGCTGCGGGTGGTCGACATGACCGTCCCCGGCGCCTTCGTCAACGCGGCGCTGGGACATGAAGTTGGAACCCTGGTAACGGTAATCAGATGACATGATCAAGGACATCATCGAAGACGCGCGCAAGCGCATGGGCAAGAGCGTCGATTCTTTCCGCTCCGATTTGGCGCGACTGCGCACCGGGCGCGCGCAACCCAGCCTCATCGAACACATCATGGTCAACTACTACGGCACGCCGACGCCGCTGCCGCAGTGCGCCAGCGTGTCGGTGGAAGATGCCCGCACCCTGGTGGTGACAGCCTGGGACCGAGGCGCCATCGACGCGGTCGAGAAGGCGATACGTGATTCGGGGCTGGGCTTGAATCCCAATACCGCCGGCACCGTCATCCGTGTGCCGCTGCCGCCGCTCACCGAAGAGCGCCGTAAGGACCTCATCAAGATCCTGAACAAGGAAGCCGAGCAGGCCAAGGTCGCGGTGCGCAACATCCGTCGCGACGCCAACGGGCACATCAAGGAACTGCTCAAAGCCAAGGACATCACCTCTGACGACGAGCGCAAGGGTGAGGATCAGGCACAGAAAATCACCGACGAGCACGTCAAGAAAATTGACGAAATCGTCGCGGCCAAAGAGCGCGAAATGATGGCGGTCTGAGGGTGGCTAGCGAACCCGCCATGCCTGGCCCGTTACCGCGACACGTTGCCATCATCATGGATGGCAACGGTCGCTGGGCCAAACGTCGCAGCCTGCCGCGCATCGCTGGTCACCGCGCCGGCGTCGAAAATGTCCGCGTCATCGTCAAGTACTGCGCCGAATCCGGCATCGAGACCCTGACGCTGTTTGCCTTCAGCAGCGAAAACTGGCGGCGGCCGCCGACCGAAGTCAAACTGCTGTTTGAGCTGTTCGTGATGGTGCTCGATCAGGAAATCGAAAGACTCCATGAGGCCGGCGTGCGCCTGCGCGTGATCGGTGACCGCGAGCCGTTTCCGAAAAAGCTCAAGCAGTGCATCGAGCGCGCCGAGGCCTATACGGCCGGCAATCAACGCCTGAACCTGGTAATTGCCGCCAACTATGGTGGGCAATGGGACATCACCCAGGCCACCCGGCAGCTTGCGGCCCAGGTGCAGCGTGGTGAATTGGCGGCCGAGGACATCACGCCCGAACACATCGAGGCGCGTCTCGCGCTGGCCGACCTGCCCAACCCCGATCTCTTCATTCGTTCCGGCGGCGAGCAGCGCATCA